>NZ_JBIAHN010000012.1:0-343980 GCF_042870555.1 Streptomyces sp. NPDC006487
AAGCCACAAGACTTCCGGGATCCCCCCGGGGAACGGCCGGGAGGGAGGAGGGGGGAGGAGCGGCCTGGTCTGGATGCGCAGCCCCCTTGGGCCAGAGGGCATCTGGACACGGCCCCGGCAGGACCGTGACCTCGGCCGGAACGGACGCGCGGGGCGATCGGAGCATCCAGGGGCGGGCGTCTGGACACCCTTCCCGTGACCGTCGACCGCCACCACGAGCGCAAGGACGACGGGAAGGGCTTCAGGGTCGGTGGGCGCGACAGATCGCTACACACTCCCACTCGGCTAAGCGACTACCGGCCGTCCGTGGCCGAGGGGACGAAGAGATGCCACTACTCAAGTTTGACTAGTTGAGATGCTGGTCCTACGGTCGGAGGATGAGCGAGAAACTGGCTGCGATTCTCCCTTGCAGGTCCATCCCTGAGACAGTCGACTTCTACAAAGCCCTAGGTTTCGAGGTCACGTTCCACCAAGAACGTCCGTACGCCTATGCCGTCGTGCAACACGGTGAAGTCGAGTTGCAGTTCGCGGCACTGAAAGGCTTCGAGCCGGCCGCTTCGTACGGCGCGTGCTACATCACGACGGACGACGTCGATGGTTTGTACGCGAAGTTCCGCAAGGGACTGAAGCAAGAACTCGGCAGGATCCCGATTCGTGGCCTCCCCCGGATCGGTCCGCTGAAGGACACCACCTACGGGATGCGGCAGTTCATCATGGCCGACCCGGGCGGCAACAGCATTCGCATCGGCCAACCGATCAGCGAAGACCTCCACCACTCCCCGGTTCCGAAGGAACCGGTGGCCAAGGCCCTCCACATGGCCTCACTCCTCGGCGATTCCAAAGAGGACTACGCAGCCGCCGCCAAGATCCTCGACCGCCTCCTTTCCTCCGACGTCCCTCCCCCGTCGCGCGTCCAAGCCCTGATCCTCCGCGCCGCCATGGCCGTCCACCTGGACGACACCTCTCTAGCCGCCCGCCTCCTGTCCGAGGCCGACGAGATCCCCCTCCCGGCCCCCGACCGCATCTCCCTGGCCGACGACCTCCTCCGCGCCGAGGACCTCCGCGACAACCTCTCCGATAGTTGACAGAAGCCCTCCCTGGATCAGCCACGGACGGTCGGTAGTCGCTTAGCCGAGCGGGAGTGTGTAGCGATCTGTCGCGCCCACCGACCCTGAAGCCCTTCCCGTCGTCCTCTCGCTCGTGGTGGCGGTCGACGGTCACGGGAAGGGTGTCCAGACGCCCGGCCCTGGATGCTCCGATCGCCCCCGCGCGTCCGTTCCGGCCGAGGTCACGGTCCTGCCGGGGCGGTACCCGGATGCCCTCTGGCCCAAGGGGGCTGCGCATCCAGACCAGGCCGCTCCTCCCCCCACCTCCCTCCCGGCCGTTCCCCGGGGGGATCCCGGAAGTCTTGTGGCTTTTCGGCGTGGGTCGGTCGGTCAAGGGTGGCCGAAGGCCATCGCGAAGCGACGCGACCGCAGGGAGCGCCCTTGAGGGACCGGCCCACGCCGAAAGAACACTGGACTACCGGGACGCCCCCCGAACCCCTGCCAAAGCCACCACCCCACCCGCAGCACAAGCCCCCCCACACACACCCCGATCCCGCCTCACTCCCCACCCACCCCTCGAGGCAAGTCCCCATAGCGCGCCGCGACCGCCGCAGCACGGTCGTGCAGCACCGTGCGCAACGACTGCGGGGCCAGGGCTTCCCCGTCCATGCCGAGCTGCCACAGGGCCCATTGGGCATGTCGTGCATCCTGGAAGGTCACCTCCAGACGCAGCCAGCCGTCCGCATCTGCGTCGGGCTCTTCCGCGCGGACCGCCAGTGCGGTGTTCAGCAGGTCTTCCCGCCTCGCCGGGTTCACCCGGACCAGCACGGCGATATGGTCGCCGCCGGAGAGGAACTGCGCGGAGCGTTCCCGCCAGATCCGGTCCAGATCGACCCGGTTCGGTCGCTGTGCCGCTTCGGGGAGTTCCTCGGCAGCCAACACGCGCGACAGCCGGTAGGTGCGGTCCTCGCCGGACTTCGTGGCCAGCAAGTAGCCCCGGTCCCGTACGGTGACCAGCCCGATGGGGTCCACCGTGCGCCACTGTGGCGGCTCCCCCGTGGCCGCGTACCGGATCCGCAGCTTGTGTCCGGCGAGCACCGCGCGCCGGACCTCGATCATCGTGGTTCCGGGCACCTCCTCGGCAACGAGCCGGCGCGAAAGCAGGTCGGCCTCCGGGTCCACGAGAAATCGCTGGGCCGCGTCGCTCGCCGTGGCCCGGTGGCTTTCGGGCAGCGCGTCGACCACCTTGCGCATCGCCGAAGCGAGCGCCGAGCCCAGGCCGAACACCTGCTCGCCGCGCCCCGATCCGGCGGCCAGCAGGGCGAGGGCCTCTTCGTGGTTCAGGCCGGTGAGCTCGGTCCGGAATCCGGGGGACAGCGCGAAACCACCGTGCCGGCCGCGTTCCGCGTAGACCGGCACCCCGGCAGCCGACAGCGCCTCGATGTCGCGCAGCACCGTACGGGTGGACACCTCAAGCTCGCGGGCCAGCGTGTCCGCAGTCAGCCGACCGCGCTGACGCAACAGCAGCACCAGCGAGACCAACCGGTCTGCGCGCATGCAAAAACTTTATCGGAATACACGACAGAGGGTGTCGTGATTCCTTGCGAGGCTCGTCAACAGAACAACCGGCGGCGCCAACCGACCCAGCGCCCGCACACCCACACGCACACCCACGCACCCGATGGAGACCAGACATGGCAACGCAACGAACCGCAGTCAACCCGGTGACCTGGTCAGTCGACATGGGCTTCAACCAGGGCGAGGTCGTCTCCGGCCAGACCCGGACCCTGTACCTCTCGGGGCAGACCGCGATGAACGCGGACGGCAAGCCCGAGCACGACGGGGACATGGCGGCGCAGCTGGCGCTGAGCATCGACAACGTGGAGGCCGTGCTCGCCGAGGCCGGCATGTCCCTGGCGAATCTCGTCCGCCTCAACGTCTACACGACCGACGTCGACGTGCTCTTCCGGCACTACGGCGTGCTCGCGGCGCGACTGGGCGCCGCCGGGGTGGCACCGACCACCACCATGCTCGGCGTGACGCGGCTGGCGATCCCCGGCCAGCTGGTCGAGCTGGAGGGAACCGCCGTCGCGTAAGGCGGCCTCGGCTAGCCGGTCCTGCGGATCAGCGCCAGGTACATCGCGTCCGTCCCGTGCAGGTGCGGCCACAGCTGCACGTCCGGGCCGTCGCCCAGCGCCGGGACCTCCTGCATGTACGGGCGTGCGTCGATCAGTTCCGCCGCGATCGGGGCCGCGCCCGCGCCCCGTCCCTTCAGTACGTCCTCCACGACCACCCGGGTCTCCGCCAGGTGCGGGGAGCAGGTCGCGTAGCCCACGACGCCGCCCACCCGGACGGCCGACAGCGCTTCGCGCAGCAGCCCGCGCTGGAGCGGCGCGAAGCTCTCCAGGTCCTCCGGCCGGCGGCGCCAGCGCGCCTCCGGCCGGCGGCGCAGGGCGCCCAGGCCGGAACAGGGCACGTCCATCAGGACGCGGTCGAAGGAACCCGGCAGCCACGGCGGGCGCGTTCCGTCGGCCGTGATGACCTGGTAGGGGCCGGGGTTGCCGGCGAGCGCCCGCTCGACCAGCCGGGCACGGTGGGGCTGCTTCTCGGAGGCCAGCAGGAACGCCCCGCGCTGGGCGGCGAGCGCGGCGAGCAGGGCCGCCTTGCCGCCCGGGCCCGCGCAGCCGTCCAGCCAGCGCTCGTCGCGGCCCTCGACCGGCACCGCCGCCAGGGCCATCGCCACCAGCTGGCTGCCTTCGTCCTGGACACCGGCGCGGCCTTCGCGCACCGCCTCCAGGGCGCCCGGTTCGCCGCCCTCGGCCATCCTGACCGCGTACGGGGACCAGCGCCCGGGCAGCGCCGAGTCCTCGCCCACCGCTTCCAGCAGCTCCTGCGCCGTGGACCGCCCGGGCCGCGCCACCAGCGTGACCTCGGGCCGCTCGTTGTCGGCCTCCAGCAGGTCCTCGATCCCGGCGCGGCCGCCACCCAGCGAATCCCAGAGGGCGCTGACGACCCACCTCGGGTGCGAGTGGAACACCGCGAGGTGCTCCTCGGCGTCGTCCTCGTACGGCGGGGCGACCTTCTCCAGCCACCCCTCCAGGTCATGCGCGGAGATCTTCCGCAGCACCGCGTTGACGAACTTCGCCCGCCCGTCGCCGAGCACCACCCGGGCCAGCTCCACGCTCGCGGACACCGCCGCGTGGGTGGGGATCCGCGTCCCGAGCAGCTGGTGCGCGCCGAGCGAGAGCACGTCGAGCACCGGCGGGTCGACCTCGCGCAGCGGCCGGTCGATGCAGGCCTTGATGACCGCGTCGTACGTGCCCTGGCGGCGCAGGGTCCCGTACACGAGCTCGGTGGCCAGCGCAGCGTCCCGCGCCTGGAAGGTCTCGTCCTTGCGGGCCTTCTTCAGGAGCGGGGGCAGCACGAGGTTCGCGTACGCGTCACGCTCGTCCACCGCCCTCAGCACCTCGAAGGCCAGCATCCGGACGGGGTCCTTCTTGGGCCTGCGGTACGGCTTGGCCGTCTTGGCCGGCTTGCTACGAGGCTGCTCGCTCACGTGAAAGGTGCTCCGGGGGTTACGGGAAGAAATGCAAGAACCGAAAAACAAGGAACGAGGAACCAGGACCTACGAACCAGTACCTACGCAACAGAAACTACGGACGACGGCCTACCGACGACGGACTACCGACTACCGACTACGAAAATCAGCCTACGTCGGCCCCGCCGCCCAAACGCTCACCAGGAGCGATCCGCACCCCGCGCGCCCAGTCGGCGGCCTTCATCGGCTTCTTGCCCTGCGGCTGCACCCAGAGCAGTTCCACGGCGTGCGAGCCGGTGCCGACGTAGACGTTGTTCTTGGCCGCGCTCAGGTCGCCCGGCTTCAGGTCGGTCCGGTCCGCGACCAGTCCGAGCGAGATCAGCTTGAGCCGCTCCCCCCGGAAGACCGTCCAGGCGCCGGGCGCCGGCGTGCAGCCGCGCACCAGCCGGTCGGCGCGCATCGCGGGCGCGTTCCAGTCGACCCGGGCGTCCTCGACCGTGATCTTCGGCGCGAGCGAGATCCCGTCGGCGGGCTGTTCGACCGCGCGCAGGGTGCCGTCCTCGATGCCGTCCATGGTGGCGACCAGCAGCCCGGAACCGGCGAAGGCGAGGCGGGTCAGCAGGTCGCCGCTGGTGTCGGTGGGCCGGATCTCCTCGGTGAGGATCCCGAAGACGGGGCCGGTGTCCAGCCCCTCCTCGATCCGGAAGGTGGAGGCACCGGTGACCTGGTCCCCCGCCATGATCGACTGCTGCACGGGCGCCGCACCGCGCCACGCGGGCAGCAGCGAGAAGTGCAGGTTGACCCAGCCGTGCCGGGGGATGTCCAGGGCTCCCTTGGGAATCAGCGCGCCGTACGCGACCACCGGGCAGCAGTCGGGGCCGATCTCGCGCAGCCGGGTCTGGAAGTCCGGGTCGCGCGGCCGGGCGGGCTTGAGCACCTCGATGCCGGCTTCCTCGGCGCGTTCGGCGACGGGGCTGGCGACGAGGCGACGGCCTCGGCCGGCCGGCGCGTCGGGCCGGGTGACGACGGCGGCGACCTCGTGGCGCCCGGAGGCGATCAGAGCGTCCAGGGCGGGCACGGCGACCTCGGGGGTGCCTGCGAAGACGAGCTTCACTGGGGTCTACCTCGCTATCTCGGCTGTCAGCAGCACATCAGTCTATGGTCTGTCCGCCCACGGTCCCACCTGCGTCGCGGTGCCCGCCCGAGGGGGCGTACGCACACACGCGCGCTCCTCGCATATGCCGACACGCCCCCACAGCGTGACCTGCCCACCGGGTAGCGCGTTGGTCAAGAGAGATTGACCGAAACGGGCCGCGAAACAGAACGGTGTCTGCGGCCCGATCCGCTCTTCAGCACCGGTTCGAGAGGCTTCTTCATGGCCGACCACGCCACCCACGACGCCCAAGCACGGGCCAGCCTGCACCTCCTGGTGCGGGACATCGAGCGGGTTCGCCGGCAGGTGGATGCTCTGCGTACGCTCACCGCCCAGCTCGGCAACGTCTACCGCCCGCGCCGCTCAGGCCCCTCCACGGGCTTCGTCGTCTATGGCCGGGCACCCGCGCCCACCGTCCGCCTCGCGCAGGAGCTGCGGGACAGCGTCGAGACGCTGGTCACCGCCGCGGTGGACTTCGACCGCTCGCTCGGCTTCTCGTGGGACGCGGTCGGCTCGGCGCTCGGCGTCACCAAGCAGGCCGTCCACCGGCGCTACGGTGCCCGGCGGGCGCAGAGCGCCGAGTCCGCCGAGCGGGAGCCGCTGGCCGAGGGCACGACGACCCGGACCCTGGGCCCCCTGCCCACCGTCCCGGCGGCGCGCTCGGTGCCGCCGCAGCCGGTGCGCGAGGAGGCGGGCGCGTCCCGTCCCGGCGCCTTCCCCGGCCCCCGCAACGGCTGACCCCCGGCCGCCGGGACGCCGACCCCCGACGGCCCCCCAGCCCCCGCCGGAGCGACCCACGCGGCCGCCCCGCCGGGGGCTTCCGTCGTCCCCGGCGGGACCGCCCACCCGCCCGGTCCGGGCCGGGCAGGACCCGTGCAGCCGTGCAGCCGTGCACGGAGCCCTCAGCCGATGTCCAACGGATCGATCCGGATCCGGACCGCCTCCGCCGCCGGAACTCCCCGTGCCATCCGAGCCACCTGCGCCGCCTTCAGCGCAGTCGCCAGCGCGGCCCCGCTCCCCGGCGGGACCCGGACCAGCGCCCGCTCCCCCGCGGACGGCTCCCCCCGGAGCCCGGGCAGCGGCACCGGTCCCAGGACCTCCGCGTCCGGCGGCAGCCCGGCCCCCGCCAGGAAGGCCGAGACGGCCTCCGCGCTGCCCGCCGCCACCGCCGCCATCCGGGAGACCGGCGGGAAGCCGAGCTGCGCCCGCTCCGCGAGTTCCCGGACCGCGTGCCCGACGGGATCCCACCGCACCAGCGCCTGGACGGGCCGCAGGGTCGGCTCGGCGACGACGACCACCTGCCCGTCCCCCCGTACCAGCGAGGCCGCCGCGATCCACCGCCGCAGGGCGTCCTCGCTCGCCCGCAGGTCGGGCCGGCTCAGCATGGCCCAGCCGTCCAGCAGCAGCGCCGCCGCGTACCCGGCGCCCGCCGCGACCGGCTCGGCGCCGGGCGTGGACACCACCAGCGCGGGCCGGTCCGGCACCTCGTCCAGGATGTGGTCGCGCCCGGAGGTCCGTACGGGGACGGCCGGGAAGGCCCGCCCCAGCTCCTCGGCGGTCCGCCGCGCGCCCACCACCTGGGCCCGGAGCCGGAACGATCCGCACTCCTCGCAGTGCCAGGCCGGCTCGGCCCGCCCGCACCACCCGCAGTGCAGGTCCCGCGTGTCGGGCGCCTCCAGGGGTCCCGCGCAGACCGTGCACCGCGCGGGCGTCCGGCACCGTTCGCACGCCAGCCGGGGCACGTAGCCGCGCCGGGGCACCTGTACGAGCACGGGCCCGGTCTTCAGGCCCTCCCGTACGGTCTCCCACGCGAGGCTCGGCAGCCGGGCGGCCCGGGCGGCTCCGTCTCGGGCCAGCAGCTCGTCGCCGACGGTCCGGATCCGGGGGGCGTACGTGCGTACCGTCTCGCGGTCGGCGACCAGCGGGCGGGCCCAGCCGGACTCGACGAGCTGCGCGGCCTCCACGGTGCAGCTGGTGCTGCCCACCAGGAAGGCGCAGCCGTCGGTGACCGCGCGCAGTTCCAGGACCTCCCGTACGTGCGGGAAGGGGGCGTGGACGTCGCTGTGGCTGGAGTCTCCGTCGTCCCAGACGGCGACGAGCCCGAGGTCCCGTACGGGGGCGAACATCGCGGCCCTGGTGCCGACCACGGCCCGCACCGCGCCCCGGCTGACGGCCAGCCACTGGCGGTAGCGCTTCTCCGGCCCGGACTCCGCGGTCAGCAGCGCGTGCCGCCCCTCCCCGAGCAGGGCGGTGAGCGCCGCGTCGACGCGGGCGGCGGTGCGCCCGTCGGGGACCACGGCGAGGGCGCCGCGTCCGGAGGCGAGGGTGGCGGCCATGGCGCGGGCCAGTTCGTCGGCCCAGCCGGGCCCTGGCAGGGCGGTCCACACGGCGCGCGGGGTTCCGCCGCCCGCCAGGGCCCGCAGGAAGCCGGGGCCGGCTCCGTACCGCTCCCAGCCGGCGGGCTCGGGCGCGGCGGGCGGCGGCAGCGGTTCGGGGGACGGCTTGGCCTCGGCGCGGGCGCTGCGCGCGGGCAGCGCGAGCTGGAGCACGTCGGCGAGGCTGCCGGCGTACCGGTCCGCGACGGCGCGGGCGAGGGCGAGCATGCGGGGGCCGAGAACGACCTCGGGCGAGACGACCTGGGCGAGGGCGGCGAGGGCGCCGTTGTAGTCGGACTCGGCGCGGCGCTCGATGATGAAGCCGTCGATGAGCCCGCCGCCCTCGCGGCGGCCGCCGTGTACCCGGTGGGAGCCGGCGCCGAAGCGGACCCGGACGCGGACGCCGGGCTGGGCGGACTCGGCGAGCTCGGCGGGGACGGCGTAGTCGAAGAGCCGGTCGAGGTGCAGCACGCCCTTGTTCACGAGGACCCGGGCCACGGGCAGTTCCTCGGCCACGGAGGCCCCGCGCCAGGTCCGCGGCTTGGCCTTGGGCGCCTTGGCCTTCGCCTCGGCGACCATCTCCCGCATCAGCGCGAGCTGCTCCGGCGGACCGCCCGGTCCGCTCCGCTCCCCCGCGTCATTGGTGCTGCTCACACCCGCATTCTTACCAAACCCCACCGACAACGGCGGACGGGGCGCCGCACGCGGACGGCCCCGGACCACAAGGGGTCCGGGGCCGTCCGTAGAGCAGGTTCCCGGCCTGGAAGGGCCCGGCCTGACCTGGTCGAGCAGGTGCTACAGGCCGGCAGCGGTGCGCAGGGCGTCCACGCGGTCGGTGCGCTCCCAGGTGAAGTCCGGCAGCTCGCGGCCGAAGTGGCCGTAAGCGGCGGTCTGGGCGTAGATCGGGCGCAGCAGGTCGAGGTCGCGGATGATCGCGGCCGGGCGCAGGTCGAAGACCTGGCCGATGGCGTTCTCGATCTTCTCGACGTCGACCTTGTGCGTGCCGAACGTCTCCACGAACAGGCCGACGGGCTCGGCCTTGCCGATCGCGTACGCGACCTGGACCTCGCAGCGCGAGGCGAGGCCGGCGGCGACCACGTTCTTGGCGACCCAGCGCATGGCGTAGGCGGCGCTGCGGTCGACCTTGGACGGGTCCTTGCCGGAGAAGGCGCCGCCACCGTGACGGGCCATGCCGCCGTAGGTGTCGATGATGATCTTGCGGCCGGTCAGGCCGGCGTCGCCCATCGGGCCGCCGATCTCGAAGCGGCCGGTCGGGTTGACCAGCAGGCGGTAGCCCTCGGTGTCGAGCTTGATGCCGTCCTCGACGAGCTGGTTCAGCACGTGCTCGACCACGAACTCGCGGATGTCGGGCGCGAGCAGCGAGTCCAGGTCGATGTCCGCCGCGTGCTGCGAGGACACGACGACCGTGTCGAGGCGGACGGCCTTGTCGCCGTCGTACTCGATGGTGACCTGGGTCTTGCCGTCGGGACGCAGGTACGGGATGGTCCCGTTCTTGCGCACCTCGGACAGGCGCTTGGAGAGGCGGTGCGCGATGTGGATCGGCAGCGGCATCAGCTCGGGGGTCTCGTCGCAGGCGTACCCGAACATCAGGCCCTGGTCGCCGGCACCCTGCTTGTCGAGCTCGTCCTCGTCGCCCTCGACCCGCTTCTCGTACGCGGTGTCGACGCCCTGCGCGATGTCCGGGGACTGCGCGCCGATGGACACCGACACGCCGCAGGAGGCGCCGTCGAAGCCCTTCTTCGAGGAGTCGTAGCCGATCTCGAGGATCTTGTCGCGGACGAGCTGCGCGATCGGCGCGTAGGCCTTCGTCGTCACCTCTCCCGCGATGTGGACGAGACCGGTGGTGATGAGGGTCTCCACGGCGACGCGCGAGGTCGGGTCCTCGGTGAGGAGCGCGTCGAGGATGGTGTCGCTGATCTGGTCAGCGATCTTGTCGGGGTGACCCTCGGTCACAGACTCCGAGGTGAACAGGCGACGGGACACAACGCTCCCTGGGGTTGCAGCGGCTGCTGGCTGAAATATTGGTGGAACCACATCGGAGGCTGCGCCCGATCACGTTCCGGCTGCAGTTTATCGGTCGCCACCGTTCGCCGGACCACCCGTCTCGCCCTATGGGAGCCGTGTGACCTGCGACACTCCATTCTTACTCAAGGATCAGTCTGCGGAAAGAGCCTCCGCTCAGGCGCGTCGCGCTCCGATGCGCGCTGCCACCTGATCCCAAATCACGTCTGCGAGCGTTTCCTTCGGACCGTAGGGGACGGCCAGCTCGCTTCCGTCGGAGGACAGGATGACCGCTTCGTTCTCCTCGGAACCAAAGGTCTTCGCTTCACCCACCTCGTTGACGACGAGAAGGTCACACCCCTTGCGGAGGAGCTTGCTCCGCCCGTTGGCGAGTACGTCGTCGGTCTCGGCGGCGAAACCCACCACGACCTGGCCCTCCCGGGCCCGGTCGGCGGAAATCTCCGCGAGAACGTCCGGATTGCGTACGAGGGCGACCGGCGCGGGGTCCTGCCCGTCCTTCTTCTTGATCTTCCCGCTTGCGTACTCGGCAGGCCGGAAGTCGGCCACGGCCGCGGCCATCACCACCACGTCGGCGTCCGCGGCGGCCTTGAGCACGGCCTCGCGCAGCTGCAGGGCCGTCCCCACCCGTACGAGGTCCACCCCGGCCGGGTCGGCGAGCGCGGTGTTGGCGGACACCAGGGTGACCCGGGCCCCGCGGGCCACGGCCGTACGGGCGAGGGCGTAGCCCTGCTTGCCCGAGGAGCGGTTGCCGAGGAAGCGGACCGGGTCCAGCGGTTCGCGCGTACCGCCCGCGCTGATCACCACGTGACGGCCGGCGAGGTCGGGCTCGGCCACCCCGTGGGCGAGGCTTCGCCTTCTCAGTACGCTCGCGCACACTTCGAAGATCTCCTCGGGGTCGGGCAGCCGCCCCTTGCCGGTGTCCTTGCCGGTGAGCCGGCCGACGGCCGGCTCGATGACCACGGCGCCGCGGCGGCGCAGCGTGGCCACGTTCTCCCGGGTGGCGGGGTGCTCCCACATCTCGGTGTGCATCGCGGGTGCGAACACGACGGGGCAGCGCGCGGTGAGCAGCGTGTTGGTGAGCAGGTCGTCGGCCAGCCCGTGGGCGGCCTTGGCGAGCATGTCGGCGGTGGCCGGGGCGACGACGACGAGGTCGGCGGTCTGCCCGATGCGCACGTGCGGCACCTCGTGGACGCTCTCCCAGACCTCGGTGGAGGCCGGGTTCCCGGAGAGGGCGGCCCAAGTGGCTTCCCCGACGAAGTTCAGCGACGCCGCCGTCGGCACCACGCGGACGTCATGTCCGGACTCGGTCAGCCGGCGCAGCAGCTCGCACGCCTTGTAAGCGGCGATCCCGCCACTGACTCCGAGCACGACCTTCGGCTTACCCACCACACACGCCCCTTCGGCTGACGACCCGCCGTCACACCTGTACGGCACCACGACACCTGTGAACACCTATGACACACCACAGGCCCGGCAGATGTTCTGCCGGGCCTGTGGTGAAAGGAAAACTCGTGCCTTACTGAGCCGGGGCCTCGATGGCCTCGGAGGTCAGCAGACCCGCGTTGATCTCGCGCAGCGCGATCGAAAGCGGCTTCTCGTGGACGTGGGTGTCCACCAGCGGGCCGACGTACTCGAGCAGGCCCTCACCGAGCTGCGAGTAGTACGCGTTGATCTGACGGGCACGCTTGGCCGCGTAGATCACGAGGCTGTACTTCGAGTCCGTGGCCTCGAGCAGCTCGTCGATCGGCGGGTTGATGATGCCCTCGGGCGCAGTAATGGAAGAGGACACGCTCTACCTTCCGAAGATGGGGTAATACCTAGAAGTGTCGAATCTCGGACCGTCCGGACCGGCTGGACACCGGTCAACGATCAGACGACATTCATCAAGGCTAGCAGCTCGCGCGCGACGTCCTCGACCGAGGTGTTGACCAGGGTGGTGTCGAACTCGGATTCGGCAGCCAGTTCGATCTTGGCGGCAGCGAGCCGGCGCTCGACGACCTCGGCCGTTTCGGTGCCCCGGCCGGTGAGCCGGCGGACCAGCTCTTCCCAGCTCGGAGGAGCCAGGAAGACCAGCTGAGCCTCGGACATGGACTCGCGTACGAGCCGTGCGCCCTGGAGATCGATCTCCAGCAGGACCGGCTCGCCGTTCTCCAGGCGTTCCAGCACTGCGCCGCGCGGTGTGCCGTAGCGGTTGCCCGCGAACTCGGCCCACTCCAGCAGCTCGCCATTGGCGATCAGCTTGTCGAACTCGTCGTCGTTGACGAAGAAGTAGTGGACTCCGTGTCGCTCACCGGGCCGCGGCTTGCGGGTGGTGGCCGACACCGAGAGCCAGACCTCGGGGTGAACCTTGCGCATATGCGCGACGACCGTGCTCTTGCCGACCCCCGAAGGGCCGGAGAGCACGGTCAGCCGCGGACGAACCTCTGCTGCCATAGAGCGATTATCCAGCTTCTCGGGACTGCCTGAGAACGCCGGGAGAACTTCGGACGACGCCTTAGGCGGCGTTGCCGCCGAACTCGCGCTCCAGAGAGGCGATCTGGTTGGAACCGAGACCTCGGACACGCCGGGACTCGGAGATGCCGAGGCGCTCCATGAGCTGCTTGGCGCGCACCTTGCCGACGCCAGGCAGGGACTCCAGGAGAGCGGAAACCTTCATCTTGCCGATGACGTCGTTCTCCTGCCCCAGCTTGATGACGTCATGCAGGGAGGCGCCGGAGTGCTTGAGTCGATTCTTCACCTCGGCCCGCTCCCGGCGAGCCGCGGCGGCCTTTTCGAGCGCTGCTGCGCGCTGTTCAGGGGTAAGGGGCGGAAGAGCCACGCCTACGTCACCTCGGATGTCGAACTGTCGGATACGGACCAGTGGAATGCCGGAAGGCATCACACCAGGCGAGCGCCCGAACAGCGGTGGTGCTCGATCGCTGCTCGTTACTCTGCTCGGAGACTAGCGGCCATGACCGCTCCAGTCAGCGAGAACGGACGAAAAGTCCTGGTCAGCCTCCACTGAACCGTACATCACGGACAAAACACCCCGGATTTGTCCGGTGAAGGACGTTCGAATTTCGTCAGAGAGTGCGATGAGCCAGTCCGACGGCGTCCTCGAACGCCCCGATCCCGCGTACGGCGAGTGCCGCGCGCAGGTCGTCGCGGATCCGCAGGGGCGCGGACGGATCGTTGAACAGGGCGGTCCCCACCGCCACGCCCGAAGCGCCCGCGAGGACGAACTCGAGCGCGTCCCGGCCGGAGGAGATCCCGCCCATCCCGAGGATGGGGACCCGCCGGACGGCGCCGGCCAGCATCGCGCCGTACACCTGGAAGACACAGCGGACGGCGACGGGCCGGATCGCCGGGCCGGAGAGGCCTCCGGTGACCCCGGCGAGGGCCGGGCGCATGGTGTCGGTGTCGATGGTCGTCCCGAGGACGGTGTTGATCATCGAGAGCCCGTCGGCGCCCCCTTCCGTGCAGGCGGCCGCGATGTCGGTGATACGCGTCACGTCGGGGGTCAGCTTGGCGTAGACGGGCAGTGCGGGGTCGGCCGCCGCCTTGACCGCCTTGACCACCTCGAAGGAGGCATCGGGGTCGCAGGCGAAGACGAGGCCGCGGTCCGCGACGTTGGGACAGGAGATGTTGGCCTCGATGCCGACCACTCCGGGCCGACCGGTCAGCCGGGCGGCCGCCTCCGCGAACTCCTCCGTACGCTCCCCCGCGATCGATACGAGGACCCGCGCGCCGCGCTCGGCCAGCCAGGGCAGCTCGTGCTCGACGAAACGGTCGATGCCGCAGCCCTGGAGCCCGATGGAGTTCAGCATCCCGCTGGGGGTCTCGGCCATCCGGGGAGTGGCGCGGCCGGAGCGGACGTACGGCATCACGGTCTTGGTGGTGATGGTGCCGAGCTCGTCCAGGGGGGTGAACCGGTGCAGCTCGCGGCCGTAGCCGGCGCAGCCGGAGGCGGTGGAGACGGGGTTGGGGAGGGTGACGCTCGCACCGAGGGGTGCGGACATGTCGACGCCTTCGGGGCGCAGGGTGTTGTTCACCGGTCGTCGCTCGCCTTCGGAGTCATGGCGGCTGCGCCTTCGAGGTCCTCGGGCAGGGTTCCGGCGTCGTCCCAGCGGACGGTGGCACCGTCGAAAACGGGGCCGGATGTGCAGGAGCGAAGAAAACGGGTGACGCCGTCGGGGCCCGTGACCGGCAGGACGCAGCTCATGCAGATCCCGATGCCGCAGGCCATGGCCTCCTCCACGGCGGTGTGGCTGGCGGCTCCGGCGGCCGTGGCGATCTCCGTGACGGCCTTGAGCATGCCCATCGGGCCGCAGGAGTGGACCTCGGTGGCGCCGGTCACCGTGATGGCCTCCGGGAGCACGTCCGTGACCCGGCCCCGGCGTCCGGCCGAACCGTCGTCGGTGACCACGTACACGTGCTCGGCGAGGGCCTCGGCCCGCTCCACGCCGAACAGCCGGTCCTCGGTGACCGCACCGAGCACGAAGGCGACCCGGCCGCCGCGCCCGAGGATCTCCTCGGCGAGGGCGAACATCGGGGCGCTGCCGTAGCCGCCGGCCACGAGGACCGCCCCGACCTGGCCGCCGGGGAGCGGGAAGGGAGTGCCGAGGGGGGCGATGAGGTCCACGGTGTCGCCGGGGCGGTGCGCGGCCAGTGCCCTGGTTCCGCGGCCGGCCTCGGCGAAGACGAACTCGACGGTGCCCTGGTCCGGGTCGGCGCGGTGGATGGAGAAGGCGCGGCGCAGGAGCATCGCGGAGTCCCGGCCGCCGATGGCGAGGGCGCCGAAATGTCCGGGGCGCACCCCGGTGACGCCGGGGGCGTCGAGGACGAGGTGGTGGTAGGCCCCGATGGGCGTGATCCGCCGGATGGTGGCGACGGTCTGTACTGGGGGCACGCGGGGCGCTCCGATCGGCGTAGGGGGCGTAACCCCCCACCCCATGCTGGCCCGGGGACCCCCCGCACCACACCGGTCCGAAGCCCCGACCCTCCGGGCCCTACGCCCTGCGCCGCGCCCCGGATCCCCGCTGCGCGGGCCGGAGTTCCCCTACCCGCCCTTCCACCGTTCCCCGGGGGCCAGCCCCCGGACCCCCCTCCTCAAACGCCTGGTGGGCTGACGCCGGCCAAAATCCAGCCCCTCCGGCGTTTGAGGAGCGGGGTCTGGGGCGGAGCCCCAGGGAACGGCGGAAGGGCGGGTAGGGGACAGCCCCCGCAGGGCTCCGCTCCCAGCCGGCTACGCCGCTACGGCCGCGCGGATCTCCTCCGCGAAGGTGCGCGCCGAGGCGCGGAGCGCGGCCGCGTCCGGCCCGTGCTTCAGCACGCCCCGCGACACGTTCGGGACGACGTTGCGGACGGCCGCGCCGAACACCGCCGGGAGGTCCGCCGCGGTAGCGCCCTGCGCCCCGATGCCGGGGGCCAGCAGCGGCCCGTTGATGTCCAGGTCGAAGGAGGACAGGTCCCCCAGCGTCGCCCCGACCACGGCTCCGAAGGAGCCCATCGGAGAGGCCCCCGCGTTCTCCGCCGCCAGGTGCGCCAGCATCGTCGCGCCGATCGTGAGGCCGTCGGACCGCACCGCCCGCTGGACCTCCGCGCCCTCCGGGTTGGAGGTCAGCGCCAGCACGAACAGACCGGCCCCCGACTCCCGCGCCAGCTCGACCGCCGGCTTCAGCGAGCCGTAGCCGAGGTACGGGGAGACCGTCAGCGCGTCGGAGAACAGCGGTGACGAGGGCGAGAGGAAGGTCTCCGCGTACGCGGCCATCGTCGAGCCGATGTCACCCCGCTTCGCGTCCATGAGGACCAGCGTGCCCGCCGCACGGGCGTCGGCCACGGTCTGCTCGAGTACGGCGATCCCGCGCGATCCGAACCGCTCGAAGAACGCCGCCTGCGGCTTGAAGACCGCGACCGAGTCGGCCAGCGCCTCGACGACGGTGCGGGAGAACTTCTCCAGGCCCGCGACGTCGTCGTTCAGGCCCCAGGAGGCCAGCAGCGCCGCGTGCGGGTCGATGCCCACGCAGAGCGGCCCACGGGCGTCCATCGCCTCGCGCAGGCGGGTACCGAAGGGGATGACGGGGGCAGAGGTCACAGGGCGGCCTTTCGGGTTTCCGCGCCCACCGCTTCGGCGAGCGTCGCGTACGGGCTGGCGGCCAGGCGCGCGGCCAGGCCCTTGTGGATGGCGCGGGCGTAGCAGGGGCCCTCGTAGATGAAGGCGCTGTAGCCCTGGACCAGGCTCGCGCCGGCCAGGATCCGCTGCCAGGCGTCCTCGGCGTTCTCGATGCCTCCGACGCCGACCAGGACCAGCCGGTCGCCGACGCGGGCGTACAGCCGGCGCAGGACCTCCAGGGAGCGCTCCTTGACGGGGGCGCCGGACAGGCCGCCGGTCTCCTTGATCAGCGAGGGGTCGGACTTCAGGCCCAGGCCCTCGCGGGCGATCGTCGTGTTCGTCGCGATGATGCCGTCCAGGCCCAGCTCCAGGGCCAGGTCGGCGACCGCGTCCACGTCCTCGTCCGCGAGGTCCGGCGCGATCTTGACGAGCAGCGGGACCCGCCGGTCGGTCACGACGCGGTCCGCCGCCTCGCGCACGGCGCTGAGCAGGGGCCGCAGCGACTCCGTGGCCTGGAGGTTGCGCAGGCCCGGGGTGTTCGGGGAGGAGACGTTGACGACGAGGTAGTCCGCGTGCCGGGCGAGGCGCTCCGTGGAGGCGACGTAGTCGGCGACGGCCTCCTCCTCGGGGACGACCTTGGTCTTGCCGATGTTGACGCCGACGACCGTCTTGAAGACCGGGTTGCGGGCGGCCAGTCGGTCCGCGACGGCCGCCGAGCCCTCGTTGTTGAAGCCCATGCGGTTGATCAGCGCGCGGTCCGGGACCAGCCGGAACAGCCGCTTCTTGGGGTTGCCGGGCTGAGGTTCGGCGGTGACGGTGCCGATCTCGATGTGGTCGAAGCCGAGCATCGACATGCCGTCGATGGCGACGGCGTTCTTGTCGAAGCCCGCCGCGAGCCCGAAGGGGCCGTGCATCCGCAGGCCGAGGGCCTCGGTGCGCAGGGGCGCGTACCGGGGGGCCAGGTAGGCCGCGACGAAGGTGCGCAGCACGGGCGTGCGGGCAGCGAGGCGGATCCAGCGGAAGGCCGTGTAGTGGGCCTGCTCCGGGTCCATCCGCTTGAAGACCAGGTTGAAGAAGGTTTTGTACATCGTGCAGGGGTTCCCTTGTGCGCTCATGAAGCTCATGAAGAGGGGGACGACCGTCGCGCATCGCGCTTGACGGTGTCCCCCTCCCCTCTACGGGCCGTACGGGCTGTCGGTCCTGGCGGGGACCTAGTCGCGGGCCGCGGTCAGCCGCTCCGCGTGCTCCTGGAGCGAGCGGACGCCCACGTCGCCGCGGTTGAGCGCGTCGATGCCCTGGACGGCCGCGGCGAGCGCCTGGACCGTGGTGAGGCACGGGACTCCGCGCGCCACGGCTGCCGTACGGATCTCGTAGCCGTCGAGGCGGCCACCGGTGCCGTACGGGGTGTTGACGATCAGGTCGACCTGGCCGTCGTGGATGAGCTGGACGATGGTCTTCTCGCCGTCCGGGCCCTCGCCCTCGCTGAGCTTGCGCACGACGGTGGCGTTGATGCCGTTGCGGCGAAGGACCTCGGCGGTGCCGGAGGTGGCCATCAGCTCGAAGCCGTGGGCGACGAGCTCGCGGGCCGGGAAGATCATCGTGCGCTTGTCGCGGTTGGCGACGGAGATGAAGCAGCGGCCCTTGGTGGGCAGCGGGCCGTAGGCGCCGGCCTGCGACTTGGCGTACGCCGTGCCGAAGACGGAGTCGATGCCCATGACCTCGCCGGTGGAGCGCATCTCCGGGCCGAGGACGGTGTCGACGCCGCGGCCGTGGATGTCGCGGAAGCGCGACCACGGCATGACGGCCTCCTTGACGGAGATCGGCGCGTCGAGCGGCAGGGTGCCGCCGTCGCCGGTCTTCGGGAGCATGCCCTCTTCGCGGAGCTCGGCGATGGTGGTGCCGAGCGAGATGCGGGCGGCGGCCTTCGCGAGCGGTACGGCGGTCGCCTTCGAGGTGAAGGGGACGGTCCGGGAGGCGCGCGGGTTGGCCTCCAGGACGTAGAGGATGTCACCGGCCATCGCGAACTGGATGTTGATCAGGCCGCGGACGCCGACGCCCTTGGCGATCGCCTCGGTGGAGGCGCGCAGGCGCTTGATGTCGTAGCCGCCGAGGGTGATCGGGGGCAGGGCGCAGGCCGAGTCGCCGGAGTGGATGCCGGCTTCCTCGATGTGCTCCATGACGCCGCCGAGGTAGAGCTCGTGGCCGTCGTAGAGGGCGTCGACGTCGATCTCGATCGCGTCGTCGAGGAACCGGTCGACCAGCACGGGGCGGGTCGGCGAGATCTCGGTGGACTCGGCGATGTACGAGGACAGCCGGTCCTCGTCGTAGACGATCTCCATGCCGCGGCCGCCGAGCACGTACGAGGGGCGTACGAGGACGGGGTAGCCGATCTCGTCGGCGATGGCCTTGGCGCCGGCGAAGGTGGTGGCGGTGCCGTGCTTGGGGGCGGGCAGGCCGGCCTCGGCGAGGACCTGGCCGAAGGCGCCGCGGTCCTCGGCGGCGTGGATGGCCTCCGGCGGGGTGCCGACGACCGGGACGCCGTTGTCCTTCAGCGCCTGGGCGAGGCCCAGGGGGGTCTGGCCGCCGAGCTGGACGATGACTCCGGCGATGGGACCGGCCAGCGATTCGGCGTGGACGATCTCCAGCACGTCTTCGAGCGTGAGCGGCTCGAAGTACAGGCGGTCGGAGGTGTCGTAGTCGGTGGAGACGGTCTCCGGGTTGCAGTTGACCATCACGGTCTCGTAGCCGGCGTCGCTGAGGGCGAAGGAGGCGTGGACGCAGGAGTAGTCGAACTCGATGCCCTGGCCGATGCGGTTCGGGCCGGAGCCCAGGATGATGACCGCGGGCTTCTCGCGCGGGGCGACCTCGGACTCCTCGTCGTAGGACGAGTAGAAGTACGGGGTCTTCGCGGCGAACTCGGCGGCGCAGGTGTCGACCGTCTTGTAGACCGGGCGGACGCCGAGCGCGTGGCGGACCTCGCGGACGACGTCCTCGCGCAGGCCGCGGATCTCGGCGATCTGGCTGTCGGAGAAGCCGTGGCGCTTGGCCTCGGCGAGCAGCTCGGGGTGGAGCTTGTCGGCGGCGGCCAGCTCGTCCGCGATCTCCTTGATGAGGAAGAGCTGGTCGACGAACCAGGGGTCGATCTTCGTGTACTCGAAGACCTCTTCCTGGGTGGCGCCGGCGCGGATGGCCTGCATGACGGTGTTGATGCGGCCGTCGGTGGGGCGGACCGCGGTGGCGAGGAGCTCTTCCTTGTCGCCGGTGGGGCCGACGAAGGTGAACTGCGAGCCCTTCTTCTCCAGCGAGCGCAGGGCCTTCTGCAGGGCCTCGGTGAAGTTGCGGCCGATGGCCATGGCCTCGCCCACCGACTTCATGGTGGTGGTGAGGGTGGCGTCGGCGAGCGGGAACTTCTCGAAGGCGAAGCGCGGTGCCTTGACGACGACGTAGTCGAGGGACGGCTCGAAGGAGGCCGGCGTCTTCTCGGTGATGTCGTTGGGGACCTCGTCGAGCGTGTAGCCGATGGCCAGCTTGGCGGCGATCTTGGCGATCGGGAAGCCGGTGGCCTTCGACGCGAGCGCCGAGGAGCGCGAGACGCGCGGGTTCATCTCGATGACGATGACGCGGCCGTCGACCGGGTCGATCGCGAACTGGATGTTGCAGCCGCCGGTGTCGACGCCGACCTCGCGGATGATCGCGATGCCGATGTCGCGCAGCCGCTGGTACTCGCGGTCGGTGAGCGTCATCGCCGGGGCGACGGTGATCGAGTCACCGGTGTGGACGCCCATCGGGTCGAAGTTCTCGATGGAGCAGACGACGACGACGTTGTCCTTGGTGTCGCGCATCAGCTCCAGCTCGTACTCCTTCCAGCCGAGGATGGACTCCTCCAGGAGCACCTCGGTGGTCGGGGAGAGCATCAGGCCCTGGCCGGCGATGCGGCGCAGCTCGTCCTCGTCGTGGGCGAAGCCGGAGCCGGCGCCGCCCATGGTGAAGGAGGGGCGCACGACGACGGGGTAGCCGCCGAGGGTGTCGACGCCCTGGATGATGTCGTCCATCGTGTGGCAGATGACCGAGCGGGCGGACTCGCCGTAGCCGATCTTGGCGCGGACGGCTTCGACGACGCCCTTGAAGAGGTCGCGGTCCTCGCCCTTGTTGATCGCCTCGACGTTGGCGCCGATGAGCTCGACGCCGTACTTCTCCAGCACGCCCTGCTCGTGCATGGAGATGGCGGTGTTCAGCGCGGTCTGGCCGCCGAGGGTCGGGAGCAGCGCGTCGGGGCGCTCCTTCGCGATGATCTTCTCGACGAACTCGGGGGTGATCGGCTCGACGTACGTGGCGTCGGCGATCTCCGGGTCGGTCATGATCGTGGCGGGGTTGGAGTTCACCAGGATCACCCGCAGGCCCTCGGCCTTGAGGATGCGGCAGGCCTGGGTCCCGGAGTAGTCGAACTCGGCGGCCTGGCCGATGACGATCGGGCCGGAGCCGATGACCAGGACGGACTGGATATCGGTGCGCTTAGGCACGATCGGCCTCCATCTGGGCGGTGTTCATCAAAGACGTGAAGCGGTCGAAGAGGTACGCGGCGTCGTGCGGGCCGGCGGCTGCTTCGGGGTGGTACTGGACGGAGAAGGCCGGCTGGTCGAGCAGCTGGAGGCCTTCCACGACGTTGTCGTTCAGGCAGACGTGGGAGACCTCGGCGCGGCCGTAGGCGGTCTCGGACACCTTGTCGAGGGGCGCGTCCACGGCGAAGCCGTGGTTGTGCGCGGTGATCTCGACCTTGCCGGTGGTGCGGTCCTGCACCGGCTGGTTGATGCCGCGGTGACCGTACTTCAGCTTGTAGGTGCCGAAGCCGAGCGCGCGGCCCAGGATCTGGTTGCCGAAGCAGATGCCGAAGAGCGGGGTCTTGCGGGCGAGGACGCCCTGCATGACGGAGACCGCGTGGTCGGCGGTGGCCGGGTCGCCCGGGCCGTTGGAGAAGAACACGCCGTCGGGGTTGACCGCGTACACGTCCTCGACGGTGGCGGTGGCGGGGAGCACGTGCACCTCGATGCCGCGCTCCGCCATCCGGTGCGGGGTCATGCCCTTGATGCCGAGGTCCACGGCGGCGACGGTGAACTTCTTGGTCCCGATCGCGGGGACGACGTACGTCTCCTTGGTGGCGACCTCGGCGGAGAGGTCGGCGCCCTTCATCTGCGGGGCGGCCTGGACCTTGGCCAGCAGCGCCTCGTCGCGCACGCCCTCCCAGGCCTCGCCCGAGAAGATGCCGACGCGCATGGCGCCGCGCTCGCGCAGGTGGCGGGTCAGGGCGCGGGTGTCGATGCCGGAGATCCCGACGACGCCCTGGTTGACGAGCTCCTCGTCCAGCGAGCGCACCGATCGCCAGTTGGAGGGGACGCGGGCGGGGTCGCGTACGACGTACCCGGCGACCCAGATGCGGGAGGACTCGGGGTCCTCGTCGTTGACTCCGGTGTTGCCCACGTGCGGGGCGGTCATCACGACGACCTGCCGGTGGTACGACGGGTCGGTGAGGGTCTCCTGGTAGCCGGTCATGCCGGTGGAGAACACGGCCTCGCCGAAGGTCTCCCCCACAGCGCCGTAGGCGCGGCCGCGGAAGATCCGACCGTCCTCCAGGACGAGTACGGCGGGAGCTTTGGCTGCTCCCCTGGTGGAGGTCGTCATCGTTCGGCGCCTTCCGTCGTGGTGATTGAGTGGTTCATGTCGTTGATCGCTTCGACCCAGGCGGCGTGTTCCGCCGCACGGTCGGAGCGGAATCCGGAGTCGATCAGCCTGTCGCCGTGCGCCCATGTGACGACGAGGAGACCGCCCTCGGTGAGTACCTTGCCCGCGATTCCCTTGTCGAGGCGGGCGCCGCGCAGCTGCGCGGCCGGTACGAAGAAGTCGGTGGCACCCGGACGGACCACGTCGAGGCCCGCGTCGGTGAGCGTGAGCTCGACCCGGCTGCGGACGCCCAGTCCGTGGGCGACGATCCGGTCGAGCCATTGCCCGGCGGTGGTGGACCCGTGGTACCGGCCGGTCAGGGCCAGCCGGTGTTCGGGGAGACCGCCGGGGGCGGCGGGCAGCTCCGGCAGATCGCTCTGCAGGGTGCCGCGCCATTTCCAGCCCTGCCGCATCAGCCAGTACACGAACGCGATGAAGACGAGCAGACCGATCACCCACGCGATGCGGGCGCCCCAGTCCGTCACCTCCGCCGACTGTCGCTCGGCGGCCTGTGCGGCCAGTTGGATTACTGCAGGTGTCACGCCAGCGTCCCGTCCACGACCGTTGCCCGGCCCCGCAGGAAGGTGTGAGTGACGCGACCCGGCAGCTCACGGCCCTCGTAAGGCGTGTTGCGGCTGCGGGAGGCGAAGTGTGCGGGGTCCACGACACCACGGTACGAGGTATCGACCAAGGTCAGGTTCGCGGGTTCACCTGCCGAGACGGGGCGTCCGTGGTTCGGAAGGCCGCCGATGCGCGCCGGGGCGAAGGACATCCGGTCCGCGACGCCCGCCCAGTCGAGCAGTCCGGTCTCCACCATCGTCTGCTGGACGACGGAGAGCGCGGTCTCCAGGCCCACCATGCCCATGGCGGCGGCGGCCCACTCGCAGTCCTTGTCCTCGTGCGGGTGCGGGGCGTGGTCGGTGGCGACGATGTCGATCGTGCCGTCGGCCAGTGCCTCGCGCAGGGCCAGGACGTCGGCCGCGGTGCGCAGCGGCGGGTTGACCTTGTAGACCGGGTTGTACGAGCGCACGAGCTCGTCGGTGAGGAGCAGGTGGTGCGGGGTGACCTCGGCGGTGACGTCGATGCCGCGGGACTTGGCCCAGCGGATGATCTCGACGGAGCCGGCGGTGGAGAGGTGGCAGATGTGGACGCGGGAGCCGACGTGCTCGGCGAGCAGGACGTCGCGGGCGATGACCGATTCCTCGGCGACGGCCGGCCAGCCGCCGAGGCCGAGCTCGGCGGAGACGATGCCCTCGTTCATCTGGGCGCCCTCGGTGAGGCGGGGCTCCTGGGCGTGCTGGGCGACGACGCCGCCGAAGGCCTTCACGTACTCCAGGGCGCGGCGCATGATCACGGCGTCGTCCACGCACTTGCCGTCGTCGGAGAAGACGGTGACGCGGGCGGCGGACTCGTGCATGGCGCCCAGCTCGGAGAGCTGCTTGCCCTCCAGGCCGACGGTGACGGCGCCGATGGGCTGGACGTCGCAGTAGCCGGACTCCTTGCCCAGGCGCCACACCTGCTCGACGACGCCGGCGGTGTCGGCGACGGGGAAGGTGTTGGCCATGGCGAAGACGGCGGTGTAGCCGCCGGAGGCGGCGGCGCGGGTGCCGGTGAGGACGGTCTCGGAGTCCTCGCGGCCGGGCTCGCGCAGGTGGGTGTGGAGGTCGACGAGGCCGGGGAGGAGGACCTGGCCGGCGGCTTCGATGACGGTCGCGTCGCCGGCGTCGAGGCCGGTGCCGACGGCGGCGATGGTCTCGCCGTCGATCAGGACGTCCTGGACGTCGCCACCGAGTACCTTCGCGCCACGGATAAGGATCTTGCTCATCTTTACTTGCTCTCCTCGGTGCGGGGCGTGCTGGTGGTGGTGACGGCCGGCTCGGAGCCTCCGAGCAGCAGGTACAGGACGGCCATGCGGATCGAGACGCCGTTGGTGACCTGCTCGATGACCGTGCAGCGGTCGGAGTCGGCGACCTCGGCGGTGATCTCCATGCCGCGGACCATCGGGCCGGGGTGCATCACGATGGCGTGCTCGGGCATGCGGGCCATCCTGGCGCCGTCCAGGCCGTAGCGGCGGGAGTACTCGCGCTCGGTGGGGAAGAAGGCGGCGTTCATCCGCTCGCGCTGCACGCGCAGCATCATCACGGCGTCGGACTTCGGCAGCACCTCGTCCAGGCTGTACGAGATCTCGCACGGCCAGGCCTCGACGCCGACGGGCACCAGGGTGGGCGGGGCCACCAGGGTGACCTGGGCGCCGAGGGTGTGCAGCAGGTGGACGTTGGAGCGGGCGACCCGGCTGTGCAGTACGTCGCCGACGATGGTGATCCGGCGGCCGTTGAGGTCCTTGCCGAGCCCGGCGTCCTTGCCGACCAGGCGGCGGCGCATCGTGAAGGCGTCGAGCAGGGCTTGGGTGGGGTGCTCGTGGGTGCCGTCGCCGGCGTTGATCACCGGGGCGTCGATCCAGCCGGAGGTGGCGAGGCGGTAGGGGGCGCCGGAGGCGTGGTGGCGGATGACGACCGCGTCGACGCCCATGGCCTCCAGGGTCTGGGCGGTGTCCTTGAGGGACTCGCCCTTGGAGACGCTGGAGCCCTTGGCCGCGAAGTTGATGACATCGGCGGAGAGGCGCTTCTCGGCGGCCTCGAAGGAGATCCGGGTCCGGGTCGAGTCCTCGAAGAAGAGGTTGCAGATCGTACGGCCGCGCAGGGTGGGCAGCTTCTTGATCGGCCGGTCCGCGACGCGGGCCATCTCCTCGGCGGTGTCGAGGATCAGGACGGCATCGTCGCGCGTGAGATCGGCGGCCGAGATGAGGTGGCGCTTCATCCGGGTGCTCCGTAAGTCGGTGAGGTCAAGGCCGTGGTGAGGTCAAAGCCGTGGGAGGGCAGACGGGCTGGGGGGTGCGGGCAGGGCAAGCGCCGGCGCGGACCCCGAGGGGCCCGGCCGTCGTCAGGGGCTACTGCCCGGCTGCCCGGTCGGTCCGCTGGCCGAGCAGCACGGCGTCGCGGCCGTCCTCCTCCTGGACCTGGACCTGGACGTTCTCCCGCAGCGACGTGGGGAGGTTCTTGCCGACGTAGTCCGCGCGGATCGGCAGTTCGCGGTGGCCGCGGTCGACGAGGACCGCCAGCTGCACCGCGCGGGGGCGGCCGAGGTCGCCGAGGGCGTCGAGGGCGGCGCGGATGGTGCGGCCGGAGAAGAGAACGTCGTCGACGAGGACGACCAGGCGGCCGTCGATGTCGTCGCCGGGAATCTCGGTGCGGCCGATCGCCCGGGCCGGCTTCATCCGCAGGTCGTCGCGGTACATGGTGATGTCGAGGGAGCCGACCGGGATCTTCGCACCGGTGATCTCTTCGAGCTTGGCGGCCAGCCGGCGGGCGAGGAACACGCCGCGGGTGGGAATGCCGAGGAGCACCACGTCGTCGGCGCCCTTGGCGCGTTCGACGATTTCGTGGGCGATGCGGGTCAGAACCCGGGCGATGTCCTGCGCTTCGAGAACGGGGCGCATGACATCGGCAGCTGTTTTCTGATCCTGCTGACCGTGCTGAGTGTCCATGAAAAGGACCTCCTTCTCCGCCTCACGGGACGGACCTTAAAGGACGTCGGATGTACGTGTTCCACGGTACCAGGGGGATTCCCGCGACCTGGCATCGGGGCAGACCAGGACCCCTCTTACGTGGGCGTCGGAGACCATTCGGCTTGACGCATCCAAGTAACGCTGCGTAACCTCACAGTGAGTTACCAGCCGCGCGGCGGAGCCGCACGTGGTCATGTCGTCACAGCGTCCGGGAGCGTTATGTCCAGCGAATACGCCAAACAGCTCGGGGCCAAGCTCCGCGCCATCCGCACCCAGCAGGGCCTTTCCCTCCACGGTGTCGAGGAGAAGTCCCAGGGCCGGTGGAAGGCCGTGGTGGTCGGTTCTTACGAGCGCGGAGACCGCGCCGTGACCGTACAGCGTCTTGCCGAGCTGGCGGACTTCTACGGGGTTCCGGTGCAGGAACTGCTGCCGGGTACGACCCCCGGCGGAGCGGCCGAGCCGCCGCCGAAGCTGCGCCTGGACCTGGAGCGCCTGGCCCACGTGCCCGCGGAGAAGGCCGGCCCGCTGCAGCGTTACGCGGCGACCATCCAGAGCCAGCGCGGCGACTACAACGGCAAGGTGCTGTCGATCCGCCAGGACGACCTGCGCACCCTCGCCGTCATCTACGACCAGTCGCCCTCGGTCCTGACCGAGCAGCTGATCAGCTGGGGCGTGCTGGACGCGGACGCGCGTCGTGCGGTGGCGCACGAGGACATCTAGTCCCCCGAGCCTCAGCAGAAACGTTTACCGGTGGGTGCAGGGAGCCGATGGGCCCCCTGCACCCACCGGTTTTTTCATGCCCGCACGGGGCCCGAGGGCGGCATCGGGCCGTACGACGGAGGGCCCGCAGCGCGCGTGCGCTGCGGGCCCTCCGTTCACGCCGTACCGGCGGCGCCGGTCAGCTCTCGCTGCGGCGCAGCTTCGGCTTGAGGTCCTTGAAGCGGCCGAGCAGTCCGTTCACGAACGAGGGAGACTCGTCCGTGGAGAACTCCTTGGCCAGCTGGACGGCCTCGTCGATGGCCACGGCGTCCGGGGTTCCGTCGACCCAGATCAGCTCGTAGGCACCGAGACGCACGATGTTCCGGTCCACGACCGGCATGCGGTCGAGGTCCCAGTCCACGGCGTAGGTGGCGATCAGATCGTCGATGCGGTCCACCTTGTCGGCGTACCCCTCGACGAGTTCCATGGTGAACTCGTTCACCGCGGGCTGGCGGTCGGTGTCCGACCGGGAGTGGCGGACCCAGTCCGCGAGGACCTCGCGCACGGAGACCCCGCGCTGGTCGGCCTCGAACAGGATCTGGAAAGCGCGCTTGCGCGCGTTGCTCCGGGCAGCCACGGTTAGCTGTTCACCCGGCCGAGGTAGTCGCTGGTGCGGGTGTCGACCTTGATCTTCTCGCCGGTGTTGATGAAGAGCGGGACCTGGATCTCGTGGCCCGTCTCCAGCGTCGCCGGCTTGGTGCCACCGGTGGAGCGGTCGCCCTGGACGCCCGGGTCGGTGTGCTCGATGGTCAGCTCGACGGCGGCGGGGAGCTCGACGTAGAGCACCTCGCCCTCGTGGCGGGCCACGGAGGCCGTGAAGCCCTCGATCAGGAAGTTGGCGGCGTCGCCGACGGCCTTCTTGTCGACCATCAGCTGGTCGAAGTCCTCCATGTCCATGAAGACGAAGTACTCGCCGTCCATGTAGGAGAACTGCATGTCGCGGCGGTCGATGGTGGCCGTCTCGACCTTGGTGCCGGCGTTGAACGTCTTGTCGACGACCTTGCCGGACATGACGCTCTTCAGCTTGGTGCGCACGAAGGCCGGGCCCTTGCCGGGCTTGACGTGCTGGAACTCGACGACGGACCAGAGCTGGCCCCCGTCGAGCTTCAGCACCATGCCGTTCTTGAGGTCGTTCGTGGAAGCCACGGTGTGGGAATCTCCTGCACTGGAAGACCACGGGTGCGCGCACAGCCCGGCGACGCGGGCTAGAGCGCGAGCAGCTCCTTGGTCGTAATGGTGAGTAGCTCGGGACCGCCGTCCGCCTCGGGGCGTACGACGAGCGTGTCATCGATCCGGACACCACCCCGGCCAGGGAGGTGAACCCCCGGTTCGACGGTGACCGGCACGCAAGCGTCCAGTTTACCCATGGCCGTAGGTGCAAGCTGCGGGTCCTCGTCGATTTCGAGACCGACACCGTGTCCGGTCCACGCCGCGAGGGCCTCCCCGTGACCGGCGGAGTCCAGTACGGAACGGGCCGCGTGATCCACATCGCGGTAGGCGGCCCCGGGCACCAGGGCCTCCCGGCCCGCCCGCTGGGCGGCGAAGACGAGTTCGTACAGCTCGATCTGCCAGTCGGCGGGGGTCGTTCCGATCACGAAGGTGCGGCCGATCTCGCAGCGGTATCCCCGGTAGTTCGCGCCGAGGCAGACGGAGAGGAAATCACCCTCCTCGACCCGCCGGTCGGAGGGCCGGTGCCGGGAGCGGCCGGAGTGCGGGCCGGTGCCGACGGAGGTCGGGAAGGCCGGGCCGTCGGCCCCGTGGTCCACGAGCCGGCGTTCCAGCTCCAGCGCGAGGTGCCGTTCGGTACGGCCCACCAGGATCGATTCCAGCAGCTCCCCGAGGGCCTGGTCGGCGATCTCGGCGGCGATCCGCAGGCAGGCGATCTCCTCCTCGTCCTTGACGAGGCGCTGCTGTTCCACCGCGGTCCCCAGATCGGCCAGGCGCAGTCCGGGCGCCACCGACCCCAGGGCGCGGTGGCGCCCGACGGTGAGGTGGTGTTCCTCGACGGCGAGGGAGTCGGCGCGGGCCGCGGAGGCCGCGTCGGCCGCCGCGACGGCGGGATCCGCCCCGGGCCCGGCCAGCACGGAGAGCCGCAGGTTCTCGTCGAGCCGCCCCTCGTCGGCCTCCCCGGTGGGCTGCCCGGCGCAGAACAGCATGTCCGTACCCCCCGGACCGAGGAGCAGGACCGCGCCCAGCGGCGACGCCCCGGAGAGGTAACGGACGTTCGCCGGACGCGTGATGAGTGCGGCGGCGTTCCCGGCGGCCGCACAGCGGTCGCGAAGCAGGCCCCGGCGGGCCGCGTACACGTCTGACATGTTTCCGAGCCTACGAGCGTGGCGCGCATCCGGCCTGGTGAGCGCGGCCGTACGGGGGCCGGCCCGGGCCCGGTGCCGATTCAGTAGGACGGCTGGGAGATGACCCGGGCCAGTGTCTCGTCCAGGGCGCGGGCGGTGCCCTCGACGTCCAGGTGGGAGTTGTCGATGATCGGCAGCCCGGATCCGTACCAGCCGGCCATCCGGCCGTGGATCCGCGCGACTTCCTCGTCGGAGAGCCGCCTGTTCCCGGAGCGGGCGGCGTTGCGCTCCAGGACGATCTCCAGGCCGGGCAGCAGGACGACGGGGAGCAGCGCGGGCCCGACGTGGCGCTTCCACCCGCCGAGGCCCACCACCGGCCGGTCAGGGAACACGGCGTCGTCGAGGATGCAGGAGATCCCGTTGGCCAGGAAGTTCCGGGCGGCGAAACCGCAGGTGCGGCGGGCGAGGCGGTACTGGGCCTCGGAGTGGTCGTTCCAGCCGGCCTGGGGATCCGCGAAGCCCGAGCAGACCCATTCCCGTACGTCGTCCAGGCTGATGTGCGCGGTGGGAACGGGCCGGGTGCCGGCCCAGTGGCGGGCCACCGTGGTCTTGCCCGCGCCGGCGGGGCCGATCAGCAGGACCGCGAGGGTGGCACCGCCGGTGCCGGGAACGGCGGGCGGCAGCGGGACGTGCCCGGTGAACCCGTCCGGCTGAACCGGCGCGGCCAGGGACGCGGCGTGCCCGGAGGGCATGGGAGGCGCCGACCAGCCCTCCACCGGCCGTACCGGCGGCTGCGGGGGCGCCGCCGGGTGCTGACTCCCCGACGGCTCCCAGCCCCCGCCTCCCACTCCCTGCTGCATGCGCTGCCACTCCGTATCGTTCCACCACGACTGATGCGAGAACGTTATATGACCCCGGAGGCTCACCGGGCCACACGGTCGCGGGATGGCAGCTCCCCGGACCGGCGCAGACCGGCAGGGACCGGTTCAGACCGGTTCGTGCGGGTTCGTACCGGCCCTGGTGGGCTCAGGCCGTGACTTCTCCGAAGGCTGCCACGAGGACGGCCGGGTCGGGACCCTCCAGGACGGTCGGCTTCGCCAGCCCGTCGAGGACGATGAAGCGCAGCAGGTCGCCCCGGGACTTCTTGTCGAGCTTCATGGTCTCCAGCAGCTTGGGCCACTGGTCGCCGCGGTAGGTCAGCGGCAGCCCCACCGAGGCGAGGACGGCCTTGTGCCGGTCGGCCGTCTCGTCGTCGAGCCGGCCCGCGAGCCGGCCGAGCTCGGCGGCGAAGACCATGCCGACCGAGACGGCCGCGCCGTGGCGCCACTTGTAGCGCTCGTTCTTCTCGATGGCGTGCGCGAGGGTGTGTCCGTAGTTGAGGATCTCCCGCAGGCCCGATTCCTTGAGGTCGCTGGAGACCACGTCGGCCTTGACCTGGATGGAGCGGCAGATCAGCTCGGCCGTGTGCGGGCCCGCGGGCGTGCGCGCCGCCTCGGGGTCCGACTCGATCAGGTCGAGGATCACCGGGTCGGAGATGAACCCGGCCTTGATGATCTCGGCGAGACCGCTGACGTAGTCGTTGACCGGCAGCGATTCCAGCGCGGCCAGGTCGCAGAGCACGCCGGCCGGCGGGTGGAAGGCGCCGACGAGGTTCTTGCCCTCGGCGGTGTTGATGCCGGTCTTGCCCCCGACGGCCGCGTCCACCATCGCCAGGATGGTGGTCGGGACGGCGATCCAGCGCACCCCGCGCAGCCAGGAGGCCGCGACGAAGCCCGCGAGGTCGGTGGTGGATCCCCCGCCGACGCCGACGATGGCGTCGGTGCGGGTGAAGCCGGACTGGCCGAGCGCCTTCCAGCAGTACGCCGCCACCTCGGCCGTCTTGGCCTCCTCGGCGTTCGGCACCTGGATGGCGACGGCCTCGTACCCCTGGGCGGCGAGGTCGTCGCGCAGGGCCTCACCGGTCGAGGCGAGGGCCTCGGGGTGGATGACGGCGACCCGCTGGGCCTTCGTACCGATCAGGGAGCCCAGCTCCCCGAGCAGCTGCCGGCCGACCAGCACCTCGTACGCATCGTGCCCGGCGCTCGCGCCGACCTGAATCCGCGTCACCTTGTCCGTCATGCGTTCTTCAACTCCAGAGCGTCGAGGACCGCCTGGGCGACCTCTTCGGGCGTGCGCTCGTCGGTGGCCACCACGACGCGCGCGACTTCGGTGTACAGGGGACGCCGGGCGTCCATCAGCTCGCGCCACTGGCGGCGCGGGTTGACGGCGAGCAGCGGGCGCGCGGCGCCGAGGCCCACGCGCTTGACCGCTTCCTCGACGTCCATCGAGAGGTAGGCGACGGGCAGCCCGGCGAGCAGCTCGCGCGTCTTCTCGTCGAGGACGGCGCCGCCGCCGAGGGCGAGTACGCCCTCGTGGCCGGCGACGGCCGCGGCCACCGCCTCCCGCTCCAGCTCACGGAAGTACGGTTCGCCCTCGTCCACGAAGATGTCGGAGATCTCCCGGCCCTGGGCCGCGACGATGTCGGCGTCGGTGTCCCGGTAGGAGACTCCGAGCCGCCGGGCGATCAGCTCGCCGACGGTGGACTTGCCGGACCCCATGGGGCCGACGAGGACCACCAGGGGTCCGGTCGCGCTGGTGCCCGTCACCGGATCTGCAGGTTGTCGAGGTAGGACCGGACGTTGCGGCGGGTCTCGGGGACCGAGTCGCCGCCGAACTTCTCGACGACCGCGTCGGCCAGCACCAGGGCGACCATGGCCTCGGCGACGATGCCCGCGGCGGGCACGGCACAGACGTCGGAGCGCTGGTGGTGCGCGACGGTGGCCTCGCCGGTGGCGACGTCCACGGTCGCGAGGGCCTTCGGCACGGTCGCGATCGGCTTCATCGCGGCGCGTACGCGCAGCAGCTCGCCGGTGGTCAGCCCGCCCTCGGTGCCGCCGGAGCGGCCGGAGGTGCGCTTGATGCCCTCGGGGGTGTTGACGATCTCGTCGTGCGCCTGCGAGCCGGGCACGCGGGCCAGGTCGAAGCCGTCGCCGACCTCGACGCCCTTGATGGCCTGGATGCCCATGAGCGCGGCCGCGAGGCGCGCGTCGAGACGGCGGTCCCAGTGCACGTGCGAGCCGAGGCCGACGGGCACGCCGTAGGCGAGGACCTCGACGACGCCGCCGAGGGTGTCGCCGTCCTTGTGGGCCTGGTCGATCTCCGCGACCATCGCCTTCGACGCGTCGGCGTCGAGGCAGCGCACCGGGTCGGCGTCGAGCTTCTCGACGTCCGCGGGGGTCGGGTAGACGCCGTACGGGGCCTTGGCGGAGGCGAGCTCCACGACGTGGGAGACGATCTCGATGCCCGCGACCTCCTTGAGGAAGGACCGGGCGACGGCGCCGAGGGCCACGCGGGCGGCGGTCTCACGGGCGCTGGCGCGCTCCAGGATCGGCCGGGCCTCGTCGAAGCCGTACTTCTGCATGCCGGCCAGGTCGGCGTGGCCGGGCCGGGGCCGGGTCAGCGGCGCGTTGCGGCCGGTGTCCTTGAGCAGCGAGGGGTCGACGGGGTCGGCCGACATGACCGTCTCCCACTTGGGCCACTCGCTGTTGCCCACCATCACGGCGACCGGGGAACCGAGGGAAAGTCCGTGGCGAACACCCCCGAGAAATGTCACCTCGTCCTGCTCGAACTTCATCCGGGCACCGCGGCCGTAGCCGAGCCGGCGCCGCGCCAGGTGGTCGGCCACCAGCTCGGTGGTGACCGGGACGCCGGCGGGAAGCCCCTCCAGCGTCGCTACCAGAGCCGGGCCGTGAGATTCCCCGGCCGTCAGCCAACGCAACCTGCTCAACGATGCTCCTCGTGCTCGCGCCTGATTCATCGATGGCGCGATCGGGTGCGCGGCCCTGACCCGCCTTCACCCGATCCTCCCATGTCCGGGCCGGTACACCGCCCTCCGGTCCAGCTGTCGGACGGCGGCGCACCCCTGCCCGCGGCGACATGTGGATCTAGAAAGGGTTCCGCTCCGGCTCAGTGGCGGGCGCGCAGCGCCGCCTCGCCCGCTGCGCGCATGGCCCCGAGCGGAGCGGTGGGGCAGCCGGTCATCAGCTCGACCTGGAGGACCGCCTGGTGGACCAGGAGGTCGAGGCCGCCGAGGAGCTTTCCGCCCCGCTGCGTCCAGGCCGCGGCCAGGGGCGTGGGCCAGGGGTCGTAGAGGACGTCGAAGAGGGTGCCGGCGGCAGCGGGCACGGAGGCCGCCAGCTCGTCCGTGGCACCGGCCGGGGTGGTGGCGATGACCAGCGGCGCGGCCAGCGCCTCGGCCGCCCGCGACCAGTCGGCCGTACGGACGTCCACGCCGAGCCGCTCGCCCCACGCGCGCATCTCCGTGGCCCGGGCCTCGGAGCGGACGTACGCGGTCACCTCGCCCGTGCAGATCCGGGCCAGCGCGGCGAGCGCCGAGGAGGCGGTGGCGCCGGCGCCGAGGACGGCGGCGGACTCCACCTTCTGAACGCCCTGCTCGCCCAGCGCCGCGAGGAGGCCGGGGATGTCGGTGTTGTCGCCGACCTTGCGGCCGTCCTCGGTGAAGACGACGGTGTTGACCGTCTCCACCGAGGCGGCGGTGTCGCTGATCTCGTCGAGCAGCGGGATGATCGCCCGCTTGAGCGGCATGGTCAGCGACAGCCCGGCCCACTCGGGGCCGAGCTGTGCGAAGAACGCGGGCAGCGCCGCCTCGTCGATCTCGAACCGGTCGTACGACCGCTCGTCGAGGCCGAGCTCCTGGTACGCGGCGCGGTGCAGCACCGGCGAAAGGGAGTGCTCGATGGGCGAACCCAGCACCGCGGCCCGTATGCCGTGCATAGCACTCCTAAAGTGCCGACTTTCAGTTTCCCTCATCACGGGACGCGATTTTAGCACCCGGCGGAACGCGCTGCGCTCGACCTAGCGCCCTGGAGGAGACACTGCCGGGCCGCATGTGAAACCCATTCGACTCGGATTCACATCCACACCACTATTGAGCTCATACCCTCACGGCGAGCGCGATAAATTGCCCATTCTCACGTTCCGCGCAGGTCGCATATTTCGCGCTCGCATCATGGCCGAGTCGACACCCGGACCGTGAACCAGCCAGCCCGGTTCCGCGGGAGCCATCGCCCACTCCCCGTCGGCCCGTGCCGCACCCTGCGGATTCTCCGGACCGGCAGCACCGGCATGACGGGCAATTTCGATATTCATCCACCGCACGCGACAGGAGAGCGGGCTCCCATCCGACCTTGCGATCAGACGGGAGCCCGCCGGTCAAGCAATTTTCAAGCCATCAATCGGCTACTGCCCGCGCCCCTTCTCATACTCTTCGCGATTTCGATTGTGCTCGGCGTTCGTGACGGCGAATAGGGTCTTGTCCTCATTCACCGACACGAAGTAGTACCAGGGCCCCGGCTCCGGATTGAGCGCCGACTTGAGTGCATCGGGGCCCGGGTTGCCGATCGGACCTGCGGGCAGACCCTTGATCTTGTACGTGTTGTAGGGGTCGTCAAGCTTTCGAAGTTCGTCGACCGAACCGACGTCCAACGTGCTCTGGCCCTTCATGTAGTTGATCGTGGAGTCGAAGTCGAGCAGGCCGTACGTCTCGGTGTTTCCGGGCTTCAGGCGGTTGTAGACCACTCGCGAGATCTTGTCGAAGTCGTGCTGGTACTTGCCTTCGGCCTGGACGAGGCTCGCGACGGTGACGAGCTGGAGCGGGTTGCTCAGCCCCAGCTTGGCCGCCTGCCCCTTGAGGTCCGCGTTGCCGTAGGCCTCGTTGGCCTTGCCCACCATCTGCTTGAGCAGCAACTGGGGGGTCGCGTTCTTGCTCAGGTCGTAACGCGCCGGGTAGAGGAAGCCCTCCAGCGGGTCCTTGATGTCCTTGTTGGTGTTGGCCCAATCCGGCAGCCCGAGGTTCTTCGCCTCCTTGGCGGCGACCCCCTTCGTCGTGCCGGGGGAGAGTTTGAGCCGCTGGTCGATCGCCTCGTAGACCTGGACGTTGCGCCAGCCCGGGATGACGTCCAGGGCGTTCATGCCGGCCCCGTTCACCATGAGGGTCACGGCGGCCTGGGCCGACATGTGCTCCTTCATCGTGTACGAGCCGGCATGGATGGCGTTGCCCTTGGGGTTGGCCGCGGCGGCGGCCACGAAGGCACCGGCGCTCTTGACCACGCCGGCCGCCTTGAGGATGCGGCCCATCTCCCCGGTGCCTGCGCCCTTGGGGATGTCGACGGTGACCGAGCCCGTGCCTTCGCCGGCGAAGTCCTCGGCCGCGGAGAACTTGTCCTTCAGGTAGCTGTAGCCGTAGTAGCCGCCACCGCCGACCACGCCGACGATGACCACCGCCGCGATGAGGCAGGCCATGCCGCTGCGCTTCTTCGGTTTGCCGCCGGAGCGGCCCGACCGGCGGCCGCCGCGCCCGCCGTCGTCCCCGTCGCCGTCGTCGTCGCCGTCACCGCCGGAGCCGCCTGCGCCGCCCGCGAGGAAGGAGTCGGCCGCGGCGTCCTCTTCTTCCTGCCACGGCTCCTCGGTCTGCAGGTGCCTCATGCTCGGGGGCCGCGGGGGCGGAAAGGCCTCGGGGGTGCCGTAGAGGTCGGGGGCCTCGCCGGGGTAGCCGCTCGCCTGCTGCTGCGCGTACGGATCCGCGCCCGCGTACGGGTCCACTGCCTGCGGGACCGCGGCGTACTGGCCCTGGCCGGTGTCCCATACCTGGTGCTGGCCCGTGTCCCAGGCCTGGCCCTGATCCCCGTACGTCTGGGGGTGGGGGTGCTGCTGGGGGTGCTGTGGGTGCTGCTGCACCTGCTGCGGATACGGCATCTGCTGCTGGTACTGCATCTGCTGGGCCTGGGAGTACTGGTCCTGGCCCTGCTGCTGCGGGTAGTAGACCTGCTGGGGCTGAGGCTCCTGCTGGTACTGCTGCGGGCCTCCGACGTAGGGCATCTGACCCTGCTGGGCCTCGTGCCCGGTCCACCCCTGGTCCCCGTACTGCGGGTCCTCGGGATGCCACGGTTCGGGGCCAGGGCCCCGGCCATACTCAGTCATCGATCCCCTAGCGCGCCGCAGGGCGTTGGCCGCGGCTCCGTCCGCCGCGGCACACGGTGCCGCCTCTTCTGATGGGCGACGGCTGTTCGAATGCCGTCACATCGCGCGGAACGTTACCGTATCGCGATCAGACAACCACTTCGACGCACTCACCGGGCGGATTACCTGATACCCGTTCGGTCTCAAGAGCGTTCTGCAGGATCACCACGGCGGCCGCCTGGTCGATGACCGACCGGCTCTTCTTCGCGTTCTTCCCCGAGGCCCGCAGGCCCTGGGCGGCGGTGACCGTCGTCATCCGCTCGTCCACCAGACGCACCGTCACGGGCTTGATGCCCTTGGCGAGTTCCATGGCGAAGGCCCGGCACTTGGCCGCGGCCGGCCCTTCCCGCCCGCTGAGCGAGCGGGGCAGACCGACCACCACCTCGATGGGCTCGTACTCCGCGACGAGCTGCCGCAGCCGCCGGTGGGCGAAGGGAATGTCCCGGCCCGGAACGGTTTCCACCGGTGTGGCCAACACCCCGTCGGGGTCGCACGAGGCGACCCCGATCCGGGCGTCACCGACATCGATGGCCAGACGGCGGCCGCGGCGCAGTGTCATCTTCAGGCCGTCTCTACGACGAGGCGCTCGACCGCGGCGATGGCCTCGGGAATGGCGGCCGGGTTCTGGCCACCGCCCTGGGCCACGTCCGGCTTGCCGCCACCGCCGCCACCGAGGGTCTTGGCGGCCGTACGGACCAGGTCGCCGGCCTTGAGACCACGCTCGCGGGCGGCCTCGTTGGTGGCGATGACGGTCAGCGGGCGATCGTTGGCCGTGGTGAAGAGGGCCACGACGGCCGGGCGGTCGCCCTGGATGCGGCCGCGGACGTCGAGGACCAGCTTGCGCAGGTCGTCGGCGCCGGTGCCGTCCGGGACGGTGCCCACGACGAGGGCGACACCGCGAATGTCCTGGGCGCCGGCGGCGAGACCGGCGGCGGCCTGGAGGACCTTCTCCGCGCGGAACTTCTCGATCTCCTTCTCGGCGTCCTTCAGCTTGCCGAGCATGGAGGCGATCTTCTCCGGAAGCTCCTCCGGACGGCCCTTGACCAGCTCCTGGAGCTGGGCGACGACCGTGTGCTCCTTGGCGAGGAAGTTGTACGCGTCCACGCCGACGAGGGCCTCGACGCGGCGCACGCCGGAGCCGATGGAGGACTCTCCGAGCAGCTTCACCAGACCGAGCTGGCTGGTGTTGCCGACGTGCGTGCCGCCGCACAGCTCCTTGGAGAAGTCGCCGATGGTCACGACGCGCACGCGCTCGCCGTACTTCTCGCCGAACTCGGCGATGGCGCCCTGCTTCTTCGCCTCGTCGATGCTCATGATCTCGGCGGTGACGTCGAGCTCGCGCGAGAGCACGTCGTTGATCTTGTGCTCGACGTCGGTGAGGACCGAGCCGGGCACCGCGTTCGGCGAGCCGAAGTCGAAGCGGAAGCGGCCGGGCGAGTTCTCGGAACCGGCCTGGGCGGCCGTCGGGCCGAGCGCGTCGCGCAGGGCCTGGTGCGTCAGGTGCGTGGCCGAGTGGGCGCGGGCGATGGCCCGGCGGCGCTGGATGTCGATGGCGGCGTACGCGGAGGCGCCCACCGTCACCTCGCCGACCTGGACGGAGCCCTTGTGCACGGAGACGCCCGGGACCGGCTGCTGCACGTCGCGGACGACGATGACGGCGCCCGAGTCGAGCTTGATGCGGCCCTGGTCGGCGAGCTGGCCGCCGCCCTCGGCGTAGAAGGGGGTGCGGTCCAGGACGACCTCGACCTCGTCGCCCTCGGAGGCGGCGGGTGCGGAGACGCCGTTGACCAGGAGGCCGACGATGGTGGACTCGCCCTGGTTGGTGGCGTAGCCGGTGAACTCGGTGGCGCCGGAGCCGTCGGCGATCTCCCGGTAGGCGGACATGTCCGCGTGGCCGGTCTTCTTGGCTTTGGCGTCGGCCTTGGCGCGGTCGCGCTGCTCCTGCATGAGGCGGCGGAAGCCGGGCTCGTCCACGGCGAGGCCCTGCTCGGCGGCCATCTCCAGGGTGAGGTCGATCGGGAAGCCCCACGTGTCGTGGAGCAGGAACGCCTTGTCGCCGGCCAGGACCGTGCCGCCGGCGGCCTTGGTCTCGGTCACGGCGGTGTCGAGGATGTTGGTGCCGCCCTTGATGGCCTTGAGGAAGGCGGCCTCTTCGGCGAGCGCGACGGTCTCGATGCGCTTGCGGTCGGTCACGAGCTCCGGGTACTGCTGCCCCATCGTCTCGATGACCACGTTGACCAGGTCCTGGACGACCGGGCCGGTGGCGCCCATGAGGCGCATGTTGCGGATGGCGCGGCGCATGATGCGGCGCAGCACGTAGCCGCGGCCCTCGTTGCCGGGGGTGACGCCGTCGCCGATGAGCATGGTCGAGGTGCGGATGTGGTCGGCGACCACGCGCAGCGAGACGTCCGTGCCCTTCTCGGCGCCGTACTGCACGCCGGTCAGCTCGGTGGCCTTGTCCATGACCACGCGCAGGGTGTCGGTCTCGTACATGTTCTGCACGCCCTGCAGGATCATGGCGAGGCGCTCGAGACCGAGACCGGTGTCGATGTTCTTCGACGGCAGGTCACCGAGGATCGGGAAGTCTTCCTTCCCGTCGCCGGCGCCGCGCTCGTACTGCATGAAGACCAGGTTCCAGATCTCCACGTAGCGCTCGTCGTTGACGGCGGGGCCGCCCTCGACGCCGAACTCGGGGCCGCGGTCGTAGTTGATCTCCGAGCAGGGACCGCAGGGGCCCGGGACGCCCATGGACCAGAAGTTGTCCTTCTTGCCCAGGCGCTGGATGCGCTCCTGCGGGACGCCGACGACGTCGCGCCAGATGGCCTCGGCCTCGTCGTCGTCGAGGTAGACCGTGATCCAGAGCTTCTCGGGCTCGAGGCCGTAGCCACCGTCCGCCACGGAGCTGGTGAGCAGCTCCCAGGCGTACTTGATGGCGCCTTCCTTGAAGTAGTCACCGAAGGAGAAGTTGCCGCACATCTGGAAGAACGTGCCGTGGCGGGTGGTCTTGCCGACCTCTTCGATGTCCGGCGTACGGACGCACTTCTGCACGCTGGTGAGCGTGGACGCGGGCGGCTTGACCTCGCCGAGGAAGTACGGCTTGAACGGCACCATGCCCGCGGGCACCAGCAGCAGAGTCGGGTCGTCCGCGATGAGCGACGCCGAAGGGACAACGGTGTGACCGCGCTCTTCGAAGAAGCTCAGCCAGCGGCGGCGGATTTCAGCCGACTCCATCAGTGGTCCTCATTCCGGTTGTACGTAATCTTCGACATGCGGTTCTTGGTCTGGTCGTGCTCGATGGCCCGCAGCCGCCGCGGCCCGGGAAGGGCGGTGACGTTGCCGGGCAGGTCGGGATCCTGATGGAGTCCCAGTGCGTCGTTCAGCTCGTCCTCGCGCTGCGACATCCCCGACTTGACGTCGAGGGCGAAGTCCTTGAGGCGGTGGCCCGCCTCGATCGCCTTGTCGGCGGCCTGGGCGGCGAGGCTCTCCGGCGTCAGCTTCTTGAGCTGCCGGTTGACCTTGGTGGTGGCCCACACGCCGGCGGCCGCGCCGGCGGTGAACCAGAAGGCTCGGCGGAACATCGGAGATCTCAGCCCTTCTGCTTCCGGCGCCGGGCCGCCGGCACCGTACGGCCGACGATCACGGTCCGTCGGGGGGTCTTGGCCGGCGCGTCCTGCGGGGTCGCGCCGCCCTTGCCCAGCGCCTTGCGGACGCCGTAGCCGAAGGCCGCGACCTTGACGAGCGGGCCGCCGAAGGTGGACGCGACGGTGGAGGACAGTGCGGAGGCGTTGGAGGTGACTTCCTGTACGTCGCTCGCGATGGCGTCGACCCGGTCGAGCTGGGTGCGGGCGGAGCGGACGGTGGTGGAGGCGTCGGCGAGCAGCGGGACGGCCTGCTCGGTCACGTCGGCCACGAGCTTGGTGGTCGCCTTGAGCACCTGGGCCAGCCTCACCAGCACCACGGCGAGGAAGGAGACCAGGATGGCCCAGAAGACGGCCACGAGGATCCCGGCCACCTCTCCACCGGACACGTTCACACCGCTCTCTACAGATTGATCACCAAGCGAAAAAGTCGTCCTCCGACCCTATCGCGCCGGAGATCCGCCGCAGTACCGGAATTCCCGGGCGCCGCGCCCTGCGGGCGCCGGGAACCGACCCGTCTTGTACGCAGCGCATGCGGACCAGTACGCTCCGTGTCCCATGCGACAAAGACCCATTCCCCGAAGGACGCCGGGCAATCTTCCCTCGGACCTGAGCGGCTTCGTGGGGCGGGGCGGGGAACTTTCCGAGCTAGAGCAGCTGCTGGACGCCTCGAGGCTGGTCACGGTGACCGGCGCGGGCGGCGTGGGCAAGACCCGCCTGGTACTGGCGGCTGCCAGGGCCGCCGCCGACGCGGCGGCCGGTCCCGGCGGAGCCGGTGGCGCTCCGGACCCTGCGCAGGAACGCTACTGCGACGGCGTGTGGCTGGCCGAGCTGGCCTCCGTACGGGATCCGGCGCTGCTGGAGCTGACGCTCGCCGAGGCGCTCGGACTGACCGACCACACCACCCGTCCGCCCCGGACGGTCCTTGCCGAACACCTGGCCGAGCGGCGGCTGCTGCTGGTCCTGGACGGCTTCGAGCAGCTGGTCGACGAAACCGCCGACCTGGTACGGGACCTCCTGCGCCGCTCCCCCGGCCTGCGTGTGCTCGCCGCCGGCCGGCGCCCGCTGACCCTCGACGGGGAGCTGTCCTGGCCGCTGGCCCCGCTGGGTCCGGAGGAGGCCCTGGCCCTGCTGATCGAGCGGACCTCGGCGGCCGATCCGGCCTTCGCCCTGACGGAGGCCAACCGGGCGGAGCTGGCCGAGCTGTGCGCCCGCCTCGACGGCCTGCCGCTGGCACTGGAGCTGGCGGCGGGCCGGCTGCGCACGCTGTCGCCGGCGCAGGTGCTGTCCCGGCTGGAGGACCGCTTCGCCTTGCTGACGGGGGGCTCGCGCGGCGCGCTGCCCCGGCACCGGGCGCTGCGCACGGCGATCGGCTGGAGCCACGAGCTGTGCACGTCCGGGGAGCGGCTGCTGTGGGCGCGGCTCTCGGTCTTCGCCGGGCAGTTCGACCTGGACGCCGCCGAGTACGTGTGCGCGGGGCCGGACCTGCCGGTGGATTCGGTGCTGGACCTGATCGGGGAGTTGCTGGGGCAGTCCCTGCTGGTCCGCGAGGAGACGGCTGCCGGGGTCCGCTACCGGATGCTGGAGAGCGTCCGGATCTACGGGGCGGGCTGGCTGGAGTCGCTGGGCGACGCCCGGCGGCTGCGGCGCCGGCACCGGGACTGGTACATGGGCCTGGCCACCTGGTGCGAGCTGGACTGGTTCAGCCCGCGCCAGGAGGAGGTGGCCGCGCTGGTGGAGGCGGAGCTGGCGAACCTGCGGCTCGCACTGGAGTGCTGCCTGGACGAGCCGGAGGAGATCCACCTCGGCCAGTACCTGGCGGGCACCCTCTGGTTCTACTGGGCGGGCTGCGGCCGGCTCACCGAGGGCCGGCACTGGCTGGACCGGACCCTGGAGGGCGACCTCGGGCGCACCGGCTCGACGGGGGTGGAGTACGAGAGCTCCCGGCTGAAGGCGCTGTGGGTGCTCGGGTACGTCGCGGCGCTGCAGGGCGACTCGGTTGCCTCGATGAGCGCGCTGTACGAGTGCCGGGACGGGGCCGCGCGGAGCGAGAACCCGCTGGCGGGGGCGTACGCGGTGCACCGCATGGGCTGTCTGGCACTGGTCTCGGACGACATGACCCGGGCCGGGGAGCTGCTGGGCTCGGCGCTGGAGCGCTACCGGGAGGCCGGGGAGCTCAACAGCAACGTCCTGATGTGCCAGGTGGAACTCGCGATGGCGCTGGCCTTCCAGGGTGAGCTGGCGGGCGCGCTCACCTTGTGCCGGGAGGTCCGGGACATCTGCGAGGAGCGCGGGGAGCGCTGGACGAAGGCGTACGCCCTGTACGTCCTGGCGTACGCGGCGCTGGACGCCGGGGGCACGGCCGAGGCACGGCGGCTGCTGGCCGAGTGCGTGGCCATCAACCACACGTTCCGCGATCTGGTGGGGCTGGTGCTGGCGGTGGAACTGCTGGCTCTGGTCACGGTGTCCGAGGGGCATCCGGCGGAGGCGGCGGTCCTGCAGGGGGCTGCGGAGCCGCTGTGGGACGGGGTGGGGATGCGGCTGTTCGGCTCGGGCTACTTCAACGCCCCGCGGCTGATGTGCCAGGAGCGGGCGGGCGAGCTGCTGGGCGCCGAGCGGTACGCGTCCTGCGCCCGGCACGGCCGGACGCTGGCGCTGGACGTCCTGGTGGAGCGGGCCCTGCGGGGACCGGAGCCGGCGCCCGTGCCGGCGGGGCCGCTGCCGAGGCCGCGCGGGGCCGCGGACCGGGCGGATCGGCTGATGGAGCGCCCGGAGGCGAAAAGCAGGAAACCCGCCGGCTCCCCCAAGGGGGAACCGGCGGGCTGACCAGCCTGTGAGGCTACGTCCGCTGGTACGAGATCAGCGGGCGTAGTACTCGACGACGAGCTGCTCGTCGCAGATGACCGGGATTTCCTTGCGGTTCGGGTCGCGGTCCAGGCGGAAGGCCAGGGCCTTCAGGTTGACCTGCAGGTAACGCGGGGTTTCGCCCTCGCCTGCGTAGCCACCCTCACGGGCAACCTGGAACGGAACCTTCTCGCGGCTGCGCTCGCGCACCGTGATGACGTCGTCCGGACGGACGCGGAACGACGGCTTGTCGACCTTGTCGCCGTTGACCTCGATGTGGCCGTGAACGACCATCTGGCGAGCCTGGTAGATGGTGCGGGCGATGCCCGAACGCAGGACCAGGGCGTCGAGGCGACGCTCGAGCTCGACGACCAGCGCCTCGCCCGTCTTGCCTTCGGCCTTCTTGGCGCGGTCGTACGCGCGGGCCATCTGACGCTCAGAGATGTCGTACTGAGCGCGCAGACGCTGCTTCTCCAGCAGACGAACCTTGTAGTCCGAGTTCTGCTTGCGGCCACGGCCGTGCTCGCCCGGCGGGTAGGGGCGGGCCTCGAAGTACTTGACGGCCTTCGGGGTCAGCGCAATGCCGAGGGCACGCGACTTCTTGACCTTGGGTCGCTTCTGGTTCACGTGGAACCTACCTCCATGTAAGTTAGGTGAGGCTTACCTTAGCGAGGAGGACGTAATGTCTCGACCACATGGGATCCCCCTGCCCAGTGCGCACCGAAGTTCAGATCCAAACGAAACAGGATCTGCTTTCGGCGACGATAAGCAAGGTCAGCCGCGTCCCAGGGAAGGCGTTCGGCAGCTCACCGGAGCCGAACGCGTACGAACCCTCGTAGAGTCCAACGCCTCAGTATCCCTCACGCTCCCCGGTGCTTGTGACCAGGGGGAGCTCGGGACAGGGATGCCGGCCGCTAGGACCGTCACCCCGGACGGGGACGTGATTCTCCTGGTATCAGGGGAATCCGCGGCTGCCAGGGCAGCCGCTCACGCCCAGGACGACGACCTCACCGCCGTGATCGAGATCACGGATGTGGCGCCGGTGTCCGTGCCCCATCGTATCCGAGGCCGCGCCTGGCTCGCCGGGTGGCTCACGCCGGTGCGCGGGGCCGCCGACCGGGCGGCCTGCGCGGCGCTGCTGGCCGAGCGGCACCCGGTGGGCGAGCTCCTCGGGCTGACCGAGTCGCTCGACGCCACGCCCGCCGGCCGGCCCGCGTGGATGCTGCTGCGCCTGGAGGTCGGCGAGATCTCGGTGGACGACCTGTGGGGCGCCGAGCACGTGGACCCGGAGCTGCTGGCCGCCGCCGAGCCGGACCCGATGGTGGCCCACGAGACGGAGCTCCTCCAGCACCTGGCCTCGTCGCACGGGGACCGGATGGGTGACCTGTGCGGCCTGCTGGGCACCCGGGAGACGGCGGACCTGACGGCGGTCCCCCTCGCACTGGACCGGCTGGGCCTGCGGGTGCGCTTCACCCGGGGCGCCACCGCCTTCGACGCCCGCTTCGACTTCCCGGAGCCGGTGACCGACGTCTGCGGCCTGCGCCGGGCGATGAGCACGCTGTTCGCCGGCTAGGCCGGAGACGGTCTAGGGGCAGGTGCCGAGCATCTCCTGCAGCGCCTGCTTTTCGGGCGGGGTCACGGAGAGCGCGTACTTCGCCTTGATCCCGGTGTACCGCCGCGCGTACTCGCACCAAAAACCCTTCTGGGGCGGCTTCCACTTGTCCGCGGTCTTGCTGCTCTTGTCGTAGTTCGTCTGCTTGTCCACGGCGAGCAGCACGTCCAGGTCGTTGGCGTACTCCAGGCGCCGCTGCGGGGTCCAGGCGTACGCGCCCCCGCGCCAGGCGGCGCCGAGGGCAACGACGTGGTCGGTCTGGATCTGCGAGGCGCGGCGGTAGTAGTAGGGGAGCTCCTTCCCCGTGTACGGGTCCTTCAGCACCCCGGACAGCACGACGCAGGGGTTCCTGTCGCCCTCGCGCAGCTCCCGCAGGTCCCGGCGCAGGACGTCGTCGCGGGTGTCGCAGCCGTTGCGGCCGCCGATGGCGTCGGTCTCGTCGGACCAGTACCTGCCGAAGTTCTCGCGCTTGTACGTCTCCCAGTTCTTGCCCCACTCGACCTTGAGCCTGCCGAGCTCGGTCCTGGCGGCGGCCGCGGCGGGCGGGAAGCCCGCGCTCGCGAGGGGGACCCGGGCGACGAGTGCGGCGGCGCTGGCCTGCGCCCTCTCCCCGTCTCCATGGTGGCACCCACTGAGCAGCAGCCCGGCTGCGAGGGCAATGAACGGAGCGGGACGTCCCATGCGACGGAGCCTAGGCCCGGCTTCCCCGCCCCGCGACGCCGACACGAGGCCGCTACGCGGAGCCCGTCCCCTCCCCGCCCTTCCACCGTTCCCAGGGCTCTGCCCTGACCCCCCGGCCCCGGGCTCCGCCCGAGCCCCTGGGGCTCCGCCCCAGACCCCGCTCCTCAAACGCCGGAGGGGCTGGATTTTCCCAGCCCCCGGCGGTCACCTGGCGACCGACGCCGGCCCAAATCCAGCCCGGCCGGCGTTTGAGGCGCGGGGGTCCGGGGGCGGCGTCCCCGGGAACGGCGCCGCAGGTTACGAGCCGGCGCCCCGGAGCCGCTCGCGGACCTTTTCCACCACGTCCGCGTAGCGGGCCTCCGCCCCGTACCGGGTCGGTTCGTAGTACCGCTTTCCGTGCACCTCGTCCGGCGCGTACTGCTGCGCGGCGATCGCGCCGGGCACGTCGTGCGGGTACACGTACCCGACCGCGTGCCCCAGCTTCGCCGCCCCCTTGTAGTGCCCGTCACGCAAGTGCGTCGGCACGGATCCCGCCAGCCCCGCCCGGACATCGGCCAGCGCCGCGCCGATCGCCGTCGTCGCGGTGTTCGACTTCGGGGCCAGCGCCAGCGCGATCGTCACGTGCGACAGCGTGAGCGAGGCCTCCGGGAAGCCGATCAGCGCCACCGCCTGGGCCGCGGCCACCGCGAGCGGCAGGGCCGTCGGGTCGGCCAGCCCGATGTCCTCGCTCGCCGAGATCATCAGTCGGCGCGCGATGAACCGGGGGTCCTCCCCCGCTTCGATCATGCGCGCCAGATAGTGCAGGGCCGCGTCCACGTCCGAGCCCCGGATCGACTTGATCAGCGCGCTCGCCACGTCGTAGTGCTGGTCGCCGTCGCGGTCGTACTTCACCGCGGCCCGGTCGACGGCCTCCTCCACCGTCTGGAGGCTGATCTCCGCTTCGCCCTTGGCGATCGCGGAGCCCGCACCCGCCTCCAGGGCCGTCAGCGCGCGGCGCGCGTCTCCGCCCGCGATCCGCAGCAGGTGCGCCTCCGCGTCCGCCGGCAGGGTGACCGCGCCGCCGAGGCCCCGCTCCTCCGTCAGCGCCCGGTGCATCAGGGCGCTCAGGTCCTCGTCCGTCAGCGGTTCCAGCGTCAGCAGCAGGGAACGCGACAGCAGCGGGGAGATGATCGAGAAGTACGGGTTCTCCGTGGTCGCGGCGATCAGCGTGACCCAGCGGTTCTCCACGGCCGGCAGCAGCGAGTCCTGCTGCGCCTTGCTGAAGCGGTGGATCTCGTCGAGGAAGAGGACGGTGTCCTTGCCGTATCCGCCGGCCGCCCGCTTGGCGCCCTCGATGACGGCCCGGACTTCCTTCACTCCGGCGGTGATCGCGGACAGTTCGACGAACCGCTTCTTCGTCGCCTGGCTCACCACGTACGCGAGCGTGGTCTTCCCGATGCCCGGCGGGCCCCAGAGGATCACCGAGGAGGCACCCGCGGGCCCGCCCGCCCCGTCCCCGACGAGCCGCCGCAGCGGGGAGCCGGGCTTCAGCAGGTGCTGCTGACCGACGACCTCGTCCAGGGTGCGCGGGCGCATCCGGACGGCGAGCGGAGAACTGGAGGGGTCCTTCGCCTGGCGGTCTTCGGCGGCGGCGGTGAAGAGATCTGGTTCCACACCGGAAGCCTATGCGAGCCCACCGACACTCCCGCCCGGACCGATCGGCCCGTCGGGCGGCCAGCAGGTCAGGGGGTCAGGAGGTCCAGAAGTCCCACCAGCGGGTCAGGATCAGCATCCCGATGATCCCGATGTGCAGGACGGGCAGCACCCAGGTGAACTCGTCGAAGAAGCCCCGCAGCAAGCCCGGGGCCGGCAGCAGCCGGTTGCGGACGTTGTGCGAGGTGACGTACCAGAACATGACGATGGTGGCGACCCAGGCCAGGCAGCACCACAGGCACAGGGAGTTGATGGTGTAGAGCGACTGGTACATCAGCCAGGTGCAGAAGCCGACGCCGAAGAGCATCCCGGCGTTCAGGGTGAGCCAGTACCAGCGCGGGAAGCGCGCCCGTGCGAGCAGGCTCATGCCGACGCAGACGACCATGCCGTAGGCCACCAGCCCCAGCATCGGGTTCGGGAAGCCGAAGACCGACGCCTGGTCGCTCTTCATGATGTTGCCGCAGGAGACGATCGGGTTGAGGCTGCAGCCCGGGACGAAGTCCGGATCCTCCAGCAGCTTGAACTTGTCGATCGTGATCACCCAGGCGGCGAGCAGTCCCGCGGCTCCCGTGATCACCAGCAGCAGGGCGAGCGCCCGGCTGCCGCCGACGGCCGTCCGCGGCTCGACGGTGTCCGTATCGGTCCCTCGTGTCGTCATCCGGCCCGCTCCACATCTGCAAGGTCAACAAGCACCGGCCATTGTGCCGTACCGGGCCGTACCGTCCACTCCTCCTGTCCATCGTTCGACGGACAGGAGGAGGTACGCACGGGGGGACCGGTGGGCGGGCTTCCGCCACACCATGGGAGACATGACAGAGAACGCGGTGGAAGTACGGGGGCTCCGCAAGCAGTACGGCGAGGTCACCGCAGTGGACGGACTGGACCTGACGATCCGGCGGGGCGAGGTCTTCGGCCTCCTGGGGCCCAACGGCGCCGGCAAGAGCACGACGGTGGAAATACTCCAGGGCCACCGGGAGCGGGACGGCGGCGAGGTGCTCGTCCTCGGCGCGGACCCGGCGACCGCCGGCCGGGCCTGGCGCTCGCGCGTCGGCATCGTCTGGCAGGACGAGTCGGCGCCCGCCGAACTGACGGTACGGGAGACGGTCGAGCACTTCGCCCGCTACTACCCGGCCCCGCGCGATCCCGCCGAGGTGATCGCCCTGGTCGGCCTGGAGGACAAGCGCGGCCATCGGCTCAAGACCCTCTCCGGCGGCCAGCGGCGCCGCCTCGACGTGGCGCTCGGCATCATCGGCGACCCCGAGCTGCTGCTCCTGGACGAGCCCACGACCGGCTTCGACCCGGCGGCCCGGCGGCAGTTCTGGGACCTGATCCGGCTGCTGTCCGACTCGGGCACCACCATCGTGCTCACCACCCACTACCTGGAGGAGGCCGAGGCCCTCGCCGGCCGGCTCGCTGTCATCGCCCGCGGCAAGGTCGTGGCCGAGGGCGAGCCGGCCGCACTGCGCGCCCGCCTCGGGACCGGCGCCACCGTCGAGTGGACCGACCGGGACGGCAGCACGCGCAGCGCCTCCACCGATACGCCCACCCGTACGGTCGCCGAACTGGCGGCCCGCTTCGACGGGGAGGTCCCGGACCTCAGGATCACCCGCCCCACCCTGGAGGACGTGTACCTGCGCCTCACGGGTCAGCTCGACCGGAACACGACGCCGCAGGAGGAGTCCCGATGAGCACGCAGACGGGTACCGGTACGGGTAGGGGTACGGGTACGGGCAAGTCCCCGGGCGCGCGCACGGGCAGGAACGGGGCCGGGACGCCGCCCGGCGCCTGGTCGCTCGGTGTGAGCCGCGGGGCGCTGGAAATCCGGCAGTTCGTCCGCCAGCGCGACGCGGTGATCTTCACCTTCGCCTTCCCCATCGTCTTCCTCGCGCTCTTCGCCTCGATCTTCAGCGAAGGCATGGAAGGCACCGGGGTCACCGCCTCCCAGATGTACGCGGCCGGCATGGTCGCCGCCGGCATCATGTCCACCAGCTTCCAGTCCCTCGGCATCTCGATCGCCGTCGAACGCGACGAGAAGGTGCTGCGCCGGCTGCGCGGGACCCCGATGCCGCCGGCGGCGTACTTCCTCGGCAAGGTGTGGATGGTGCTGGCCACCGGCCTCGCCGAGACCGCGATCCTGCTGCTGGTCGGCTCCACCCTGTTCGACCTCGATCTGCCGACGTCCGCCTCGAAGTGGCTGACGTTCGCCTGGATCTTCGTCCTGGGCCTGGCCGGCTGCGCCCTGCTCGGCATCGCGATCAGCAGCCTGCCCAAGTCCGGCAAGAGCGCCAGCTCGGTCGTGGTCCTGCCGTTCCTGATCCTGCAGTTCGTCTCCGGGGTGTTCATCCCGGTCCACCAGATCCCCGACTGGCTGCTGAACATCGGTGCGCTGTTCCCGCTCAAGTGGATGTGCCAGGGGCTGCGCGGGGTGTTCCTGCCGGAGTCCGCGGCCGTTCTCGAACAGGCCGGCGGCTGGGAGTATGGGCGGGTCGCCCTGGTCCTGGGGGCCTGGGTGCTCGGGGGGCTGGTGCTGTGCCTGCTGACCTTCAAGTGGAAGAACCGGCGCGACGGCTGACCGGCTTCGCCAAGGCGGCCGGAGCGCGCGAGTCCCACGTCTGGGACCGCGCGTTCGGGCCGTGGATCCTCTACTTCGCGGTCGTGTGGTTCGCCACCGCGGCCTTCGTCCTCGGCGCGGACTTCCCGGCGCTGCCGTACCGGGTCCTCGCCGTGGGCCTGCTCGCACTCCTGGTCCCCTGGTTCCTCAGCGCCGGACGCCCGCTGCTCGTACAGGTGCCCGGCGCCGAACCGCGCTCGTCCGCCCGCTACCTGGGCGTGGCGCTGGCCCTCTTCCTGCCTGCCGCCTCCCTCGCCGGCGAGACCCGGCTGATCACCTTCGCCCTCGCCCCGCAGTGCTTCATGCTGCTGCCCCTGAGGCGCGCGATCGGTGCGGTGGCCCTGGTGTCGCTGCTGCCGGTGGCCGGCTGGGCGCTGTTGTGGCGGCCGGAGGGGAACCACGTCTTCGTGAGCGTGATCAGCGCGCTCGTCACCTTCGCCTTCTCCGCCTTCTTCGGTGCCTGGACCGTCCGGATCATCGAGCAGAGCCAGGACCGTGCCTCCCTCATCGCCGAGCTCGACGCCAGCCGGGAGGAGGTGGCCCGGCTCTCCGCCGAACGCGGCGCCCATGCGACAAGGGAACACATGTCCCGTGAGATCCACGACACCCTCGCCCAGGGCTTCACCAGTCTGCTGATGCTCGTACAGGCCGTGCAGTCGGAGCTGGACACCGATCCGGAGCGGGCGCGGCGCCATCTGGAGCTGATGGCCGTCACCGCCCGGCAGAACCTGGCCGAGGCCCGTGCGCTGGTCGCGGGCGGCGCGCCCGCCGATCTCGACGGCGGTTCGCTGCCCGACGCGGTACGGCGGCTCGCGGCCCGGCACGATCCGCCGGCGGCCGTCTCTGTGACCGGGGAGGTCCGGACCCTGGCCGCGGTACTGGAAGTCGTGGCCCTGCGGTCCTGCCAGGAATCCCTGTCGAACGCGGCCAAGCACGCCGGACCGCAGACGCCTTGCACGGTGTCCCTCGCCTACGGCGGCTCGGAGCTGACCCTCACGGTCCGGGACACCGGGCGGGGCTTCGATCCGGCTGCCCCCGCACCGGGCTACGGACTGCGGGGGCTGTTCGCCCGCGCGGCGGAGGTGGGCGGCGCCGCGACGGTCGACAGTGCCCCCTCGGCCGGCACCACCGTCACCGTCACCCTCCCGATCCGCTGAGGAGCCGTACGACATGATCCGCATCCTGCTGGCCGACGACCACCCGGTGGTACGGGAGGGCCTGCGCGGCATGCTCGCCGCCGAACCGGACCTGGAGGTCGTGGCGGAGGCCTCGAGCGGCCCGCAGGCGGAGGCGCTGGCCGCGCGGCTGGTCCCCGAAGGCGGCCTGGACCTGATCCTGATGGACCTGCGGATGCCGGGCGGCGACGGAGTCGAATCGATCGCCCGCATCACGGCGGCCCGGCTGCCGGTACGGGTGGTGGTGCTGACCACCTACGAGGAGGACCGGGACATCCTGCGCGCGGTGGAAGCGGGGGCGGCGGGCTACCTGCTGAAGGACATGGCGCGGGCGGAACTGGCGGCCGCGATCCGGGCTGCCGTGCGCGGCGAGACGGTCCTGGCCCCGACGGTGGCCGGCCGCCTGGTGGACCGGCTCCGCACCCGCCCGTCACTGCCGCGGCTGTCGGAGCGCGAGGTGGCGGTGCTCCGGCTGGTCGCGGAGGGCGCGACCAATGCCGAGATCGGCCGCCGCCTGTTCGTGGCGGAGTCCACGGTCAAGACCCACATGCTCCGCATCTTCGGAAAGCTGGAGGTCACGGACCGCACCGCGGCGGTGACCACGGCCATGCGGCACGGCGTGCTGTAACGACGTCCGCTACGCGGGGCTGTCCCCTACCCGCCCTTCCACCGTTCCCCGGGCTCCGCCCGGACCCGTACGTGCGCTGCGCGCCCGTGCCCACAAACGGCGAAGGGGCGGGGCGGGGAGAGTTCCGCGAAGCGGATCCCCCGGCCCCGCCCCACCGGGCAGGGAACCTCAGCCCAGGCGCGCCTGGACCGTGGCGACCACCTCGGCGAGAGCCACCGGCGTCTGCTCCCCGGACTGCATGTCCTTCAGCTGGACCACGCCCTCTTCGAGGTCACGGTCTCCCGCGACCACCGCGAACCGCGCCCCGCTCCGGTTCGCGTCCTTCATCGCACCCTTGAGGCCCTTGCCCCCGTACGAGATGTCCGCCGCGACACCGGCCCGGCGCAGCTCGGTCACCAGACCGAACAGCACCGGCTTCGCCGCGCCGAGCGCGACCGCGAAGACGGAGGTCGCGGACGGGATGTCCAGTTCGACGCCCTCGGCTTCGAGCGCCAGCACCGTACGGTCCACGCCCAGCGCCCAGCCCACCGAAGGCAGCGCCGGTCCGCCGATCATCTCGGAGAGGCCGTCGTAGCGGCCGCCGCCGCCCACCGCGGACTGGGAACCCAGACCGTCGTGGACGAACTCGAAGGTGGTGCGGGTGTAGTAGTCCAGGCCTCGCACGAGCTTCTCGTCGTCCTCGAAGGCGACCCCGGCCGCCGTCACCAGCGCCCGCACCTCCTCGTGGTACGCCTTGCAGGCGTCGCAGAGGTAATCGCGCAGCATCGGAGCGCCGACGAGCTGCTTCTGCACGTCGGCCCGCTTGTCGTCCAGCACGCGGAGCGGGTTGATCTCGGCCCGGCGCACGGTCTCCGCGTCGAGGTCGAGCCCGCGCAGGAAGGCCTGGAGGGCCTCCCGGTACACCGGGCGGCACTCCTTGTCGCCGAGCGAGTTCAGCAGGATGCGGAAGTTGCGCAGCCCCAGCGAGCGGTACGCCTGGTCGGCCAGGATGATCAGCTCGGCGTCCAGCGCCGGGTCCTCGGCTCCGATCGCCTCGGCGCCGACCTGGGAGAAGTGACGGTAGCGGCCCGCCTGCGCCCGCTCGTAGCGGTAGTAGGAGCCGGAGTACCAGAGCTTGACGGGCAGGCCGCCGAGCTTGTGCAGGTTGCCCTGCAGGGCGGCGCGGAGCACGGAGGCGGTGCCCTCGGGGCGCAGCGCGAGCTGGTCGCCGCCCTTCGTCGTGAGGGTGTACATCTCCTTGCTGACGATGTCGGTGGACTCGCCGACGCCGCGCGAGAAGAGTTCGACGTTCTCGAAGCCGGGGGTCTCGACGTACCCGTAGCCGGAGTTCTTCAGGGGCGCGGAGATCGCCTCGCGCACCGCCAGGAAGGTGGCCGAGCGGGGCGGCAGCAGGTCGTACGTGCCCTTGGGGGCCTGAAAAGTACTCACGAAACTCTCGTCACATTCCTCGTCGTGGAGACGTGAAGCCGTCTCCCAGGCCGGCGGCCACCTGCCGCAGGTACGGGTTGGTGGCTCGCTCACGGCCAATGGTCGTGTGCTCGTTGTGTCCGGGCAGCACCACGGTCGAATCGTCGAGCGGCAGGCACACGCGGGCCAGCGACTCGAGCATGTCGGCGTGGCTGCCGCCGGGGAAGTCGGTACGCCCGATGGAGCCGGCGAAGAGCAGGTCGCCCGAGAACAGCAGCGGCGGGATGTCCGCGGCCGCGGGCATCCCGAAGGTCACCGACCCCCTGGTATGGCCGGGGGCGTGCGACACGGTGAGCTCCATGCCGGCCAGGGCGAGCCGCGCACCGTCGGTGAGCTCCTTGACGTCGGAGGGCTCCCCCACCGTGAGCTCGCCCATGAGCTGGGCGCCGAGGGAACGGCCGAGGGCCTTCTCCGGGTCGCTCATCATGAAGCGGTCCTCGGGGTGGATCCAGGCCGGTACGTCGTGTGCTCCGCACACCGGGACCACCGAGGCCACATGATCGATGTGGCCATGGGTGAGGACGACCGCGACGGGCTTGAGCCGATGCTTCTTCAACGTCTCTTCGACGCCCTGGGTGGCCTGGTGGCCCGGGTCGATGATGACGCACTCCTCACCGGCGGCGGGGGCGACCACGTAACAGTTGGTCCCCCAGGCCCCGGCGGGGAATCCGGCAATCAGCACGTTCGTCCTCAATCGTCGTCCGGCGGGAGGCTGCAGTTCGGAATGCTGCTGCTCAGAGCCTACCGGCGCCGCTCATTACACAGCGAACCCATATACGGTACGGCCTAACCCAGCCCGGACAGTGGTATCAGATACGCACAAGGAGACGACCCGGTGGTCACGAGCGATCAGCGGCGGCGCCAGCTCGCCAGGGAGAAGTACGAACGCCAGCAGAAGCGGCGTGCCGAAGCGCGGCAGAAGTCGCGCAAGCGGCTGGCCGTGATCGGTGCGGCGGTGGCCGTGGTCGTTGCCGCGGTGGTCGGCCTCGTGGCCGGCGGTGTGTTCGACAAGGACAAGAAGGACGAGGCGGCCGACCCGGCCGCGACCCCCTCGGCCTCGGCCTCGCCCACCCCGCAGCAGTCCCCCTCCCCGGCGATGGCGATCGACGCCAAGGCGAAGTACACCTTCGACCTGAAGACCAGCGCCGGCGACGTCAAGTTCGAGATGGACGCGGCGAAGACCCCGCAGACGGTCAACTCGTTCAAGTCGCTCGCCGACAAGAACTTCTTCGACAACACCAAGTGCCACCGCCTGACCACGGGCGGGATCTTCGTCCTGCAGTGCGGTGACCCGCAGGGCACCGGCAGCGGCGGCCCCGGCTACACCATCGCCGACGAGAACCTCGACGCGCTGGGCAAGCCCAACGCGACGGGCCAGGTCGTCTACCCGGCGGGCACGGTCGCGATGGCCAACACCGGCCAGCCCGGCTCGGGCGGCAGCCAGTTCTTCCTCGTCTACAAGGACAGCCCGCTCCCCCCGACGTACACCCCCTTCGGCAAGATCGACGCGGCCGGTCTGAAGGTGCTCGAAGAGGTGGCCAAGGCCGGTACGGCCGACGGCGGCCAGGACGGGGCCCCCAAGACCCCCGTGACCATCGAGAAGGGCACCGTCACCAAGAACTGACCGGGACCGGGCGCCCCGGGCCCGGGCTGTCTCCTCGAATTCCTCGACGGCGCTCCGGTACGGCGATATTCCGTCGTGCTGGATGCGGACAGCCGGCCCGGCGGTCGCCTATGTTGGCGTTGTGCAGGGCGGGCGCGGCCCGCCCCAGGAAACTGTGGACGATGCCCAGGGGGTGAACCCCTCGCAAGGCATCAGGTGGAGGAGGCGCTGTGAGCAGCGACCCGTGGGGCCGAGTCGACGAGACCGGCACCGTGTACGTGCGAACTGCGGATGGCGAGAAGGTCGTCGGCTCGTGGCAGGCCGGCACACCGGAGGAGGCCCTGGCCTACTTCGAGCGCAAGTACGAGGGCCTGGTGGTCGAGATCGGCCTCCTCGAACGACGGGTGCGGACCACCGATCTGGCCGCCAAGGACGCCCAGACGGCCATCGAGCACCTGCGGACGCAGGTGGACGAGCACCACGCCGTCGGCGACCTCGACGCGCTGCGCGTCCGGCTGGACAAGCTGGTGTCGACCGTGGACTCGCGCCGCGAGGAGCGCAAGGTCCAGAAGGCCAAGCAGACGGACGAGGCCCGTACGGCCAAGGACGCGCTGGTGGCCGAGGCCGAGGAGCTGGCGCAGAGCGACCAGTGGCGCAGCGCCGGCGAGCGGCTGCGGGCCCTGGTGGACATCTGGAAGGGTCTGCCCCGCCTCGACCGCAAGTCGGACGACGAGCTGTGGCACCGCTTCTCGCACGCCCGCTCCGCCTTCTCCAAGCGCCGCAAGGCCCACTTCGCCTCGCTCGACGCGCAGCGCGAGGACGCCCGCAAGGTCAAGGAGAAGCTGGTCGCGGAGGCCGAGTCGCTGTCGAAGTCGACCGACTGGGGTCCGACGGCCGCGCGCTACCGCGAGCTGATGGAGAACTGGAAGGCCGCGGGCCGCGCGCAGCGCGAGTCCGAGGACGACCTGTGGAACCGTTTCCGCGGCGCCCAGGACGTGTTCTTCGCGGCCCGCAGCGAGGTGTTCGCGGAGCGCGACGCCGAGCAGGTGGAGAACCTGAAGCTGAAGGAGGAGCTGGCCGACGAGGCCGAGAAGCTCGTCCCGATCACGGACCTGAAGGCGGCCCGTGCCGCGTTCCGCTCCCTGAACGAGCGCTGGGAGGCCATCGGCCACGTACCGCGGGACGCACGTCCCAAGGTCGAGGGCCGGATGCACACCGTCGAGCGGGCCATCCAGGAGGCCGAGGAGGGCGAGTGGCGCCGTACGAACCCGGAGGCGCGGGCCCGTGCGGCCGGTCTGACGGGTCAGCTGCAGGCGGCGGTCGACAAGCTCCGCGGCCAGATCGACGCGGCGCGCGCGCAGGGCAACAACTCCAAGGCCGACAAGCTGTCCCGGGAGCTGGAGGGCCGTCAGGCCCTGCTGGACCAGGCGCTGAAGGGCCTCGAGGAGTTCGGCGGCTGATTTCCCCGCCACCCGGCATGTGAAGGGGCCCCGGTACGCAGTGCGTACCGGGGCCCCTTCACATGCGCGCCGCTAAGGCCGGCGGGCCGAGGTGACGCGGTAGACGTCGTAGACGCCCTCGACGCCCCGTACGGCCTTCAGGACGTGGCCCAGGTGCTTCGGGTCGCCCATCTCGAAGGTGAACCGGGAGGTGGCCACCCGGTCGCGGGAGGTCTGCACGGCCGCCGACAGGATGTTCACGTGCTGGTCCGACAGGACCCGGGTGACGTCCGACAGGAGCCGGGACCGGTCCAGCGCCTCGACCTGGATGGCGACCAGGAACACGGAGGACTGGGTGGGCGCCCATTCGACCTCGAGCATGCGCTCGGGCTCCTGGGAGAGGGAGTCCACGTTGACGCAGTCCGCGCGGTGGACGGAGACGCCGCTGCCGCGCGTGACGAAGCCGACGATCGGGTCGCCCGGCACCGGGGTGCAGCAGCGGGCCAGCTTGACCCACACGTCCTCGACGCCCTTGACCACCACGCCGGGGTCGGCGTTTCCGCGGCGGGTGCTGCGGCCGCGGGCCGGCGGGATGCTGTCCTCGATGTCCTCGTTGGCCGCGTCCTCGCCGCCGAGGGCCTGGACCAGCTTCTGGACCACGTTCTGTGCGGTGACGTGGCCCTCGCCGATCGCCGCGTAGAGCGAGGAGATGTCGGGGTAGCGCATCTCGTGCGCGAGGGTGACGAGGGAGTCCCCGGTCAGGATGCGCTGGATCGGCAGGTTCTGCTTGCGCATGGCCCGCGCGATGGCGTCCTTGCCGTGTTCGATCGCCTCGTCGCGGCGCTCCTTGGAGAACCAGGCCCGGATCTTGTTGCGCGCCCGGGGGGACTTGACGAAGCCCAGCCAGTCGCGGGACGGGCCGGCGCCCTCGGCCTTGGAGGTGAAGACCTCGACCAGGTCGCCGTTGTCGAGGGTCGATTCGAGCGGTACGAGCCGCCCGTTGACCCGTGCCCCTATGGTCCGGTGGCCGACCTCGGTGTGGACGGCGTACGCGAAGTCGACGGGGGTGGCTCCGGCCGGCAGGGCGATGACGTCGCCCTTGGGCGTGAAGACGAAGACCTCGTTGCGCGAGAGGTCGAAGCGCAGGGAGTCGAGGAACTCGCTGGGGTCCTCGGTCTCCTTCTGCCAGTCCAGCAGCTGGCGCAGCCAGGCCATGTCGTTGACGGTGTCGTGGCCCGCGCTGCCCTTGGCCGCCTGCGGCACGTCGGTGCGTACCTTCGAGGTGCCGGCGACGGTCTGCTGCTTGTACTTCCAGTGCGCGGCGATGCCGTACTCGGCACGGCGGTGCATGTCGAAGGTGCGGATCTGGAGCTCGACGGGCTTGCCGCTGGGTCCGATGACCGTCGTGTGGAGCGACTGGTACATGTTGAACTTCGGCATCGCGATGTAGTCCTTGAACCGGCCGGGGACCGGGTTCCATCGCGCGTGCACGGTGCCGAGGGCGGCGTAGCAGTCCCGGACGGTGTCGACGAGGACCCGGATGCCGACCAGGTCGTAGATCTCGGCGAAGTCGCGGCCGCGCACGATCATCTTCTGGTAGACGCTGTAGTAGTGCTTGGGGCGCCCGGTGACGGTGGCCTTGATGCGGGCGGCCCGGAGATCGGCCATCACCTCGTCGGTGACGACGGTGAGGTACTCGTCCCGCTTGGGTGCCCTTTCGGCCACCAGCCGCACGATCTCGTCGTACATCTTGGGGTAGAGGATCGCGAAGGCGAGGTCCTCCAGCTCCCACTTGATGGTGTTCATGCCCAGCCGGTGCGCCAGCGGGGCGTAGATCTCAAGGGTCTCGCGGGCCTTCTTCTCCTGCTTCTCCCGCTTGAGGTAGCGCATGGTGCGCATGTTGTGCAGCCGGTCGGCGAGCTTGATCACGAGGACCCGGGGGTCCTTGGCCATCGCCACGACCATCTTGCGGACGGTCTCGGCCTGGGCGGCCTCGCCGAACTTGACCCGGTCGAGCTTGGTGACTCCGTCGACGAGCAGGGTCACCGCGTCGCCGAAGTCGCGCCGCAGGTCCTCCAGCCCGTACTCGGTGTCCTCGACCGTGTCGTGGAGCAGTCCCGCCATCAGCGTGGCCGGGTCCATGCCCAGCTCGGCGAGGATCGTGGTCACCGCGAGCGGGTGGGTGATGTACGGGTCGCCGCTCTTGCGCTTCTGGCCGCGGTGCCAGCGCTCGGCGACCTGGTACGCCTGCTCGATCTGGCGCAGGGTGGCCGTCTCGATCTTCGGGTCGTTGCTGCGGACTATGCGGAGCAGCGGTTCCAGGACCGGGTTGTACGGGTTGGAGCGCTGTCCACCGAGGCGGGCCAGCCGGGCGCGCACCCGATTGGAGGACCCTGCCGACTTCGCGGACGCGGGCTTGACCGGCAGGGCCGGCGGAGCCGGCGGGGGCGTGGCGGCGGCGGCCGCGGCCGGCTGCTCGGCCTCCGGGTCGGGCTGCGCGGCGGAGATTGGCTGGACCTCGTCTGGCAAGAGCGCTCCTCAGGGGGTCCCCCCGCACGGGGTGTGGGGGAGGATCCGGTGCCCGTGTCCGGTCCGGATAACCCATCGTAGCGAGGGTTGCGCCACCCCGTTCCCCGAGCCTGCGCGAATCAGCCCGTCCGGCGTTGGGGGACCGGGGTCCGGGCCGGAGCCCCGGGGAAAGGTGGAAGGGCGGGGTAGGGGACGGACGACCGCACAGCGGCCCGCACACGCCGAAGCGGGCGTGCTCCGGGATTTCCCGGTGCACGCCCGCTTCGTGGAACAGTGCGGTCAGACCACGATCAGCGCGTCGAGCGGAGCATCGCCCAGCGTCGGCGCCAGCCGCTCACGGCCCGGCAGGAACGAGAGTTCCATCAGGACCGCGACCCCGGCGACCTCCGCCCCGGCCCGCCGGATCAGCTCCAGCGAGGCGGCCGCGGTGCCACCGGTGGCCAGCACGTCGTCGATGACCATGACCCGGTCGTCGGCGCACAGCGCCTCCGCGTGGATCTCGATCTCCGCCGACCCGTACTCCAGGTCGTAGGACTGCAGGAGCGTCGCCCCGGGCAGCTTCCCGGCCTTGCGGACCGGCACGAAGCCGATGCCCGCCTGCACGGCCACCGGAGCCGCCAGGATGAATCCCCGCGCCTCCAGCCCGACGATCTTCGTCGCTCCGTACTGCCCGGCCAGGGCCACCAGCGCGTCCGTGAGGGCGCCGAACGCCTTCGGGTCGGCCAGCAGCGGGGTGATGTCCTTGAACATCACGCCCGGCTTCGGGTAGTCCGCCACGTCCGTGATCCGGCTGAGCAGCAGGTCCCGTACGCCGGAGGGAAGCTCCGCGGTCACCGGCGCCGTCCCGACCGGCCCTGCGCCACGACCTCGGGCGTACCTTCGGTCCCGGCGTCGTCGGGCGACTCGCCCCTGGCCTCCGCCGACGCCCGCTTGGCGAGCACCCGCTTCTTCAGGGCCTTCATCGCCGGCTCGCGCTCCTTCAGGTCCACGACCAGCGGGGTCGCGATGAAGATCGACGAGTAGGCGCCGGCCGCAAGGCCGACGAAGAGCGACAGCGAGATGTCGTTGAGCATGCCCGCGCCCAGGAAGCCGCCGCCGATGAAGAGCAGCGCCCCGACCGGGAGCAGCGCGACGACGGTGGTGTTGATGGAGCGGACCAGCGTGCCGTTGATGCTGCGGTTGGCGACCTCGCTGTACGTCCAGCGGGTCTGCTTGGTGATGTCCTTCGAACCCTCCTTGAGACCGTCGAAGACGACGACGGTGTCGTAGAGGGAGTAACCGAGGATGGTCAGCAGACCGATGACCGTGCCCGGGGTCACCTCGAAGCCGACCAGCGCGTACACGCCGACGGTGATGGTGAGGTCGTGGATCAGCGCGATCAGCGCCGCGATGGCCATCCGCCACTCGAAGGCGATGGCCAGGTAGATCACCACGAGGACCATGAAGACGCCGAGGCCCGTCCAGGCCTTGTTGGCGATCTGCTCGCCCCAGCTGGGGCCGACCAGGTCCGCGTTGATCTGACCCGCGTCAATCTTGAAGCCGTCGGCGAGCTTGGCCTTCACGTCGGCTGCGGCGTTGGTGTCCAGATCCGAGATCTGGATGCGCAGGCCACCGGTGCCGAGCTTCTGGACGACCGCGTCGTGGCCGGAGGCCTTCTCCGCGTCCTCGCGGGCCTGGGTCTCCGAGATGGAGGTCTTCGGGGTGGTGAAGACGGCACCACCCTTGAACTCGATGCCCATGTTGAGGCCCTGAACGGCCAGGGCCACGATCGCCGTGATGGTGATCAGGATGGAAACGCCGTACCAGACGAAGCGCTTGCCGACGAAGTCGTAGCCGACCTCACCTCGGTACAGCTTGGCGCCGAGATCTCCGAGCTTCGACATCTCTCACGCCTCCTTTGCGTCGACGGGAACGGAGACGGTCGCGGCGGCCGCGTCGGAGCCGGTACGACGCGAGCGTCGCAGCGGCGGCTTCGCGCCCAGTCGCTTCGGGTCCAGCCCGGACCACGGGTGACCGCTGGCGAAGAAGTTCGTACGGGCCAGCAGCGTCATGACGGGCTTGGTGAAGAGGAACACCACGACCACGTCGAGCAGGGTGGTCAGACCCAGGGTGAAGGCGAAGCCCTGCACCTTGCCGACGGTGACGATGAACAGCACCGCGGCCGCCAGGAACGACACGAAGTCGGAGACCAGGATGGTGCGACGGGCACGGGGCCAGGCGCGCTCGACGGCCGGACGCAGGGTGCGGCCCTCGCGGATCTCGTCCCGGATGCGTTCGAAGTACACGATGAACGAGTCCGCGGTGATGCCGATCGCGACGATCGCACCACAGACGGCCGGCAGGTTCAGCGCGAAGCCGATGCCCTTGCCCAGCAGCGCCATGATCGTGTACGTGAGGATGCCGGAGACGATGAGGCTGATGATGGCGACGAACGCCAGGCCCCGGTAGTACGCCAGCAGGTAGATCACGACGAGGGCGAGGCCGATGGCGCCGGCGATGAGACCGGCCTTCAGCTGCTCGCCGCCGAGCGCGGCGGAGACGGTGGTGACGCTGTCCTCCTGGAAGGACAGCGGCAGGGCGCCGTACGAGAGCATGTTGCCCAGGTCCTGCGCGGACTGCTGGTTGAAGCCGCCGGAGATCTCGGCGTTGCCGCCGGTCAGCGCCTGGCTGACGGACGGGTCGGAGATGACCTCGCCGTCGAGCACGATGGCGAACTGGTTCTGCGGGGCCTGCTTGGCCGCGAGCTCACCGGTGATCTTGGCGAACTTGTCGGCGCCCTTGTCGGTGAACTGCATCGTGACGATCCACATGCCGCGCTGCGGGTCGATGATGCCCTTGGCGTCCTTCACGTCCTGGCCGTTGACCTGCGCCGGGCCGAGCACCCACTTGTACCAGACGCCGTCGCGCTTGCCACAGGCGAGCGTCGGGTCCTCGGGCTTCACGTTCTTGGTGACCGCGGTGCGCTGTGCCTCGTCGCTGCAGTTCAGCGCGGCGAACTTCGCCTGCAGGTCCGCGGCCGCGGCCTGGTCGGCGCTCGGCGCGGACGGCGACGTGGACGGGGTGGCCTTGTCGTCTGCCTTCTTCGACCCGCTCGCCGAGGGCGAGGGAGAGGGCGCGTTCGGGGCCTTGAGGCCCTCACTGACCGCACGGCCCTGGGAAGTGGCGCTGGACGACGGGGTGGCCGCACTGGCGGACGGGCTGCCGGAGCCGCTCGGGGCGGCGCTCGGGGAGCCGCTCTGGTTGGCCTCGGGGGCTACCGGGGCACCCTCCGCCGTGGCGAGCACGGGGCGGAAGTACAGCTGGGCGGTGGTACCGACCTGGTCGCGCGCCTGCTGCTCGTTCGTCCCCTTGGGGATGTTCACGATGATGTGGTCGCGGCCCTGCTTCTGGACCTCGGCCTCGGAAACGCCGAGACCGTTGACGCGGCGTTCGATGATGCCGATCGCCGTGTTCATGTTGGTCTCGTTGATCGCGTCCGGCTTGCCGGGCTCGCTCTTGGCCTTGAGCGTGATGCTCGTACCGCCGGCGAGGTCGATGCCGAGTCGCGGCGTCGTCTGCTTCGTGAGGAACATCCCCGCGGTGAGCGCCACCATCGCGATCAGGATGATGGCCAGGGAACGCCCCGGCCTCCCCTGAGCCCCCGTGGGCCGCCGGCCCTTCTTCGGTGCTGCCACCTTGTCGTATCTCCCTGTCCAACCGTCCCGCGCCGGGTCAGCGCGTGGACGGCCACCGAAATGTGTGTGGGGACCCCTGCCCCCCGCAGAAGGGTCACTGGCGGGGTCCGCCGGGGCTGCCGGTCAGGCGCCCCGCACGGTCCCCGGCCCAGCGCTACTTCGCGCCGGCCTCGCCGTCGGTCTTGCCGTCCTTGGGCTCGTCGCCCTTGGGCTCCTCCGCCGCGGGCTCGTCGGCCTTGGGCTCGTCCTTCTTGCCCAGGTCGAGCTTGGGGGCCTCGTCCCCGGTCAGGGAGGACGCGTCGTCCGGGACGACCGGCGTGTCGATCGTCAGATCATCGGTGATGCCGTGGACGATGCGGTTGTACTCCTCGTCCTCCAGCACGGCGCCGATGGCGTTCTTCGCGTAGAGCGCGTAGACGCCGGGAGCCACCTCGAGCGTGACGGTGTCCTCGCCGATTTCCTTCACCGTGGCGTACATGCCGCCGATGGTGCGGACGCCGGTGCCGGCGGTCAGCTGGTCGCGCATCTGCACGGCCGCCTGCTGCTTCTTCTTCTGGCTGCGGGTCAGCAGGAACATCGCCCCGATGATCAGCACGAACGGAAGGAGGGACATGATATTCAAGGGACGCAGGTCCTTCGCATCGACCGCACAAGCGCACGGCCTTTGTACGGGGGGTGGGTACGCCGACCGTAAGGGTCGGCATCGGCGGAGTCTAGGCGAGTCCACACCGATGGAACAACGCCCAGCATGTCACCGCAGTTCCTGAGGGGGCGAACCTCCGCGCCGTCAGGTCCCGAAGAGGCCCTGTTGTCCGCTTGATCCGTTCCCGCCCTGCTGTGGCGGAACAAGTCCCAGGTGAGCCCATGCGGCCGGGGTCGCGACCCGCCCCCGCGGGGTCCTGGCCAGCAGCCCCTCCCTGACCAGGAACGGCTCGGCCACCTCTTCCACGGTCTCCCGCTCCTCGCCGACGGCGACGGCCAGCGTCGAGAGGCCGACGGGCCCCCCGCCGAAGAGCTTCAGGAGCGCCTCCAGGACGGCCCGGTCCAGCCGGTCGAGCCCGCGCTCGTCGACCTCGTAGACCTTCAGGGCGGTGCCGGCGACCTCGCGGTTGATCACGCCGTCCGCCCTGACCTGGGCGTAGTCACGGACGCGGCGCAACAGCCGGTTGGCGATGCGGGGGGTGCCGCGCGAGCGGCCGGCGATCTCGGCGGCGCCGGCGGTGTCGATCTCCACGTCGAGGAGCCGGGCGGAGCGGTGGATGACGCGCTCCAGCTCCTCGGGGGCGTAGAACTCCATGTGGCCGGTGAAGCCGAAGCGGTCGCGCAGCGGCGGCGGGAGCAGGCCGGCCCTCGTCGTGGCACCGACGAGGGTGAACGGGGGCAGCTCGAGCGGGATGGCGGTGGCCCCCGGCCCCTTGCCCACGATCACGTCGACGCGGAAGTCCTCCATGGCCATGTAGAGCATTTCCTCGGCCGGCCGGGACATGCGGTGGATCTCGTCGAGGAAGAGGACCTCGCCCTCCTGAAGGGAGGAGAGGATGGCGGCGAGATCGCCCGCGTGCTGGATGGCGGGGCCGGAGGTGATCCGGATGGGCGCGCCCATCTCGGCCGCGATGATCATGGACAGGGTGGTCTTCCCCAGGCCCGGGGCGCCCGACAGCAGCACGTGATCGGCAGTGGCGCCGCGCTGGCGGGCCGCCTTCAGGACCAGGTCCAGCTGCTGGCGGACCTTCTCCTGCCCGACGAACTCGCCGAGGTCCTTGGGCCTCAGTGCCGCCTCGACGGCGGTGTCCTCGCCGTCCGCCGCGGCTGCGACGATCCGGTCGTCGCTCTCGTCATCCCAGTTCACGGTGTCAGTCTGCCTTCTCGGGGTGGTGCGGTGGTCCGTCGTGTGCGGGCGGCCCTGCGGGGCATTCTCCCCGCCCCGCCCTTTCTCCGTTTCCCGGGCTCCGCCCAGACCCGCGACTCAATCGCCGGCGGGGCCGGATCGCCCTTCGGGGCAATCCCGGCCCTCCGGACTCCGGCCCTATTCAGCCCCTCCGGCGTTTGGGGAGCGGGGGTCCGGGGGCTGGTCCCCGGCAACGGCGCCGCACCTGTGTCAGCGGGCCCGGTTCAAGGACTGCAGGGCGGCGCGCAGCAGCTGCGGAACCGGAGCCGAGCCGCCTGCGGCGATCGCGGCCTCGGCCTGCGGGGTCACCGCGGAGACGGCATCGTCCGCGTCGCGGGGCGCGTAGCCCAGACCGATCAGCGCGGCGGACAGCTGTTCCGACCACGGCGCCGGGCCGGAGGCCACCGCCCGCTGCGCGCCGACCATCCCGCTCGACCCCAGCGGAGCGCCCAGCTTGTCCTTCAGGTCCAGCAGCAGCTTCTGCGCGCCCTTCTTGCCGATGCCGGAGACGGCCATCAGCGCCTTCTCGTCCCCCACAGAGACGGCGACGCGCAGGGCGTCCGGGCTGTGCACCCCGAGCATCGCCTGCGCGAGCTTCGGACCGACCCCGCTCGCGGTCTGCAGGAGCTCGAAGACCTGACGCTCGTCGTCGTCGGCGAAGCCGTACAGCGTCAGCGAGTCCTCCCGTACGACCAGGGACGTCGCCAGTCGCGCCGGCTCGCCGGTCCGCAGGCCCGCGATGGTGTTCGGCGTGCAGTGCACGGCCATGCCCACTCCCCCGACCTCGATGACGGCCAGGGTGGGAGCGAGCGCGGCGACCGTGCCGCTGACGAAGGCGATCATGTGGTGCGGCCTTTCAGGGCGCTGGCATGCCGGTTGACGGCCTGCTGGAGGCGGTTCTGCGCGGGGGCGCGCCAGATGTGACAGATGGCGAGGGCGAGGGCGTCCGCGGCGTCCGCGGGCTTGGGCGGGGCGGACAGCCGCAGCAGCCGGGTGACCATGGCTCCGACCTGCGCCTTGTCGGCGCGACCGCTGCCGGTGACGGCGGCCTTGACCTCGCTCGGGGTGTGCAGCGCGACCGGTATGCCGCGCCGCGCGGCGCACAGCATGGCGACGGCGCTGGCCTGGGCGGTGCCCATCACCGTGCTGACGTTGTGCTGGCTGAACACCCGCTCCACGGCCACGACTTCGGGACGGTACTCGTCGAGCCATTCCTCGATGCCCTGCTCGATCGCCACGAGCCGGTGGCCCAACTCGGCGTCCGCGGGCGTCCGTACGACTCCCACGCCCAGCATCGTCAGGGGGCGGCCCGCCACCCCCTCGACCACACCGACACCGCATCGGGTCAGGCCCGGGTCAACACCGAGTACGCGCACACCCGCCCCCCTTCTTCGATCTCCTGTGCGTGCCGCGAGGCACAGCTACGCAGGCTATCCGCTGGCACTGACAAAGCAGCGGGCCGACGGGGTGTGTCCCCGTCGGCCCGCTGCTCGAAGCCGTGAGCGGTGTGCCCGTCAGGCGTCGACCTTCTCCATGACCTCGTCCGAAACGTCGAAGTTGGCGAAGACGTTCTGCACGTCGTCGCTGTCCTCCAGCGCGTCGATCAGCTTGAAGATCTTGCGCGCGCCCTCCTCGTCCAGCTCGACCTGCATGGTCGGCAGGAAGTTGGAGTCGGCCGAGTCGTAGTCGATGCCGGCCTGCTGGAGCGCGGTACGGACCGCGACCATGTCGGTGGCCTCGCTGATGATCTCGAACTGCTCGCCGAGGTCGTTGACCTCTTCGGCGCCCGCCTCCAGCACCGTCTCCAGCACGTCGTCCTCGGACAGCTCGCCCTTGGGCAGCAGCACGACGCCCTTGCGGTTGAACAGGTACGAGACCGAGCCCGGGTCGGCCATCGAACCGCCGTTGCGGGTCATGGCGACACGCACGTCGGACGCGGCACGGTTGCGGTTGTCGGTGAGGCACTCGATGAGCACCGCGACGCCGTTCGGGCCGTAGCCTTCGTACATGATCGTCTCGTAGTCGGCGCCGCCGGCCTCGAGGCCGCCGCCGCGCTTGACCGCGGAGTCGATGTTCTTGTTCGGGACCGAGCTCTTCTTCGCCTTCTGGATGGCGTCGAAGAGGGTCGGGTTGCCATCGATGTCGGCGCCGCCCATACGGGCCGCGACCTCGATGTTCTTGATCAGCTTCGCGAAGAGCTTGCCGCGCTTGGCGTCAACCACGGCCTTCTTGTGCTTCGTCGTAGCCCATTTAGAGTGGCCGGACATCTGCCTGTCTCCTTCGCGTCACCAACAATGTTCGCCTCAGATCCTACCGGGACGCCGTTACAGCCCCGCGCGCACCATGTCGACGAAGTACGCGTGGACCCGGTCGTCACCCGTGAGCTCCGGGTGGAACGAGGTGGCGAGGACATTGCCCTGGCGCACGGCGACGGTGTGACCGTCGTACGTGGCGAGCACCTCGGCGGCGCCGCCGACGGACTCGACCCAGGGGGCGCGGATGAAGACGCCCTCGACGGGGCCGCCCTCGATGCCGGCGAAGTCGACCTGCGCCTCGAAGGACTCGTTCTGCCGGCCGAAGGCGTTGCGGCGCACGATCATGTCGATGCCGCCCAGGGTCTCCTGGTCCTCACGGCCGTCCAGCAGCTTGTCGGCGAGCATGATCATGCCGGCGCAGGTGCCGTAGACCGGCATCCCGGCCCGCACGCGCTCGCGCAGCGGCTCCAGCATGCCGAACAGCACGGCGAGCTTCGACATGGTCGTGGACTCGCCGCCGGGGATCACCAGGGCGTCGACCTCGGCGAGCTCCTCGGGACGCCGGACCGGCCTGGCCACGGCGTCAGCCGAGGCCAGGGCGATCAGGTGCTCCCGTACGTCGCCCTGGAGTGCCAGGACACCAATCACGGGGGTGGTCATGGTGATGACTACCAGCCGCGGTTGGCGTAGCGCTCGGACTCGGGGAGGGTGTCGCAGTTGATGCCGACCATGGCCTCGCCCAGGTTGCGGGAGGCGTCCGCGATGATCTTCGGGTCGTCGTAGAAGGTGGTGGCCTTCACGATGGCGGCGGCGCGCTTGGCCGGGTCGCCCGACTTGAAGATGCCGGAGCCTACGAAGACGCCCTCGGCACCGAGCTGGCGCATCAGCGCGGCGTCGGCCGGGGTGGCGACGCCACCGGCGGAGAACAGCACGACCGGGAGCTTGCCGAGCTCGGCGACCTCCTTGACCAGCTCGTACGGGGCGCGCAGCTCCTTGGCGGCGGCGAACAGCTCGTTGTTGTCGTAGCCGCGCAGGCGGGCGATCTCGTTCTTGATCTGACGCAGGTGGCGGACGGCCTCGACCACGTTGCCGGTGCCGGCCTCGCCCTTCGAGCGGATCATGGCCGCGCCCTCGGCGATGCGGCGCAGGGCCTCGCCCAGGTTGGTGGCGCCACAGACGAAGGGGGTGGTGAACGCCCACTTGTCGGAGTGGTTGACCTCGTCGGCCGGGGTCAGGACCTCGGACTCGTCGATGTAGTCGACGCCGAGGGACTGGAGGACCTGGGCCTCGACGAAGTGGCCGATGCGGGACTTCGCCATGACCGGGATGGAGACGGCCTCGATGATCTCTTCGATCATGTTCGGGTCGGACATCCGGGCGACGCCGCCGTCCTTGCGGATGTCGGCGGGAACCCGCTCCAGGGCCATGACGGCCACGGCGCCGGCGTCCTCGGCGATCTTCGCCTGCTCGGCGTTGACCACATCCATGATCACGCCGCCCTTGAGCTGCTCGGCCATGCCGCGCTTGACGCGGGAGGTGCCGATCGCCGACTCGGCGGACTGCGGGGTGGAGGGAAGCGTGCTCACGGATTGACCTCACTCGAAAGGAAGATTCAGGCGGTACTGGCGATCGCTCCTGGCGACCTGGTGGTACTCGACCGAGGAAACCTTCTCGACCAGTCCACGGCAAGGGCCAATGTGCAGCCGGTGGCTCCTTGCGATTTGGCCATTGGGTACAAGTTACGGCCGTTCCGCCAGATCCACCGGAGGCTCGTCGTCCATCTCGAAGGCCAGCGGAAAGGGTGCGTGGCCCGCGAGCCGGAACCAGCGGACCTTGCGGTGCCGGCGCAGGGCGCGGGCCGCGCGCACGGAATCGTTGAGGAACCGGCGGGCCATCGGTACCCGGCGGACCGCCGCCGCGAGCTCCTCGGCGGCCTCCGCGCCGCCCGGGGCGGCCTTGAGCGCGTCGACCTGCCCGACGTCGGAGAACACCGCGCGCAGTGCCTGGCTGAGCTCGCTCTCGGCGACCTCGCGGTGCTCCTCCTCCGCCTGGCGGGCGGCGTGCGCGGCCTCGTACAGGACGAGGGAGGAGGCGGGATCCAGCACTCCGGAGGTCGCGACCTCCAGCACCACGGAGGCCCGGCGGACCAGCTGCGCGTCGAGGGCGGCGCGGGCGGCGTCCATCCGGGAGTGCAGCCGGTCGAGGCGGCCCGCGGTCCAACTGAGGTAAACCCCGACGAGGCCGAGGCCGAGGGCAATCCAGACAAGGGTTTCGATCACGGGCCGCGACTCTACCTTTCGACGCGGAGCTCGCACCGCTCAGCGCCGGTGGGCGGGAGCGGGGGCTGCCCTGGTAGGGGACCGCGCCCCCGCGCAGCGGCACACCCGCAGCCGGGGTCCCGCGGGGACGGGCCGCCCCGCCCCGGAGGGGTTACGTGTCGCGGGAGAGGCCCAGGCGGGTGCGGAGCGGGACCCGCTCGTCCTCGGCCACCGCCGCCGCCCCGTCGGTCACCGTCTCGTAGACGGCCAGGATGTCCGCCGCCACCGTCGACCAGTCGAAGCGGCGTACGTGGGCCGAGCCCCGGCTGCTCAGTTCCGCGCGGCGGGCGGGGTCGCGCAGGAGGGCCACGGCCGAGGCGGCCAGCGAGTCGGGGTCCTCGTTCGAGAACAGCTCCCCCGCCGCCCCCTGGTCCAGGACCTGCGCGAAGGCGTCGAGGTCGGCCGCGAGGACGGCCGCCCCGGCCGAGAGGGCCTCGACGAGGATGATGCCGAAGCTCTCGCCGCCCGTGTTCGGGGCCACGTACACGTCGACGCTGCGCAGCAGCCGCGCCTTGTCCTCGTCCGAGACCATGCCGAGGAACTCGACCCGGGAGCGGAGCTCGGGCGGCAGGGAGGCGACCGCCTCCTCCTCGTCGCCGCGGCCCGCCACCAGGAGGCGTACGTCCGGGCACTGCTCCACGATGCGGGGGAAGGCCGCCATGAGGACCGGCAGGCCCTTGCGCGGTTCGTCGATCCGGCCGATGAAGCCGAGGGTCTGGCCCGACCAGGCCGGGTTCGGGTCGGCCTTGGCGAAGAAGTCCACGTCCACGCCGTTGGGGATGACCACCGCGTCCCCGCCGAGGTGCTCGACCAGCGTGCGCCGCGCGTACTCGCTCACCGCGATCCGGGCGCTGATCTTCTCCAGCGCCGGCTGCAGGATCGGGTACGCCGCGAGCATCGCGCGGGAGCGCGGGTTGGAGGTGTGGAAGGTGGCCACGATCGGGCCCTGTGCCGCCCAGCAGGTCAGCAGCCCCAGCGAGGGGGCGGTCGGCTCGTGGATGTGGACCACGTCGAAGACCCCGTCGTGCAGCCAGCGCCGTACGCGGGCCGCCGACAGGAAGCCGAAGTTGAGCCGGGCCACCGAGCCGTTGTACGGCACCGGCACCGCCCGCCCCGCCGACACCACGTAGGGGGGCAGCCCGGTCTCGTCGTCCGACGGGGCCAGGACCGATACCTCGTGACCGAGGCCGATCAGGTGTTCCGCCAGGTCCCGGATGTGGAACTGGACCCCGCCGGGCACGTCCCAGGAGTACGGGCAGACGATGCCGATCTTCACGCGGATCGCTCCTCGGGCGGGCCTGCGGTGCCGGTGGTGCCTGCGGTGCCGGTGGCCTGTCGCAGGTCCTCCAGGTCCTCCAGCCACAGCCGCTGGAGCATGTGCCAGTCCTGCGGGTGTTCGGCGATGCCCTGGGCGAAGGCGTCCGCGACCGCCTGCGTCATGACGGCCGTCTTCTCCTGCCGGGTGCCCTTGCCGGGCACCTCCACCGGGGGGTGGATGCGGCCGTACATCTTCGGCGCGTCCCCGTAGTACAGGGTGGCCGGGAGGAGGACGGCGCCCGTCTGCTGGGCCAGCAGGGCGGGCCCGGCGGGCATCCGTGCGGTCGAGCCGAAGAAGTCCACTTCCACCCCGGAGGCCGACAGGTCCCGGTCCGCGACCAGGCAGACCAGCCCGCCGGAGCGCAGCCGCCGCGCGAGCGTGCCGAAGGCGGCGCCGCCGTTGTGCGGGAGCACCTCCATGCCCAGGCTCTCGCGGTAGGCGACGAAGCGGTCGTAGAGCGTCTCCGGCTTGAGCCGCTCGGCGACGGTGGTGAAGGGGACTCCGATGTGGGTGACGGCCCAGGCACCGGCGAGGTCCCAGTTGGCCAGGTGCGGGAGGGCGACCACCACTCCGCGCCCGGAGGCCAGGGCCTCGCGCAGGATGTGGTCGTCCTTCATCTCCACGTCGGAGCTGAATCGTTCCTTGGCCATGGTCGGCAGACGGAAGGACTCCATCCAGTACCGCATGTAGGAGCGCATGCCCTCGTGCGACAGCTCGCGCAGCCGCTCGGGCGTCGCGTCGGGCACCACCCGGGCCAGGTTCGACTCCAGGCGCAGCACGCTCTTGCCGCGCCGCTTCCAGACGAAGTCCGCGATCCGCCGGCCGAGGGCCGCCGCGGCCGGCTCGGGCAGCTTCTTGACTCCGGCCCAGCCGAGCCCGTAGAGCCCGTCGACCAGCTTGTCCTGTGCCTTGCCCATCAGGGCGTACCGCCTTCGGAGGGGGCAACCGCGGCAGCGGCGGCATCGGCCTCGGCCGATTCGCGCCGTACGGTCACCACGCGCTGGATCAGGGTCACGAGCGAGCCCGCCGCGACCACCCACAGCGCGATCGGCAGGAGCAGGCCGATCCACGAGGGGACACCGAAGGTCTCCAGACCGGACAGACCGGCCGCGACGAGCGTGATCACCAGGCGTTCGGCGCGCTCGATGAGCCCGTTGACGGCCACCGGCAGTCCGATCGACTCGCCCCGGGCCTTGGTGTACGAGACCACCTGGCCGCTGGCCAGGCAGAAGATGGCGACCGCGCAGAGCGCGTTGTTGTTCCCGGTACCCGCGTACCAGAGCGCGAGTCCGCCGAAGATCGCCGCGTCCGCCACCCGGTCGAGGGTGGAGTCGAGGAACGCGCCCCACCGGCTGGAGACGCCGGCCTGGCGGGCCATGTTCCCGTCCACCAGGTCGGAGAAGACGAAGAGCGTGATGGTGATCGTGCCCCAGAAGAACTCGCCCATGGGGAAGAAAACCAGGGCTCCGGCCACCACTCCGGCCGTGCCGATGAGGGTGACCGCGTCGGGACTCACTCCCATCCGGAGCAGAAGAGCGGCGAATGGCGTGAGAACACGCGTGAAGAATGCACGCGCGTACTTGTTCAGCATGGCCTTCCCGGAGGGTCGCTGGGCCGCACGGCCACCACGGCCACCGGCTGGCCCATCGTAGCCAGGGCCCCGGGCCATCGGCGCCGCGCACCCACCGGTTCACACCAGGTGGGCCGTTCTCGGGCCGTTCGCCACGTCCCGGGCGCCCTTCCGTGGACCTTCCCGGGCGCGTTCCGGGGTACCGATCGAGCCATTTTCCCCGAGGTCTTCCCCGGCACCGCCAGGCGCCCGCGCGGGCCCGCTCCCCCGGCGCTTCCGGTACGACGTATGGACGGGGTGTGACGGCAGTGCAAAGCTCGAAGGAGGTCTTTTCCCCTCCATCCCCTCCAATCGGGAGGCACGAGCATCGTGGGAGCCGCATCACACCAATCCGGAGCCGCCGGCAGGGCGCCGACGGCCGACCGCCCGGCCTCCGTACGGAACGTCGTGCTGGTCGGCCACAGCGGATCCGGCAAGACCACTCTGGTCGAGGCCCTGGCCCTGACCGCCGGCGCCGTGAACCGGGCCGGGCGCGTCGAGGACGGTGCCACCGTCTCCGACTACGACGAGATCGAGCACCGCCGCCAGCGCTCCATCCAGCTCTCCCTGGTCCCCGTGGAGTGGGCCGGAATCAAGATCAACATCTTGGACACCCCCGGCTACGCCGACTTCGTCGGAGAACTCCGGGCCGGACTGCGCGCCGCCGACGCGGCCCTCTTCGTGGTCTCGGCCGCGGAGGACGGCGACGGGCTCTCCGGAGCCACCCGGATGGTCTGGGACGAATGCGCCGCCGTCGGCATGCCGCGCGCCATCGTCGTGACCCACCTGGAAGCCGCCCGCGCCGACTACACGCAGATGACCACGGTGTGCGGCGACGCTTTCGGAGCGGACGACCCCGATGCCGTGCGTCCGCTCTACCTGCCCCTGCACGGCCCCGCCGGCCCCGACGGCCACGCCCCGGTGGCCGGGCTGCTGGGGCTGCTCTCCCAGCGCGTCTACGACTACACCTCCGGCGACCGCGTCGAACGCGACCCGGACCCCGGCGAGCTCGCCCTGATCACCGACGCCCGCGCCCGGCTGATCGAGGGGATCATCGCCGAGAGCGAGGACGAGACCCTCATGGACCGCTACCTCGGCGGCGAGGACATCGACCTCAAGACCCTGGTCGACGACCTGGAACGCGCCGTGGCCCGCGGCACCTTCCACCCCGTCCTGATGGCAGCCCCCGCCGCCGACGGAGCCCGCAAGGGCCTGGGCACCGTAGAACTCCTGGAACTGATCACCGGCGGCTTCCCCACCCCGCTGGAGCGCGCGCCCGTCAGCGTCACCACCCCCGGCGGCGCGGCCCGCCCCGCGGTCACCTGCGATCCCGACGGGCCGCTGGTCGCCGAGGTGGTGAAGACCTCCTCCGACCCCTACGTCGGCCGCGTCTCGCTCGTCCGCGTCTTCTCCGGCACCCTGCGCCCCGACGAGACGGTCCACGTGAGCGGGCACGGGCTCACCGACCGCGGGCACGAGGATCACGACCTGGACGAGCGCGTCGGCGCGCTCACCTCCCCCTTCGGCAAACAGCAGCGCACCCTCACCCACTGCATCGCGGGCGATCTGGCCTGCGTGGCCAAACTCACCCGCGCCGAGACCGGCGACACCCTCTCCGCCAAGGACCAGCCCCTCCTGATGGAGGCCTGGTCCATGCCCGACCCGCTGCTCCCCCTCGCCATCGAGGCCCACAGCAAGGCCGACGAGGACAAGCTCTCCCAGGGCCTGGCCCGGCTGGTCGCCGAGGACCCGACCATGCGGCTCGAACAGAACCCGCACACCCGTCAGCTCGTCCTGTGGTGCCTCGGCGAAGCCCATCAGGACCTCGCCCTCGAACGGCTGCGCACCCGGTACGGGGTCCAGGTCGACCCGGTCCCGCACCGGGTCAGTCTCCGCGAGACCTTCGGCGCCAAGGCCGGCGGCCGCGGACGGCACGTCAAACAGTCCGGGGGCCACGGCCAGTTCGCCATCTGCGAGATCGAGGTCGAGCCGCTGCCGCCGGGCACCGGCATCGAGTTCGTCGACAAGGTGGTCGGCGGAGCCGTGCCGCGCCAGTTCATCCCGTCCGTGGAGAAGGGCGTCCGGGCGCAGGCGGCCCGGGGTCTCGCGGCGGGCTATCCGCTGGTCGACGTACGCATCACCCTGCTGGACGGCAAGGCCCACTCGGTGGACTCCTCCGACGCCGCCTTCCAGACCGCGGGCGCCCTGGCCCTGCGCGAAGCCGCCGCCGGGGCCTCGGTCCGGCTCCTCGAACCGGTCGCCGAACTCGCGGTGCTCGTTCCCGACGAGTACGTCGGCCCCGTCATGAGCGACCTGGCCGGCCGCCGGGGCCGCGTCGTCGGCACCGACGCGGCGGGCGCCGGCCGCACCCGGGTCCTCGCCGAGATCCCGGAGATCGAGATCGGCCGCTACGCCGTCGAGCTGCGCTCCGTATCGCACGGCACCGGACTGTTCAGCCGTACGTACGCGCGCCATGAGCCGATGCCTCCACAGATAGCGGACAAGCTGCGCGAACAGGCCGAGAAGGGAAGCCAGCTGACATAGCCTCACTCGAGCCGCCCACCCAACCCGCTTGCGGTGGGCGGTATTTGGCTGTCCCATGACCACGGGGAGGAATCGGCCGATAGGCTCGTCCGCGCGTGAGGCGGGCAGGCCGAAGGGGTAGACCAAGCGGGCAGGCCGAGCACGCAGGGCGGGAACGCCGCACCGGGAGCACCACTCGGGGCGGGCGGCATCGCGGGCAGGCCCGCACACGAGTACGACGCACAGCGATGGGGGCAGCGGTGGCGGACGACGGATTCGACTTCAGGCCCGGGGCACAGATCCCGCTCCAGGGCGGCGGCGGTCAGACCGCCGCGACCAACGCCCTCGCCTCGGCCGCCTACCGGGACGGCGGACGCGACACCAAACTGGAAGAGATACTCAAGGCCAACAACGAGTACCACGAGTCCGTCGTCAAACCCCCCAAGGTGTCCCTGCTGGCCCCCAACCTCGGCGAGGCCTTCTGCCGTGCCGTCGAGGCCCGCACCATCCCGCCGACCCGCAAGCCCCTCATCCAGTCCTTCGGCGCCGACCCGCAGACCGTCGTCGAGCACTGCCTGGCCGCCTCCCGCATCCGCAAGGAGCGCGACCGCAAGCTCCGCCTGATCATGCTCGCGTGCGGGGTCGTCTTCCTCCCCGGTCTGCTGCTGTGGCTCGGCCTGTTCTGGGCCCGCAAGGCCCTGGCGGCCTCCGACGCCAAGCGGGCCAGCTGGATGGGCACGGCGCTCCTCGTCGGCGTGGGCCTGGTGGTCGCCGTGCTCATGTTCCGGCTCCCGGTGACCGGCGTCCTGGGCATCTACGTCCGCGCCATGGTCATCGCCCCGGTCCTCGGCTGGTTCCTCGCCCGCCGGCTCTGCGAGGCCACCGCCGAGGACCTGCGCTCCCGCTGGGACGGGCTGCTCGCGGGCGGCGGCGGGGTGGCCGCCAAGATCCCGGAGGCCGTCCCCGGCAACCCCGACGAGAAGGCCCGTGAGGACCTGCGCCACTCCCTGGCCAAGCTCACCGCCGAGGACCGCAGCAACGCCGTGTTCTACGCCGGCCCCAAGGGCATACTCGGCATGGGCACCCGCTGGGGCAGCTGGCAGATGGCCGAGGAACTCGCCCCCAAGAACGAGGGCTCCGAGATCCACCCGTTCCGCAGCTGGGACGTCATACGCGCGATCGACGCCCAGTTGCGCAAGCTGGAGCGCGGCCCCCTGCACACCGGCGGCCTCCCGCCCGCCTCGATCCAGCACTGGATCGTCAGCCCGGTCGGCGAGGGCGCCAAGGAAGTGGCCCGCCCCGGCGGAGCGGACGTGGACACCTTCCTGGTCAAGCCGCACGAGATCACCCGGATCTGCAACGAGCAGCAGTTCAGCGCCGGCAACCGGCACTACCTCGGCATCCAGTACCCGCTCTGGGACGGCCAGCTCGTGATCACCATGCTGGTCACGGTCACCGTGCTCTACAAGACCCTGCGCGTGGAGGTCACCGGACACGCCCTCGGCCCGGTGCACGGCCTGTTCACCACCAAATCGGCGGCCCCGGTCGACGAGGTCGCCAAATCCGTGCGCTTCTGGGAGACCGTGGAGCTCAAGCGACCCGTGGTCGACACCAGCGAGGTCGTACGCCTCGCCGTGCGGGCCCCCTTCACCTGGTACCCGCCGCTCCTGGACTTCCTGGGCGGCAAGCTCGTCCTCCCCGAGCCCTTCGGCGTCCGCCACGTCTGGGCCGGCCAGCCGTGGCGTCACCGCTTCATGGCGGACGACGCGATGCGCGCCGCGACCCCGGTCCTGCGGGCGGTGCACACCGCCGCGATGCGGGTCCTGGAGGAGAACGGAGTCGACACCGAACGCTTCACCAACCGCTCGATGATCGTCAGCGGCATGGTCCAGGACGCCGCACCGCGCAAGGCGGACGTCTACGACGCGTGAGCCCGTACGGGCATCCGTACGGGCATCCGTACGGCGCCCTAGTCGTTGGGCCAGGCTCCGGCGAGCATCTGGCGGGTGTCCGCGAGGAGTTGGGGCAGCACCTTGGTGTGGCCCACGACCGGCATGAAGTTCGTGTCCCCGCCCCAGCGGGGCACGATGTGCTGGTGCAGGTGCGCGGCGATGCCGGCGCCTGCGGCCTGGCCCTGGTTCATCCCGATGTTGAACCCGTGCGCGCCGGAGGCCTTGCGCAGCGCGATCATCGCCCGCTTCGTGAGGTCGGCGAGCTCGAGGGTCTCGGCGGCGTCCAGGTCCGTGTAATCGGCGACGTGGCGGTACGGCACGACCATCAGGTGGCCACCGTTGTACGGGTAGAGGTTCAGCACGGCGTAGACGTGCTTGCCCCGGGCCACGACCAGTCCGTCCTGGTCCGACATGTCCGGAATCCCGCAGAAGGGACAGCCGTCCCCGGCCTCCGGCCCGGTCGGCTTGTTCTCCCCCTGGATGTAGGCCATCCGGTGGGGCGTCCACAGACGCTGGAACGCGTCCTGCGTGCCCACACCGATCTGCTGCTCCGGCTCAATCGTCATGGGATGCAGCATATGACCTTGGCCCCGAGCGGCGTGTCGCCGGGGCGAACACCGGTGTGCGGGACGCGATGCTGAGCCCATGAACGATGCACCCGAGACCGGTGACCAGGCCTGGGAACGCCGGACCGAGCTGCCGCTGTTCTACGCGTCCCTGCTCTTCCTCGCCGGCTACACGCTCTCCGTCGTGGCCTACCGGGCCCACCCGCTGTGGCGGGACATCGGCCTCGGCCTGGTCGTACTGACCTGGGCCTGCTTCATCGTGGACTACGTGGCCCGGCTGGTCCTGAGCCGCATGCGGCCGCTGCGCTTCGTCCGCGTGCACTGGCTGGACACCCTGATCGTGCTGCTGCCGCTGCTGCGGCCCCTGCGCATGGTCAAGGTCCACGACGCGATCCAGGCCCGCTACAACCGCCCGCGCCGGAACCTTTACGCGCGCGTGATGTCGTACGCGGGCCTGTCGGCCGGGCTGCTCGGCTTCGCGGGCGCCCTCGGCGTCCACCACTTCGAGCGCCAGGCCCCGGGAGCCTCGATCCTCACGCTCGGGGACGCGGTGTGGTGGGTGTGCGAGACGCTGACGACGGTGGGCTACGGGGACATGGCCCCGGTGACCCCGGGGGGCCGGATCATCGCGGCGTTCATGATGGCCGGCGGGCTGGCGCTGCTGGGTGCGGTGACGGGTTCGTTCTCGTCCTGGATGCTGCAGGCCTTCCGGCGGGAGGACGAGGAAGCCCCCGGGAAGTGAGACTTCCCGGGGGCCGACCCCATGGGCGCGGTGGGCGCGGTCACACCTGGACGCGGCGCTCCACGACGTCGACGAGCTTCGCCAGGGCCTGGTCGCGCGGGACGCCGTTCTCCTGCGAACCGTCGCGGTAGCGGAAGGAGACGGTGCCCGCGGCCATGTCCTCGTCACCGACGATGATCATGAAGGGGACCTTCAGCTTCTGCTGGTTGCGGATCTTCTTCTGCATCCGGTCGGACGAGGCGTCCACCTCGACGCGCAGGCCCTTCTTCTTCGCCTCGGCGGCGAACTCCTGCAGGTACTCGATGTGCGAGTCGCCGATCGGGATGCCGACCGCCTGGACCGGGGCGAGCCACGGCGGCATGACGCCCGCGTAGTGCTCCAGCAGGACGGCGAAGAAGCGCTCGATGGAACCGAACAGCGCACGGTGGATCATGACCGGGCGCTGCTTGGTGCCGTCCGGGCCGGTGTACTCCAGGTTGAAGCGCTCCGGCAGGTTGAAGTCGAGCTGCACGGTCGACATCTGCCAGGTGCGGCCGATCGCATCACGGCACTGGACCGAGATCTTCGGGCCGTAGAACGCGGCGCCGCCCGGGTCCGGGACCAGGGGCAGGCCCTGCTTCTCGGCGACCTGCTGGAGGGTGGCGGTGGCCTCCTCCCAGATCTCGTCCGAGCCGACGAACTTCTCCGGGTCCTTGGTCGACAGCTCCAGGTAGAAGTCGGTCAGACCGTAGTCACGGAGCAGGTTCAGCACGAAGGTCAGCGTGCGGTCGAGTTCCTCCGCCATCTGCTCCTTGGTGCAGTAGATGTGCGCGTCGTCCTGGGTGAAGCCGCGCGAGCGGGTCAGGCCGTGCACGACACCGGACTTCTCGTACCGGTACACGGTGCCGAACTCGAAGAGGCGCAGCGGCAGTTCGCGGTAGGAACGGCCGCGGGCATCGAAGATCAGGTTGTGCATCGGGCAGTTCATGGGCTTGAGGTAGTAGTCGGTACCACCGTCGAGCTGCATGGGGGGGTACATGCCCTCCGCGTACCAGTCCAGGTGGCCGCTCTTCTCGAAGAGGGTGCCCTTGGTGGCGTGCGGGGTGTAGACGAACTCGTAGCCCTCTTCCTCGTGCCGCTTGCGCGAGTAGTCCTCCATGGTGCGGCGGATGACGCCGCCGCGCGGGTGGAAGACGGCCAGGCCGGAGCCGATCTCGTCCTGTACGGAGAACAGGTCGAGCTCGGTGCCGAGCTTGCGGTGGTCGCGCTTCTCGGCCTCCACGAGGAAGTCGAGGTGGGCCTTCAGCTCCTCCTTCGACGGCCACGCGGTGCCGTAGATGCGCTGGAGCATCGGGTTCTTCTCGCTGCCGCGCCAGTAGGCGGCGGCGTTGCGCATGAGCTTGAACGCGGGGATGTTGCGGGTGGTCGGCAGGTGGGGACCGCGGCAGAGGTCCTTCCAGCACAGGTCGCCGGTCTTGGCGTCGAAGTTGTCGTAGATGGTCAGCTCGCCGCCGCCCACCTCGACGTTCGCGCCGTCGTCGGTCGAGGCCGAGCCCTTGATGCCGATGAGCTCGAGCTTGTACGGCTCGTTCGCGAGCTCCTCGCGGGCCGCCTCGTCGGTGACGACGCGGCGGGCGAAGCGCTGGCCGCGCTTCTGGATCTCCTGCATCTTCTTCTCGATGGCCTTGAGGTCATCGGGGGTGAAGGGCTTCGCGACGTCGAAGTCGTAGTAGAAGCCGTCCCGGACCGGCGGGCCGATGCCCAGCTTGGCCTCGGGGAACAGCTCCTGCACGGCCTGCGCCATGACGTGCGCGGTGGAGTGGCGCAGGATGTCCAGGCCGTCCGGGGAGGAGATCTCCACGGGCTCGACGGTCTCGCCGTCCTTCACCTCGTACGCGAGGTCCTTCAGCTCACCCGCGATGCGCGCGGCGACGATGGTGCGCTCGCCGGCGAAGAGCTCTGCCGCCGTAGTGCCCGTGGCCACCACGCGCTCGTCCCGCTCGGAATCGCGTTGGATGATCACACGGACGTCTGACACCGGTCTGCTCCTGACTCAGGGGGTGCGCGAGCGGATCACTGCGCGTCTGAATCGTACCGAGCGGATGGGCCGCGCCGCTAAACGGTTACCGCCCGGGCCCGTGGGAACCGCCGCCGGAGGTGGCTGCGTCCCCTGATGCACAAGATCGTTGGTGGGCGCAGAGGAGCATGTGATGACCGGCACGGCTACCCGTTACCTCTATCTCGTGCGGCACGGGGAGGCCGTGTCGGAGGAGGGCGGGCTGACGGAAGACGGCCGTCGGCAAGCCGTGCTCCTCGGCCGGCGCCTGCGCGACGTCCCTCTCGCGGCCGTGCACCACGGCCCGCTGCCCCGGGCGGAGCAGACCGCGCGCCTGATCGGCGAGCAGTTGGAGAACGTCCCCCTGCACGTCTCGGACGCTGCCGGTGACTACGTTCCCCACATGCCGGCGCGGGAGGAGCTTCCGGCGGATTCCGCGGACCTCTTCCTCCGCTTCCTCGCGGACGTCACCGAGGAGGAGCGGGCGCAGGGACCGGTGCTGGCCAGGCGGGCGCTGGAGCTGTTCACCGGGCCGGTGGACGGTGAGGAGGACCGGCACGAGCTGGTCGTGACCCACAACTTCCTGGTCGCCTGGCTCGTCCGGGACGCCATGGACGCGCCGCCGTGGCGCTGGCTCGGCCTCAGCCACGCCAACGCCGCTCTCACGGTCATCCGCTACGCGCCCGGCCGGCCCGCTTCCGTCCTCGTCTCCAACGACCTGCGGCACCTGCCCCCCGAGCTGCGCTGGACCGGCTTTCCCCCCGAGCTGCACGTCTAGGTCGTCTCGTTCGGATCCTGCCGGTCGGGCCCGCGCCGCCCGGCCGTCCTAGTCGTCCGAGGGCAGCACGTCCCCGGCGTCGAGGGACTCGTCCAGGGACTTCATCAGCCGGTCCCGCTCGACCTCGTCCAGGGGGACCGGACGGACGTCCGCCGCATCCGTCAGACGGCGGAACCCGCCCCGGCGCTGCAGGCGTCCGCTGACCCGGATCGGCAGGCCGACCAGGTGGGCGTGGCCCGCCACCCGGTACGACTCCTCGTCGAGCACCACCCGGACGTACGGGATCTCCGCCCCGGCGAGGACCCGCAGCCGGACCGTGCCCCCGCCGCCCGGGTCCGAGCGGCGCATCCGGACCACCGCGCCCGCCACCCGTACCGGGACCGCCGGCTCGTCCCTCGTGTAGCGCGCGGCCGCCTCCCGGAGCACGGGGAGGTCGCCGGGCGAGAACTCCACCGGCTCCGGCCGGGCCGCGCACCCCGCCGGGACCCCCGCCGCCGGTGCCCACGCTAGGGCCACCCGGGCCCCCTCCGAGCCGCGGACCAGCGAGATGAGCGCCTCGGCGAGCTCCCGGCTGACCCCGGCCTCGACCGCCGCGTCGAAGGCTTCCATGCCGCCGGTGGCCCGCCGGTAGTCCACGGCCTCGCGGGCGGCGTGCAGCGCGTGGTGCAGCCGGGTCACGGTGCCCCGGCCCCCGTCGACGGGGACGTACGCGGTCAGCCGCCGCCCGCCCGGCGCCGGCCCGACCAGGACCCCGTCCAGCGCCCGCTCCGCCTGGCCCCGGTGCCGGGCCCCGTAGTACCCGGCCCGCGCCCGGTCGGCCAGGGCCCCGGCGAGGAGCAGCTGGCGGGCGGCCGAGCGGAGCTGTTCCTGGACCGTCCAGTCGGCCTCGCCCTGGAGTCCGTACGCCCCTCGCGGAATCTCGCGGTCCCAGCGGATCTCGTCGCTCGGCACGCTGAGCCCGTACAGCACCTCGCGCGCCGACGGCAGCGCGCTGCGCGAGAGCGCGGTGAGCGCCTCTTCGAGCAGGTCGGCGCAGTCGGGGAAGGCCCGGCTCTCGGGCACGAGGAGGCTGGTGCCGCCGCTGCCCGTGGCGTACGGGGCGGGCGGCGTCCAGCGCCCGTACCGTCCCGCGGCGCCGCCGCGGCGCAGCCAGCCGTGCCGGTGGAGCAGTGCGCCGAGCACGAGCGGATCGATCTGCGCGGGATCGGGGGCGCCCGCGGCGAACTCCTGTGGGGAGAGCGGCTCCAGGTGCGGTGACTGCCAGTTCATCAAGGTGTCCCTCCCGACCCGACCCGGGTCATGATCTCGCAGAGCGCCCGGTCGTCGAAGATCCGCGTGGTCGGGATCCGTACGGTGGTCCGGCGCCGGCCGGTCACGGGGTGTCCGGCGAGATTGGTCCAGTAGCAGCAGTGCCGCAGGTCGAGCCCGTCGTGTCCGGCGCTCAGCCATTGGTCGCGTTCCCGCGGGACGAGCATCACGACGAGGATCTTGTGCACGGCGACCGGAGTGCGGGCCAGCTTCACCAGGTGCTCGTTGTCGAGGGTGAAGCCGAAGGTGGGCCCTGCCGGTCCGGCCGGTATCTGGTAGGTCGCCTTGAGCTGGACCTTGATGGTCACCTCGTCGTCGACGACGTGCTCGGGGGCTCCGTGACTGACGTGCCAGTCGATGCCGTTGTCGGGAAAGGGCTGGGACAGCGAGCAGCCGGCCGCGGCCACGACGGCGTGCAGGTATCCCACCTGGAGGGTCTCCATGCAGGCGGTGGTGGCGAGCGTGCCGCGCAGCGGTCCGCTCCGCGGGTCGGTCCGCGGATCGATCCGTCCCGCGAGCACCCCGCCCGGTTCGGGCTGCGCGAGCGCCATGGCCGGCTCCCCATGCCTTCCGGGCTGTCCCGTTTCAAGCGGCCGCGTCAGGCCGCGTCCGGTCCGATTCAGGTCCGTTTCAGGGTGTCGGGGTTGACGACCGGTCATGTGTGCGGTCCCCCAGTTGAGTTGTCTCCGCAGTCGGCGTGCCGCAAACGGCGTACGGGGCAAAGAGCCCGGGTATCACCGTTTCGGGCAAGGGTGGCGGACCTGGGGCGCGGTGCCCGGTGGGGCCATCTGCCGACGGGTGACGAGGAGTTCGCCATGACACGCTGGTACGAGGGCCCGCTGGCCGCATTCGACACGGAGACGACCGGGGTGGACGTGGAACGGGACCGGATCGTGTCCGCCGCGCTCATCGTGCAGGAGTGCGCGGGCGGCCGGATCCGTTCGACGCGCTGGCTGGTCAATCCCGGCATCCCGGTACCTCCGGGGGCCACGGAAGTGCACGGTCTGACCGACGATCACCTCCAGCGCAACGGGCGGTGGCCCGCGCCGGTGGTGGAGGAGATAGCCCGCGCGCTCGGGGAGCAGCAGGTGGCGGGGAGGCCGGTGGTGGTGATGAACGCGCCGTTCGACCTGACGCTGCTGGACCGGGAGTTGCGCCGGCACCGGGCGTCCTCACTCGCCCGGTACCTGGACAACCGACCGCTGACGGTGCTGGATCCGCGGGTGCTGGACAAGCATCTGGACCGCTACCGCAAGGGCCGCCGGACGCTGACGGATCTGTGCGCGCACTACGGGATAGAGCTGGAGGGGGCCCATGACGCGGGCGCGGACGCGCTGGCGTCACTGGAGCTCGTACGGGCCGTGGGGCGCCGGTTCGCGGGCCGGCTGGAGCGGCTGTCGCCCGCGGAGCTGCACACGCTCCAGCAGGTGTGGCACGCGGCTCAGGCGCGGGGACTGCAGGCGTGGTTCGCGCGGCAGGGCACACCGGAGTCGGTGGATCCGCACTGGCCGCTGCGGCCGGAGCTGCCCGCGGCGGCGTGAGGGACCGGCGCGGAGGGGCCGCGCGTGGGCCGCGCGCAATGCCCCGTACATGCGGAAGGCCGGTCCGTCACAAGACGGACCGGCCTGTCCCGGTGGGCGATACTGGGATCGAACCAGTGACCCCTTCGGTGTGAACGAAGTGCTCTCCCGCTGAGCTAATCGCCCGGGAACGGTGTGAACAATACAGAAGGCTCGGGGCTGGTTCAAACCGCTTCCGGCCGGGCCGCGAGATGTGCCGCGAGCCCGCGCCGCCCGGCCCGCATCATCAGGGTGTGGTTGAGCCGGAACACCGGCCGCCCCGGGAAGGCGAGCACGCGCATCAGGGGGCGGCGCACCTCGACCTCCTGCTCGTACAGGGCCCGCGTCCCGCCGGCCCGCGGTCGTACGGTCCAGCGCGCCCAGCCCTCCAGGTCGCCGAGCAGGGCGACCTCCAGGATCCCGCGCGCGGGGTCCCGCAGGAGTTCGGCCGCGCTCACGCGCAGGGTGTACGGGAGGGCGGAGCGGATCAAGGCGGTGCCGCTGCTCCCGTCACCGGCGGGGGCGACGGAGCGGATCTGGGGCCACCACAGGGGGTAGGACTCGGGGCGTTCCAGGGCGGCGTAGACCCGGGCGGGCGCCGCGTCGAGGTCCCACACGCTGCGGAAGCGGTAACGGGTCCACCGGCCACCGGGGTTGGCGGGGTCCACGCGGCTGCGGCCGGGCCTGCCGCTGCGGCTGCTTCGGTCCATGCCTCCAGTCTTGCGCGCGGCGGGGGCGCACACCGGGTACTCAGCCGGAACTCACCGGGAGATGAGTACGCGCACCCATGTCCTGACGGGGTGACGGGCACCACACTCCGAACCATGGACAACCCCCTGCCGCCGGCCGAGGAGCTCGTGCTCATCGACCGCGAACTGATCCAACTCGACGCCCGGCGCCACTTCCTGCTGAGTCGCCGCGCGTGGCTGCTGGCCGCTCAGACCCCCCACGCGTGGGGTGCGCCCGCCCGGCCGAAGGCGTCAGCCCAGGCCACGGAGGCCTCGGCCCCCAGTGCGCAGAACGTGCTGCTGGTCCTGGGCGCGGTACTGCTGGCGGTCGCGGCGCTGGCGTTCACGCTGGTCAGCTGGGGATCTCTCGGAATCGCCGGGCGCAGCGCGGTGCTCGCCGTGGTGACGGCGGCGGCGCTGGGCGCCCCGGTGGCGCTGCTGCGCCGCGGGCTGCGCTCGACCGCCGAGGCGGTGGCCGCCGTCGGCCTGCTGCTGACGGTGCTGGACGCGTACGCGCTCTACGCCGTCGGCATGCCGGAGGTGGACGGCACGGCCTACGCGGCGGGCGCGACCGCGGTACTGGCCGCGGGCTGGGCCGCGTACGGCCGGACGCCGGCCGTACGGGCCCTGCGGGCCCCCTTGCCCGCGGCGCTGCTGACCGCGCAGCTCCCGCTGCCGCTGGCCGCGCTGGCCGGCGGGGCGACGGGGCCGGAGCTGGGCTGGGCCCTGCTGGCGACGGCTGCCCTGGACGCGGGGCTCGCGCTGCTCCGGCCGGGGCGCTGGTCCTCCTGGGCGGGGGCCGCGGGCTCGGTGGCGGGCGGGGCCGCGCTGCTGACGGGTCTGGCGGATTCGGTGGCGGCGGAGTCGGCGGGCGGGGCCCTGGGCCCGTCGGCGCTGCTGGCTGCGGTCGCCGCACTGGCGGTGGTGGTGGCCTGGCGCAGCGCCCGGATGCCGGTGGCGTTCTCCGTGACGGGCGCCCTCGCGGCGGTGGCCGCCCTGGGCGGTCTCGCGGCGCCCGAGCTGCGCCCGCCCTGGGGTGCGGTCGGGTACCTGGTGGTGGCCCTGCCCCTGCTGGGGGCGCTGCGGGTCTCCGCACTCCCGGAGCCGGTCCGGCGCGGCCTCGCCCTGGCCGGTGCGGGGGTGGCCGTCCTGGAGGCGGCCACCGCCCTGGCCTGGGTGGCGACGGTGCTGATGGGCCGGCTGCAGGTGCTGGAGGAGGTCTGGTCGGTGACGACTCCCGCCCCGGCGGCCGGGAACGGCCCCGGGCTCGCTCCGCTGGTGGCGCTGCTGCTGACGGCCGGAGCCGCGTGGTGGCTGGTCCGGGTGCTCCCGGTGCGCCGGGAGCCGGGAGTCGCCGCGGTGGTCCTGGGCTGGGCGGCGCTGTTCACGGCGCCCGTGGTGTTCGACCCGGCGCCGGGTGCGGTCTTCGCGGCCCAGCTGGCGGTGACGCTGGCGGCGGGAGCGCTCGCACTGCGGTCCACGGCGGTGGCGGTCGCCGGCGGCGGCAGCCCCGCGGGCGCCGGGTCCGCGTCGGACGCCGGTTTCGGGCCGGCCGGGATCGCCGCGGGGGTGTGTGCGCTGGCGGGGGCCGGGAACGTGTCCGTGGCGGCCCTGGACGGCCGACTGGCCACCTTCGGGGTGCTCGGCCTGCTGGGGGCCGCCTGCGCGGCGGGGGCGGCGTACCGGCCCGCTCCGGCGTGGGCCCGCTCGGGGGCGGCGGCGCTCGCCGTCGGGTACGCGACGCTGCTCGTGGTGGCGCTGGGAGCACTGCTGGAGCGGCCGGTGGCCTGGTGGGCCCCGCCGCTGCTGGTGGTCCCGGCGGCGGTGGCGGCGCTCGGGCCCCGGCTGGGCCCCGTGCGGATCCCGGCGGAGGCCGCGGCGGCAGCGGCGGGCTTCCTCGCGGTCGCCCTGGCCACCGGGGACGCTCCGGTGCTCGCACTGGTCCTGGCGCTGGCCGGGGTGGTGTGCGCGGCGGCGGCGGTGCGGCCCGAGCGCCGGTCGGCGGCGGGCTGGCCTGCCGGGGCGCTGTTCCTCGCGGCGACCTGGGTACGGCTCGCGGCTTCGGAGGTGACGGTGCCCGAGGCGTACACCCTGCCGGTGACGGCGGCGGCGCTGGCGGTGGGGTTCCTGCGGCGGCGCCGTGATCCGCTGGCCGGGTCCTGGACGGCGTACGGACCGGGTCTGGCGGCCACCCTGCTGCCGAGCACCCTCGCGGTGTGGGGCGATCCGCACTGGCTGCGGCCGCTGCTGCTGGGGACGGCCGCGCTCGGGGTGACCCTGGCCGGTGCCCGCGGCCGGCTCCGGGCCCCGCTGCTGCTGGGCGGGGCGACGCTGGCGGCGGTGGCCCTGCACGAGCTGACCCCGTACGTCGTCCAGGTGGTGGACGCGCTGCCGCGCTGGATGCCGCCGGCCCTGGCGGGGGTGCTGCTGCTGGTGGTGGGGGCCACCTACGAGAAGCGGCTGCGCGACGCCCGCCGGCTTCGGGAGGCCATCGGCCGGCTGAGGTAGGCCCGGCGCAGCCGGAGCCTGGGCCGGAGCCTGGGCCGGAGCCTGGGCCGGAGCCTGGGCCGGAGCCTGGGCCGGAGCCTGGGCCGGGCCCGGAGCCTGGGCCGGACGGGTGAAAAAGCCAGCGGCCCGGAGACTGTGAAAGTCTCCGGGCCGCTGGTCCGGGTGGGCGATACTGGGTTCGAACCAGTGACCCCTTCGGTGTGAACGAAGTGCTCTCCCACTGAGCTAATCGCCCGGACGCACCGCAAACATTACCGCATGTCAGCGGTGCTCTCCGCCATGGTCGGGCGGGCTCACCCCACCTCGCGGTTCCAGGGCAGCACGAGCCCGTACTTCCACAGGTAGAAGCCGATCAGGACGCCCGCGATCACGAGCCCGACGCTGGTCAGGATGATGTTGCGCTGGCGGACCTTCGGATCCAGGGCCTTCTGGGCGGCTTCGCTGACCTTGCGCTTGGTCCAGCGGAGCGCGAGGTGGGCCCAGGCGAATTCGGTGGCCCAGATCGCGAGGCCCGCGAAGATCGCCACCCAGCCCGGTCCGGGCAGGACCAGCATGGCGACGCCCGCGCCGATGACGGCGAGGCCGACGATGAAGACGCCGACCTGCCAGCTCAGGTGCAGGCCCCGGCGGGCCTTGATGAAGGCCGGCGCCTTGGAGACGTGCGGCGCCTCCTCGGCGGCGGACCCCGCCGCGGATTCGTCCGCCGTCCCGGTGGCGGACTCGGCTGCGGATTCGGCGGCGGACTCGTTGGTCTCGCGGTCACTCCCCGTGTTCATGGGGTCGAATCTACCGGAGGTCCCAGCACACGTGAATGGTCGTTTGGATCCGCCGTCCGAGGGACCCAGAGGTCCGCAAAACGGTCAGAGGGGTTTACAACGGCACCGTAGGTGGCATGTCGATTTCGCCGACGTGCGAATCCCCGAGCGCACACTGAGCGAAAGGCCCTGGCGCTTATGAACACCACGGTCAGCTGCGAGCTGCACCTGCGCCTCGTTGTGTCGAGCGAGTCCTCACTGCCTGTTCCCGCGGGCCTGCGGTATGACACGGCCGATCCCTACGCCGTGCACGCCACCTTCCACACCGGCGCCGAGGAGACGGTCGAATGGGTATTCGCCCGCGACCTCCTCGCCGAGGGCCTTCACCGGCCCACCGGTACCGGCGACGTCCGTGTCTGGCCGTCCCGCAGCCACGGCCAGGGAGTCGTCTGCATCGCCCTGAGCTCACCGGAGGGAGAAGCGCTGCTCGAAGCACCCGCCCGAGCACTGGAGTCGTTCCTCAAGCGGACGGACGCCGCGGTTCCACCAGGAACCGAACACCGGCACTTCGACCTCGACAAGGAGCTCTCCCACATCCTGGCCGAATCCTGAGCCAGGCCTACAGAGGGAACCCTCCCCCGGCTGAGTCCGGGGGCCGTACGACACCGTCCGACTCGGGGCGACGGTGCACGGCGGACAACCACATACGGAAGTGCCGGCGCTGTTCACGCGGAAGCCACCCGCGCGGACGGCGCCGGTGCGCTTTGGGGACGACCCGCTAGAGTCGGCCAGCGGCGGCGGCAGCAGACCGTCACCGCAGGCCCGGCCCTCCAGGGAGACCCCGTGCAGATCCCCCACGACACCCGTCGCGCGCTCGACGTCGTCGTCGCGCTGGTGAACACCTCTGCCGAGACGGAGCAGCCCGACGCACTGGCGGACGTGAACGCGCTGCGCGCCTTCGTCCACGAGTACGCGATCAGCGACGTCGGCGAGCTCAGCGCCCGCGACCTCGCCGGCGTGCGCACGGTGCGCGGCAAATTCGCCCAGGTCTTCGCGGCGCCGAACTCCCGCATCGCCTCCGTGCTGATCAACGAGCTGGTCGCGACGGCCGGCACCACCCCGCAGCTGACCAACCACGACGGCTACGACTGGCACGTGCACTACTTCGCCCCCGGCGCCTCGGTGGGCGACCACCTGGCGGCCGACGGCGGCATGGCGCTGGCCTTCATCGTGGTCTCGGGCGAGCAGGAGCGGCTGCGCCGCTGCGAGGCCCCGGACTGCCGGCGGGCCTTCGTCGACCTCTCCCGCAACCGCTCCCGGCGCTACTGCGACAGCCGTACCTGCGGGAACCGGCTGCACGTGGCGGCGTACCGGGCCCGGCGCAAATCGGAGCTGGGCACGGAGCCGGGCTCAGAGCAGGAAGAGATCGTGCAGGGCGGCGAGGAGCAGCAAGCCGCCGATCACGCCTAGGAAGATCATCAGGGGCGGCTGGGAGAGCGCGAAGAGGCAGCCTCTCGGCTCCTCGGCGACGGGGACGGCGACGGGGACGGTGGCCGGCGCGGGAACGGCCGGCTCACCCGGTGATGTGTCGAGCATGTCGGGGCGATGATGGCGCAGCGAACCCGCGCGCACCGCTCAACACGCCAAACGCAACCCGCGAGTTCACCGGATCCCGTCAGATCAGGTGGTTCCCGGCCGGGACCGCCCCGACGCCCGGGGCCACGGCGACCGGGGTCATATGCCGTGCTTCTTGAGGATTGCCTCGATGTCGGAGAAGTCCTCGGCGGGGGCGGCCGCCGGAGCCGGCCGCGGGCGGGCACCGTCACCCAGCGAGGGCGCCGAAGCGGCCGGGGCGACGGCCTCCTGGGCCGGGCGGCCCTTGGCGGCCTTCGGCCTCTTCTGCTTCCCCTCGCCCTCCCCCGCGCCCAGTCCGCGCCGCTCTATCGCGCGGGTGGTCACGAAGAGCAGCCAGGCCAGTCCCAGCACGGCGAACCCGGCCCAGACGGTCGGCTTGAAGACGATTCCGGTCGCCCAGGCCACGACGCCCGTCATCACCAGGCCGACGGGCACCAGCGAGTACGCCGCGATCCGCGTGGCCGCGAGGAATCGCTTGCGGTAGGCGGTGAGCGCGGCGATGCCCAGGCCCGCCGCGGACACCGCGGAGCAAATGGTCTCGGCGAGCATGCGGGGCCTCCAGGGGCGGATCGGTCGGTCGCACCCGGCCGGCGGGCCGGGCGTTCTGTCCCCCTCCATCCTGCACCGGCGACCCTGGCCCTGGCCACGGCCGGAGCCCCCGGCGGGCGGATCTCCGGGACATCTCCGGGTCCCGCCTCCTCCCCAGGTCCCGGTCCGTGCCCGTCCCCGCGGGCTGGGAGACTGTCCGTATGACCGATTCCGTGATCCTCGACGTCTGGTGCGAACTCCAGTGCCCGGACTGCCACAGCGCTCTGGACGACGTGCGCGCCCTGCGGGCCCGCTACGGCGACCGGCTGGACATCCGGCTGCGCCACTTCCCGCTGGAGAAGCACAAGCACGCCTTCGCCGCCGCGCAGGCCGCGGAGGAGGCCGCCGAGCAGGGCCGGGGCTGGCCGTACGTGGAAGCCGTACTGGCCCGTACCGCGGAGCTCGGCAAGGCCGGCGAATCGGTGCTCGTCGAGGTCGCGCGTGAACTGGGCCTGGACGCCGAGGAGTTCGATACCGCCCTGATCGACGGCCGGCACATCCTGATCGTGGACGCCGACCAGGCCGAGGGCAAGGCGATCGGCGTGACCGGCACCCCGACGTACGTGATCGACGGAGAGCGCCTCGACGGCGGCAAGAGCCAGGACGGCCTGCGCGAGCGCATCGAGGAGATCGCCGACCGACTGCTCGCCGCGGACGCCTAGACCGTCTCTTTCGGATCCTGCCGGTCAGGCCTGAGGTTCCTAGATCAGGTCCTTGGCGTAGTTGAAGTCGGTCGTCCGGTAGCCGAGGGACTCGTAGAGCCGCACCGCCGGGACGTTGTCGCTGAAGACGTGCAGCCCGAGCACCCGGTGGCCGGCGGCGAGGGCGGTGCGTTCGGCGAGGAGCATCAGGTCCCGGCCGTAGCCGCGGCCGCGGTGCTCCTCGGCGACCGCGACGTCGTAGACGTAGGACCCCCCGCCGTTCGGCGCGACCCACACGGTGCCCACGGGGACGCCGGCCGCCTCCAGCACGGAGAAGCTGACGTCGGGGGTGCCCAGGCCCAGGGGCAGCATGGCCGCGTGGTCGTTCGCCGACTTCACGTGCGCGGCGGCGGCCGGCATGCCCCGGCTGATCCAGTTCTGCGCGTACTCCTCCAGTCCCGCCGCGTGCCAGGTCTCGAACTCGGCCTCCGTCATCGGGCGGCCGGCCACCCCTTCGGACAGCGCGGGCGGCTCGGCCGGGAGTTCCTTGGCCATGTTGCGGCTGTACTCGGCGTACCCGAGGGCGGCCGCAAGGCGCAGGCCGCCCGCCGAACCGGCCGGGACCGATACGCGGACCCGCCGGCAGCCCCAGCCGCGCAGTACCTCCTCGGCGGCGAGCGCGGCGACCGTGGCGCGGCCGCGCCGGCGGTCGGGCTCCTCGACGGCGAGCTCGCGGATCTCGGCGACCGTCGGCCCGAACGGGGTGTCGGCGGCGAGCAGCAGGGCGCCGACGCGCCTGCTGTTGACGCGGATCTCGTACGGGCGCGAGCGCGCCCCGCCGGTGCTCTGCTGAAGCGGCCCGCTCGGCCGCAGGGTGGTGGTCATCAATCGAGTTCTACCCGCCCTGCGGCCCGATGGACAGCGAATAGACCGCTCCCGGTCAGGAGCGGGGGTCGGCGTCCTCGGCGGAGCGGGCGTCGAAGATCCGCATGGCCTCCGCCGTGACGGGGCCGGGGGCGGAGCCCAGCTCGCGCCCGTCGATCCGTACGACGGCCTGGACGTCGCGCAGGGATGAGGTCAGGAAGACCTCCTCGGCCTGTTCCAGCGCTTCGAAGGGCAGGTCCGTCTCCTTGGCCCCGCACCATTCGGCGACGAGGGCCCGGGTGATGCCCGCGAGGCAGCCGGAGGTCACGGGCGGGGTGTGCAGCTGCCCGTCGAGGACGACGAACACATTGGAGCCGGTGCCCTCGCAGAGCCGCCCGACGGTGTTGGCGAAGAGGGCCTCGGAGGCGCCCTCCCGGTGCGCGGCGGCGAGCGCGACCACGTTCTCGGCGTACGAGGTGGTCTTCAGGCCCACCACGGCGGAGCGCTCGTTGCGCACCCAGGGCACGGTGACCACGGCAGTGGTGTCGGGGCGGCGGGTGGCCCCCGCGAGGGCGACGATCAGCGTCGGTCCGGCCTCGCCCCGGTCGGAGCCGAGCGGCGAGACGCCCCCGGTGTAGGTGACGCGCAGCCGGCCGAGGGGCAGCGGGTTGGCCGCCAGTACGGCGGCGCACGCGCGGCGCACCTCGTCCAGGTCGGGGTCCGGCAGGCCGAGGCCGCGGGCCGAGCGGGTCAGCCGCTCGAGGTGCCGGGTGAGCGCGAAGGTGGTCCCGCCCTCCGCCTTGAGCGTCTCGAAGACCCCGTCGCCGACGGTGAGGCCGTGGTCGAACACGGACACCTTCGCTTCGTCGGCGTCCCTCAGTGCTCCGTCGAGCCAGATCCTCACCGTACGGTCCTCCCGCTTTCGTCCGTCTCTGCATCGATCGCGCCGATCTCGCCGATCGCGCCGATCGCCCCGCCCGCGCCGGTCGCGGGCGCTTCGATCGCTCCCGACGCTACCCGCAGCAGCCGGGCGGCCTTCAGTTCGGTCTCCGCCCACTCGCGGTCGGGGTCGGATCCCCAGGTGATCCCGGCGCCGGTTCCGAAGAGCAGCCGGGGGCCGCCGGGGGCCGTGCGGTCGATCCAGAAGGTCCGGATGCCGACGGCGAGCTCGGCGGTACCCCGGTCCGCGTCGACCCAGCCGATGCCCCCGCAGTAGGGGCCGCGCGGGGCGGTCTCCAGGGCCTCGATGATCCGCAGGGCCGAGGATTTGGGGGCTCCGGTGACGGAGCCGGGCGGGAAGGTGGCGGCGAGCAGCTCGGGCCAGCCCGCGCCGTCGGCGAGTTCCCCGGCGACGGTGGAGACGAGGTGGACGAGGCCCGGGTGTTCTTCGAGCGCGCACAGTTCGGGGACGGTCACGGAACCGGTGGCGCAGACGCGGCCGAGGTCGTTGCGTACGAGGTCCACGATCATCACGTTCTCGGCGTGGTCCTTGGGCAGCAGATCGGCGGCGGTGCGGCCGGTGCCCTTGATCGGGCCGGACTCGACGCGGCGGCCGCTGCGGCGCAGGTAGAGCTCGGGGGACGCGGTGGCGATCTCGACGCCGCGCGCCGGCAGCCGAATCGTTCCTGCATACGGGGCCGGGTTGCCGCGCGCGAGCAGCGCCGTGAGGGCGTCGACATCGGCACCCGCCGGATCGGGAAGGGGCGCGGACATCACGCGGCAGAGGTTGGCCTGGTAGACCTCGCCCGCCTCGATGTGCTCGCGGATGCGGCGGACGCCCGCGGTGTACGCCGCCCGGTCGAGGGAGGAGGTCCACTCGTCCGCGTCGGGGCCGCGCCAGGCCCCGGGGACGGGGGCCGGCACCGGGTCGGGGCGTATGTCCCCGAAGCGCGCGCAGACGAGACGGCCTTCGAAATCGGCCGTCACCGCCCAGAAGCCGGTGGAGTCCAGGGCGGCGGGATCACTGGTGACATCTCGGAGATCGGTCGCGAGAAGGCCGCCGAAGCGGGCGAGAGGAGGCAGGTCGTGCACGGCTGCGAGTCTATGACCGGTGACGCCCGGGCGCCGGTGAGGCGTCCGCCGGGTGACCGGCGGTGATCGGGCGGCAGCACGCTGCGGAAACGCGTTTTTGAGCTGGCCCGGGAATCCGCTAGAGTTCAACACGTCGCCAGGGAGCGAAGGGGCAAAACCCCGGAGCGAACAAGGTGACCTGCGGACGTAGCTCAGTTGGTAGAGCACCACCTTGCCAAGGTGGATGTCGCGAGTTCGAGTCTCGTCGTCCGCTCTAAGGTGGGGGATCATCTTTCCCGAGGACCCCCTGCTTGCTCCATGGTGGAGTGGCCGAGAGGCGAGGCAACGGCCTGCAAAGCCGTCTACACGGGTTCAAATCCCGTCTCCACCTCCAAGGACGATTAGCTCAGCGGGAGAGCGCTTCCCTGACACGGAAGAGGTCACTGGTTCAATCCCAGTATCGTCCACTGGTCCGCAAGGATCCCCGCGCGATTAGCTCAGCGGGAGAGCGCTTCCCTGACACGGAAGAGGTCACTGGTTCAATCCCAGTATCGCGCACGCAGTACGCTTCACACCTACCACCTGCGGTGTTCGCACCGTGAACGTGGTCCCGCGCGATTAGCTCAGCGGGAGAGCGCTTCCCTGACACGGAAGAGGTCACTGGTTCAATCCCAGTATCGCGCACCGGTAGTCGACAAGCCCCGGCCGTTTCCACGGCCGGGGCTTTCGCGTGTTGCGCCGTATCGTGCGCGTGCGTCCTGCCTGGGGGCTCCGGGCCCCGGGCGGGAGGGTGGGTGCCGGTCGGTTCCGGTCCCCCACCCCACCCCCTCCGGCTCAGGAGGAGAAGAGCATCCGGCCGAAGCCGCCCTTGCGGTGGCCGTGACCGTGGCCGTAGCCGCCGTGCTGCGGGGCTCCCCACGCGGGCGCGGGCGCGGCGTGCGGCTGCGGGTACGCGGAAGGGGCCGGCGGGGCGGCCGGGGGCGGGACCTGGCCGTACTGGGAGGTGTACTGGGACTCCAGACGGGTCAGCGCCTCGAGCTCGCCGTAGTCGAGGAAGATGCCGCGGCAACCGCTGCACTGCTCTATCTGGACACCGTTGCGGTTGTAGGTGTGCATCATCGCGTGACACTTCGGACACTGCATGACCGGATCAACTCCTCGCCGTTCGCGTCGACACCGGATGCGTACCCGGTGGCGTGAGGCTCACCCTACGACGGAGCCTTCGGCTCCAAGTCGGGCGGGAGGGAGGCAATTCGGGCACAGGCCTCCACCATCAGCCGCTCCATGTCGTCGAGTCGGCGTCGCTCGCGGGCGGCCTTGGCGAGGGCCAGCGCGGCCGTCTGCACGGTGAGCGCACGGGCGGCGAGATCCAGTTCCGGCCAGGGATCACTGCCGGGCGCACCGGCCGCGGGACCGCCGGCGCCGCGGTAGGCGTCGAGGAAGCGCAGCCAGGTCTCCGTGTCCAGCAGTCCGGCGGCGTACCAGGCGGCGGGCCGGGCGAGGTCCCAGGCGGGCGTGCCGAGTCCCAGGTCGTCCACGTCGATCAGCAGCCAGCCCCCGGCCGGGCTCCGGACCAGCTGCCCGAGGTGCAGGTCACCGTGGCAGAGCGCCCCGCCCGACGGCGCCGGACCCTCCCCCCGGGCCCACCCGGGGAGCGTGGCCGCGGCGACCCGGACGAGACCCGCCATCCGCGCGGCGTCGGCGTCCACGTCCCCGGCCGGGCACCCCGGGATCCTGACCCCGGCCTGCCGGCCCCCGGGCCCCGCGCCGGCCGGCGGAGCAGGATCCACCGGGTCGCCCTGCCCGGCGGACGCACCTACGCGGGTGCGGGCACGGAGCGGGTGCGCCGCGTCGAGGCGGTGGAGGGCGCGGGCGAGCTTCGCCGGGCCGCGCATCGGGGGGACCGGGTACGGAAGGTGGTGGAGCGGGGTCCGGTGGAGGGCCGCCAAAAGCTCGGCGGCCGGCTCCCAGGGGGCTTCCTCGGGGCGGTCCGGAGCGACCGGAGCACCGTAGGGCCACAGGGAGACGGGCCGGGACCCGACCAGGCCGAGCCCGGTGTGCAGCGGGGGCAGCAGCACTCCGGCCAGCGCGGGGTCCCCGGCCATGCGGATGCGCACCGCCAGGGCGTCGGGATCGCTGTCGCCCGCGTGCGCCTTGGCCACGACGTCCCCGCAACGGACCACGGTGCCGTCGTCGCGGTCCGCGAGGAGTACGTACTCCGCCGCGCCCGCGTACGCGGCGAGCGCGGCCGCGCTCACTCGCTCCAGCCGAACCACGCCTCGGCTCTCCCCGTGCCCCGCACCCCGGGCGGGTGCTCCTCGGGACGAGAGTACGCAGCACGGGGCCGGGCGGCAGTGGCGGTACCGCCGGACGGATACCGCCGTACGGAGTCCGGCGCAGCGGTCCCGGGCCCGGGTGGCGCGCCGGCGCCGAAGGGCGCTGGGGGGCGCTCGGGGGCGGATCACGAAGGCGCGCGGAGCGGAGCGCGTCAGAAGGGTGTGCGCGGGCATGAGAAAGGGTGCTGCGCGTCCGGCTCCCCAGCCGTACGCGCAGCACCCTTCACCTGCCGTCCGTCGACCGCTCCCCCGTCCCCACGGGGTTCGGCCGGTGACAGTCCCGGCCCAGGCCGCTCTCCTGGGCCCGGGGCGCCGCTCAGCGCCCCAGCATCACGCTTACGGACGACGCCTGCGCCGCCACCTGGTCGAAGCCTCCGAAGAGGAAGAGCAGGAGGGCGGCCAGGGGGAGCACCATGGCCGCGGCCACCAGTGGGTGGCGACGACCGGACTCATGGCTGTTGAACGCGAATGCCTTGCGTCCCTGCCGTGCGATGTCCGCCATGGTCCTCTCCCTGTCGTTTGGCAGCGGCGGGCTTGTGACCTCGGGGGACGAGTGCTCTCCGCCCGCCGCTTGTCTTCAACACTAGGTGCGGGAAAGGCTCCTGGCCTCATGCCTTCGTACCCATTGCCTGGCCTCCAGGAGGATGACGAGTCCACCCCGCGCGTACTCCCCTGGGTGGAGACCGGTCCCGCGCTCTGAGGGTCATCCCGGAGGGGATCACCGGAGCGTAGTGACTTCGCTCACTTCCGTCACTCACCGCACACGTTCGGCCGCCGACCAGGCACTCCCAAGATCAACCGCATGGGACCGGCCGCCCCTGCGGCCGCCACTCCCCCTCCGCCCCGCCCCGGACCCCAATTCCCTTGCCTCCGGCCCGGCTTGACCGAACCACCCCGGTCCGTACATGCGTCCTACCGGTGGTCCGGTGATTCCCCAAGTGGACTGCCCCGTACTGACAATCGAATCCTCCGGCGAGGGCGCGGCCTCTGAGCGCGCATGCCGGATGGTCCGTAAGCTGTGCCACGTCAACAGGACGACCGGTCAGCGGGGTGGACATGGCGATGATGCGGCTCCGGCGCGAGGACCCGCGTGTCGTCGGCTCGTTCAGGCTGCACCGGCGCCTCGGCGCCGGCGGCATGGGCGTCGTCTATCTGGGCTCCGACCGGCGCGGACAGCGCGTCGCGCTCAAGGTGATCCGGCCGGACCTCGCCGAGGACCAGGAGTTCCGCTCGCGCTTCGCCCGAGAGGTCTCCGCCGCCCGGCGGATCCGCGGCGGATGCACCGCGCGGCTGGTGGCCGCGGACCTGGAGGCGGAGCGCCCCTGGTTCGCCACGCAGTACGTGCCCGGCCCCTCCCTGCACGACAAGGTGGCCGAGGAAGGCCCCCTGACGGCCGCGGCCATCGCCGCCGTCGGCGCCGCGCTCTCCGAGGGCCTGGTCGCCGTGCACGAGGCCGGGGTGGTCCACCGCGACCTCAAGCCCTCGAACATCCTGCTGTCGCCCAAGGGCCCCCGCATCATCGACTTCGGCATCGCCTGGGCCACCGGCGCCAGCACCCTCACCCACGTGGGAACGGCCGTCGGCTCCCCCGGCTTCCTGGCTCCCGAGCAGGTCCGCGGAGCCGCCGTCACGCCCGCCACCGACGTCTTCTCCCTCGGCGCCACCCTCGCCTACGCGGCCACCGCCGACTCGCCCTTCGGGCACGGCAGTTCCGAGGTCATGCTCTACCGCGTGGTGCACGAGGAGCCCCACCTCCAGGGCGTTCCGGACGCGCTCGCCCCCCTCGTACGGGCCTGCCTGGCGAAGGATCCCGACGAGCGGCCGACCACCCTCCAGCTGTCGATGCGGCTCAAGGAGATCGCGGCCCGCGAGGCGCACGGGATGGGCGAGAGCCGTCCGCCGGCGCAGCGGGCGCGGACCGAACGGCCGACGGGGCGCCTGCCCGAGGGCTACGTCGAGGACAGCGAGGGGTACGCCGAGCAGCCCACGGAGCGCCGTGGCGCCGGCACCCCCGTGCCGGGACGCGCGGGTGCGGGAACCGGAGCCGGTCAGGCGAGGACGCCGGCCAAGGGTCAGGGACCGCGCGGCGGGCCCGACTCGCGGCCCTCCTCGTCCCGGAGCACCGGCTCGCGGGGCACCGGCTCCACCGCCGGGCGTACGGGCGGCCGCCCTGCTCCCCGTACGACGGGCACGGGGCGGCGGCCGTCCCGGCCGGACCCCAGGCTGATGCGCCAGCGCCTGATCGTCTTCGTCGTGGTGACGTTGCTCGTGGCGCTGGGCATCGCGCTGGCCCAGAAGCTCTAGCCAGGAGGATCCGGGGCCCGCTGCGGGCCCCACCGCGGGTCTACGGGCGGCCGCTGGCCACCGCGTAGAAGGCGACGGCCGCGGCCGCGCCCACGTTCAGCGAGTCCACCCCGTGCGCCATCGGGATCCGTACCCACTCGTCGGCCGCGACCAGTGCCTGCGTCGACAGCCCGTCCCCCTCGGCGCCCAGCATCAGCGCCACCCGCTCCAGGTCCTGGGGAGCCGCCTCGTCGATCGGCGATGCCTTCTGGTGCGGGGTGAGGGCGAGCAGCTTGAAGCCCGCCTCGCGCACCGAGTCCAGGCCCTTGGGCCAGGCCTCGAGCCGGGCGTACGGGACGGAGAACACCGCGCCCATGGAGACCTTGACGGAGCGCCGGTACAGCGGGTCCGCGCAGTCGGGCGAGAGCAGTACCGCGTCCATGCCGAGGGCGGCCGCGCTGCGGAAGATGGCGCCGATGTTGGTGTGGTCGTTCACCGCTTCCATGATGACCACGCGCCGGGTGGTGGCGAGCAGTTCCTCGGCCGTGGGCAGCGGCTTGCGCTGCATGGAGGCGAGGGCGCCGCGGTGCACGTGGTAGCCGGTGACGCGCTCGGCGAGCTCCGGGCTGACGGCGTAGACCGGGGCCGGGAGCTCGTCGATGACGTCGCGCATGACGTCGACCCACTTCGCGGAGAGCAGCATCGAGCGCATCTCGTACCCGGCGTCCTTGGCGCGTCTGATCACCTTCTCGCCCTCGGCGATGAAGAGACCTTCCGCGGGCTCGCGCCTGCGCCGGAGTTCGACGTCGGTCAGGCCCGTGTAATCGCGCAGGCGCGGGTCGTCGGGGTCCTCGACGGTGATGAGATCAGCCACAGGGTGATACTGCCTTGTCCTGGGTGCGGTGCCAACGGCTCTGCGGGGTTGCGCGAACGCGGGGTGTCACTCGGCGGCGGGCCGGTGGACCTTCACCACGTCGCCGATCACGATGACGGCGGGGGGCCTGACCTCCTGCGCCTTGACGGTCTCCCCGACCGTGGCCAGGGTGGCGTCCACGCGGCGCTGGGAGGCGGTGGTGCCCTCCTGGATGACGGCGACGGCGGTGTCGGCGGGGCGGCCGTGGCGCACGAGCGCCTCGGCGATCAGGCCGATCTTGTCGACGCCCATGAGGATGACCAGGGTGCCGGTGAGCTTGGCAAGGGAGGCCCAGTCCACCAGGGAGCGCGGGTCGTCGGGGCCGACGTGGCCGCTGACCACGGTGAACTCGTGGGCCACGCCCCGGTGGGTGACCGGGATGCCGGCCGCGCCGGGCACGGAGATCGAGCTGGAGATGCCGGGCACGACCGTGCAGGGGATGCCTGCCTCCGCGAGGGCCTGGAGCTCCTCCATGCCGCGGCCGAAGACGTACGGGTCCCCGCCCTTGAGCCGGACCACGGCCTTGCCCGCCCTGGCGTGCGCGATGAGGGCGTCGTTGATGGCTTCCTGAGCCATGAAACGGCCGTACGGGATCTTCGCGGCGTCGATGACCTCGACGTGCGGCGGGAGCTCGTCGAGGAGGTCGCGGGGGCCCAGCCGGTCGGCGATGACCACATCGGCCTCGGCGAGCAGGCGGCGGCCGCGGACCGTGATCAGGTCCGGGTCGCCGGGGCCTCCGCCGACCAGGGAAACACCGGGGGTGTGCGGGCGGGCGGCGGTCAGGGAGCCGTCCCTCAGTCCCTCGACGACCGCGTCGCGGACGGCGGCGGAGCGGCGGGGGTCGTTGCCGCTCAGTACGGCGACCGTGACGCCCTCCACCCGGCCGGTGGCCGGGGTCCAGGCGCTCGCGGCCTCGGCGTCGTCGGCGCGGACGCACCAGACCCGCTCGCGCTCGGCTTCGGCGGAGGCGGTGTCGTTCGCGGCCCGGTCCCGGGTGGCGACCAGGGCGTACCAGGATCCGGCCAGGTCGCCGTCCTCGTAGCGGCGACGCTCCCAGCGGATCTCGCCGGTCTCCGCCATGGCGTCCACGGAGGGGGTGGCGGAGGGCGAGATCAGGACGATGTCGGCGCCGGCCGCGATGAGCGCGGGCAGTCGGCGCTGGGCGACCTGGCCACCGCCGATCACGACGACGCGGCGGCCCGTGAGGCGGAGTCCGACGGGGTAGGCGGGGTGTGCCGGGTGTCCCATGGCGGTTGCGGCTCCTGATGCGGCGGTGACGGCGGGCCGCTGCGTCGCTGGAGCGGCTGATCGGGCGGTGACGTGCGGTGGCCCGTCCGGGGTCCACGATACGACCCACCTGCGCGGCGGTCGCCCCGGGGGCCGCTCCCCTGGCCCTGCGGAGCCCCGGCTCCGCCCCAGGCCACGGGGCTCTCGCCCGGGGTGGCTGCGAGTCTGCGGCTCCGGGGCGGTGGGCCCTGCGGGGCTTTCCCCACCCCGCCCCTTCCCGAAACCGGGGCTCCGCCCCGCTCCTCAAACGCCGGAGGGGCTGAACATCGCCCGGAGGGACTTGATGAGGGGACGGGGACGGGGTGGGGTGTCGTCCGGGACGTAAAACGTGATTTGTTGGCGCGAAAGAAGGCCATCCGGGACACAGCGCGCACAGGGCGCCATAAATCATGAGTCCCGGACGACACCCCACCCCGTCCCCGGCACCGGCCCCCGGGCTACTTCTCCGTGACCCCGGCCGAGTCGAAGGTCGCCACCTCGTGCATCGCCCGCGCAGCACTCTGTACCAGCGGCAGCGCCAGCAGCGCCCCCGTGCCCTCGCCGAGGCGGAGGTCCAGGTCGACCAGCGGGCGCAGGCCGAGCTTGTTCAGGGCGGCCACGTGGCCCGGCTCCGCGCTGCGGTGTCCGGCGATGCACGCCGACAGCGACTCCGGCGCGATGGCCCGGGCCACCAGGGCGGCCGCGCCGGCGCTGACGCCGTCGAGGATCACCGGGGTGCGCAGGGAGGCTCCGCCGAGGAGGAGGCCCACGATCGCCGCGTGCTCCAGGCCGCCGATGGCGGCCAGGACGCCGATCGGGTCCGCCGGGTCCGGCTGGTGGAGCTCCAGCGCGCGCCGCACGACCTCGACCTTGCGGGCGTGCGTCTCGTCGTTGATGCCCGTGCCCCGGCCCGTGACCTCGCCCGGGTCCACCCCGGTGAAGACCGAGATCAGCGCCGCCGACACCGTGGTGTTGGCGATGCCCATCTCTCCCGTGAGGAGAGCCTTGTTCCCCGCCGCGACCAGGTCGCGGGCCGTCTCGATGCCCACCTCGATGGCTGCGACGGCCTCTTCGCGGGTCATCGCGGGCCCGACCGAGAGGTCGGCCGTCCCCGGGCGGACCTTGCGCGGCAGCAGCCCCGGCGTGGCCGGGAGGTCACCGGCGACGCCCACGTCGATCACGCAGACCTCGGCGCCCACCTGGTTGGCGAACGCGTTGCACACCGCGCCGCCGCCGAGGAAGTTGGCCACCATCTGCAGGGTGACCTCCTGGGGCCACGGGGTGACCCCCTGGGCGTGCACGCCGTGGTCGCCCGCGAAGATCGCCACCGCGGCGGGCTCCGGGATCGGCGGCGGGCAGACCCGCGAGAGGCCGGACAGCTGGGCGGAGATGATCTCGAGCATGCCCAGGGCCCCGGCGGGCTTGGTCATGCGCTTCTGCCGCTCCCACGCCTCGCCGAGCGCCTTCGCGTCGAGCGGGCGGATGCTGGCGACGGTCTCGGAGAGCAGGTCGTGCGGCTCCTCGCCGGGCAGCGCGCGGCGCCCGTACGTCTCCTCGTGCACGACCCAGGCGAGGGGCCGCCGCTGCGACCAGCCGGCCTGTGCGAGCTCGGGCTCGTCGGGGAATTCGTCCACGTACCCGATGCACAGGTAGGCGACGACCTCCAGGTGCTCCGGCAGGCCGAGCTCGCGGACCATCTCGCGCTCGTCGAAGAAGCTGACCCAGCCGACGCCGAGGCCTTCGGCGCGCGCGGCGAGCCAGAGGTTCTCCACCGCGAGGGCGGAGGAGTACGGAGCCATCTGCGGCTGGGTGTGCCGGCCCAGGGTGTGGCGGCCGCCGCGGGTGGGGTCGGCGGTGACCACGATGTTCACCGGGGTGTCGAGGATGGCCTCGATCTTGATTTCCTTGAACTGCTTGGCGCGGCCCTTGGGCAGCGACTTCGCGTAGGCCTCGCGCTGGCGCTCGGCGAGCTCGTGCATCGTCCGGCGGGTCTCGGCGGACTTGATGACGACGAAGTCCCACGGCTGGGAGTGGCCGACGCTGGGCGCGGTGTGGGCCGCCTCCAGGACGCGCAGCAGCACCTCGTGCGGGATGGGGTCGCGGCGGAAGCCCTTGCGGATGTCACGGCGCTCGCGCATGACGCGCAGGACGGCCTCGCGCTCGGCGTCGGCGTATCCGGGGGCCGCCTCGGTGACCGGGGCCTCGGGCTCGGCTTCCGGCTCGGGCTGCGGCTCGGTTCCGTCCTCGGGGGCCGGTCCGGACTCCAGCGGTGCCTCGTCCTGCGCGACGGCGACGGCGACCGGCTCGGGCTCGGGGAGCACGACCGCGGCGGGCTCGGGCAGGGGCTCCGGCTCCTCGGCCTGAACCACCGTTTCCGCGGGCTGCGGCTCAGGCTCCACGACCGGTGCGGCCGCGGCCTCAGCCTCGGGCTCGGCGACGGCGACCTCCTCGGCCGGGGCCCCGACCTCGGCCCCGGCCTCGGCCCCGGCCTGGGGCACCGCGACGGGCTCGGGTGCCGGCGCGGCGGCGGCCTCGGGCTCCGCGAAGACGACGGGCTCGGCGAGGGGCTCGGCGACGGGCTCCGGCGCCTGCTCCGCGAGGACGGGCTCGGCCACGGCGACCGGCAGCGGCCCGGGCTCCGCCACCGGTACGGACTCCGGCTCGGGCACGAGGGCCGCCTCGGGCTGGGCGAAGGCGGCGGGGGCCGCGACGGGGACCGCGACCGGCTCGGCCGAAGGCTCCGCGACGGGCTCGGCGACGGCCTCCACGACGGGCTGCGCCGGGGCTTGCGGAGCCGGCTCCGCGGTCCACGGCGTCCCGGCCTGGACCGGGATCTCGACCGGCTGCTGCGCCGGGCCCGGCACGTGCTCGGCCTCGGCCTGCGTGAAGTCCAGGTACTCGGGCCCGGTGGTCGGCGGGCCGGACTGCCGCACCGGGACGGGCGTGGCCGGGGTGCTCGGATCCGGCGACACGGGCTCGGGGAGGGAGGGCACGGAGGCGACCGGTACGGGAACGGGCGCGGCCGGCGTCAGCGGAGTCTGGGCCGGGGCCTGCACGGGGGCGGTGGCCGGCGCGGCGGCCGGGCCGCGGTCCGCGAGGGACCGTACGACTCCGCCGGTGGCCTCGGGGACGGGCGGGCCCATGTGCAGCGGCCGCCGCACCGGGGCCGGCGCGACGGGGGCCACCGGGGACTGGGGCTGGGACATGGTCTGCGGGGCCATGAGGCCGCCGAGGTCCAGGGCGCCGGAATCCCGGCCGCCGGCCTCGTGCACACCGGCGCCGTAAGAGACGTCGGCGAAGGAGGCGTCGGCGAAGGAAGGCTGCTCGGCGAACGCCTGCGCCTGCGCCTGCATCTGCGCCTGTGCCTCGAACGGCTGTCCCTCGAAGGGCTGCTGCGGGTACCCGGCGGGCTCGTAGCCGAGCGGCGCCCCGGTGACCGGGAGCTGGGGCGGGTGCGGCTGCTGGTACTCGGGGGCCCCGCCGAAATCGGCGTACGGGGCGTCCGTGTACGCGGAGGGCTCGGGGAAGTCGGAGAAGGCGGGCACCGGCGGGACGACCTGGGGGTCGCTCCAAGCGCCCTGGCTGCTCGGCATCAGCAGCAGTTCCTCGTCCTCCGGCTCGGCCGGGTTGTCCACGAGGTCCTGGAAGGCGTAGCTCCCGGTCGCCGGGGAAGACATGGGAACCGGGGCGGGGACGCCCTGCTGATCCACCATGCCCGTGCTGTCCGGGAGACCCTCGCCCGGAACCTGGCCGGTGTCAGTCATGCGTACCCCTCGCCCATCGGTGTTGCCTCTTCGACTGCCCGGTCGCCCACGAGGCCTCACGTACGGCCGCACGACAACCAGTAAGTATTGTCCTGCCCGTTCGTCACCGTGTCGGCCATAACCGCCACGGTCCTCTGTGGACTGCGCCACGTCGCGCGTCCAGCCGGAGCCGCGTGCCCGAATCGTCCGGGCGGTGCGACGATCGGCCAGCCTACCCCGGCCTTGCGGCTAGGGACGGTCCGGGCGGTTAACGGGGCGTTCGGCGGCCAGCAGGAACACCACGGAGCGCTGTTGTTCGGTCCAGGTACGGGTGTCCAGGGCGACGGACTGGAGCAGCGCGCACTCGACGGCGTACCCGCCCTCGGTCAGCACCCGGCCGATGGCCTCCGCCTCGTCGCGCGTGGCGGCGTGGCTGACGATCCGTTCGGGGCGCCGGTCGGCGACGGCGGCGACGACCGCGGCCCCGCCGCCGCCGACGCGGACGACGTCGGGTTCGGGCAGGGTCTCCAGGACGTGCGGGGCGCGGCCGTTGACGACTTGGAGCTGCACACCCCGGGCGCGGGCGGCGGCGGTTGTGCGTTCGCAAGCGTGTCGGTCGGCGTCGACGGCGATGACGGCGGCGCCGAGGGCGGCGGCGTCCACGGCGAGTGCTCCGGAGCCGGAGCCGATGTCCCAGACGAGGTCTCCGGTGCGCGGGCCGAGCCGGGCGAGCTGGGCCGCGCGCAGCTGCGTGGCCTCCCCTTCTCCCACGTCGATCTGCGGGCGGGCCCAGCCGCGTCCGGCGGCCGGTGCCGCGCTCCGGCCGAGCAGCCAGGCCGGTTCGGCGGCGGCCGCGGCGGGTCCCGTACCGCCGATGACGATGACCACGTTGGGGTCGCGCCAGCTGTGGTCGGCGGCCTTGTCGGAGGTGAGGACGGTGACTTGTTCCTTGTCGGTGCCGAGTTCCTCGCAGATGACGAAGGTCCGGTGGACGCCTTCGAGCAGCAGGGCGAGTTCGGCGGGGCCGGCGCCGGGCGAGGTGATGACGGCGACCTTGGAGTGGGCGCGGCAGACGTTGACGGCCCGGCGCAGGGTGCGGCTGTGGGCGACGACGACCTGGGCGTCGTCCCAAGGCATCCCGGCGCGGGCGAAGGCGGCCGCGACGGCGGAGACGGCCGGTACGACCTCCACCTCCAGGCCGTGTTCCGGGGCGCGCAGGGCCCGTACGACGCCGAAGAAGCCGGGGTCGCCGTCGGCGAGGACGACGGCGGTGCCGCGGTGTCCGGCGATCCGGGTGGCCGCGAGGGACAGGCTGCCCAGGCGCACGCGTTCGGCGGTGGGCGGGACTTCGGGGAGTGCGAGGTGGTGGGCGGCGCCGGCCACCAGGGTGGCGGCGGAGAGCGCGGACCGGGCTGCCGCGGTCAGGGGGGAGCCGTCCCAGCCGATCACCGTGACCCGGTCGGCCATCGTCGTCAGTCTCCTGATGTGGGAGGGGGCCCTTCCCGGCGGGGCCGGGGCAGGGCGAAGCTTCGTCGAGGGGCGGGCTTCGTGAGACTACCCGGTCATCCGGTCAGTTCCGGTCCGAGAAGACGGCGTAGCCGTGCGCGTCGTTCGCGCGGGCGGTGGGGATCCGGTAGCCGTCGGGGGCGTCGCCGCGGGGGTCCGCGTAACTGACGGAGTAGCCGTCGGAGTATCCGTCCCCATAGCCGTCGGAGTGGTCGGAGTATCCGTCTTCGTCCTCGTCCAGGTCCTCGGGGACCAGGCCCCAGACGATGAGGTCGCTGCGGGTGTCGGCCCAGGAGCCGTCGGGGTTCTGGGTGCGCACTATGCACGCGTTGCGCAGGACGCCTTCACTGATGCAACCGGTCTTCTGGGCCACCTGCTGGGAGGCGGTGTTGTCGGCGGCGGTGCGCAGTTCGAGGCGTTCGAAGCCCTGGTCGGTGAAGAGCCAGCGGGCGACGGCGAGGACGGACTCGCTGGCGTAGCCCTCGCCCCGGGCCCAGGGGGCGGTGACGTAGCCGACCTCGGTGGCCCGGGTCCGCCAGTCGGTGTCCTGCAGGTGGACGATGCCGACCAGCCGCTGGGTGAGGAACTCGGTGACGGCGAAGACGATGCCGCGGCCCTCGGTGCGCTCCGTGTGGGCGGTCCGCGTGGCCCAGGTGACGGCGTCGGCGTAGGTGTAGGGGTGCGGCACGGAGGTCCAGGCGGTGACGTGTTCGTCGTTCATCATCTCGGCGAGCGCGGTGACGTCTTCTTCCTCGAAGGGGCGCAGCACCAGCCGGTCCGTGCTGATGGTGACGTCCGGGAAGGTGGTAGTCATGCGCAGCTCCAAGCCTGAGACCGTGGTGCGACCGTGGTGCGAGGCGACCGTGGCGCGGGACGGCATACACGGGGCATGCGGTCCGCGGCCGCGGGTCTTAGGCCACAGCATGCAGCATCGGCCTGGTGATGTGCAGGGCCGGGCTGCCCGGAAGCGGGCAGCGGCCGGCCCCGTACACCGGTGGGGCGTACGGGGCCGGGCGGGCCGGCCGGATCGGGCCGGCCCGGTGCCACCGGCCGGATCTAGGCGGCCGGCTTGCCGAAGGCCGGGATGACCGAGCCCTGGTACTTGTCCTCGATGAACTTCTTGACCTCGTCGGTGTTCAGGAGCTTGGCGAGCTTCTGGATCCGCGGGTCGTCCTGGTTGCCGTTCTTGACCGCCAGGATGTTGGCGTACGGGTTGCCCTCGGCCTTCTCCAGGACGAGCGCGTCCTTGGCCGGGACGAGCTTGGCCTCGATGGCGTAGTTGCCGTTGATGACGGCGGCGTCCACGTCGCTCAGGGCGCGCGGGACCGTGGCGGCCTCCAGCTCCTTGAACTCGAGGCCCTTCTTGTCGGTGATGTCGGACAGCTTGGCGGCGGTGCCGACACCCTCCTTGAGGGTGATGAGGTTGTTCGCGGCGAGCAGCTGGAGCGCGCGGCCCTCGTTGGTGGGGTCGTTGGGGACGGCGATGGTCTGGCCGGCCTTGATGTCCGTGAGGGCCTTGGCCTTCTTGGAGTACAGCCCCAGGGGCTCCAGGTGCACGTTCACGACGGGCACGATGTCGGTGCCGTTCTTCTTGTTGAAGTCGTCGAGGTACGGCTTGTGCTGGAAGAAGTTGGCGTCGACCTGGCCCTGCTGGGTGGCGGTGTTCGGCAGGACGTAGTCCGTGAACTCCTTGACCTCCAGCTTGAGGCCTTCCTTGGCCGCCAGCTTGTCCTTCACGAAGTTCAGGATGTCTGCGTGCGGGGACGGGGACGCCGCGACGACCAGGGGCTTGCTCTCATCGGTCTTGCCGCCGTCGGCCTTGGTGGAGGACGGGTCCGAGGAGCTGCCGCAGGCGGTGAGGCCGAGGGCGAGCGCCGAGACGGTAGCGGCCAGGGCGGTGAGCTTGATGTTCTTGCGCACGAAGAGTGCCTTTCTTGCGTCTTGCTGTATGGATGACGGCCCAAGCACGACAAGTGCGGGCTTTCTGGGGAAAAGTTGACAAAGGGGCGGGCTCGGGCCCGGATCAGGCTGTCCGACCGCGCCGCGCGAGGAGGCGTACCACGCCGTCGCCGATGAGCTGGATCACCGTGACGAGCACGATCAGCACCACGACGGTGGCGATCATGAAGCCGGTCTCGAAGCGCTGGAAGCCGTACGTGATGGCCTTGGAGCCGAGGCCTTCGCCGCCGACGGCGCCGGCCATGGCCGAGTAGCCGATCAGGGTGATCACGGTGGTGGTGACGGCCGCGATCAGCGAGGGGAGCGCCTGCGGGAGGAGCACCTTGCCGACCAGGGTCGGGATGCCGCCGCCCATGGACTCGACGGCTTCGATCAGACCGTGGTCCACCTCGCGGACGGCGGTCTCGACGAGCCGGGCGAAGAAGGGGATGGCTCCGATGGCGAGTGGGACGATCATGGCGGTGGGGCCGATGAAGGTGCCGACGATCGCCGTGGTGACCGGGATCAGGAAGATCAGCAGGATGATGAACGGCAGCGAGCGGCCCATGTTCACGATCACGCCGAGAACCTTGTTGACCGCGCGGTTCTGGAGCAGGCCGCCCTTGTCCGTGAGGACGAGCAGGATGCCGATGGGCAGTCCGCCCAGGATGGTCACCAGGGCGGACCACAACACCATGTAGAGGGTGTCGAAGGTGCCCTGCGTGAGCAGCGGCTGCATTTCGGACCAGGTCACTTCGCACCGTCCTTGACCAGCTCGGCCAGTTCGCCGTCGACGTCCGTCTCCGCCTCTACGACATCCACCTGCAGACCCTGCTCGCGCAGGAAGCCGACGGGTACGACGTTGTCCTCGTAGCGGCCGGGCAGCTCGATGCGCATGCGGCCGATCTGCCGGCCGGCGACGGTGTCCATCGCGGCGCCGAGGATCGATATGTCGATGTTGTAGGTGCGGGCCAGCTGGGAGATGACCGGCTGGGTGGCCGTCTCGCCGTGGAAGGTGACGTCGATGACCGTGTGCTCCGCGGTGGTCGCGGACCCGGTCAGCGGGAACAGTTCGTGGGCGAGCTCGGAGCCGGGGGTGGCCAGCAGCTCGGTGACCTTGCCCGCCTCGACGATCCGGCCCTGCCGCATGAGGGCGGCCGAGTCGCAGACGGACTTGACCACGTCCATCTCGTGCGTGATGAGCAGGACGGTCAGGCCCAGCTGCCGGTTGAGGTCGCGCAGCAGCTGGAGGATCTGGCGGGTGGTCTCGGGGTCCAGGGCGCTGGTGGCCTCGTCGGAGAGCAGCACCTTGGGGTCTCCGGCCAGGGCGCGGGCGATGCCGACGCGCTGCTTCTGGCCGCCGGAGAGCTGACCGGGGTAGGACTTGGCCTTGTCGGCGAGGCCGACGAGGTCGAGCAGTTCGGCGGCCTTGCGGGAGCGCTCGCGGCCGGAGATCCCGAGGATCTCCAGGGGCAGTTCGATGTTGCCCTGCACGGTGCGCGAGGACAGCAGGTTGAAGTGCTGGAAGACCATGCCGATGCGGCTGCGGGCCTCGCGGAGCTCCTTGCCCGCGCGGCGGCCCCGGCCGGCGAGGGCGGTGAGGTCAACCCCGTCGACGGACACCGTGCCGGCGGTGGGGCGCTCCAGCAGGTTCACGCAGCGGATCAGGGAGGACTTCCCGGCGCCGCTCTGGCCGATGACTCCGTAGACCTCGCCCTGGCGGACGTGCAGGTCGACGCCGTCCAGGGCGGTGACCTCGCGGCCACGGGATGGGTAGACCTTCGTGAGGCCCGATGTGGTGATCACAGGATTTCCGTCGCTGTCGAGTGCGCGGCGCAGCGGGGTGCCGGGCACGGGGCAAACATCTGGGACGCGATACGGGTCGAACCATCGGAAATCGACGGCTTCGGCGCATGCGCGGGGCAGGAGCGGTCCGGGTTCACACGGGGGTGCCGGGAGCAGCTCGGCCGGTCTCGCTTCGGGGCGTGAGACCTGGGGCAGGGGCCCTCAGAAGGCGCGCATTCGACACATACAACGAGCACCGGGCGTCATCGTCGCCTCGGTCGCAAGGGTGCGGCTGCTCGTCGTGGTCATGCGCCCAGTAAACCAGACGTTCCCCGTCACCGATCAAAGCCGTCCGAATAGCGGACGGATTTCGGCCATATACCGGACAACACCGGTCAGGGTCGATCGTCCGTCTCGATCGTCACGCCATCGGCTCCGACCAGCACGGACACGGCCGAGAGGTCCCGTACGACCACGTCCGCGTCGAGTTCGGCGGCGGGGTGCGTTGTGGTCAAGGCCACGGTGGTCATGCCGGCGGCGCGGCCCGCGGCCAGGCCGGCGGGGGCGTCCTCGAAGACCGCGCAGCGGGCCGGGTCCACGCCGAGCCGGGCGGCCGCCAGCAGGAAGGGCTCCGGGTCGGGCTTGCCACGGGTGATGTCGTCGGCGGCCACCATCGCCGGACCCCCCTCCTCCCCGGCGGCGATGCCGACCTCCCGGAGCCGCGCCTCGGCCAGCCGGCGGGTCGCGGAGGTGACCACGGCCCAGCGGCCGGCGGGAAGGGCGCAGAGCAGCTCCTTGGTACCGGGGAGCAGGACCACTCCGCCCGCCACGTCCTCGGTCTCCAGCACCTCGATCCGGGCGAGCGCACCGGCCCGTACGTCCTCGGGCAGGAGGTCGGCGATGATCTCCGCGGCCGGGCGGCCGTGGAGTTCCACGGCCGCGAACGCCTCTTCGGTGATCCCGTACTCCCGGGCCCAGCGGGTCCAGCAGCGGTGCACCGATTCCATCGAGGAGACGAGCGTGCCGTCGTTGTCGAACAGCAGCGCGTCGAATTGCGGGCCGAGCTTCCCGTGCAGCAGCTTCATGCCTTCCAGGAAAGCCCCGCGGCAGGGGTGAGCGCATCGGGTCTTTCGGCCCGTAATACCCTCGCTGCATGCTCGACGCCCTGACGGTCGCCATCGGCGTGGCCGCACTCGCTCTCGCCGCCTGGTGCGGTTTCGCCGCCTGGCGGGACCAGCCGACCAAGGACTGGCACTTCATCGGCATGGCCGTGGTGACCGTACTGGTCCTGGCCCAGCTGGTGATCGGCCTGGTCCAGCTCGCCCGCGGCGAGAAGCCCGGCCAGGGCACGGTGCTCTTCCTCGCCTACCTGGTGGGAGCCTTCGCGACCATCCCGGCCGCGGGGCTGCTCTCGCTGAGCGAGCGGACCAAATGGGGTTCGGTGACGGTGGCCGCGGGAGCGGTCGTCCTCGCCGTGCTCGAAGTACGGCTCTACGACATCTGGGGAAACACCGGTGCCTGATACCGACACGGAAGCCACGGCAGGCGCCACCCCGGCGGGCGGGCGCAAGCGCCTGGTCACCGGGCCGGGGGTGCTTTTGGTCTGGTTCTACGGAGTGATCACCGTCGGCGCGGTCTCGCGCTCGATCTACCAGATCTCCACCGAGTTCGACCGGGCGCCGCTCGCGTACTCGCTGTCGGCCGTGGCCGCGCTGGTATACGCCTTCATCACGTACTCGCTGGTGCGCGGCGGGGAGACGGCCCGCAAGGCGGCGCGGATCTGCTGCGCCGCCGAGCTGGCCGGCGTGCTCGTCGTGGGCACCTGGACCCTGGCGCGGCCCGAGGCCTTCCCCGACGCGACCGTGTGGTCGGACTTCGGGATGGGCTACCTGTTCATCCCGGTGATCCTGCCGATCACCGGGATGCTCTGGCTCCGCGCGAAGCGCTAGGTGTCAGCCGTCAGCCGTCAGGCCCCGGGCGTCGGCCGTCAGGCGCTGACCGCGAAGTCGGTGGCCTCCTTGGCCTCCTTCTCCAGGATCACCAGGCGGACGCCGTCGGACGCGGTGCGTCCGCCGACCTGGGTGTAGCCGGCCTTGCGGTAGAGCCGCAGGTTCGACTCGCTCTTGTGGCCGGTGTGCAGCCGGAAGCGGGTGGTCGCGTCGTCTCCGGACAGGGCCGCCTCGACCGCGCTCAGCAGCCGGGCGCCGAGGCCGTGGCCCTGGAGCCGGGGGTGCACGCAGAGCTTGGCGATCTTGCCGGTGCCCTCCTCGTCGACGGTGCCGCGCACGGCTCCGACGATCTCCTCGCCGAGCCGGGCCACCAGGACGGTGTCCGAGGCCAGTTCGGCCTTGAGGGAGTCCAGGGACTGGGTGAGCGGCTGGATGCGGTAGTTGCCGTACAGCTCGGCCTCGCTCTGGAACGCCAGATACTGCAGCTTGATGATCTGCTCGGCATCCTCGGCGTCTGCCGCCGAAATCGTCACGCTCATGCCCATGTGCGCATGCCTCCCGCTCACCTGGTGGCCTGTTGGTCTACCGCTCCATTCCCCGCAGGGCGGGAGCCGCAACCTCTACGGCCAGCATTCTGCGCAGACATCCCAGGCAACGGGAACGGACGGGCCCCAAACTTCCTTGTGAGATACCCAACTCTCCTGCGATTTCACGGTAAGTGAGGTCCCTGGGCGAAAGAAGTGCCCTCATGAGCTCCGGACACCTTCCGGGCAATCGGGCGACCGCCGATCGGAGGGCCCGGTTCTCCTCGCCGTGCAGCAGGGCGTCTTCCGGTTCTGCGCCCGCACTGGTACGGGCCCCCGCGCCGGAGCCGCCGTCCGCCGAGTGCTGGCGGTGGCCGTACGGGACTTCGTGCCGGGCCCGGCGCCGCGCCCGGCGGGCCTCCCCGCGCACCGCCCGGCGCAGCCAGTCGGCTGGTTCGGCGGGGATGCGGCGGTGCTCCAGCAGCCTGACCCAGACGGCTTGTTCCAGGTCGGCGGCGTCCACCCCGGTGCCCGCGGTCTCGGCGGCCGCTTCGGCCGCGAGCAGCGGGCGGAGCGTTTCGAACAGGTCGGGGAGATCAGCCTTCAGCAGGTCCATGCCGGGCGTGACGCGAAGGCCGTGCCGGGCGGTTTCCCCGCCGGGCACGGCCCACTCGTACGAGAAGCTCCGGTCAGGCGTTGACGCCGCGGCCCGGGCGGAAGGCCTCCGCCGCGAGCAGTCCGGTGTCGGGATGGTCGGTGAAGATGCCGTCGATGCCCTGTTCGAAGTAGGTCTTGAAGGCGCCGAAGGCGTCCCCGTAGGCCGTCGGGTCGGTGCCCTTGCGGTAGTCGGCCGGCAGGAAGTTGTTCTCGTTCCGCGCGGTGTAGGGGTGCAGGATCAGCCCCTGCGCGTGGGCGTCCGCGACCAGGGTGGTCGGGGCGCCGAGCTTGCCGGCGGCGTCGCGCGGCAGGATCAGGTCCATGGTCGGTCCGATGCCCTGGGCGAAGCCGGCGATCCACCGCAGCCCGTCGGGCCTGACCAGATCGGCGACCGTCCGGGGATCCTTGGCCAGCTCGAAGTCCCACGGGCGGGTGCCCGCCGCCGAGAGGAGCACCACGCGCGGGCTGGAGACCAGCCGGGAGAGCCGCTGGATGCTGGAGGGTTCGAAGGACTGCAGGAAGAGCGGGGCACCCCGGCCGTCGCGCCCGTAGCGGCGCAGCAGCCTGGCGAGGGGCTCCTCCAGGCCGAGGCCCAGGCCTCGGAAGTAGCTGGGGTGCTTGGTCTCCACGTGCAGCCACACGCGCTTCCCGCGACGCCGGCCCTCGCGGTCGGCCCAGCGGAGCACCTCTTCGAAGGTGGGGACGTCCCAGCGGCCGTCGTAGAGCGTGTTGCGCTGCCTGAGGGCGGGGATGCGTTCCTTCGCGCGCAGGGTCTTCAGCTCGGCGAGGGTGAAGTCCTCGGTGAACCAGCCCGTGACGGCGACCCCGTCGATCGTCTTGGTCGTCTTGCGGGAGGCGAACCCGGGGTGGTCGGCGACGTCCGTCGTGCCGCCGATCTCGTTCTCGTGGCGGCACACCAGGTGGCCGTCCTTGGTGGGCACGAGGTCCTGTTCGACGACGTCGGCGCCGAGGTCGAGCGCGAGCTGGTAGGACCCCAGCGTGTGCTCGGGCCGGTAGCCGCTGGCACCGCGGTGCCCGATGACCGTCGGCACCGGCAGGTCCCGGTAGCCGCCGCCCCGGCCGCCTTCCGCGCCTCCCCCGCGGCCGCCCTCCGCGGCCGCGGCCGGACCGCCGCCCGCCACGAGTCCGCCGAAGGCTCCGCCCGCCGCGACGACGGCCGCGCCCAGTACCGTGCGCCGCGCTGCCCCACCCTGTGTCATCAGTGCCACTCCCCATCGGACAAGGGGCGGGCGTCCCGGGATCTCCGGGGCCTACGGCCCGAATCCGCGTGCCGATGGTAGGCAACCGAGGGTGGCGGGCGGGGGTGCGCGGGCGGAACACGGCGGAAACGTGCGTCAACACTGCGTATCCACCTCGTGAACCCGATGTGCGATCAGACCGGACCCGCGAGTATCGTCCTCACCTGCACTACCGCCGCGTGGTGGGTGCGAGAACCCTAGCTTTTCGATGCCGGAGGGCCCACGTTGTTCCGTACGCGCCTGATCAAAGCCACTGTCGGACCCGTCATGCGCCTGATGTTCCGCACCCGCGTCGAGGGCATCGAGAACATTCCGGGCACCGGGCCGGTGATCCTGGCGGGCAACCACCTCACCTTCATCGACTCGATGATCCTGCCGCTGGTGTGCGACCGCACGGTCCACTTCATCGGCAAGGACGAGTACGTGACCGGCAAGGGCCTCAAGGGCCGGGCCATGGCCTGGTTCTTCACCGGCGCCGGCATGATCCCCGTGGACCGCGACGGGGCCAACGGCGGAGTCGCCGCCCTGATGACCGGCCGGCGGATCCTCGAAGAGGGCAAGATCTTCGGCATCTACCCCGAGGGCACCCGCTCCCCCGACGGCCGCCTCTACCGGGGCCGCACGGGCATCGCCCGTCTGACCCTGATGACCGGCGCTCCCGTCGTCCCCTTCGCGATGATCGGCACCGACAAGCTCCAGCCCGGCGGCGCCGGCATGCCGCGCCCGGGCCGGGTCACCGTCCGGTTCGGCGAGCCGATGGAGTTCTCCCGGTACGAGGGCATGGACCGCGACCGCTACGTGCTGCGCGCCGTCACCGACTCGGTGATGGCCGAGGTCATGCGGCTCTCCGGGCAGGAGTACGTGGACATGTACGCGACCAAGGCCAAGGCGGCCTGACGGCCGGGCTACTGCCGTTGCAGTGACCGGCTGACGCCCGCCGCGGTCGTCGTGGCGAGGACCCAGCCGGTCACGATCAGCAGGTACGACAGCCACTGGTACCAGCCGTCCGGCGCGAAGGGCGCTTCCTGCCCGAAGCCGATGATCGGCAGCATCAGGTCGATCGTGTAGAAGACCGGGTTGAAGTCCGGCGCCTCCCCCTGTTTCAGCTCCCGGGGCGGATGGAGCCCGTACGCGACGGTCCCCGTGATCAGCAGCGCCAGCAGCCAGCCCGCGGCGCGCAGGGGCCGGAACCCGTAGCCCACGGTGGCGTCCTGGAGCAGCCCCCAGAACCTGGCGACCCGGGGCAGGGTGCGGCGGTGCCGGCGCAGTTTGGCGAGCAGGACGGTCCGCGCCGCGGCCTCGTCGCCAGCCGTGCGGTAGGCCGTGGCGAGCTGTTCGTAGGCGTGCGGGAGGTAGCCCGACTCCTCGCGCTCCAGGACGGGCAGTCTCTGCTCGGCGGGAACGTGCGGGCTGAGGGCGCGGTAGGCGAGTCCCGCGATGCGGACCTGCTCCGGCCAGGTCTCGGGCGTGATGTGGAGCAGGTCGAACTGGGAGCGGCGCAGGTTCACGCCGCCCTGGATGGTCGGGCAGTTGCGCAGCCACACCTCGCCGGCGACACAGCTGGAGGCGCGCAGCGCGACCCCGCCGGGGTTGATGAGGCGGGCGTAGGCGAGGTTGAGCTGGCCCGGTATCCGGGAGCCGGTGAGGTTGACCCGGCCGCGGGCCTCCAGCCGCATGGCGCGCAGGTCGGTGCCGACGTTGAGGATCTCGGCGTGCAGGGCGGTCGCGCCGGGGGCGAGGAGCCGGGCATCGTCGAAGTTGATCTGGCCGCCGACGGTGGCGCCGTTGATGCGGGTCTGGCCGTGGACGGTGAGTTCCATGGCGATGACGTCGGTTCCGATGTCGGCGTGGTTGAACTGGAGCGCCGCCTCCTGGCCCTCCTCGGCCGGGCCCGCCGTGCCGATGACCGCCTTCCGGAGGAAGAGTCCGCCTGCTATCCGGGCGCCGGCGAGGCGTACCGGCCCGGTGATGCGGCAGCAGGACAGCTTGAGCGCGATGTCGACGCTGACGGTGGAGGCGGTCAGGCCGGGCAGGGCCGAGTCGCTCAGTGACACGATCCTCAACCGGGCCCCGTACAGGAGGGGTTTGCGCTCGAACCAGCAGGCCCGCAGCCGGATCGCGTGGTCGATGTCGGCGTACTTGAGGTTGAGCTTGCCGATGATCCGGGCACCCCGGACGTTCAGTCCGGGGACCTGCCCGTCGAGGGGGACCGCGCCGCGCAGCAGCAGGTGGGCGAGGACTTCGGCGCGCACGGTCCGGTCGGGTCCCCACGAGGCGCCGTCGGTGGCCTCCTCGGCCCGGTCCTCCCGGAAATCGACGCCGTCCCCGCGGGGGAAGGCGTCCCATACGCGGCGCTCCGCCGGGGTCAAGTCGGTGATCTCCATCGCCGGGATGGTGTCCCGCGGTTCCACGGACTGTCAACTCCGTGCGGGACGCCATCCCTTGACGAGGCGCCGCGGGGGCGTCAGTGCTCGATGCCGTCCTGGAGTTCCTGCCCCTTGAGCAGGAACCAGGCGGCCACGGCGGTGGCCAGCAGGACGGCCGCGCCGACCCCGGAGGCCAGCCGCAGGCCGTCGACGAAGGCCTCCTGGGCGGCGCCGACCATCTGCTCGGCGGTCTGCGGGTCCAGCGACTTGGCCGCTTCGACCGCGCCGCCGAGGGATTCGTGGGCGGCGTCGGCGACGGGGCCGCTGACGGAGGCCGGGGCGGTGAAGCCCTGGTAGACGCCGGTGACGACGGAGCCGAGCAGGGCGATGCCGAGGGCGGCGCCCAGTTCGTAGGCGGTCTCGGAGACGGCCGAGGCGGATCCGGCCTGCTCCTTGGGCACGCTGGAGAGGATCACGTCGGCGGTGACGGTGAAGGAGAAGCCCGCGCCGAGGCCGACGACGAGCAGGGCCGCGCCGAGCAGCGGGTAGCCGGTGTCCTTGTGGATCACGGTCAGTGCGGCCAGCGCGATGCCGATGGCGGCGAGGCCTCCGGTCACGATGACCCGTACCCCGTACTTGCGGGCGTAGGTGCCCGCGACCAGGCCGGTGACCACGGCGCCGACGGCGGCGGGCAGTTCGGCGAGGCCCGCTTCGAGCGGCTCGCGGCCCTGGACGAGCTGGAGGAACTGGGAGAGGAAGAAGACCAGTCCGGACAAGCCGAAGACGGTGAGCAGGTCGGCGAGGACCGCGCCGGAGAACCCGCGGTGCTTGAAGAGCCGCATGTCGAGGAGCGGGGCCGGCAGCGTGAACTGGCGGCGTACGAAGGTGTAGAGCGCGCCGCCTCCGATGACGGCGGCCGCCCACACCTCCCAGCCCATGCCGTGGGTGGCGACCTGCTTGACGGCGTAGACCACGCCGATGATGCCGACGAGGGAGAGGCCGACGCTGATCAGGTCCCAGGGGCCGGCGACCGGGTTCTTGGATTCGGGCAGCAGCTTGATGCCGACGATGACCAGGACGATCATCACGGGGAGGTTGATGAGGAAGACCGAGCCCCACCAGAAGTGCTGGAGCAGGGCTCCGCCGACCACGGGGCCGACGGCCGCGCCGGCCGAGGCGGTGGCGCCCCAGATGCCGATGGCGAGGCTGCGTTCCTTGGGGTCGTGGAAGATGTTGCGGATCAGCGCGAGGGTGGAGGGCATCAGGGTCGCGCCGGCCACGCCGAGCAGGGCCCGGGCGACGATCATCATCTCGGGGCTGGTGGCGTAGGCGTTCAGGACCGAGACGGCGCCGAAGGCGGTGGCGCCGACGAGGAGGAGCTTCTTGCGGCCGATCCGGTCGCCGAGGGAGCCCATGGAGACGAGCAGGCCGGCGATGACGAAGGAGTAGATGTCGCCGATCCACAGGAGCTGGGTGCCCGAGGGCTTCAGGTCCTCGCTGAGGGCGGGCGTGGCGAGACCGAGTACGGTGGCGTCGACCGCGACCAGCAGGACGGCCAGGACGAGCACGCAGAGCGCGAGCCAGCGCCCGGGGCTCCGGCCCTCCGCCCCCTTGGTCCGGGTCAGCTGTTCGGTACGGCTCATTTCTCCACACTCCGTCGTGCGCCACCGAGCAGCAACTCGATGATCATGTACTGAAAGTCCTTGGCCGCGACCCGGCCGTCCATGACGGCCCAGGCGCAGGTGCCGATGAGCCCGTAGAGGGCCTCGGTGAGCCAGGCGGGGCTCAGGTCGATCCGGATGTCGCCCTCGTGCTGGCCGCGCCGGAAGAGGTCGCCGACGCGGGCGTCGAGCCGGGCCCAGCCCTCGTTGACCTGATCCCCCTCGAAGAGCTGGTTCTCGGTGACGAGGAAGGCCAGCAGCTCGGCATTGGGCTCCGCTTCGGCGACGAGCCTGCGGAGGGCGTCGATCGCCGTGCCCTCGCCGAGGCGGGCGTTGTCGAAGGCCACCTCGAACTCCCGGATCCCGAGCTCTTCGAGCGCCCGTACGAGGGCGTCGCGCCCGGCGAAGTGGCGGTGGAGGGTCGCGCGGCCGATGCCTGCGGCCCTCGCGACCTCGTCCATCGTGGCGGTCGATTTGCGGGAGAGCAGGGCGGCGGCGGCGCGGAGCACCTGATCACGATCCATGGCCATGAGACAACCATAACCCGAATGAGACGTTGACGTCTCATTGAATAATTCGGATGCCCCTCGGGGCGACGAGAGGAACCCTTCCGGAATGAAGCCCCTGCTGCTGATCGACGTGGACGGCCCGCTGAACCCCTACGCGGCCAAGCCGCAACGCCGCCCCGAGGGCTACCGCACCCACCGGATGCGCCCGACGGGCTGGGCGCAGGCCGAGAGCGCGAAGCCACTGCGGGTCTGGCTGAATCCCGGCCACGGCGACGAGCTGCTCGCACTCGCGGAGGCGTACGAGCTCGTCTGGGCGACCACATGGAAGGGCGAGGCGAACGAGTGGATAGGACCGCACCTCGGCCTGCCGGAGCTCCCCTGGATCGACTGGCCGCAGATGCACGGGCGGGCGCCGCGCGGAACGTTCTGGAAGACCCAGTACATCCTCGAGTACGCGGGCGAGCGGCCCTTCGCCTGGATCGACGACGACATCACCGACATGGACCGCGCGTACGTGGAGCAGCGCCACCCCGCGCAGGCCCTGCTGCTGCGGATCGACGAGCGGATCGGACTGGTCCGGGCGGACTTCGACGCGCTGGCGGACTGGGCCGGGTAATGGCGAAAGGTCATTCAGTCACTACTACCCGTGTTCGTCGCGGTGATGCGGGAGCGTCAACAACCCTCGCGCAAGACTCCCCCACCGAACGAATGCGCTCACCCCGCACGGCTTGATCATTTGGAGTGATCGGGGCCCCGACCCCTTCCCCGAGCGGCGGGGCAGGGAGGAACCTCATCTCTCGTGAGCCCTTACCCGGGGCGGGTTCACCTGCATCGATTCCACCTTCGGCAGGGAGAGAACCATGAACGTGTCCAAGAAGCTTGCCCTCGGAGCAGCGGCAACGGCCCTCGTGATCGGCGGCGCCGTCGCGGCCTCCTCGGCGTCCGCCGGGACCAACCACCCCGCCGCCGGGGCCGCGGTGACCACCACCGCCTGGGCCAAGGTCGCCGCGAACGGACAGATCCTGGGCGGGCAGGGCATCACCGGGATCAACAAGTTCGGCATCGGCCGGTACAACATCACCACCAGCGCCGGCCTGGGCGGGTGCGCCCTCCTGGGCACCATCAACACCAACGGCGGCAACGACCCCGGCCCGGGCAGCTCCTCCATCCTGGTCGGCCAGGTGAACGGGAACACCCTCTTCATCCGCACCGCGACGCCGTCCTCCACGGGCAGCGCCACCGTGGACAGTGACCGGCCCTTCTCGGTCACCATCGTCTGCGCCTGACCCCGGACACGCCGGAGGGGCGGCCGGGGCCCGAAGGCTCCGACCGCCCCTCCGGGCACGACCGTCAGTTCTTGTGCGCCGCCCAGGCGTGCTGGATGACCAGGTCGGCCTTCAGCTCCGTGAGCTGGATCGCCACCGCCGACGGGGCGGTGCCGCCGCGGCCGTCGCGGGAGGCCAGCGCGCCCTTGACGTTGAGGACCGTACGGACCTCCGGCGTCAGGTGCTCCGAGATCTTCGCGAACTGCTCGTCCGTCAGCTCGTCGAGCTCGATGCCGAGCCCCTCGCACTCCTTGACGCACCCGCCGGCGACCTCGTGCGCGACCCGGAACGGCACGCCCTGCTTGACCAGCCACTCCGCGATGTCGGTGGCGAGCGAGAAGCCGGCCGGGGCCAGCTCCTCCATCCGCTCCCGGTTGATCGTGAGGGTGGCCATCATTCCGGTGAAGGCCGGCAGCAGGACTTCGAGGGTGTCGCAGGAGTCGAAGACCGGCTCCTTGTCCTCCTGGAGGTCCCGGTTGTAGGCCAGGGGGAGGGCCTTGAGGGTGGCGAGCAGGCCCGTCAGGTTGCCGATGAGGCGGCCCGACTTGCCGCGCGCCAGCTCGGCGATGTCCGGGTTCTTCTTCTGCGGCATGATCGACGACCCGGTGGAGAAGGCGTCGTGCAGGGTGACGAAGGAGAACTCCTTCGTGTTCCAGATGATGATCTCTTCCGCGATCCGGGACAGGTTGATCCCGATCATCGCGGTGACGAAGGCGAACTCGGCGACGAAGTCGCGCGAGGCCGTGCCGTCGATGGAGTTGCCGACCGAGCCCCGCTCGAAGCCCAGTTCGGCGGCGACCGCCTCCGGATCCAGGCCGAGCGAGGAGCCCGCGAGGGCGCCCGAGCCGTACGGGGAGACGGCGGTCCGGGTGTCCCACTGACGCAGCCGCTCCGCGTCCCGGGACAGGGCCTGCACGTGGGCCAGTACGTGGTGGGCGAAGAGCACCGGCTGCGCGTGCTGGAGGTGGGTCCGGCCCGGCATGGCCACGTCGGCGTGCGCCTCGGCGAGGCCGACCAGCGCGTCCTGGAGCTCGGCGACGAGGCCGCCGATGATCCGGGCGTGGTCGCGCAGGTACATGCGGAAGAGGGTGGCGATCTGGTCGTTGCGCGACCGGCCCGCGCGCAGCTTGCCGCCGAGGTCGGCGCCGAGCCGCTCCAGCAGGCCCCGCTCCAGCGCGGTGTGGACGTCCTCGTCGGCGATGGTGCCGGTGAAGGAGCCGCTCTCCACGTCGACCGCGAGCTGGTCCAGGCCGGCGATCATGCGGCCGAGCTCGTCGGCCGTGAGCAGGCCCGCCTTGGCGAGGACCCGGGCGTGGGCCTTGGAGCCCGCGATGTCGTACGGGGCCAGGCGCCAGTCGAAGTGGACCGACGCGGAGAGCTTCGCGAGGGCCTCGGCGGGACCGTCGGCGAACCGGGCGCCCCAGAGCCGGACGTCACCACCGTTGTTGCTGCTCACAGCTACTGCTCCTCAAGAACGTGCATGGCTTCGGATGTGCAACCGCCTCCCCGCCGCGGAGGTAACGGGGAGGCGGTCCGTACTGCGGTGTCGAATCAGGCGGGTCGATCAGGCGGTTTGATCAGGCGAGGTTGATCAGGCGAGGTCGCGACGGGCCGCGATCTTCGAGGACAAGCCGAAGATCTCGATGAAGCCCTGGGCCTTCGACTGGTCGAAGGTGTCGCCCGAGTCGTAGGTCGCGAGATTGAAGTCGTACAGCGACTCGTCGGACTTCCGGCCCGTGACGACCGCGCGGCCGCCGTGCAGGGTCATCCGGATGTCGCCGCTGACGTGCTGGTTGGCCTCGTTGACGAAACCGTCCAGCGCCCGCTTGAGCGGGGAGAACCACAGGCCGTCGTAGACCATCTCGCCCCAGCGCTGCTCGACCTGCCGCTTGTAGCGGGCCAGCTCGCGCTCGACGGTGACGTTCTCCAGCTCCTGGTGTGCGGTGATCAGCGCGATCGCGCCCGGGGCCTCGTACACCTCGCGGGACTTGATGCCCACGAGCCGGTCCTCGACGATGTCGATCCGGCCGACGCCCTGGGCACCGGCGCGCTCGTTGAGCTGCTGGATGGCCTGGAGCACGGTGACGGGCTTTCCGTCGATGGCGACCGGGACGCCCTCCCTGAAGGAGATGACGACCTCGTCGGCCTCGCGCGGGAGCGCCGGGTCCGCGGTGTACTCGTAGATGTCCTCGATCGGCGCGTTCCAGATGTCCTCCAGGAAGCCCGTCTCGACGGCGCGCCCGAAGACGTTCTGGTCGATGGAGTACGGGGACTTCTTGGTGGTCGCGATCGGCAGGTCCGCCTTCTCGGCGAAGGCGATGGCCTTGTCGCGGGTCATCGCGTAGTCGCGGACCGGGGCGATGCACGTGAGGTCGGGGCCGAGGGCGGCGATGCCGGCCTCGAAGCGGACCTGGTCGTTGCCCTTGCCGGTGCAGCCGTGGGCGACGGTCGTCGCGCCGTGCTTGCGGGCGGCGGCCACGAGGTGCTTGACGATGGCCGGCCGCGAGAGGGCGGAGACCAGCGGGTAGCGGTCCATGTAGAGGGCGTTCGCCTTGATCGCCGGGAGGCAGTACTCCTCGGCGAACTCGTCCCTGGCGTCGGCGACCTCGGCCTCGACCGCACCGCAGGCGAGCGCCCGCTTGCGGATGACGTCCAGGTCCTCGCCGCCCTGACCGACGTCCACCGCGACGGCGATGACCTCGGCGCCCGTCTCCTCGGCGATCCAGCCGATGGCGACGGAGGTGTCCAGACCGCCTGAATAGGCGAGTACGACACGCTCGGCCACGGGATTCTCCTTACACGTTGCATCCGCCGTCACGTCAGCAGCGGTAGGCATAACTATGCACTGCTCTGCATGTTTCGTCAATCGGGTCCCGGGGTGCTCCCGCGGGCGCCCTCAGGAGCACCCCCACCCACCTGGGCATATAGGGGAGGCCCGCTCCTGCGACCCCGCATAGCATCGACGGACGACACGGGGGGAGCCCATGGGAACCAGCGCACGGCAGGACGCGGAGAAGGGGCGGGCCGCCGCGGCCGCGCTCCTGGACGAAACCGCGGACACGGGCGCCGCCGGGCTCGCCGGGGCGGGACCGGAGGCCTGGACCGCCTTCGACGAAGAGGTGCGCACCCTGATCGCCTCCTGCTACCCCCCGCCGCGCGGCGGCCGGATCGAGGCCCGCCTCTGCGACCGCGACGGACGGGTCCGCGAGGCGGCACTGTCCGGGCTGTCCGGGCCGGCCGCCGAGCAGAACCCCCCGCCCCAGCTCGTCCTGATCCGGTGCGCCGACTGGGTCCCGCAGGTGCGCGAGCGCGCCCGGCGGGAGCTCGCCCGGATCGTGACCCGGGACCCGGTCGCCGTCCTGGTCGACCTCGGCCCGCTCATCGTGCGGCTGGGGCGGCGCGAGCACGGCGCCTGGGCGGTGGAGCAGCTGGAGACCGCCCTGAGCGGCCGCCACTCCCCGGTCACCGCGGGATGGCACCCCGGGCGTCCCTCGGCCACGTGGAGCTGGCACGCGCTGACCTCGGAGCAGTGCGCCGACGCCCTGGCCCGGCTGGGCGACCGGGCCGACCTGCCGACCCGGCGGTTCGCCGCCCGGCTGACCGTGGCCTCCGGACAGACCGGCGTACGGGACCTCGCGCTGCGGGCCGCCCGCGAACTGGATCCGGCCACGGCCCGGCTGTGGACCGACGCGGCGCTGCGGGCCATGGCCGAAGACGCCACCGAGGACGCGGCCCTGATCCCGCTGCTGGACGACCCGTGGCCGGCGGTCGCCCGGGAGGCCGCGCTCAGCCTGTCCGCGGTGGCCCGCCGGCTGGACCACCGCCACCTCGCCGCACGGATCGCGCCCGAACGCCCCCTCCACGTCCGCCGGGCCGCCTTCCGACTGCTGAGCGCGCGGGGCGGGATCCACGAACTGCGGGCCGCGGTGGCCCTGTCGGCGGATGGCGACCCGGGACTGCGCATGCAGGCGCGGGCGACCGTACGCGGCTGGAACTGGCAGGCCACCCTGCACCGCGCGGAGGCGGGTCTGCCCGAGCTGGCGGCATTGCTCCGGCGGTCCGAGCACCTCTACGAACGGGGCCTGCGCCGCTCCCGGCTCGGTCTCACCGGCTGAAATCCCCTGACCGGGCCCCGGACCCGTGGGAGATAATCCGGCCATGGGAAAGCTCTACGATCATATTGACGGCAAGCTCCGCACCTTCATCGAGGAGCAGCCGATCTTCTTCACCGCCACCGCCCCGCTCTCCGGCGACGGCCACGTCAACCTCTCCCCCAAGGGCCGCGCCGGGACCCTCGTCGTCATCGACGAAACCACCCTCGCCTACCTGGACTTCGGCGGCAGCGGCGCCGAGACCATGGCGCACGTCCGCGAGAACGGCCGGATCACGCTGATGTGGTGCGCGTTCAGCGGGCCGCCGAACATCGTGCGCATCCACGGCGACGGCGAGGCCGTCTTCCGTGACGACCCGCGCTGGGACGGGCTGATCGAGCGGTTCGGGGACGCCGACGGGCCCTCCGCACGCGCCGTCATCCTGGTGAAGACGCGGCGGATCGCGACCGTCTGCGGGTTCGCGGTCCCCTTGATGGAGTACCAGAGCGAGCGCACGCTGCACGCGGAGTACTTCGGCCGCAAGACGGACGAGGAGTTCAACGAGTACTGCGAGAAGAAGGAGTTCATCGGAGTCAGCGTCGACGGCCTGCCTGCACTGCCGCTGCCCCTTCCGCCCCGTACCGTCTGACATGTGCCGCGCACCGCGTTCCTCGCCGCCTCACTGATCGTCACCAGCCTGCTGGTCCAAGGCCCCCACGGCGATCCGCCGCTGCCCGACCTGCTCGCCGACACCGGCGGCGGCAGCCAGCTGATCACGGCCGTGGCTCCGGCCCCCGGATCCACGACCGGGCGCCTGACCTGGTGGAGCCGGTGGGCGGGGCGCTGGCACGAGGCCGGGAGCGCGCCGGCCCGCTTCGGCGCGAACGGGCTGACGGAGGGCGCGACCCGGACCCAGGGCACCAACACCACCCCGGCCGGCCTGTACGCGCTCCCCTACGCCTTCGGCATCGCGCAGGCCCCGGCCGCTACCGCGTTCCGCTACCGGCGGGTGACCCCCGACTCCTGGTGGTGCCAGGACAATGCCTCGGAGAGCTACAACCGCTGGGTGGAGCCGCTGCCCGCGGACTGCGCCCCCGGCGAGGCCGAGCACCTGACCACGTACGCGAAGCAGTACGCGCACGCGCTGGTCATCGCCTTCAACTACGAGCACCCTGTACGGGGCCGGGGCGCGGGCATCTTCCTGCACGTGAACGGCAAGGGCGCGACGGCCGGCTGCGTCTCGGTCCCCGAGGACGCGATGCGCGCGGTGCTGCGCTGGGCGAACCCGCGCAGGAGTCCCCACATCGCGATCGGCACGGAATCGGGCCGGCTCGCCGTCACCCGCTATTAGGAACGCTTCCGGGGCCGGTCGTGCCGCCCTCGGGCACGCCGCTCGACCCGTCGCCCGGCCCATGGGCGCACTCGCCTCCGGACCCGTCGGCGGACCCGTCGGAGGCCCGGTAGTGGTACGCGTCCGCCCACCACTCCTCGTCCCACCAGCCCGCTTCCTCGTCCTCGTCCTCGTCCTCGTCGCCGTCCGCGTGGACGACCCGGTCGGCGCCGCGCCACCTGTCGCGGTCGCCGAGGCTCTTGAGCAGGTGGAGCCGCTGCCGCTCGTCCAGCCCCTCGACGGCGGGGTGCCGCTCCCCGCGGATCCGCTCCCCCAGGGCATCACCCCGCTCCGTGCGGGCGCGGACCGCCTTGCCCGCGTCGTCGGCGTACCAGAGCGCCCCCAGGCCGAGCGCGGTCACCGCGGCGGCGGCCCATTCCAGGACGCCGTCCGGGCGGGACACCACCAGGAGCTCGGCCGCGGCGATCCAGCAGACCACCAGCAGGACCACGCCCGCGCAACCGCAGCAGGCCCGGAGGCGGCCCCCTTCGCCGACGGGCAGGTGCGGGCCCACGGGCAGCAGGGCCACCCGCTCCTCTCGGTGGGCGAAGCGCAGGGCCGCGTACTCCTCGTCGTGGCGCTCGATCCATCCGATCGACACCGGCTCGGGATCGTGGCGGCGCACGGCCTCCAGCAGGGCGGCGGGCAGCGGGTGGGCGGGGGCCCGGGCGGGGTCACGGCCCGCCTCCGTCAGGAGCACCGCGCCTTTCGCGTCGATGTCGAGACACCCGTCGAGGAGCAGCTCCGCGGCAGCCGCCCCGGACTCCTCGTTCTTCAGCGCGGCGGCGTGGTACGGCTCGAACTCCAGGGCGGCGACCAGCCCGAGGAAGGCGCGCCGCATCCGGGCCCGGCGCCGCCACCGCAGGCCGATGGCCCCGTACACGGCGAGGGTCACGGCGAACACCGATGCGGCGAGGACGAGTTGGACCACGATCCGAGGCTACGTCCGCGGGCGCCGGACCCCGGAGGGGTTTTCCGGCGCCCGCGGACGTGGAGGAGGAGCGGCGGCTCAGCTCTCCTTCTGGGCCAGCCTCAGCAGGTGGTCGGCGAGGGCCTGGCCGCCCGCCGGGTCGCGGCTGATCAGCATCAGGGTGTCGTCGCCCGCGATGGTGCCGAGGATGGCCTGGAGTTCCGCCTGGTCGATCGCGGAGGCGAGGAACTGGGCCGCACCCGGCGGGGTGCGCAGGACCACGAGGTTCGCGGAGGCCTCCGCCGAGATCAGCAGTTCGCCGGAGAGGCGACGCATGCGCTCCTCCTTCGCCGATTCGCCGAGCGGCGCCTGCGGGGTGCGGAAGCCGCCCTCGCTGGGGACCGCGTAGATCAGCTCTCCGCCCGTGTTGCGGATCTTCACGGCGCCGAGCTCGTCGAGGTCGCGGCTGAGCGTCGCCTGGGTGACGCTCAGCCCGTCGTCGGCGAGCAGCTTGGCCAGCTGGCTCTGTGAGCGGACCGGCTGCCGGTTGAGGATGTCCACGATCCGGCGGTGGCGGGCGGTGCGGGTCTGCGGGACGGACTGCCCGTTCGACTCGTGTTCCTGCGCCTGACTCATCGTCGTCCCATTCCCCGATTGATCATCCGTCCACGTCCGCGGCGGACTTCGCTGCGTCCAGCACGCCGGGCAGGGCCTGCAGGAACGCGTCCACCTCGGCCTCGGAGAGCACGTACGGAGGCATGAGCCGTACGACGTCGGGGGCGGGCGCGTTGACCAGGAAGCCGGCGTCCTGAGCCGCGCTCTGCACCTGCGGTGCGAGCGGCTCGGTCAGCACGATACCCAGCAGAAGGCCTGCGCCGCGGACGTGTGAGACGAGCGGGTGTGCGAATCCTTCGATTCCGGACCGCAACCGCTCGCCGCGCTCCTTGACCTGGTCGAGGAGTCCGTCGGCGGCGATGGTGTCGATCACCGCGAGGCCGGCGGCGCACGCGATCGGGTTGCCGCCGAAGGTGGTCCCGTGCTGACCGGGCTGGAGCAGGTCGGCCACGGGTCCGAAGGCGGCGACGGCGCCGATCGGCAGACCTCCGCCGAGCCCCTTCGCGAGTGTGACGACATCGGGCTCCACGCCCTCGTGGGCCTGGTGCTCGAACCACTGGCCGCAGCGCCCGATGCCGGTCTGCACCTCGTCGAGGACGAGCAGGGTGCCGGTGGCCCGGGTGATCTCGCGGGCGGCCGTCAGGTATCCGGCCGGGGGAACGACCACACCGTTCTCGCCCTGGATCGGCTCGATGATCACGAACGCGGTCTCTTCGGTGACGGCGGCCCGCAGGGCCTCCACGTCGCCGTACGGAACGTGCGTGACGTCACCGGGCAGCGGCAGGAAGGGGCCCTGCTTCTTGGGCTGGCCGGTGAGCGCCAGGGCGCCCATGGTGCGGCCGTGGAAGCCGCCGTCGGTGGCGACCATGTGGGTCCGCCCGGTCAGCCGGCCGATCTTGAAGGCGGCCTCGACGGCCTCGGCACCGGAGTTGCAGAAGAAAATCTTGCCGGGGCGGCCGAAGAGCTGGAGCAGCCGCTCGCCGAGCGCGAGCACGGGCTCGGAGGCGTAGAGGTTGGAGACGTGGCCCAGGGTGGAGATCTGCTCGGTCACGGCGGTGACGATGGCCGGGTGCGCGTGGCCGAGGGCGTTGACCGCGATGCCGCCGACGAAGTCGGTGTACTGCTTGCCGTCCGCGTCCCAGACCTGCGCGCCTTCGCCGCGTACGAGCGCCAGCGCGGGGGTGCCGTAATTATTGGTCAGCGCGCCCTGCCAGCGGGCGGCGAACTCCTGGTTGCCGGTCATGCGGGGTCCCCTCCCTGTGTATCGACTGCCTGTGTATCGGCTGCCTGCGCATCGGACGGCTGCGCATCGAGTCCCTGGGCATCGAGCACGACCATCGTGCCGATTCCCTCGTCCGTGAAGATCTCCAGCAGGATCGAGTGCTGGACCCGCCCGTCGATCACGCGGGCGGTGGTCACCCCGTTGCGGACGGCGTGCAGGCAGCCCTCCATCTTCGGGACCATGCCGCTGGACAGTTCGGGCAGCAGCTTCTCGAGCTGGCTGACGGTGAGCCTGCTGATGACCTCGTCGCTGTTGGGCCAGTCCGCGTAGAGCCCCTCTACGTCGGTCAGGACCATCAGCGTCTCGGCGCCGAGCGCGGCGGCGAGCGCCGCGGCGGCCGTGTCGGCGTTCACGTTGTACACGTGGTGGTCGTCGGCGCTGCGCGCGATGGAGGAGATGACCGGGATCCGGCCGTCGGCCAGCAGCGCTTCGATCGCGCCGGTGTCGATGGCGGTGATCTCGCCGACCCGCCCGATGTCGACGCTCTCGCCGTCGATCTCGGGCGTGTGCTTGGTGGCGGTGATCGTGTGGGCGTCCTCGCCGGTCATGCCGACGGCCAGCGGCCCGTGCTGGTTGAGCAGCCCGACCAGCTCGCGCTGGACCTGCCCGGCCAGGACCATCCGTACGACGTCCATCGCCTCGGGCGTGGTGACGCGCAGGCCCGCCTTGAACTCGCTGACCAGGCCCTGCTTGTCGAGCTGGGCGTTGATCTGCGGGCCGCCGCCGTGCACGACGACCGGCTTCAGGCCGGCCTGCCGCAGGAAGACGACGTCCTGCGCGAAGGCGGCCTTCAGATCCTCGTCGATCATGGCGTTGCCGCCGAACTTGATGACGACGATCTTGCCGTTGTGCCGGGTCAGCCAGGGCAGGGCCTCGATGAGGATCTCGGCCTTGGGCAGCGCGGTGTGCCTGCGTGCAGTGCTCATGAGGAGTACGCGCTGTTCTCGTGGACGTACTCGGCGGTCAGGTCGTTGGCCCAGATGACCGCCGACTGCGCACCGGTGGACAGGTCCGCGGTGATGCGGACCTCGCGGCCCTTCATGCTCACCAGGTCGCGGTTCTCGCCGACGGAGCCGTTCTTGCAGACCCAGACGTCGTTGATGGCGACGTTCAGCCGGTCCGGGTCGAAGGCGGCCTTCGTGGTGCCGATCGCGGACAGGACGCGGCCCCAGTTCGGGTCCTCGCCGTGGATGGCGCACTTGAGCAGGTTGTTCCGGGCGATGGACCGGCCGACCTCGACCGCGTCCTCCTCGGTGGCCGCGCCGACGACCTCGATGCGGATGTCCTTGCTCGCGCCCTCGGCGTCACCGATCAGCTGGCGGGCCAGGTCGTCGCAGACCGTCCGTACGGCCTCCGCGAACGCCTCGTACGCCGGCACCCGGCCGGACGCTCCCGAGGCGAGCAGCAGCACCGTGTCGTTGGTGGACATGCACCCGTCGGAGTCGACCCGGTCGAAGGTGGTGCGGGTCGCGCCGCGCAGCGCCTTGTCGAGGGTGGCGCTGTCCACGTCGGCGTCGGTGGTGAGGACGACGAGCATGGTGGCCAGGCCCGGGGCGAGCATGCCCGCGCCCTTGGCCATGCCGCCCACGGTCCAGCCGTCCTGGGACACGGTGGCCGTCTTGTGCACGGTGTCGGTGGTCTTGATGGCGATCGCGGCGGCCTCGCCGCCGTCGGCGGAGAGCGCGGCGGCCGCGGCGTCGATGCCGGGGAGCAGCTTGTCCATGGGGAGCAGGACGCCGATCAGGCCGGTGGACGCGACGGCGACCTCGCCGGCGTTGACCTCGCCGCCCCCGCCGAGCCCGTTCAGGACCTCGGCGACCTTCTCGGCGGTGGCGTGGGTGTCCTGGAAGCCCTTGGGGCCGGTGCACGCGTTGGCGCCGCCGGAGTTGAGGACCACCGCGCTGACGGTGGCGCCGCGCAGGACCTGCTCGGACCAGTGGACGGGCGCGGCCTTGACCCGGTTGGAGGTGAAGACGCCCGCCGCGGCCAGGCGCGGCCCGTTGTTGACCACGAGGGCCAGGTCGGGATTGCCGTTCGCCTTGATCCCGGCGGCGATGCCCGCCGCCGTGAACCCCTGTGCTGCCGTGACGCTCACGGTGCGACTCCGATCGTGGAAAGACCCAGGCTCTCGTGGAGCCCCAGGGCGATGTTCATGCTCTGGACCGCACCGCCGGCGGTGCCCTTGGTGAGGTTGTCGATGGCGCTGATCGCGATGATCCGCTGCGCGGCCTCGTCGTACGCGACCTGGATCTGAACGGCGTTGGAACCGTAGACGGACGCCGTCGCCGGCCACCGCCCCTCGGGCAGCAAGTGCACGAAGGGCTCGTCCGCGTAGGCCTTCTCGTACGCGGCGCGGACCGCGTCGGCCGTGGTCCCCGGCAGCGCCTTGGCGGAGCAGGTGGCCAGGATGCCGCGGGGCATCGGCGCCAGCGTGGGCGTGAAGGAGACGGAGACCCGCTGCCCGGCGACCGGGCTGAGGTTCTGCACCATCTCGGGGGTGTGCCGGTGGCCGCCGCCGACCCCGTACGGGCTCATGGAGCCCATGACCTCGGAGCCGAGCAGGTTCGGCTTGAGGGCCTTGCCCGCGCCGGAGGTACCGGAGGCGGCGACGATCACCGCCTCGGGCTCGGCGAGCTGAGCGGCGTAGGCCGGGAACAGCGCGAGCGAGACGGCGGTCGGGTAGCAGCCGGGGACGGCGATCCGCTTGGTGCCGGCCAGGGCGGCGCGGGCGCCGGGCAGCTCGGGGAGTCCGTAGGGCCAGGTACCGGCGTGCGGTGCGCCGTAGAACTTGTCCCAGTCGGCGGAGTCCTGGAGCCGGTGGTCGGCGCCCATGTCGACGACGAGGACCTCCTCGCCGAGCTGGGCGGCCACGGCGGCGGACTGCCCGTGCGGAAGGGCGAGGAAGACGACATCATGGCCGGAGAGCACCTCGGGCGTGGTCGGCTCCAGGATGCGTCCGGCCAGTGGCACCAGGTGCGGCTGGAGTGCGCCGAGCGGCTGCCCGGCGTTGGAGTTCGCGGTCAGCGCCCCGATCTCGACCTCGGGGTGGGCGAGCAGCAGGCGCAGCACTTCCCCGCCCGCGTATCCGCTCGCACCGGCCACCGCTACACGTACCACCATCGGACCCTCCTCCTCGATGGCATGACTATACGTAAGGCCGCACGTTTATGCAAAGCAGCATCCGGCCCCGCTCCCCCGGCGTTACTCCCTTGTCCGCCCGATGATCACGGGTTAGTGTCCCCGGGCACATATCGGGGGATCACAGCAGGTGGGGGACATGACCGAACACGTCGGCACGATCACGACGCGCGCAGCGATAAGCCAGGGCATCCTGGCCGTGGGCTTGATCGGAGCCATGGGGGCCGGCGTCTGGCTGGCCGGGGAGTCGGCGAATTCGAGCCCCGAGCCGAAGCCCGTCACCTGCTCGCACGGGCAGCCCGAGAAGACGCCCGCGGAATCCGCGGACGAGCCGGGGCACGTCTCCGGTGCCCAGCTGTGCACGGCTCTGCACCGCCCGGATCTCGCCGATCTGCTCGGCACTCCGGGGGAGGCCGTGAAGAACGCGAACGGCAGCGGCAGCACCTTCAAGCCCGTCGGCAGCGACAAGGAGATCCACACCCCCTCGGGCGAGGTCGAGTTCGAGACCTACACGGCGCACCTGACGGTCGCGTACAACCAGCTGACCGTCGCCACCCTGGGCAAGCTCCTGGGGGACGGCACATTGCCGCTGAAGGTCCTGGGCCGCCCGGCCGCCTTCTACTCGGACCGCACCCTCAGCATCAGCTTCCGCCTGGACGGCAGCGATGCCAGCACCGGCTCCGGCGTCCCCACCCGCGCCCTCATGGTGGCCCGGGACGCGGCGGACGGCGGCGGCTACTACGAGCTGACCCTGTGGCGCTCCGACGGCGCGGTGCCCGAGGACGCGGTACTGCTGCGCGTGGCCGAGCAGGTGCTGCCGACGGTCCCGGGGTGGGCCGCCGCCGGGTGAGGACGCGTCACGGGGGCGGCGGGTTCGGGGGCAGGGGCTTCGGAGGCGGCAGGTTCGGGGTCAGCGGCTTCGGAGGCGGCGGCTTCGGGTCGGCCGCTGCGGGGGCCGCGGTTCAGCTGGGGCGGCGGGGCTGGTTGAAGCGGAGCATGTTGCCGGCCGGATCGCGGAAGGCGCAGTCGCGGACCCCGTACGGCTGGTCGACGGGCTCCTGGAGCACCTCGGCGCCGGCGGCCCGGATGCGCTCGAAGGTGGCGTCCACGTCGTCCGTCGAGAAGATCACCCCGCGGAGCATGCCCTTGGCCAGCAGTTGCGCCATCGCCTGCCGGTCGGCAGGCGAGGAGCCGGGGTCGGCCAGCGGCGGTTCGAGGACGATCTCCACGTCGGGCTGCTCGGGCGAGCCGACGGTCACCCAGCGCATCCCCTCGAACGCGACGTCGTTGCGGACTTCCATGCCGAGGGCGTCACGGTAGAAGGCGAGGGCCTTGTCGTGGTCGTCGACGGCGATGAAGCACTGCGAGAGCCTGATGGTCATGCTCCGACGCTACGACGCGGCCGCGCTTCCCGCTCTCCCGCTGCCCGCGGGGTTCCGGACGGGCCGGGTGAAGACCTTGGCGACACACGCCGGGATGGCGGCACCCGCCTCGTGCCGCCGGGCCCGGTAGGCGCTGGGGGTCTCACCGATCAGCTCCGTGAAGCGCGAGCTGAACGACCCGAGCGAGGTGCATCCGATGGCGAAGCAGACCTCGGTCACGCTCAGGTCGCCCCGGCGCAGCAGCGCCTTCGCCCGCTCGACGCGGCGGGTCATCAGGTAGCTGTACGGGGTCTCCCCGAAGGCGGCGCGGAAGCTGCGGGAGAAGTGCCCGGGCGACATGAGGGCGACGCCCGCCAGCGCCGGTACGTCCAGCGGCTCGGTGTAGTCGCGGTCCATGACGTCCCGGGCGCGCCGCAGCCGCACCAGGTCCTCGATCGTCACGCGCACCAGCATCTCACGGCCGGTACGGGCCGAGGGGAGGCGGCTACTTCGCGGACTTCTCGGTCTTGGCGGCCTTCTCCGCCTGCATCTGCTTGATGCGGACGGTCTCCTTGCGGACGTCGGCCTGGGTGGCGCGCTCCTTCGCGAGCCACTCCGGCATCTCCTGCTTCAGGGCCTCGATCTGCTCCGTGGTGAGCGCCTCGGTGACGCCGCCGCGCGCCAGACCGGCGATGGAGACGCCGAGCTTCGCCGCGACCACCGGACGGGGGTGCGGGCCGTTGGCCCGGAGGTCCTGCAGCCACTGGGGCGGCTCGGCCTGGAGGGCGGTCAGCTCGGTGCGCGAGACGACACCCTCCTGGAACTCTGCGGGGGTGGCCTCGAGGTACACACCCAGCTTCTTCGCCGCAGTAGCGGGCTTCATGGTCTGGGTGGTCTGGTGCGACGTCATGGGGTCAAGGGTATCGAGCATGTGCGCCACCTCCGACCACGGCCGGTAATCTGGCCGGGTGACAGACTCCCGGACCCCCCCGTCGTTCCAGCTCGCATACGTCCCCGGGGTGACTCCCACGAAGTGGGTCCGGATCTGGAAGGAGCGGCTGCCCGACGTTCCGCTGACCCTCGTCCCGGTCGCTCCGGCCGAAGCCCCCGCCCTGCTGCGCGGAGGCGGCGCCGACGCCGGGTTCGTCCGGCTGCCGATCGACCGTACGGATCTCAGCGCGATCCCCCTCTACACCGAGACCACGGTCGTCGTGATCCCGAAGGACCACCTCATGGCCGCGGCCGAGGAGCTGTCCCTGGCGGAGCTGGCCGACGACATCGTGCTCCACCCGCTGGACGACACCCTCGAGTGGGAGCAGCTGCCGGGCAAGGCCGCGCTCCAGCGCCCTGAGACCACGGCCGACGCCATCGAGCTGGTGGCGGCGGGCATCGGGGTCCTGATCGTGCCCCAGTCGCTCGCGCGGCTGCACCACCGCAAGGACCTCACGTACAGGACCCTGCTGGACGCCCCCGAGTCGCGGGTCGCGCTGTCGTGGCCCGAGGCGGACGTCACTCCCGACCTGGTCGAGGAGTTCATCGGGATCGTGCGCGGGCGGACCGTCAACAGCTCGCGCGGGCGCGGCCGTACACAGCCCGAGCCCGAGCAGAAGAAGGCGAAGCCGGCGGCCCGCAAGCCGGCGCCCCGGTCGGGCGGCAAGCCGGCCGCCAAGAACCCGCGCTCCGGCGCCCCCAAGGGCGGCAAGGCCACGGCGAAGTCCACCGGCAAGCGCGGGAAGCCCCGCGGCCGCTAGTTCGACCAGGGCTTGAACGCGTTCATATCAGCGGATATTCGCACTGTCTGGCGATGGCCTGAGAGCGTTGCGCCCGCCACACAGCCGTCCCTATAGTCACTTCGTATTCATTTCGTCACACTGAGTGAGCTGGGGGCAAGGGTGTTACGCATCGGCAAGGGACGGCTCTCCAAGGGGCTCGCCGCACTGGCCGCCGGGGCGGTCCTCGCCCTGGGAGCGGGGGCGGCGCCCGCGGGTGCGGCCGAGGGTTCGTGCGCCGGTGGCGTCACCGGGCGGCTGCCGCGGCTGCAGGACCACCGGTTCTACGTGCAGTGCGCGGGCGGGGTCGCCACCGTCGTGGCCTGCCCCACCGGGCAGGTGTTCGCTCCCGCCGCACAGCTCTGCGAGAGCCCCGAGCTGGTCCGGCCCGCCGTGGCCACGGTCGCCACGGCGGGTCCGGCGAAGCTGAACGGGCTGCTCTTCGGCGTCAAGAACCTCAGCACCACGGTGCGGATCGCGGACGCGCCGGCCGGGCTGGACGGCGTACCGGTCACCTTCACCACGGTCGGCGGCCGCACGCTCTGCACGGCCGTCACCGACCAGTTCGGAGCTGCCCGCTGCGACACCCCGGCCCGGCTGACGATCCCGCTGGACGAACTCCTGCGCGGCTACCGGGCGAACTACGCGGGCATCGGCGGGATCTACCTCCCGGCCTCCGCCGCCGCCCCCATCGCGCTCCTCTAGGCTCCCGGTCCCCGGTCCACCGCGTGCCGGACCCAGACGTTCGGCTCCACGTAGACCGCGAAGCCCTGCTCCGGTTCGCAGTGGACCGGGGACAGGGCTCCGGGAACGCGGACCGGGCCGGCCGTGTCGAAGGGCAGGCCGGTCCACTCGCGCCACTGCGCGAGGGAGCCGGTGATCGTCATCGACAGCGGGGCCACCGAGTCGATGACACCGCCCGCCCGCACGTGGACCCGTAGCCACGGGTCGTGGGGGAGGCCGTCCTCGCGGGTGCGGTACGCGTACTCGTGGATCGAGGCGTCCGGCTCGGCCGGCTTTCCGCTGGGCCGGACCGGCGCCACCACCTCGGCGAATCCGCGCGCCCGGGCGTTCTCCCGCATCGCCGCGAGCATCCGGCCTGACAGCCCCTCCCCCTGCCGGCCGGTGGCGATGCTGATCTCGATCGCGCTCACGGTGTCGGCCGCGACCCCGCGCCGCAGGTCGGAGAAGGCCCACATCAGGATCCGGTCCCAGCCCTGTGCGGGCAGCCCGCCGTCGCGGCCCGGCGCGTGCTGCGCGAAGGGCACGCTGAAGCCCCGGCCGACCACCGTGTCGCCGTCCGTGGCGATCAGGACGTACTCCGGGAATTCGGCCACCATCCGCGGGTACAGCAGCCAGGCCAGTGAGTCGTGCTGGGCGAACTCGGGCCAGGAGTCCTTCATGTCCCAGAGCCGCGAGGCCAGTTCGGGCCGCTCCGCGAGGGTGGTGATGCGGATGCCCGGGCCGCCGGTGCCGGCGCCGCCGGTGTCTGTGGTGTCGTCCATGCCCGCAGGCTAGGCAGGCCCCACCTGCGCCTCAACCGATTTATCCGGTTCGCAAGGCCGTTCAGACGGGCGCCTGGAGGGAGAGGTGCCAGCGCCGCGGCCGGCCGGCGAGGGTGAGCGTGGACAGGGGGCGGACATCCACGTTCCAGTACGTCAGCGGCGGTGCGTTCAGGGCGTACACGAGGGCCGCCCTGACCACCGACGGCTCCGCCACCGCCACGATCGCTCCCCCGTCGTCCGCCGGCCGGGTGTCAAGCCAGCCGCCGATCCGGGCGATGAAGGCGAGCAGGGACTCCCCGCCGTGCGGCGCGGCGTGCGGATCGCTGAGCCAGAGGTCCACGGCCGCGGGGTCCCGGGCCGCCACCTCGGCCAGGGTGAGCCCGCGCCAGCGGCCCATGTCGCACTCCCGCAAGGCGGGTTGTGCCATCGGGGCGTAGCCGAGAGCGGTCCCCGTGGCCCGGCTGCGCGAGGTCGGCGAACAGTAGCGGAGCTCGGCCGAGCCCAGCGGTACGAGCCCGCGCGCGGCGGATTCCACCGCGCGCCAGCCGTCCACGTCGAGGGGGCGGTCGTCGTCGAAGCGCTCGGCGAGCAGCGAGGTACTACGGGCTGCTGCGACTAGCGAAACCCGAACATGCATGCGGCGATGGTGATCCGCGTGCCGCACGAGGTCAAGCGTCGAGACGAAGCCCGGACCGCAGCCGCCGGACGGCCTCGTTCAGTTCGCCCGCGCCGGACACCCCGGCGAAGCTCAGCCGGACGAACGGGCCGGGCGGTTCCGCGCAGAAGTACGGACGTCCCGGCGCGACCGCGACCCCGGCCCGCAGGGCGGCCGCCACGAAGGCCGCGTCGTCGCCGCCCCCGCCGGGCCGCGCCCACAACTGGTAGCCGCCGCGCGGCGGGTGGGGCACCTCCAGCTCCGGCAGCTCCCGCCGCAGCGCCCCCGTCAGGACGTCCCGGCGGTGGCGCAGTTCGGCGGCGACGGCCTTGAGGTGGCGCGGCCAGGCGGGTGCGCCGACCAGTTCCAGGGCGGCCTCCTGGAGCGGCCGGGGCACGAAGAAGCTGTCCACGACCTGGATGGCGCGCAGCCGGTCGAAGACCGGGCCCCGGGCCGCCAGCGCGCCCACCCGCAGGCTGGGCGAGGTGACCTTGGTCAGCGACCGCACGTGGACGACCACCCCGTCCGGGTCCTCGGCGGCGAGCGGCGCGGGCAGCGGGCCCGAGTCCTCGTGGGCCAGGGACCGCGCGTAGTCGTCTTCCAGCACGAACGCCCCGGCGGCGCGCGCGATCCGCAGCACCTCGCCCCGCCGCTCGCCGGAGAGCACGGCTCCGGTCGGATTCTGGAACAGCGGCTGGCATACGAAGACCCGCGCCCCGGTCGCTTCGAAGGCTGCGGCCAGCAGCTCGGGCCGGACCCCGTCCGCGTCCACCGGGACGGGCACCGGCCGGCATCCGGCGGCCCGCGCGAGGGCCAGCAGCCCCGGGTAGGTCGGGGATTCGACGAGGATCGGCGCCCCGGGCGGGGCGAGCGCCCGCAGCGCGGTGGCGAGCGCGCTCTGGCCGCCCGCGGTCACCAGCACGTCCCCGGCCGCGACGGCCCCGCCGATCTCGCGGGCGAACCAGTCCCGCAGCTCCGCCAGGCCCTCCACGGGCGGCCTCCCCCACACCCCCGGCCGCCGGCCGGCCCGGGCGAGGGCGGCCGCCATGGCCCGCTCGGGCTGGAGCGCCTCGTGCAGGTAGCCGCTGTGCAGCGGGATGACGCCGGCGGGCGGGGCGGCCAGGGTGACCAGCACCCCGGAGGCGTCCACGGAGCGCGGGACCACCTCGCCGGAGTCCTCGGCGCTCAGGGCGACGGCCTGCCAGGAGGTGTCGCCGGGCTCCTGGGTGTGCGTACGGGGCTGCGCGCGGTAGACCCCGGCTCCGGGGCGGGTGACCACCAGGCCCTCGGCGGCGAGCTGGGCGAGGGCCCGGGAGACGGTGACGGGACTGACCCGGTACTGCTCGACCAGGACCCGGCTCGACGGGAGCTTTCCACCCACCGAGTAGCGGTTCAGCTCGACTCGAAGGGATTCCGCCAGTTCCGCCACACTGCTACGCTCGTACATGACAGCACAGAATAGCGCTACTCTCCCGAACGCGATAGCAGTTCGAGGTACCGCCGCCCGCCGGCCCCGGCCCGCGCTCGGGGGCACCACCCTCGCGGCGGCCGGTGTCGTCACCTTCTCGCTGACCTTCCCCGGTACCGCCTGGGGCCTGGAGAGCTTCGGCCCGTGGTCCCTCTTCGGCCTGCGCTGTCTGCTCGCGGGCCTGACGGCCGGCGCCTTCCTGCTGGCCCTGCGCGTCCCGGTCCCCGCCCGCGCCCACTGGGCGGGGCTGGCGGTCGTCGCGGGCGGTGTGGTCGTCGGCTTCCCCCTGCTCACCACCCTCGCCCTGCAGACCTCCACCACCTCGCACGCCGCCGTGGTGGTCGGCCTGTTGCCGCTCACCACGGCGGTCGTCTCCTCGCTGCGCACCGGCGCCCGGCCCTCGCGGCGGTTCTGGGCCGCGGCCGTCGCCGGCGCGGTCGTCGTCCTCGGCTTCACCGTGGCCCAGAGCGGCGGCGCCCTCTCGGCCGGCGACGCCTTCCTCTTCGCCGCGCTGCTGGTCTGCGCGGCCGGGTACACCGAGGGCGGGCGCCTGGCCCGGCTGCTCCCCGGCTGGCAGGTGATCGCCTGGGCGCTGGTGCTGTGCCTGCCCATCGGCGTCGCCGGTTCCGCGCTCGGGCTCGCGTACGAACCGGTCGATCTGACCGGCCACGGGGTGGTCGGTCTCGTCTGGGTGGCGGTCGGCTCCTCCTTCCTCGGCCTCTACGTCTGGTACCGGGGCATGGCCGAGATCGGCGCTGCCCGCGCCAGCCAGCTCCAGCTCGCGCAGCCGCTGCTGACCCTGGTGTGGTCGGTGCTGCTGCTCGGCGAACGCCTGTCCCCGGCCGCGCCCGTCGCCGCCTGTGCGGTGCTCGTCTGCATCGCCGTGACGCAGCGGTCCGATGGGCCAAAAAGGGGCCGAACGACCTAAACTGCTAGCACCGGATCGGACCGCCACCGAGGAGGTCAGCATGCGCGCGACCGAGGGCGACCAGCTGGTTCAGCACGGCAGGATCGTGGGCCAGCACGACAAGGTCGGAGAGATCACCCAGGTCCTGGGAGAGAACGGCACCCCTCCCTACCGCGTCCGCTTCACGGACGGACACGAGGCCGTCATGTCCCCCGGCCCCGACTGCGTCGTGAAGCACCCCGCCGACCACGACACCTGACCGGCCGCCCCCAGGGGGCGTCTTGTCGATCGGGCCGGGTCAGCGCGGTGGCACGGCCACCGCCGTCGGGTAGTGGTCGGCCACCACCCGGGCCATCGCCCCGTTGGGGTCCGCGACCACCTGCTTCGCGGAGAAGTAGGCATGGCCGCGGACCTCCGGGTATCCGGCGGCGAACCGCAGGTGCCGGGACAGCTCGCGCGGATCGCGCCAGGCGGCGGTGGAGCTCTCCGCGTCGCAGCGGTACAGCGCCTCCCCCACGTAGAGCTGGACGCGTGTGCCGGCGACGGTGCGCGCCCACCAGGGGACGATGGCGGCGTAGTCGGCCGCCGGGTGGCCGAGCTGCCAGTAGGCCTGCGGCACGATGTAGTCGATCCAGCCCTCGCGCACCCACTTGCGGGTGTCCGCGTACAGGTCGTCGTACGTGGCGACGCCCGCCTGCGTCGGCGAACCGAGCGGGTCGCGGTCGGAGTTGCGCCAGACGGCGAAGGGGCTGATGCCGAAGCGCGTCGCGGGGCGCAGCGCCCGCAGCCGCTCGGACATCTCGCGGACCAGGGTGTCGGTGTTGTGGCGGCGCCAGTCGGCGCGGGTCGCGAAGGCCCGGCCGTACTGCTCGTAGGCGGCGTCGTCGTCGAAATCGCGCCCCTCGACGGGGTACGGGTAGAAGTAGTCGTCCCAGTGCACCCCGTCCAGGGGGTAGCGGGCGACGGCGTCGAGCATGGCGTCCTGCACGAACCGGCGGACTTCCGGGAGTCCGGGGTTGTAGTACAGCTTGCCGCCGTAGGGCACGGTCCAGCCCCGGTTGCGCCGGGCCGGGTGCTCGGGGACGAGGAGGCTCCGGTCGGTGTGGTTGGCCACCCGGTACGGGTTGAACCAGGCGTGCAGTTCCAGCCCACGGGCGTGCGCTTCGGCGACCGCCGTGCCGAGCGGGTCCCAGCCGGGGTCGACGCCCTGCTCCCCGGTCAGCCACTGCGACCAGGGCTCGCGCGCCGAGGGCCACATCGCGTCGGCGGTCGGACGGACCTGGAGGATCACCGCGTTGAGGCGGCGCGCGACGGCGGCGTCGAGGAGGGCCAGCAGTTCGGCGCGCTGCTCCCGCGCGGAAAGCCCGCTCTGCGAGGGCCAGTCCACGTTCTGCACGGAGGCGACCCACATCCCCCGGAACGCGGCTTCGCCCGCCGCGCGCGGCCGCTTCGCCCCGCCCGCCTCCGCCGGCCCGACCGCTCGCGCGGGGGCGGCCGACACGGCGGCCAGCACCCCCGCCGCCGCGGCCAGGACTCCCCTCCTCCCGATGGCCCCCCTCTCGATGGCCCGCCCCCCGACGACCCGCCTCCCGATGGACGCCATGTGACGACTCCGTTCCGCTGCGTGACATTGCCTGGTGTCCGCCCAGCATGCCCGCCCCGGCCCGACACGCCGGGCAAGGACGGGGGTAACGTCGGGGGGCGTGGCGGGCGCCGGAACGCAGTTACCACTGCACGAGTACGGGGGACCCGCGATGGAGAGCAGCGAAAGGCACGATGTGACGGACCTCCCAGACGACATCGCACGCGTCGGCGTAGTGGGCTGTGGCCAGATGGGCGCGGGCATCGCGGAGGTGTTCGCCCGGAGCGGGCTCGAGGTGATGGTCGCCGAAACCACCGGCGAGGCCCTCGAACTCGGGCGGACCCGGCTGCACACCTCTCTGACCAGGGCCGCCGAACGCGGCAAGATCAGCGAGGAGGAGCGGGACGCGACCCTGGCCCGCCTGTCGTTCACCACCGATCTCGGCGAGTTCGCCGACCGCGACCTCGTCATCGAGGCGGTCGTCGAGAACGAGCAGGTCAAGACGGAGATCTTCCAGGTCCTCGACCAGGTGGTCACCCGCCCGGACGCGATCCTCGCCTCCAACACCTCCTCGATCCCGCTGGTCAAGCTGGCCGTCGCGACGTCCCGTCCCGACCAGGTCATCGGCATCCACTTCTTCAACCCGGCCCCGGTGCAGCAGCTCGTCGAGCTGATCCCGGCGCTGACCACCAGCGACGAGACCATCAAGCGCGCGGAGGCCCTGGTCGGGGGCGCGCTGGGCAAGCACGCCATCCGCGCCCAGGACCGCTCCGGCTTCGTGGTCAACGCGCTCCTCATCCCGTACCTGCTGTCCGCGATCCGGATGTTCGAGTCGGGCATCGCGAGCCGCGAGGACATCGACAACGGCATGGAGCTGGGCTGCGCCCACCCGATGGGCCCGCTGAAGCTCGCGGACCTCATCGGTCTGGACACGGTGGCCTCGGTGGCCGACTCGATGTACGCGGAGTTCAAGGAGCCCCTGTACGCGGCTCCCCCGCTGCTCCAGCGCATGGTCGACGCCGGCCGCCTCGGCCGCAAGACCGGCTCGGGCTTCTACCCGTACAGCTGACGCTTGCGGCCGGCCGCCTGCGGCTCAGCCGAGCCGCAGGTGGTGCAGCAGCAACAGCCCGGCCGCCATGTTGGCGGCCGGGATCTCGCCGCGCGCGATCATGTCGGGGACCAGCTTGAGCGGGACCCACTCGCGGCGCGAGGACTCGAAGTCGTCCTCGGGATGGCCCGTGTAGGTGGCCCCCTCCGCCCAGTAGAGGTGGTGGCGGGCGTCGGTCAGCCCGTTGGACGGCTCGACGGTCATCAGGTGGTGCAGGGGGCCGGGCCGCCAGCCCGACTCCTCCTCCATCTCCCGGGCGGCCGCCCGCTCCACGGACTCCCCGTCCTCGACGACCCCGGCGGGCAGTTCCCAGCCCCAGCTGTCGGTGATGAAGCGGTGGCGCCACAGCAGCAGCACCTCGTTGGCCTCGTTGACGGCCGTGGCGACGGCGACCGGGCGGAGCCGGATGACGAAGTGGTCCAGGTGCCGGCCGTCGGGGAGCTCCACATCGGCGAGATTCACATCGAACCAGCGGTTCGTGTACACGGTTTGCTCACTCAAGTTCATCCACTGCACGGTTCTGCCACCTTCCGATCGAGTAGGTGGCAACATGGCAGCAGTTCACCCCCGCTCAGGGGAACGCGCAAAGGGCGGCGCAGAGAACGCCACGGGGGATGTCACAGCGGAACGCGCAGCGCCCCGTCGATGAGCTCGGCCGTCTCCCCGGCCCCCGAACAACCGCTGGTCAGCAGCTGTTCCCGGACCGCCCGCAGCCGGTCGCGCAGGCGCAGGGACTCCATCCCCTTGGCCCGCTCGGCCATTTCGGCCGCCGAGGCCACCGCCTGATCGGCCTCCCCCTGGCGCAGCTGGATCTCGCACAGCATCGCGAGCCGGTGCACCCGGCCCCGGTCGTGCGCGGGGGTGCCGACGGCGGCCGAAGCCTGCTCCCGGGCCGCCCGCAGATCGCCCAGACCGAGCAGCGCCTCCGCCACCTGTACGTTGACCAGCCCGGGCTGTACGTACCCCGTCTCGTCCGGCTCCGTGCCGGGACGGATCCGCTCCGCCGCCGCCTCGGCCTTGCGGATGCAGGCCAACGCGGCTCCCGTATCTCCGAGTTGGGCGTACGCCTTGGCCTGCATGGCGTACAGGTCGGCGGCCAGCGCCGGGGTCGTGTGCCGGCCGGCCGCGCGCAGGGCGGCCTCGGCGAAGGCCACGGCCTGGCGGAACTCCCGTAGGTGCAGGGACTGGTTGACGATCAGCGCGATCACGTAGGCCCCCAGCCCCCGGTCCCCGCTCGCCTTGGCCAGGCGCAGGGCCTGGTGGAAGTACCGCTGGGCCAGCCCGTGCGCGTCCGAGTCGTACGCGCAGATCCCCGCCACGGCCACCAGGGAACCGCCGGCCCGGTGCAGGCTGCGGCCGAGTCCGTCGGAGTAACTGCCGCGCAGCATGGGGGCGGTCTCGGTGCCGAGGAAGCGGACGACCCGGTCCCGGGTGGCCACGCCGCCGGCCCGGCGGTACATCAGCTCGTAGTGCGCGCGGGCGGCCTTCAGGATCTCCACGTGCTCGGGTCCGACCCGGGTCGGCCCCTCGCGGGACACGTCGGCGTCCTCCGGCGGGTTCTCCCACTCCCACACCGGAATCACGGCGGGCGTACCGGTGACGGCCCCGGTGTCGGGTCCTCGGCACCCGTTGCCGTCGGAGCGCCACAGGGCGGCCGCCCGGTCGACGAAGCCACTGAGCGGGGCTCCGTGCGGATCGGCGGGCTGCCCGGGCAGACCGAGCCCGACGTCGTCGAGGGAGAGCGGCCGCCGCAACCGGCCCCCGATGACCTCGCAGATCAGGTCCGGGACCTGGCCGCGCGGGCGCTGGCCCTTCAACCACCGGGTCACGGCGGTGTGTTCGTACCTCAGAGCCAGTCCGCGGCTGCGGCCGGCCTGGTTCACGTGCGCGGCGAGTCCGGCGTGGGACATGCCCGCCTCGGCGAGGAGGGCATCGAGCAGGGCATTGGGCTGCATGGCCCCTCCAAGGGCTCGTCGGATCCAGGCTAGTGGGTGCGCGCTTCACACGGGGTGTGAACGGAGTACGCGCATAAATGCGATACGCACCCTGCCGCCGGAGTCCCCCGGAGCGCTTCACTTAAGGGCCTCGCCAAGAGGTAGCCCGGGTCGTCGGCTCCCCCTCGTACAGTGCGACGACCCGTCAACCGCGCCGCCCGTCCTGTTGTCTGCCCGACACTCCACGGCAGGCGGGCGGCGCGCTTCGGCTCCGCCGGGTCCTGGTTGGTCGCCGGGCCCCGGCCGAGCCGGACCGAACGCGGGCCGGACCCACCCACCGGGCCCGGCCCGCGTGGTCCCGTCACCGGCCCGCGTGGCCACCGATACCGGCCCGGACGTCCGCGCCCCAGCCGCACGGACGTCCGCGCCCCGGCCCCCGGTGCCCTGCGGGGCTGTCCCCTACCCGCCCTTCCACCGTTCCCTGGGGCTCCGCCCCAGACCCCGCGCCTCAAACGCCGGCGAGGCTGGATCTTTCCAGCCCGTCCGGCGTTTGAGGACCGGGTCCGGGCAGAGCCCGGGGAACGGGCGAAGGGCGGGGAGGGGACAGCCCCGCAGGGCGGCCCGACCCCGGGTACCGGGTACGGGTGAGGGGGTGCACCCCCTGATCGGGATGCACCCCCTCGGTGCCACAAGGAGCGGCGACAGCGGCTACGCGCCGCGCAGGACCGCCCCGGTCCGCTCGCCCGCCAGGGCGACCGCCGCGTCACGCGCCGCCGTGGACTCCTCGGCGGTCAGCGTCCGGTCGGCCGCGCGGAACCGCAGCGCGTACGCGAGGGACTTCTTGCCCTCGCCCACCTGCTCGCCCTCGAACACGTCGAACAGCCGCAGGGACTCCAGCAGTTCACCGGCGCCCTTGTGCAGCGCGTCCTCGACGGCGGAAGCCGGCACCGACGCGTCCACGATCAGCGCGACGTCCTGGGTCGCCACCGGGAAGGAGGAGATCCGGGGCGCCTGGAGGGCCTCGCCGCCGGCCGCCGCGAGGCGGTCCAGGTCGAGCTCCATGGCGCTGGTACGGGCCGGCAGGCCCATCGCCTTGACCACGCGCGGGTGCAGCTCGCCCGCGTGACCGATGACCGTCTCCACCCCGTCCAGGGTGACGAGCAGTTCGGCGCAGCGGCCCGGGTGCCAGGGGCCGTACTGGCCCTGGCGCACGACGAGCTCCGCACCGGCCTCGACGGCCAGCGAGCGCGCCGCCTGGACCGCGTCGGCCCAGTCGGCCGGACGGCCCTTGCCCCACCAGCCGGCCTGCTCGCGGGCCCCGGCCAGCACGACCGCGGCGTAGCGCGGCTGCGCGGGCAGGGCCGCGTTCAGGGTGGCGATCTCCTCGTCGGTGGGACGCCGGTCGACGCCGAGGCGTACGGCGACGCCCGGCTGCGCGGCGGCCCGGAAGACCGAGCCGGTCTCGAAGAGGGCGAGGTCGTGGCTGCCCCGGCTGTCGTTGCGGCGCAGCGCGCCGAGCAGACCCGGCAGCAGCGTGGTGCGCAGCGCCGGCTCCTCGTCGGAGATCGGGTTGACCAGCTTGACGACCTGGCGGGAGGCGTCGTGCGCGGGCAGCTGGAGCTGGTCGAAGACGCCCTCCCCGATGAAGGGGTAGCTGAGCGCCTCCACGTAGCCCGCGCCGGCCAGCGCGCGGCCCACCCGGCGGTGCAGCTGCTGCCGGGCGGTGAGACCGCGGCCGGAGGGCACCTGCGGGAGGGTGGAGGGGAGGTTCCCGTAGCCCTCCAGCCGGATGACTTCCTCGGCGAGGTCGTTGGGCTCGGCGAGGTCGGGCCGCCACGAGGGTGCCGTGACGACGAGCTCGTCCTGGCCGTAGACGTCGCAGCCGACCTCCTGCAGGCGGCGTACGACGGTCTCCCGGCCGTACTCCATGCCCGCGACCTTGTCGGGGTGGTCCGCGCTCATCGCGATGGTGCGCGGGGCGCCCGGGGCGGTGAGCTCGGTGACGCCGGCCTCGGCGGTGCCGCCCGCGAGCAGCACGAGCAGGTCGACGGTGCGCTGCGCGGCAGCGGCGGCGGCCTGCGGGTCGACGCCGCGCTCGAAGCGCTTGGACGCCTCGGAGGACAGCTTGAGGCGGCGGGCGGTGCGCGAGATCGACACGGAGTCGAAGTGCGCGGCCTCCACGACCACCTCGGTGGTGCCGGTGACGACGCCGGTCTCGGGGTCGGTGACGGAGTCGGCGATCTCGGTGTTGGCGCCGCCCATGACACCGGCGATCCCGATCGGGCCGCTGCCGTCGGTGATCACCAGGTCCTCGGAGTCGAGCGTGCGCTTGACTCCGTCGAGGGTGGTGAACTTCTCGCCCCGCTCGGCACGGCGGACGCCGATGGCGCCGTCGATCCGCGAGCGGTCGTAGGCGTGCAGCGGCTGGCCGAGCTCGAGCATCACGTAGTTGGTGATGTCGACGGCGAGCGAGATCGGGCGCATGCCCGCCTTCTGGAGGCGGCGCGTGAGCCAGATCGGGGAGCGCGCCTCGGGGTCGAGGCCGGTCACCGTGCGCGCGGTGAAGCGGTCGCAGCCCTGCGGGTCGTCGATCGTGACGGGGTAGCCGTACGAGTTCGGCGCGGGCACGTCGAGCAGCGCCGGGTCGCGCAGCGGCAGGCCGTACGCGGTGGCGGCCTCGCGGGCCACACCGCGCATGGACATGCAGTAGCCGCGGTCCGGCGTGATGTCGATGTCGAGGACCTCGTCGACCAGCTCCAGGAGCTTGATCGCGTCGGTGCCGACCTCGTGCTCGTGCGGCAGCACGATGATGCCGTGGGTGCCGTCGTCGCCCATGCCCAGCTCGTCGCCGGAGCAGATCATGCCGTGGGAGGTGCGGCCGTACGTCTCGCGCGCGGCGATCGCGAAGTCGCCGGGCAGGACCGCGCCCGGCAGGACCACGACGACCTTGTCGCCGACGGAGAAGTTCCGGGCGCCGCAGACGATCTCCTGCGGCAGGCCGGTGCCGTTGGCCCGGCCGACGTCCACCGTGCAGAAGCGGATCGGCTTGCGGAAGCCTTCGAGCTCCTCGATGGTCAGCACCTGGCCGACGACGAGCGGGCCCTTCAGACCGCCGCCGAGCTGCTCGACGGTCTCGACCTCGAGACCTGCGTCGACGAGCTTGGCCGCGACGTCGCGACCGGTTTCACCCGCGGGGAGGTCGACGTACTCCCGCAGCCAAGAAAGCGGGACCCGCATCAGATCTCCATCCCGAACGGCCGGGTGAAACGGATGTCACCCTCGACCATGTCTCGCATGTCTTCGACGTTGTGCCGGAACATCAGCATCCGCTCGATGCCGAAACCGAAGGCGAACCCGCTGTACTTCTCCGGGTCCACACCGCAGGCGATGAGCACCTTCGGGTTGACCATGCCGCAGCCGCCGAGCTCGATCCAGCCCTCGCTGGAGCAGGTACGGCACGGGCGGTCGGGGTTGCCCACCGAGGCGCCGCGGCACACGTAGCACTGCATGTCCATCTCGGCGGACGGCTCGGTGAAGGGGAAGAAGTGCGGGCGCAGGCGCGTGGTGGTGCCCTCGCCGAACAGCTCCTGGACCATGTGGTCCATGGTGCCCTTGAGGTCCGCCATGGTCAGGCCCTCGTCCACGGCGAGCAGCTCGACCTGGTGGAAGACCGGGGTGTGCGTCGCGTCGAGCTCGTCGGTGCGGTACACCCGCCCCGGGCACACGATGTAGACGGGGGGCTTGCGCTCCAGCAGCGAGCGCGCCTGCACCGGGGAGGTGTGGGTGCGCAGCACGACGCCGGACTCGTCGCCCTCGGTGCCTTCCGGCCCCCGGACGAAGAAGGTGTCCTGCATCTGGCGCGCGGGGTGGTCGGGCGTGAAGTTGAGGGCGTCGAAGTTGAACCACTCCGCCTCGACCTCGGGGCCCTCCGCGACCTCGTACCCCATGGCCGTGAAGATGTCCGCGATGCGGTCCATCAGCGTGGTCAGGGGGTGCCGGGCGCCGGCGGGCACGCGGTCGTAAGGCAGCGTGACGTCCACCGCCTCCTCGACCAGCACCCGCTCGTCGCGCTCGGCTTCGAGCGCGACCGTGCGGGCCCCGAAGGCCTTGTTCACGGCGCCCCGGGCCTGACCCACGAGCTTGCCCGCGGTGGCCTTGGCCTGCGGGGGCAGCGCGCCGATCTCTCGGTTGGCGAGCGCCAGGGGCGAGCGGTCGCCCATGTGCGCGGTCTTCGCCTCGCGAAGTTCGTCGAGGTCGCCGGCGGCGGCGAAGGCGGCGAGCGCCTCGTCCCGCATGCGCTCGATCTCTTCCGGTTTCAGTGCCTCGACCTCGACAGGGTCGTACGACTTGTTCGGTGCCGACATCTCTTCCCGTACTTCCGATGGCTGGCTGGTGGGTCCCCCGCGCGACGCGCAGGACGCGCTCGGCACAAGGACACAAAGGTGCCAAAGGTCGAGTCTAAAGGTCGCTGGGGGTGAAGGAGCCCGTGGGCCGCCTGGCGAGATGCTCCGCAGGTCTACTGCGTGAGGTATGCCGGGGCGCCGACGGGCAGGATAAATCGGAACTCGGCGCCGCCGCCGGGGCCGCGGCCGACCTTGATGGTGCCGCCGTGGGCTTCCACGATGCCCTTGACGATGTAGAGGCCCAGGCCGGTGCCGCCGCGCTTGCTGCCCCGCCAGAAACGGGTGAAGACGCGGCCCATCGACTCCTCGGGGATGCCAGGGCCTTCATCGGTCACGGTGACGGCGGTTCCCTTCTCGGTCTTCCCCGCGGCGTTCGCGAAGCTGGTCGGCGTCACGTCGATGGTGACGGTTCCCTCGCCGTGGCGCACCGCATTTTCGAGCAGGTTGCCGAGGATCTGGTCAATTTTGTCCGGGTCCGCCCACAAGTCGGGCAATGGCCTGCTCACACTGACCAGGAACCGCTCCGGGGCCTGCCCGTTCGCGGTGAGCGCCTGGACGTGCCGTCCCACGGCCGTGGAGATGTCGACCGGCTGGCGGCGCACCTCCAGGCGGCCCGAGTCGATGCGGGAGATGTCCAGGAGTTCGGCGATGAGCCGCGTGACCCGGTTCGCGTCGGCGTCGACGGTCTCCAGCATCAACCGCTTCTGGTCGTCGGTGAAGCGCTCCCACTTGGCGAGCAGGGTGGCCGTGAACCCCTTCACGGAGGTGAGCGGGGAGCGCAGCTCGTGCGCGACCGTGGCGATCAGCTCGGCGTGGCTGCGCTCGGTGCGCCGCCGGGCCTCGGTGCCGCGCAGGGTGACCACGAGCCGGCGTACCGGGCCCTGGGGGTGGGTGCGTACGTACCGGGCGGAGACGAGCACCTCGCGGCCGCCGGGGAGCAGCAGGTTGCGCTCGGGCTGTCCGCGCCGGGTGGCGAGGCCTCCGTAGGGGTCGGTCAGCGCCCACCACCGGCGGCCTTCGAGGTCCTCCAGCGGGAGTGCCCGCTCGATGCCCAGGCCGAGGGCCTCACCTGCCACGAGGGCGGTGATCCGGGCGGCGGCGGAGTTGAAGCAGATGACCCGGCCGCTGGCGTCGGCGATCACGAGCCCGTCGGGCAGGTCGTCTGGATCGATCCCGAGCGCGGCGCACTCGCCGTACGCGTCCGCGGCTTCAGCCGCCGCGGGCCCTGCGGGGCTCGCGGGCGCGGGCCGGGCCTGCGGGGGCGGGGCGGTGGCGGCGGAGGCTGCCTGGGGCGGCTGCACGGGCACCCGGGCGGCGGGCGCGGCCAGCTGGGACACGGTCGCCAGGACCGGTGCGCCGGCCGCCTTGGCGGCACCTGGCGAGCTGTTCGTACCGACGGTCATGTCCCCGTACCCCACATCTCCGAGTAGCACAGTGGGCTCCCCGGGCCGCCACATTACTAGCTGGGGGTCACGGAGCGGCACCCTCCGGGCGCCCGCTGTGCACGCGCGGAGGCGTACAGGCACACGGCGGCGGCCGTGGCGAGGTTCAGGCTCTCGGCCTTTCCGTGGATCGGAACCCGTACGACCGCGTCGGCGAGCGCCCTGGTCTCCTCGGGCAGGCCCCAGGCCTCGTTGCCGAAGATCCAGGCCGAGGGGGTTCCCATGGTGCCCGCGTCGAGCTCGGCGTCGAGGTCGTCCGTGCCGGCCCCGTCGGCGGCCAGGATCCGCACGCCGGCCGCGCGCAGTCCCTCGACCGCCTGCTCCACGGGCACGCCGACGGCCACCGGGAGGTGGAAGAGGGAGCCCACGGAGGCGCGTACCGACTTGGGGTTGTACAGGTCCACGGAGGCGTCGGTCAGCACGACGGCGTCGGCTCCGGCGGCGTCGGCGCAGCGCAGCACCGTACCGGCGTTGCCGGGGTCCCGGACGTGCGCGAGGACGGCGACCAGCTTGGGCCGCGCCGCCAGGATCTCCTCGAAGGGCGAGTCCAGGAAGTGGCAGACGCCGACCAGGCCCTGCGGGGTGACCGTTTGGGAGACCTCCGCGAGCACCTCGTCGGAGGCGTAGTGGACGCGGGCTCCGGCGGCGTACGCGGCGTCCACGATGTCGGCGTAGCGCTCGGCGGCATCCACGGTCGCGAACAGCTCGATCAGCGTGGACTCGCCTCCGGCGCCGCGGTGTTCCACGGCCTCGCGCACGGCCTGCGGGCCCTCGGCGATGAAGCGGCGCTCCTTGGTGCGGAAATTGCGTCGCGCCAGTCGCCTGGCGGCGGCCACCCGGGTGGACCGGGGGGAGATCAGCTCGGCGGGGGTGCCCATGGCGGTCGGCTCGCTTCCGTACGTACAGCGGGTGGAACTAGACGAACTCGGTCGGACTCGGTCGAAATCGTTGATCAACGCACCGGACCCGCAGGCGCGAGGCCTGCGGGTCCGGGCAAGTTACTGCAGCCTTGAGGGCGTGCTGCTTAGGCAGCGACCTTCGGGGCGTTGACGTCGGCCGGGAGGGCCTTCTGCGCGACCTCGACCAGCGCGGCGAACGCGTTGGCGTCGTTGACGGCCAGCTCGGCGAGGATCTTGCGGTCCACCTCGATGTTGGCGGCGTTCAGACCCTGGATGAGGCGGTTGTACGTCATGCCGTTCTGGCGGGCAGCCGCGTTGATGCGCTGGATCCAGAGGCGACGGAAGTCGCCCTTGCGCTTCTTGCGGTCGTTGAAGTTGTAGACCAGGGAGTGGGTGACCTGCTCCTTGGCCTTGCGGTACAGGCGCGAACGCTGACCGCGGTAGCCCTTGGCCGCCTCGAGGATTGCCCGGCGCTTCTTGTGCGCGTTTACTGCCCGCTTGACGCGTGCCACTTTGTACTCCTTGTAGCGGGGCCGTGGATGACTTCACACGACCCGAATTCGATGGGGTCCCGGTCTTGACGTGCTCCCGCTCCCGGAAGGGGAGCGGAGGACGTCACTTGCCGAGAAGCTTCTTGATCTTCGCGGCGTCGCCGGGGGCCATCTCCGCGGTGCCGGTCAGGCGGCGGGTGACACGGGACGACTTGTGCTCGAGCAGGTGGCGCTTGCCGGCGCGCTCGCGGAGCACCTTGCCGGAGCCGGTGATCTTGAAGCGCTTCTTGGTCCCGGAGTGCGTCTTGTTCTTCGGCATAGCGCCGTTATCTCCTCGTCGGTGGCGCCCCCACCGGCCCTGGTGGGGGCCGGCTCACGGGAGCGTCATGTTGTATCGGTGATCCGAGACGGGCTGCCTCGGAATCAGGCCTGGGCAGAGGCCTCGTCCGAGGCGGCTGCCTCGTCGGTGCCGGCCTCGGCCGCGTCGGTCGCCTCGGCCGCTTCGTCGGAAGCGTCCTCCGCGTCCACGTCCTCGGCTTCGAGTGCAGCGTTCTCCGCCTCGAGCGCGGCGTCGGCGGCCAGGGCCTCGTCACCACTCTCGTCGCTGACCGCAACACCCTGGCGCTCGGCCTTGCGGGCGGCCTGCGCCTCGCGGGCTTCGGCCATCGCCTCGGTCTTCTTCTTGTGCGGACCGAGAACCATGATCATGTTTCGGCCGTCCTGCTTCGGGTTCGACTCGATGAACCCGAGGTCCTCGACGTCCGAAGCCAGACGCTGCAGCAGTCGGTAGCCGAGTTCCGGCCTGGACTGCTCGCGACCACGGAACATGATCGTGATCTTGACCTTGTCGCCCTGCTTGAGGAACCGAACGACGTGACCCTTCTTGGTGTCATAGTCGTGCGGGTCGATCTTCGGCCGGAGTTTCATTTCCTTGATGACCGTGTGCGCCTGGTTCTTGCGCGCCTCACGGGCCTTCATGGCCGACTCGTACTTGAACTTGCCGTAGTCCATGAGCTTGCAGACCGGCGGGCGTGCGGACGCCGCGACCTCGACCAGGTCGAGGTCGTACTCCTGCGCGAGCTCAAGCGCCTTGGCAAGCGGCACGATGCCGACCTGCTCGCCACTCGGGCCGACGAGTCGTACCTCGGGAACGCGAATCCGGTCGTTGATGCGGGGCTCGGTGCTGATGGATCCTCCTCGGTAGCACCACACGGCTGCCTGGAGGGCAGCCGCTGACGTTTTTCCGTCAGACCGACCGCGGCGGGGAAATGAAAAAAGCCCCGCCGGGCACAGACGAGGGCTCCAATACAACCGGAGCACCGTCGCGTGCGAACCGCGGGGCGCAAAATCGGGCAGCTTTCCATCGTCCGTACGGAACGATGGATACCACCAGACCGGTGACCCGCCTCCCGTGAGGGTGGCTGGGTGGGAGAATCGGAGCCTCCACTTGTGGGCCGGGCACATAAGTGTCCGGCCGGTCGAAGTACATACTAGCACCCGCGGTGCAAGCCCGCCGCACCGCATATCGTGGGGCACATGACTGACGCGACGCCCTCCGGTTCCCCCACTGACGCTCCCGACTACGACGACCTGACCCGCGACATCGCGGACGTCCCGGCCGTCGAGGTCATCACCACGGTGGCCGTCCACCTGCTCAGCGCGGCGGCCGTCAACCTGGGCCTGGACAAGCCCGACTCCGAGCACAAGGACCTCGACGAGGCCCGCAAGCTGATCACCGCCCTGGCCGGGCTGGTCACCGCGAGCGCCACCGAGATCAGCTCCTTCCACGCCGCCCCGCTGCGCGACGGCCTGAAGTCCCTCCAGCTCGCCTTCCGCGAGGCCTCGCTGGTGCAGGACGAGCCGGGGCAGGGCCCGGGCGAGAAGTTCACGGGTCCCGTGTACGCGTAACTCCGCGGCCGGCAGGAAACAGAACGCGAAGGGCGCCTCCCCGTCTCGGGAGGCGCCCTTCGCGTTCCGGTGTTCCTGCCGGTCCCCGGTTCCGGGTTCAGCGCGTGAAGAGCGGCTCGCCCGGCGGGACCGGGGCGCCCTCCGGGAGCAGTGCCAGGTCCAGTCCGGCTACGAGGCGTGCGCGCAGGGTCTCGTCGGCCGCCAGGGCCTCGGCCACCCGGCGGGCGGCCGCCGCGGCCTGCGGACCGGCCGCCAGCACGATCGCCAGGGTTCCGTCGGCGTCCGCGCCGCCCGGGCCCAAGTGGGCGCCGAGTACGGCCGGCTCGGCGCTCACGACGGCCCGTACGGCCTCGCGCACGGCGGGGTCGGCGAGCGGGCCGGCGTCCGTGCGGCCCTCGGCGAGCGCGAGCAGCGCGGGGCCCTCGAGCTGGTACGGGACCGGCCCGGACAGGTCGAGGACGATGGTGTCGGCCTTCTCGTGCGCGGCGGCGGCCAGCGCCTGGTGCAGCGGCACCGCGACCGGGCGGGCAGCCGGGTCCCACAGGGCCAGCGAGGCGATGGAGGTGAAGGCGGGCAGCGCCCGCCGGTCCCCCGCCCGCAGGGTGGGCACGGCCATGTCGCTGGTCTTCTCGCGCTTGAGTCCGGTCTCGGGATCGGTCTCGACCTCGCCGAGGACCGCGACGACGGGAACCAGCAGGCGGGCGTCCTTGAGGGCCGCCAGCACCTCCGGCTGCCTGGTTCTGTCCTCGGCCCAGGCGGCCAGGGCCGCGCTCAGCCGGGAATCGGCGGAGCCGTCGTCGTCGGAGAAACCGGGGTCCGGGATGTTTTTGTTCAACACAGCCTTGTTCAACTCAGCCTTGTCCGCCACAGTCCCCCGAGCCTATCCCGCGTCGGGGTCCCGCCGTCCGGCCCGGGGCCGCCGGGCCAGTACGCCGGCCGCCGCGAGCAGTGCCAGCCCCGCGGCCACGCCCGCCGGCGCTCCGAAGCGGGCCCAGGGCCCGGGGTCGGGCACCGGGTCGGGACCGGGGCCGAAGTAGGGGCTCCCGCCCGCGACGGGTGCGGGCAGCACCGGCTCGGGGGACATCTCGTCGGCGGCCTGGAGGGCGGCGACCGGGTCCACCAGGCCGAAGCCGCGGGAGTCGTCGCGGCCGCCGGGCGGGGAGCTGGAGGCGGTGTCCTCCAGCAGGTTCTTGATCTGCGCCGGGGACAGGTCGGGGTGGGCGGCCTTGACCAGGGCGACGGCGCCCGAGACGAAGGCGGAGGCGGCGCTGGTGCCCCAGCCCTCGTAGTAGGAGCGGTCCGGGTCGGCGATGACCACGCCGACGCCCGGGGCGCTGACGGTCGCGTACCAGCTGCGGGTGGAGAAGGAGGCCTTCTTGTTCTTGCGGTCGACGGCCGTGACGGCAATGACCCCGGGATAGGCCGCCGGGTAGGAGATGCGGTCCCCCGCCTTGCCGCCGTTGCCGGCGGAGGCGACCAGGACCACTCCCTTGGCGAGGGCGTACTGGACGGCCTCGTCCTCGGCGGCCTCGTGGTGGGCGGAGCTGCTGTCGTCGCCGAGCGAGAGGTTGATCACGTCGGCGCCGTGGTCGGCGGCCCAGCGGATGCCCTCGGCGAGGGCGCCGCCCTTGCTGTCGCGGGCCTTGTCACGGCCGGGGTCCCCCTCCTCGAGGATCACCCGGACCGGGAGGATCTTCGCCTCCGGTGCGATGCCGAGGACGCCGCCCAGGCGCTGGGAGCCGTGGCCGTGGCCGGCGATGATCCCGGCCATGGCGGTGCCGTGGCGGGCCCAGGCACGGTCGCCGCGGACGGCGCCCATGCCGACGAGGTCGGCGCCCTCCAGGACCTGGCCGGCCAGGTCGGGGTGGGTCGGGTCCACACCGGTGTCGAGGACGGCCACGGTGACCCCGGCGCCCTTGGTGGTGCCCCAGGCCTCGTCGGTGCGCAGGGCCAGCAGCCCCCACTGGCGGTCGCGGATGGCGTCGGCGGCGGCCGGCGGCGCGGCGGTGACGGCGAACAGGGCTCCGAGGGCGAGGGCCGCCGGAAACAGGGCGCGGCGGGTCATCGGGCGGCCTCCGGGGTCACCGTCGGGGCCTGTGACGACTGCGGGCTCTGCGGGCTCTGCGTCGGCTCCGCGGCCGGCCGGACCGGCTTGCCCTGCGGGGAGGTCGCGAGGGTGCGCAGGGTGCGTTCCACCAGTTCGCCGATGGCCTTGGCCTCGTGGCCGAGGCCCGCCTGGGCGACGCGTCCGCGGGCGTCCTCGGCCATCTTGTCCTCTGCGGGGCTGGGGGCGTTGAGCCGGCGGCCGTCGGCGAAGGCGGAGACCGTGTAGACGACGACCGGGGCTTCGGCGACCACGGAGGCGGTCCAGGCGCCGCGGCGGTTGTCGCGGAATCCGTAGCCGGTCGGAGCGGGCAGCCGGCCGCGCAGCGAGTCCATGGCGGCGGGGGCCTCGGCGGGGGTGAAGACCATGCCGACGGTGACCAGGGAGCTGCGGGTGGCGTCGGTGTAGGTGGCGCGGAGCACGCGGGTGCACCCCGTCGCGGCGAAGAGGGCCTGCCAGTCGGCGCCGAGCGCCTCGGGGCAGGCGGCGTCGGCGGCCGGGGTGATCCGGGTCCACGTGCGGTCTGCGCCGCCCGGCCCGGCGTCCTGGCCGTCGAGGACGAGCGGGAAGAGGGTGTCGACGGGGGTGTTGTGCCAGAGGGACGCGGCCTTGCGGTAGGACTCGGCGGGGTCCACGGGCCGGTGCGCGGCCTGGTGGTCGGAGACCGCCTTGTAGCCGGCCGCACCGGTGAGACCGAGGCCGAGGAGGCCGCACAGGGCGGCGGCGAGGACCGTTCCCGGGCGCCGCCGTGGCGCTACCGGGACCTGGTCGGGCGTGGTCAGGACCCCGCCGTGCGGTGTGGACGTACTCATCCGGCGGCTCAGCCCCCCGTTCCCGTCGGCTGCTGCCGTCTCCTACTTTACGCGCCCGTCAGCGCCTGAAACGTCGGCCGGGGAGGAGCGACAGTAAACACATCCGAACTGCCGTCTCAATATCCAAAAGGGGCATCGGGAGGTCGAGACCGAGATGTGACCGGAGCGCCCTGCCGTGCCTCTGACCTGGTAGGGGATCCGTCGGCCTCCGTGAACCCCTACCCACGAGTACACCCATCTGGCAGGCTGCCGCCCATGAACTCCCCCGCCGCCGACCGGGCCCGTTACGACCGGGCCACCGCGCATCTCGACGCTCCGCTCGCCCTGGTGGACCTGGAAGCGTTCGACGCCAACGCCGACGATCTCGTGCGTCGCGCCGGCGGGAAGCCGGTCCGGGTGGCGAGCAAGTCCGTACGCTGCCGTGCGCTCCTCGAACGGGTGCTGGCGCGGCCGGGGTTCGCCGGGATCATGTCCTACACCCTCGCCGAGTCGATCTGGCTGGCCCGCTCGGGCTTCGAGGACGTGCTGCTCGCCTACCCGTCCGCCGACCGGGCCGGCTTCGCCGAGCTGGCCGCCGATCCGAAGCTGGCCGCGGCGGTCACCGTGATGGTCGACGACCTCGCGCAGCTGGAGCTCGTGGACCGGGCCCGTGACGGCGGCGCCCAGGAGATCCGGGTCTGCCTGGAACTGGACACCGCCCTGCACCTCCTCGGCGGCAGGGTGCGCGTCGGCGCCCGCCGCTCCCCGCTGCGCGAGCCCGCCCAGCTCGCCGAGCTGGCCCGCGCGGTGAGCGCCCGGCCCGGCTTCCGGGTGGTCGGTCTGATGGGCTACGAGGGCCACGTGGCCGGGGTCGGCGACGCGCTCGCGGGGCGTCCCCTGAGGTCGCGCGCCATCCGGCTGATGCAGGGCGCGGCCCGCAAGGAGCTGGCCGCCCGCCGGGCCGAGGCCGTACGGGCCGTGCGCGCGGTGGTCCCGGACCTGGAGTTCGTCAACGGCGGCGGCACCGGCAGCGTCCAGCAGACCGCCGCCGAGGACGCGGTCACCGAGATCGCCGCCGGGTCGGGGCTGTACGTACCGCGGCTGTTCGACAACTACACCTCGTTCAGCGGCCGCCCGGCGGCGCTCTTCGCCCAGCCCGTGGTCCGCCGGCCCGGGGTCGGGGTGGTCACGGTTCTCGGCGGCGGGTACCCGGCCTCCGGCGCGCCCGGCGCGGACCGGCTGCCGGTGCCGTACCTCCCCGAGGGGCTGCGCTACGACCCGCAGGAGGGGGCCGGCGAGGTGCAGACCCCGCTGCTCGGCAGCCCGGCCGACGATCTGCTGATCGGCGACCGGGTCTGGTTCCGGCACGCGAAGGCCGGTGAACTGTGCGAGCGCTTCGACACGTTGCACCTGGTCCAGGGCGACCGGGTGACGGCCACCGCCCCGACCTACCGGGGCGAGGGCCGCACCTTCCTCTAGAGCCGCCTAGAAGACGGAGTCCGCCTGGTCCGGGATGACACTGGCGTCACCCCGGAGCACGGGCCCCGGCGTGCCGTCCCGGCCGGTGAAGCCGGTGGTCGCGCACGGGTAGGGCGTGGCCTTCTGCTTCTTGGGCTGGATGAACATCGGGTTCACGATCCACTTGCCGTCGCTGTTGTCGTAGGCGCGGCACATCAGCTCGTTCTTGTTCCGGTTCACGACGAGCCGCAGCACGGTCGCGTCCCGCAGGAACGAGATGTCGGTGTCGGAGTCGCCCGCGGAGAACACCTGGCGGCGGGCGGCCGGCTGGACCTTCTCGGCCGCGGCGCCGCGGACCCCGAAGATCTCCTTGTTGATCCAGCAGCGCTTGCCGTCGATGTACGTGATCATCGTGTCGGCCCCGTCCGCGACGGACCCGCAGCCCCGCAGGTGGGAGGTGAACTTCCCGCCGTAGGTGGTGGTGTTGCGGATGCCGATGACGTGCCCGGCGTCGATGCCCACGCCCTCGGCCCACACCTCGACGACCGGCTGCGGCGAGGCCGAGCTGATCCAGACGTCGAAGCCGGCCTTGCGCAGGGCGCCGATCAGCTCCTTCTGCTGGTCGTAGTACCGCACCCAGCCGGTGACGGCGGTGGAGCCGACCTGCTGCTTGGCGTCGACCGGGGCGGCGAGGTTCTCGGCCCGCGCGGCGGCCGTGAAACCGCGGATCTCGCGCGCGGTCCAGCCCTGCATGAGCTGCGGCAGCCAGGCGTAGGCGGGCTCGAAGGTACGGCGGTCCCAGCCGGCGAAGGCGGGGGCGCCCGCGCGGGTGGCGGCGGTGCCGTAGACGGCGTTGATCTCGTCGGCGCAGCCGGCTCCCTCGGGGGTGCCGGTGGGCAGCGGGGCGCCGGGCCGCGCGAGGGCGCCGCAGGCCTCGGCCAGGGCCCGGGCGGCGGCCGGGGTGAGGTGGCGGCTGGTGGCGGCCCAGTCGCCCGCGGCGGGCTGGCGGATCTTGCCGTTGCGCAGTAGCCAGAACATCTGCGCGTCGCCCACGTCGTTCTTGACGACGGTGTTGTCCCAGTCGAAGACGGCGACGGGCTTGTTGCGGTTCGGCCGGTACGGGTTGCACGTCCCGTAGTCGTCGATGAGCTGCTGGAGCCGGGCCTGGTTGTCTGCGTACCAGGGGGCCCCGGCCGTCTCGAGCTGCGGGGTCGTGCAGTGGCCGCCGGGGTGGGCCTGGGCGGTGGGGGCGGCGGCCACGAGGGTGCCGGCGGCTATCGCGGCGGCGGCGCCGACGGCCTGGAGCCGCCGCAAGGAGCTGGGTCGGGTCACTGAGGTGGGTTCTCCTGGTTCTTTCACGATCGTCGCGGACGGTGGAGCACGGCAGCCGGGCGTCGTGCGACGCCCGGCTGCCGGGTGGGTGGGGGGAGGCGACGGCTTAGAGGGGAGTGACGTACGCGCCGGAGATGCCGCCGTCGACCAGGAAGTCGGTGGCGTTGATGAAGGAGGAGTCGTCGCTGGCGAGGAAGGCGACGGCGGCGGCGATCTCGGTGGGCTCGGCGAACCGGCCCAGCGGGATGTGCACGATCCGGCGGGCGGCGCGCTCCGGGTCCTTGGCGAACAGCTCCTGCAGGAGCGGGGTGTTGACGGGCCCCGGGCAGAGCGCGTTGACCCGGATGCCCTCGCGGGCGAACTGCACGCCGAGCTCGCGGGACATGGCGAGCACGCCGCCCTTGGAGGCGGTGTAGGAGATCTGCGAGGTGGCGGCGCCCATCCGGGCCACGAAGGAGGCGGTGTTGATGATGGAGCCCCGGCCCTGGCGCTGCATGTAGGGCAGGGCGGCCTTGCAGCAGAGGTAGACGGACGTGAGGTTGACGTCCTGGACCCGCTTCCAGGCCTCCAGGCCCGTGGTGAGGATCGAGTCGTCGTCCGGGGGCGAGATGCCGGCGTTGTTGAAGGCGATGTCCACGGAGCCGTAGGTGTCGAAGGCGGTCTTGAACAGCGCCTCGACCTCCTCCGGGCTGGTGACGTCGACCTTGACGAAGGTGCCGCCGACCTCCTCGGCGGCGGCCTTGCCCGCGGTCTCGTCGATGTCGCCGCAGACGACGTTGGCGCCTTCGGAGGCCAGTCGGCGGGCCGTGGCGAGGCCGATGCCGCTGCCGGCCCCGGTGATGACGGCGGTACGGCCGACCAGGCGGCGGCAGACGATCTCTTCGGTGGGCTCGATGCTCATGTTCTTCAGGCCTCCGTGCTGATGAAGACGTTCTTGGTCTCGGTGAATGCGGTGAGGGAGTCGGGTCCGAGCTCGCGCCCGAGTCCGGACTGCTTGTAGCCGCCGAAGGGGGTCCAGTAGCGGACGCTGCTGTGGGAGTTGACCGACAGGTTGCCCGCGGCGACGGCGCGCGAGACGCGCAGCGCGCGGCCCACGTCACGGGTCCACAGGGAGCCGGCGAGGCCGTAGTCGGTGGCGTTGGCCAGGCGTACGGCGTCCTCCTCGTCCTCGAAGGGCAGGACGACGGCGACCGGCCCGAAGACCTCCTCGGTGGCCACGGCGGCGGTGGGGTCGACGCCGGTGACGAGGGTCGGGGGGTACCAGAAGCCGGGGCCCTCGGGGGCGGTGCCGCGGACGACGGTGAGGTCGTCGGTGACGTAGGACCGTACGCGGTCCAGCTGCGCCCGCGAGATCAGCGGCCCCAGCTGCGTGTTCTCGTCGTACGGGTCCCCGACGACCACCTTCTCGACCGCGGGGACGAGCAGTTCCATGAACCGGTCGTACGCGGAGCGCTGTACGAGGATCCGCGTTCGGGCGCAGCAGTCCTGCCCGGTGTTGTCCAGGAAGGACATCGGGGCCGCGGCCGCCGCGGCTTCCAGGTCCGCGTCGGCGAAGACGATGTTGGGGTTCTTGCCGCCGAGTTCGAGGGTCAGGCGCTTCACCCGGTCGGCGCACTTGGCCATGATCCGCTTGCCGGTCCGGGTGGAACCGGTGAACACGATCTTGGCCACCCCGGGGTGCTCGACGAGGGCGTCGCCCGCCACCTCGCCCCGGCCGGGCAGCACCTGGAACAGGTGCTCGGGGAGTCCGGCCTCCAGGGCGAGCTCGGCGAGGCGCAGCGCGGTGAGCGGGGTGGTCTCGGCGGGCTTGAGGATGACCGCGTTGCCGGCGGCCAGCGCCGGGGCCAGGCCCCAGGCGGCGATCGGCATGGGGAAGTTCCACGGCGCGATCACGCCGATGACGCCGAGGGGTTCGAGGAAGGTGACGTCGATGCCTCCGGCGACGGGGATCTGGCGGCCGGAGAGCCGTTCCACTCCCCCGGCGGCGAAGTCGAGCACGTCACGGACGTTGCCGGCTTCCCAGCGGGCGTTGCCGATGGTGTGGCCCGCTTCCCGGACCTCCAGCTGCGCCAGCTCCTCGATGTGCCCGTCGACGACCGAGGCGAAGCGGCGCAGCAGCCTGGCCCGGTCGCCGGGGGCGGCGGCCGCCCAGGCCCGCTGGGCCGCGGTGGCCCGTACGACGGCGGCGTCGACGTCGTCCCGTGTGGCGGCCGGGACGACGGCGACGAGTTCCTCGGTGGCCGGATTCAAGACTTCCAGCGCATCGGACACGTGGTGGCCTTTCAGACGTTCGGGTGCGGTGGGTGCGGTGGGTCCGGTATGGGGTGCCGCGGGACGGCGAGTGGCGGGACGGTCGGGTTCAAGACGGGCCCGGACCCCATCCCGGCCCCGGCCCCTGGCCTAGAGGCGTTCGAAGGACCGGCGCAGTTCCCAGTCGGTCACGGCGGAGTCGTACGCGTCCAGTTCGACGCGGGCCATGTTCCGGTAGTGGGCGACGACCTCGGGGCCGAAGGCGGCCTTGGCGATCTCGCTGTTCTTCCAGAGCTCGGCGGCCTCGCGCAAGGTGGTGGGAACGTGCGCGAAATCGGCGGTGTAGGCGTTGCCGGCGCAGGCCTCGGGCAGCTCCAGCCGGTTCTCGATGCCGTAGATCCCGGCCGCGACCAGGCCGGCGACGGCGAGGTACGGATTGACGTCGCCGCCGGGCAGGCGGTTCTCGAAGCGCATCGAGGGGCCGTGGCCGACCACTCGGAGCGCGCAGGTCCGGTTGTCCACGCCCCAGGCGACGGCGGTCGGCGCGAAGGATCCCGGCCTGAAACGCTTGTAGGAGTTGATGTTGGGGGCGTAGAGAAGGGAGAAGTCGCGCAGCGCGGCGAGCTGGCCGGCCAGGAAGTGGCGCATCACGGGTGACATACCGCTGTGGTCGTGCGCGTCCGGGCCCTCGGCGGCCATCGCGCTGCGTCCGTCGGCGTCGTTGAGCGAGAGGTGGATGTGACAGGAGTTGCCCTCCCGCTCGTCGTACTTGGCCATGAAGGTGAGCGAGACGCCCTCCTGGGCGGCGATCTCCTTGGCCCCCGTCTTGTAGACGGAGTGCTGGTCACAGGTGGTCAGCGCCTCGTCGTAGCGGAAGACGATCTCGTGCTGGCCGAGGTTGCACTCGCCCTTGGCCGACTCGACGACCAGACCGGCGGCCTGCATCTCGTTGCGGATGCGGCGCAGCAGGGGTTCGACCCGGCCGGTCCCGAGGATGGAGTAGTCGGTGTTGTACTGGTTGGCGGGGGTCAGGCCTCGGTAGTCGGAGTTCCAGGCCTCCTCGTAGGTGTCCAGGAAGACCATGAACTCCAGCTCGGTGCCCACCATCGCGGTGTACCCGTGTTCGCCGAGGCGCTCGAGCTGGCGTCGCAGGATCTGCCGGGGCGCGGCGACCACGGGCGTGCCGTCGTTCCAGGCGAGGTCGGCGAGGACGAAGGCGCTGCCCGGGTTCCAGGGGATCCGGCGCAGGGTGGCGAGGTCGGGGTGCATGGCGAAGTCGCCGTAGCCCCGGTCCCAGGAGGACATCTCGAATCCGTCGACGGTGTTCATGTCCGTGTCGACGGCGAGGAGATAGTTGCAGCCCTCGGTGCCGTGCCGGAGGACCTCGTCGAGGAAGAACTGTGCGGCGAACCGCTTGCCCTGGAGGCGACCCTGCATGTCGGGGAAGGCCAGGACCACTGTGTCGATTTCACCGCTGGCGACGAGGGCGCGGAGCTCCTCGGGCGAAAGCGGCGGCTTGCGGTCTACCACGGGATGATCTCCTTCGGTGAGCCGAGTAGGCCTAAGGTATTGAATAGAACCATTGCTTGGGAAGGGGAGGAGCCCACATGACCGATACGGCGAGCGAAGGCGACGCGGTCGCCCGGCTCAATCCCGTGCTGCGACAGGTGCGGGCGGGCAACGGTTTCGAGGAGGCGCTGGAGCAGATCCTCCAGGTGGTCCGACTCGGACTGGTACCGGGCGGGGAACGGCTGCCACCGGAGCGCGAGTTGGCCGAGCGGATGGGAATCAGCCGGGTGACGCTCCGCGAGGTGCTGAAGGTACTCCAGGACCAGGGCCTGGTGGAGGCCCGGCGCGGGCGGTACGGCGGAACGTTTGTGCTGAACCGCCCCGACACCCCGGCCGGGGGCACCGAGGAGGAGCTGCGGCGCCGGGTCGCGGGCGTGGACATCGAGGACGTCCTGCGCTTCCGCGAGGTCCTGGAGGTGGGAGCGGCCGGCCTGTGCGCCTCCCAGGGGCTGTCGGAGCGGGACACCGACCGGCTGCTGGGCGCACTGACCGCCACCCACGACGCCCCGCTGCCCGACTACCGCCGCCAGGACACCCTCTTCCACCTCACCCTGTGCGAACTCGCCGGATCCGCCACCCTGACGGCCCAGTACGCGGCCGTCCGGGCCACCGTGAACGACCTGCTGGACTGCATCCCGCTGCTCGTGCGCAACCTGGAGCACTCGCAGCAGCAGCACAGCACGCTGGTGGAGGCGGTCCTGGACCGGGACCCGCGGGCGGCGCGCGAGGTGATGCGCGAGCACTGCTGCGGGACGGCGGCGCTGCTGCGGGGGTTCCTGACCTGATCCGGGCCCACCCGCCCCGCCCCGCTCCGACCCGACCGAGAGGCATTCGTAACCCCCGTTTAACGCAGGGGTCTTGCGCCCGCCACGCCCGAGCAGCAAAGGTACGCCCCACAACCATTGCCCTAGGCAGGAGCGCACATGGCCGACGACACCGGCGCACGGCTGGCAGCCGTGCCCGAACCCACCCCGTCCCCCGAGGCCGCTGTCCCCCAAACCCCCGGGAACGGCACCGACGGCTACCTGGAGCGCCGCACCCTGCGCCGCGGCAGCGCCGGCTGGCTGCTGCTGACCGGTCTCGGCGTCGCTTACGTGGTCTCCGGCGATTTCTCCGGCTGGAACATCGGCCTCGCCCAGGGTGGTTTCGGCGGCCTCGCCATCGCCACCGTCCTGATGGGCGCGATGTACGCGTGCCTGGTCTACTCCCTCGCCGAGCTGTCGGCGATCCTGCCCACCGCGGGCGGCGGTTACGGCTTCGCCCGCCGGGCGCTCGGCACCTGGGGCGGCTTCCTCACCGGCACCGCGATCCTCATCGAGTACATCCTCGCCCCGGCCGCCATCGCCATCTTCATCGGCGACTACGTGGAGTCCCTCAACCTCTTCGGCCTCACCTCGGGCTGGCCGGTCTACCTCGCCTGCTTCGCCGTCTTCATAGGCATCCACCTGTGGGGCGTGGGCGAGGCCCTGAGCTTCTCCCTCGTCGTCACCGCCATCGCCGTGATCGCGCTGGTCGTCTTCGCCGTCGGCGCCTTCACCCAGTTCGACCCCGCCAACCTCGACAACATCGCCGTCGACACCACCGCCGCCGGGGCCGGCTCCTGGCTGCCGCTGGGCATCCTCGGCATCTGGGCCGCCTTCCCCTTCGGCATGTGGTTCTTCCTCGGGGTCGAGGGCGTGCCGCTGGCCGCCGAGGAGGCCAAGGACCCGGTCCGCTCGGTACCGCGCGCCCTGTCGATCTCCATGGGCATCCTGGTCCTGCTCGCCCTGGTCACCTTCCTCGCCTCCACCGGTGCGCGCGGAGCCGACGCCATCAAGGACGCGGGCAACCCGCTCGTGGTCGCACTGGAGGGCGACCCGGGCCTCTCCTGGCTGAAGACCTTCGTCAACTACGCAGGCCTGGCCGGGCTGGTGGCCTCCTTCTTCTCCCTCATCTACGCCGGCTCCCGCCAGCTGTTCGCCCTCTCCCGGGCGGGCTACCTCCCGCGCTTCCTGTCCCTGACCTCGAAGCGCAAGGCCCCGTACCTGGGCCTGCTCATCCCCGGCGCCATCGGCTTCGCACTGGCCGCCGCCACCGGCAACGGCCCGCGCATGCTGAACATGGCGGTGTTCGGGGCGACCATCTCCTACGCGCTGATGGCCCTCTCCCACATCGTCCTGCGGCGCCGCGAGCCCGGCCTGGAACGCCCGTACCGCACCCCGGGCGGCATCGCGACCTCCACGGTGGCCTTCGTCCTCGCCCTCTCGGCCCTGGTGGCCACCTTCCTGGTGGACAAGGACGCGGCATTCATCGCGCTGGCCGTGTACGCCGTCGCCCTCGCCTACTTCGCGTTCTACAGTCGGCACCACCTGGTGGCCTCCGCGCCGGAAGAGGAGTTCGCGGCGCTGGCGGAAGCCGAGGCCGAGCTCTCCCGCGACTGATCCCCACCCACTGCCCCCTCCGGAGGAACCCCCCGTGCCCAGGCCGCTCATCGGCATCACCACCTACGTCGAGCAGTCCACCCGCTACGGGGTGTGGGACCTCCCGACGGCCCTCGCCCCCAGCGGGTACTACCGGCTCGTCCAGGCCTCGGGCGGCACCGCCGTCCTGCTGCCTCCGGACGAACCGGAGGCGGCACAGGAGGTGCTCGGCCGGCTGGACGGCCTGGTCGTGGCGGGCGGACCGGACCTGGACCCGGTCCGGTACGGAGCTCCGCGCGATCCCCGTACCGGACCGGCGGCGACCGTGCGCGACGCGTGGGAACTCTCCCTGATCCGGGCGGCCCTGGCCTCGGGCATGCCCCTGCTCGGCGTCTGCCGTGGCATGCAGGCGCTGAACGTGGTCCTCGGCGGCACCCTGATCCAGCACATCGACGGCCACGTGGCGGGCCCGGGCGAGATCTCCTGGCACCCGGTCCGCCCGGTCCCCGGCACGCTGTACGCGGCGCTGGTCCCGGAGGAAGCGGAGGTCCCGACCTACCACCACCAGGCCGTGGACCGCCTGGGCCGGGGCCTGATCGCCTCCTCCCACGCCACCGACGGCACGGTGGAGTCCATCGAACTCCCCGCCCCCGCCCCCTGGACCCTGGGCGTCCAATGGCACCCGGAACTGGACAAGGACACCCGGGTCATGTCAGCCCTGATCACAGCAGCCGCCACCCGAACCCACCCCCCGTCCGGCACTTGAGCACCGCCGCCCGGCCCGAAGCCCCAGGGGGGCCGGCACAGCCCGGCACCCCCTCCTCAGCCCCTCCGGCACCTGAGGACCGGGACCCGAGGCGCGCACCCCCAGAGGGGCCGGGCAGAGCCCGGTGCCCCCTCCTCAGCCCGTCCGGCGTTTGAGGACCGGGTCCGGGCAGCGCCCGGGGAACGGTGGAAGGGCGGGTAGGGGACTTCGCCCCCGCAGGGCCATCGGCACGCAAGCGCCACATCAACACCCGGCGCGCGCCCCGTCAGCGCAAGGTCAGCGCCGCGTCAGCGCGAAGTCAGCGCCGCGTCAGCGAGAGCAGATCCCGCGCGGGCCCCGCCGGCCGCGCCCCCGCGGGCCACACCGCGCGGAGCTCCCGCTCCAGCCCCGCCCCCAGCACGGGCACGCACACCAGCCGCCGCCCCGCGAGCTCGTCCCCGACCGCCAGTTCCGACAGCACGCACGGCCCGGCCCCGCTCACCGCCGCCGCCTTCACCGCGGTGGTGGAGGCCAGTTCCAGCAGCGGCTCCGCCAGCCCCCCGCATCCGGCCAGCGCCGCGTCCAGGACCTGCCGGGTCCCCGAGCCCCGCTCCCGCAGGATCAGCGGGGTGGCCGCCAGCTCCGCCGGCTCCACCCCGCGCGTGCGCCGGGCCCAGGGATGCCCGGGGGCCACCGCCACCACGAGGCGGTCCTGCGCGATGACCACCGAGTCCAGTCCCTCCGGCACGCTCAGGCCCTCCACGAAGCCGAGGTCCGCCTCGTGCGCCAGTACCCGCTCCGCCACCACCGCCGAGTTCCCCGCGTGCAGGGACACCGCCGTGTCCGGCCGCTGCCCGCGCAGGGCGATCAGCCAGCCCGGGAGCAGGTACTCCGCGATGGTCATGCTGGCGGCGACCCGCAGCCGGGAGTCGCGGCGGCCCCGCAGCGCCTGCGCGCCCGCGTCGAAGGCCTCGGCCGCCTCCACGACCCGCCGGGCCCAGTCCGTGACCAGCGCACCCTCCGCGGTCAGCGTCGACCCGCGGGGGGAGCGGTCCACGAGCGCCACCCCGAGCCGGGTCTCCATCGCCCGGATCCGGCTGCTGGCGGCGGGCTGGGTGATCCCGAGCCGCCGTGCGGCGGCGCTCAGACTGCCCACGCGCGCGACCGCGAGCAGCAGTTCCATGGCCCCCAGGTCGGGGACCCGGTGCGCCAGCGGCGCCTGCCCCTCCACCCACTCCTCATGACCGTACCCATTACCCATAACTTCAGTTTATGCCCTCATAGGAAGAGACCCTCTGCCGTCCGGCCCCGCCCGGCGGGACGCTGGACCCATGGTCACCACCCTCGTACGCCCCGGTCCCACCACCCCCGGAACCCCCGTCACCCCCGCCGCCCCGGCGATCCGCAGCGCCGGAACCCACAAGGCCCCCTCCCTGCGCCACCTCGGCCCCAACTGGTACGCCTCCGTGATGGGCACGGCGATCATCGCCAATGCCGGCGCGACCCTCCCGTACCAGCTCCCCGGCCAGCGCGTGGTCTGCCAGGTCTTCTGGGTGCTGGCCGCCACCGCCCTCGCGGTCCTGCTGACCGCACGGGCCGGCCACTGGCTCCACCACCGCGACCAGGCCCGCGCCCACCTCCTGGACCCCGCCGTGGCCCCCTTCTACGGCTGTCTCTCGATGGCCCTGCTGGCCGTCGGCGGCGGCGCGCTCATCGTCGGCAAGGACCTCGTCGGCGTCCCCGCCGCGGTGGCCGTGGACACGGTCCTGTTCACCGCCGGCACCGCGATAGGCCTCCTCGCGGCCGTCGCCGTTCCCTACCTGATGGTGGTCCGCCACAAGGTGGAGGCCCACCAGGCCACCCCCGTCTGGCTGCTCCCCGTGGTCGCCCCCATGGTCTCCGCCGCGCTGGGCCCCCTGCTCATCCCCCACCTGCCCGCCGGCCAGGCCCGCGAGGCCATGCTGCTCGGCTGCTACGCGATGTTCGGCCTCAGCCTGCTCGCCACCCTGCTGCTGCTCCCCCTGATCTTCGGCCGGCTGATCGTCAGCGGCCCCCTCCCCCTGGTCCTCACCCCGACCCTGTTCCTGGTCCTGGGCCCCCTGGGCCAGTCGACCACCGCGGTGAACTCCCTCGCGGACATGGCACCCCAGTCGATGGCCGGCCCCTACGCGGGCGCCTTCTCTGCCTTCGCGGTCGTCTACGGGGTCCCCGTGATGGGATTCGCCCTGCTGTGGCTGGCACTGGCCGCGGCGATGCTGCTGCGGGCCGCCCGGAACGGCATGGGGTTCGCCATGACCTGGTGGGCGCTGACCTTCCCCGTCGGCACCTGCGTCACCGGGGCCGCCGGGCTGGCCCGGCACACCGGCCTCACCGCCTTCTCCTGGCTGGCCGCGGCACTCTTCGCGGCCCTGCTGACCGCCTGGCTCCTGGCCGCGGCGAACACCCTGCGCGGCCTGCGCACCGGCCGCCTGCTGGCCGCACCCCGCTAGGGACGAGGCCCGCTAGAGCGAGGCCCGCAGGGCCGCGGCCAGAGCCGCCGGCGCCCCGGCCAGCGAGGGGCCGTACCAGGTCAGGTGGCGGCCGTCGACGAACGCGGCCGGGATACCGGGAAAGGCCTCGGGCCCGTCCCCGGCGGTGAAGCGGTACGGCTCGTCGGGGAACACCACGAGCTCGCAGCCGGCGGCGGCCAGCTCGGCCGCCGGGATCCTCGGGTACCGCTCCGCATGCCCGGCGTAGGCGTTGCGCACGCCGAGGCGGGCCAGCAGGTCCCCCGCGAAGGTGTCACGGCCCAGCACCATCCAGGGCCGGCGCCAGACCGGCACGAAGGCCGTCCGCGGCTCCCCGGCCGGCTCCACGCGCGCCCACGCGGCCTCCGCGTCCGCGAGCCACCGGGGCCGCCCCAGCCCCATGGCCCCCACCAGCACCCGGTCCAGTTCACGGAACGCCTGCGGCAGGTCCCGTACCTCGGTGACCAGCACCTCCAGCCCGGCCGCCCGCAGCGCCGCCAGGTCGGGAGCCCGGTTCTCCTCCTCGTTGGCGAGGACCAGGTCCGGGCGCAGCTCCGCGATCGCCCGTACGTCGGGGTTCTTCGTCCCCCCGATGCGCACCGCACCCCCCAGGTCGGCGGGGTGCGTGCACCAGTCGGTCACCCCCACCAGCGCCCCGGGCGCGCTCACGGCCACCGCCTCGGTCAGCGACGGCACCAGCGAAACGACCCGCATCCGGTCAGTGTCCCGGGGAGGGCGGTTCGGAGGTCGCGTGGATGTGTTCGCCGACCGCGACGATCAGGATCCGGGTGTCCTCGGTGACGGCCCGCCAGCGGTGGCGCACCCCACCGGACAGGAACAGCGCGTCGCCGTTCTCCAGCCGGTACGCCCGCCCCTCGGCCTCCACCTGGCAGGCGCCCGAGACCACGTACATCAGCTCGTCGTTGCGGTGCTGGTACTCGCGGCCCGCGTCCTGGTCCCCGGTGAACTCCAGCGCGTGCAGCTGGTGGTGCCCGCGCACCAGGGGCCGTACGCCCGGGACGGGGGTCAGCGCGGAATCGTCGCCGGCCCGCACCAGGTCCACGGTGCGCGCGGTGTCGGAGGCTGCCAGCAGCTCGACGGCCGTGGTCTCCAGCGCGTCGGCGACCCGCTCGAGGGACCGCATGCTGGGCCGGGCCCGCTCGTTTTCTATCTGGCTCAGGAAGGGAACCGAAAGTCCGCTGCGCGCGGACACGGCGGCGAGGGTGAGGTGCAGGGCACGGCGTCTCTTGCGCACGGCCACGCCCACCCTGAGCGGTTCCTTGGAATCCTTGTCCCGGTCCCGCTCCTTGTCGTCCGCGCCCGTCGTCGCTCCGCGTCCGTTCTTCCCGTCGGTGCCGTCCCTGTCGTCCATGGCGGGGCTGCCCTCCCCTTGTTCCGGGTGGTCCGGTCCATCGCACATCGCACATCGGTGTGCTGTAAGCACCTTACGCAGCAACCGGCTCCGGTTTCGCGCTCAAGAGCAGAGGAGGCCGTACCTGCGCCACTTTCCGTTTCCCCTCAGTGCATCATCGTGACCGTGACGACGACACGACGCCTGATGCTCCTGGACACCGCTTCCCTCTACTACCGCGCGTACTTCGGCGTACCGGACTCCGTGAAGGCCCCCGACGGCACTCCGGTCAACGCCGTCCGCGGCCTGCTCGACTTCATCGGCCGCCTCGTGCAGGACCACCGGCCCGATGACCTGGTCGCCTGCATGGACGCCGACTGGCGGCCCCACTGGCGGGTGGAGCTGATCCCGTCGTACAAGGCCCACCGGGTCGCGCAGGAGACCGAGAGCGGCCCGGACGTCGAGGAGACCCCGGACACCCTGGCCCCGCAGGTCCCGATCATCGAGGCGGCCCTGGACGCCTTCGGCATCGCCCGGGTGGGGGTCGCCGGGTACGAGGCCGACGACGTGATCGGCACCCTGACCGGCCGCGCGACGGGCCCCGTGGACATCGTCACGGGCGACCGGGACCTGTACCAGCTGGTCGACGACGCCAAGCAGCGCCGCGTGCTGTACCCGCTGAAGGGCGTGGGCACCCTCCAGGTCACCGACGAGGCGTGGCTCCGCGAGAAGTACGGGGTCGACGGCCCCGGCTACGCCGACCTGGCGCTGCTGCGCGGGGACCCGAGCGACGGCCTGCCCGGCGTCCCCGGAATCGGCGAGAAGACGGCGGCGAAGCTGCTGGACGCCTACGGGGACCTGGCCGGAATCATCGCGGCCGTCGAGGACCCGAAGTCGAAGCTGACACCCACCCAGCGCAAGCGCCTGGACGAATCGAGGCCCTACCTGGCGGTCGCCCCGAAGGTGGTCCAGGTCGCCTCGGACGTTCCGCTTCCGCAGTTCGACCCGGCGCTCCCCGCCGCTCCCGCCCGGCCTGATCTGGTGGCCGCGCTCGCGCACCGGTGGGGCCTGAGTGGTGCCGTTGAACGTCTGGGCAGCGCACTCCGCCCCTGAGGTGCTAACTTAGGTAATCCTAAGCTTCACGGAGTCAGGGTCGGAGAGTCAGGGAGACGTCGTGGCAGAAGGACGCGCCCGCAAGGTCGGCACCGCAGTGGTCGTGCGGACCGAGCGGTTGAGTCCGCACATGGTGCGGATCGTGCTGGGCGGTGCGGGGCTGGCCGGATTCAGTGCGGGCAGGTACACGGACCACTACGTGAAACTGCTCTTCGCACCGGACGGCGTCACCTACACCACCCCCTGGGACCTGGACCGGATCCGGGCGGCCCACCCCCGCGAGGAATGGCCGCGCCAGCGCGCGTACACGGTGCGCGCCTGGGACCCGGTCCGCCTGGAGCTGACCCTCGACTTCGTCGTCCACGGCGACGAGGGACTGGCCGGCCCCTGGGCGGCCCGCGTCCAGCCCGGGGAACTCGTACGCTTCCTCGGCCCGGGCGGGGCCTACGCCCCGGACCCGGTCGCCGGCTGGCACCTCCTGGTCGGCGACGAGAGCGCCCTGCCGGCGATCGGCGCGGCCATGGAGCGGATGCCCGCCGGGGCGCGGGTCCACGCGCTCGTGGAGGTCCAGGGCCCGGAGGACGAGCAGAGGATCGCCACCCCCGACGGCATCGTCCCGGTCTGGATCCACCGCGGTTCCCGCCCGATCGGGGAGGCGCTGACCGAGGCCGTCGAGGCCCTGGCCTTCCCCTCCACCGACGTGCACGCGTTCGTGCACGGCGAGGCCGGCTTCGTCAGATCCCTCCGCCACCACCTGCGCATCGAACGCGGCATCCCGCGCGAGCGCCTCTCCATCTCGGGCTACTGGCGCCTGGGCCAGACCGACGAGGGCTGGCGCGCGATCAAGCGGGACTGGAACGCGGAAGTCGAAGCCGAGCAGGAACGCACCCTGGCCGGCGCCGCTTCCTGACACGCCGGTGGGGGGCGCCCCGGACGGATCCGGGGGCCCGAAACCCACCGGCCGGCACGAAATCCCCCACGGGAACGTCCGGCGACACCCCGCCTCCCGGATCCAGCGGGGCCGGCGGCCGGCGACTACGCAAGGCGGGATCACCCGTTCGGCGGCACAATGGCCCCATGCGTACGCTCCGCGCAATCACGGCAGCCGGAGCAGCCGCCCTCCTGGCCTCGGCCGGGACCGCGACCGCCGCGCCGACTCCGCCGCCCGCGCCCACCGCCCGGCTCACCGACACCCAGGTCGACACGGCGGTGCGGCGCCTCGATGCGACGATCAACGAGATGATGCGCCGCACCGGGGTCCCGGGGCTCTCCGTCGCCGTCGTCCACGACGACGAGGTGGTCTACCTCAAGGGCTTCGGCCTGCGCCGCGTCGGCGACCCGGCGACGGTGAACCCCGACACCGTCTTCCAAGTCGCCTCGCTCTCCAAGCCGATCTCCTCCACCGTCGCCGCCGGGGTCCTCAAGGACCCCGCCGACTTCGACCGGCACACCGAGCTGCCCGGCTTCGCCCTCAAGGACCCGTGGGTGACCTCCCACGTCACCACCGCCGACTTGCTCTCCCACCGCAGCGGCCTGCCCGACCACGCCGGTGACCTCCTCGAAGACCTCGGCTACGACCAGGCGTACATCCTCGACCACCTGCGCCTGGCGCCCCTGAGCCCCTTCCGGGCGAGCTACGCCTACACCAACTACGGGTTCACCGCCGGCGCCGAGGCGATCGCCCGCTCCCACGGCGCCACCTGGCAGAAGCTCAGCGCCGACACCCTCTTCAAGCCCGCCGGCATGACGCACACCAGCACCGAGTTCCAGGCCTTCGTCGACGCCCCCGACCACGCGGCCACCCACGTCAAGAACGCGGACGGCACCTGGAGCCCGCGCTACGTCCGCGATCCCGACGCCCAGGCCCCGGCCGGCGGGGTGAGCAGCACGGCCCGCGACATGTCCCGCTGGCTGCGGCTCCAGCTCTCCGGCGGCACCCTCGAAGGCAAGCGGATCATCCCGGCCGACGCCCTGGCCCGCACCCATCTCCCCGAGATCGTCTCGCAGCCGCCCGCCTCCCCCACCGGCCGCACCGGCTTCTACGGGCTGGGCTGGAACGTCGGCTACGACGACGCGGGCCGCCTGCGCCTGAGCCACTCCGGCGCCTTCGAGCTCGGCGCCAACACCAGCGTCACCATGCTCCCGCTCGAGAAGCTCGGCATCGTCGTCCTCACCAACGGCGCTCCCGTCGGCCTCCCCGACGCCGTCGCCGCCGACTTCTTCGACACCGCCGAACACGGGAAGGCCACCACCGACTGGCTGGCCCTCACCGGCGCCCTCTACGCGCAGATCAACGCGGAGGGCCGCTCCCCCACCGACTACTCCCGCCCGCCCACCGGCGCGAAGCCGGCCGGGGAGGACTCCGCGTACACCGGAACCTACGACAACCCCTACTACGGCAAGGCGACCGTGGCCGCCACGAGCGAGGGCAAGCTGACCCTGGCCCTCGGACCGGAGCCGATGGTCTTCCCCCTCACCCACTACGACGGGGACACCTTCAGCTACGAGACCGCCGGGGAGAACGCGGTGGGCCGCACCGGGGTGTTCTTCTCCCCCGCCGACGGCACGGTCCGCATCGAGTACCTGGACGCCGACCACCTCGGGACCTTCACCCGTGACTAGGCGCATAGCCTGTACCCGGTGAAGCGCAGATCCCACCTCCCCGACGCGCCCCTGCCCCAGGTCAGTGGCATCGACCCGGTCCGCATGCGGCTGCCCCCCGACCCGGACGGGACTTGGCCGGACCTCGGCTCCTACCTCACGGCACGCTACGAGGGCACGCGCGGCGAGGAGTCCATGGCCCGCCTGCTGCGGGACGGCCGGGTGCTGGGCGTCGGCGGCCGGGTGCTGCGGCCGCAGGACCCGTACGAGCCGGGCGGCTTCCTGTGGTTCCACCGGGACATGCCGCCCGAGCCCGTGGTGCCCTTCCCCATCGGGGTCGTCTACCGCGACGAGCACCTGCTGGTGGCCGACAAACCGCACTTCCTGGCCACCACCCCGCGCGGCAGCCACGTCTTCCAGACGGCCCTGGCCCGGCTCCGGGTGGAGCTCGGCCTGCCCGCGCTGAGCCCCGCGCACCGGCTGGACCGGATGACCGCCGGGCTGGTGCTGTTCAGCATCCGGCCCGAGGACCGGGGCGCCTACCAGCTGATGTTCCAGGAGCGGCGGATCCGCAAGGAGTACGAGGCGCTCGCACCCCACGACCCGGCGGTGGAGTTCCCCCGGACCCTGCGCAGCCACATCGAGAAGGTGCGCGGGGTGATGGCGGCGACGGAGGTCGCGGGCGCCGAGCCCAACGCCGAGACCCTGGCCGAACTGCTCGCGGTCCAGGGGGACACCGGGCGCTACCGGCTGACCCCGCACACCGGGCGCACCCACCAGCTGCGGGTGCACATGAACAGCCTGGGCCTTCCGATCCTGGGCGACCCGGTCTATCCGGTGGTCCGCGATCCGGCGCCCGACGACTACCGGCGCCCGCTCCAGCTCCTGGCCCGCACCCTGGAGTTCACCGACCCCGTCACCGGGATCACACACCGGATCGAGAGCGGCCGCACCCTGCAGGCCTGGGCGGACCGGCCGGGCTGGGAGGAAGGGGCCTAGCGGCCCACGTCCGCGATCCGCAGCGCCGCGTCGGCGGTGGCCTCCGCGAAGGCGGCCACCGGGCGCGCCGGATCCGAGCGGTGGATCAGCATCACGCCTTCGATGAGGCCGAAGACGAGGTCGTTGCGGAGCACCAACCCGGCCTTGTCACCGGAGAGTTCGGCTCCGGCGTGGGCCTCGTCGAGCAACTCCCGGTAGATGTCCTTGAGTTCCTGGCGCATCCGGCGGAAGCGCGCGAAGCGCGCACCGGAGACCTCGGGCAACAGGTAGAGCGCGCCCAGGTTGTACGGCCCTCCGCACAGCAGCATCACGTCCGAGCGGCACAGCTCCCAGAGCCTGCGGCCCGCGGGCCGATCCGCTTCCGCGACCAGCCGGCGGGCCAGCTCCAGGGAGGGTGCGACCGTGGACTCCAGGAGTTCGGCGAGGAGCTCCTCCTTGCCGCCGAAGTAGTGGTACATCGTGGCCTGGCGCATTCCGGCCCGTTCGGCCACGGCCCGCGTGGTGGTGGCCGCATACCCCTTCACCGTGAACAATTCGGCCGCCGCGCAGAGGAGTTCCTCGCGCGGCGGCCGCCCGCTCGCCTGTCTCAGCTGATCGGCGCGTGGCCGACCGACCCGTCTCGGCCCGTCATCCGTTCCACCAGTCATGGCCTGATTTTCCCACGGCACACACCGAATCGATCATGGCAAGAGGTGAGATCCAGCCAGGACCACTTTCAGAGGAACCTACAAGTCCGGCTACCCCACCGAGCTGTAGGCCACCACACCGCGCAGCAGCGCGTCCACCGCCTTGCGGGCGTTGCGGGCCACGGTGCTGCCACCCCCCGAGGAATCCGAGGAGGGAGGCGCGGAGGAGGAGGGCGCCGCGGCGGCCACCTGCCCCAGTACGTCGATGACCTGCTTGCACCAGCGCACGAAGTCACCGGCCGGCATCTCCGCCTCGCGCAGCACCTCGTCCAGGCTCTTGTCGGAGGCCCACTGGTACACCGCCCACGCGAAGCCGAGGTCCGGCTCGCGCTGGCCCACGCCCTCCGCCTGGTTGATGCCGTGCTCCTCCTCCAGTGCGTCGAGCCGGCCCCAGATGTGGACCATCTCGCCCAGCGCGGCCTTCGCCGCACCCCCCGGCACCTTCGGCGCGACCGCGTCGTCGGACTGCCGGGCCTCGAAGACCAGCGCCGAGACGCAGGCGGCCAGTTCGGCCGGGCTCAGCCCCTCCCAGATGCCGGCCCGCAGGCATTCCGACGCCAGCAGGTCGAGCTCTCCGTAGAGCCGGGCGAGCCGACGCCCGTGCGGGGTCACCTCGTCCTCGCGCAGGTAGTCCAGGTCCGTCAGCAGCGCGTGGATCCGGTCGAAGGTGCGGGCGATGGTGTTCGTCCGGCCCTCGATGCGCTGCTCCAGCTGCCGCGTGTCCCGCTGGAGCCGGTGGTAGCGCTCCGCCCAACGGGCGTGGTCCTCGCGCTCGTCACAGCCGTGGCACGGGTGCGCCCGCAGGGCCGTGCGCAGCCGCGTGATCTCCCGGTCGTCGGCCGCGGCCGCCCGCCCGCGCGCGTGCCGTTCCACGGTGAGGTGCCCGGCCTTGGTCCGCAGCTGAGACGCCAGGTCCCGACGGGACTGCGGGGAGCGCGCGTTGAACGTCTTGGGGATCCGCATCCGCTCGATGGCCTCGACGGGGACCGGGAAGTCGATCCCGGCGAGCCGCTTGACCTGCCGCTCCACGGTGAGCACCAGCGGGCGCGGACCCTCCGTGTACTCGTGCCCGCGGTGCCCGTTGGACCGCCCGGCCGGGACCCCCGGGTCCAGCACCAGGGCCAGACCGGCGAACTTGCCCGTCGGCACGTGGATGATGTCGCCCGGCTTGAGCTTCTCCAGCGACGCCGCCGCCTGCGCCCGCCGCTGCGCCGCACCCTGCTTGGCCAGGTCGTTCTCGCGGTCCTTGAGGTCGCGGCGCAGCCGCGCGTACTCCTCGAAGTCACCGAGGTGGCAGGTCATGCCCTCCCGGTAGCCGTCCAGGCCCTCCTCGTTGCGCTGCACCTGCCGGGAGATCCCGACGACTGAGCGGTCGGCCTGGAACTGCGCGAAGGAGGTCTCCAGCAGCTCGCGCGAGCGGTGCCGCCCGAACTGCTGGACCAGGTTGACGGCCATGTTGTACGAGGGCTTGAAGCTGGAGCGCAGCGGATACGTACGGGTACCCGCGAGCCCGGCCAGGCCCGCCGGGTCCATGCCCCGCTGCCACAGCACCACCGCATGGCCCTCGACGTCGATGCCCCGGCGCCCGGCCCGCCCCGTGAGCTGCGTGTACTCGCCGGGGGTGATGTCGGCGTGCTGTTCGCCGTTCCACTTGACGAGCTTCTCCAGGATGACCGTGCGCGCCGGCATGTTGATGCCCAGCGCCAGGGTCTCGGTGGCGAAGACCGCCTTCACCAGACCCCGTACGAACAGCTCCTCGACGACCTCCTTGAAGGTGGGCAGCATGCCCGCGTGGTGCGCGGCGATGCCACGCTCCAGGCCTTCGAGCCATTCGTAGTACCCCAGGACGTGCAGGTCCTCGGTGGGAATGGAGGCGGTCCGCTCCTCGACGATCTCGCGCACCTTCAGCCGCGCGGTGTCGTCGTTGAGCCGCAGCCCCGCGTACAGGCACTGCTGGACGGCGGCCTCGCAGCCGGCCCGGCTGAAGATGAAGTTGATGGCGGGCAGCAGCCCGTCGCCCTCCAGCCGCGCGATGACCTCGGGGCGCGAGGGGGTCCAGATCCGGCCGCGGGAGCGCCGCTCGCGCTCGCGGTCGGCCTCGCGGACCATCTTTCCGCGCCGCCGGTCCTTCGGGCTGTACCGGCTGCTGTTCTCCTCGCGCGCCATCCGCAGCAGATCGGGGTTGACCTCGCGGCGCGCGGAGCTGCGTCCGCCGTGGTCGGACCCCTCCTCGAAGAGGTCGTAGATCCGCCGCCCGGCCATGACGTGCTGCCACAGCGGTACGGGCCGCTCCTCGGAGACGATCACCTGGGTGTCGCCGCGCACGGTGTCGAGCCAGTCGCCGAACTCCTCGGCGTTGGAGACGGTGGCGGAGAGCGAGACCAGGGTCACCGACTCGGGGAGGTGGATGATCACTTCCTCCCAGACGGCTCCGCGGAACCGGTCGGAGAGGTAGTGCACCTCGTCCATCACCACGTAGCCCAGACCGATGAGCGACCGCGAGCCCGCGTACAGCATGTTGCGGAGCACCTCGGTGGTCATGACGACCACCGGCGCATCGGAGTTGACGCTGTTGTCGCCGGTGAGCAGGCCGACCTTGTCGGCGCCGTAGCGCTTGGCGAGGTCGGCGTACTTCTGGTTCGACAGGGCCTTGATGGGCGTGGTGTAGAAGCACTTGCGGCCCTGCGCCAGCGCCAGGTGCACGGCGAACTCGCCGACGATCGTCTTGCCCGAGCCGGTCGGGGCGGCGACGAGGACGCCCTTGCCGGCCTCCAGTGCCTTGCAGGCCTCGATCTGGTAAGGATCCAGGTCGAATTCGTACATCTCGCGGAAGGGGGCCAGGGCCGTGGCCTCTTCGGCGGCGCGGATCCGGGCAGCGGCGTACCGCTCGGCGGGAGAAAGTTCTTCGGTCATCTTGTTCTCGAGCCTACCCGCCGCCCCTGACAACAGTCGCGATCTTTTGCGCGGGCCCGGACGTCCTACGCCAGGAGCCGCAGGGCCCCCGGGACGCAACGCGCGCTCACCGGCAGCGGACCCAGCGGCTCGCCGTCCGCGTAGGCCGTGATGCCTGCCGCCTCCAGGGTCACCTGCGCGGCCCGGTGGACGGTGACCTTCGGATGGTCGAGGTGGGTGCCCTTGTAGACCCGCGGGAAGACCTTCAGCAGGGTGGTGCGGCTGCAGTCGCCGACGACGGTGACGTCGAACAGCCCGTCGTCGGGGACCGCGTCCGCGCAGATGCGCATCCCGCCGCCGTAGGAGGTGCCGTTGCCGACGGCCACCAGCGTGGCCTCGGTCTCCAGGACCGGCCCGCCGTCCAGGGTGATCCGGTACGGGAAGGGCCGGAAGGCGGCCAGTTCCAGAGCCATCGCCAGGTCGTACTTGAACCGGCCCAGCGGCAGCCGCATCCGGTTGCCCCGGTCGTTGACCCGCGAGTCGAAGCCGGAGCACAGCACGGTCCCGTACCAGGTGCCACCGGCGCCGTCCCCCGCGCCGTCCCCGCCCACCCGGCCGAGGTCGATCTCGCGGATCCGGCCCTCCTTGAGCGCCTCGGCGGCCAGCCGGCCCGCCCGCGCGGGTTCCCGTACGGGCAGTCCCATCGCGCGCGCGAAATCGTTCCCGGTGCCCACGGCGACCACCCCGAGCGGCACCAGGGTGCCCGCGAGCGCCTGCAGCGCGAGGGAGACCATCCCGTCGCCACCGACCGCGATCACCGCCCCGGTGCCCTCGCGCACCGCCGTGCGCAGGCGGGCCAGGGCGTCGGGGGCATCGCCGCCGACGACGGTCCGCACCGAGAAACCGGCCCCGCGAAGCGCGGAAGCGGCCGGCTGCGCGGCGTGCGCGGCCCGGCCGCTTCCTGCGGTGGGATTGACGAAGAGGGTGATCTCAGCACTCACCCGCGGGAATGTACCTGCCAGGGCGGACCCGCGTCGATCAGGTGGCGTCGTCGTAGCCGTTGATCCGCTGGCGTCCGCCGTCGGCCTGCTCCGGCAGGGCGCTCGGAACGGCCACGGCCTCGACCGCACCGACCTCCGCCGGGGTCAGGTCCACCGCGGAGGCCTCGTCGTCGTCGAGGCCCGCGTCGGGATTGTTCCGTGCCCGCCTGCGGTCGTTGAGGTAACAGACCAGGAGCGCGATGAAGTACAGGGCGACGATCGGCGCGGCCAGCGCCAGCATCGTCAGCGGGTCACCGGTGGGCGTCGCGAAGGCCGCGAAGAGGGTGATGCCGAGCACCATGGCCCGCCACCAGCTCGCCAGCCGCTTCGCGGTCAGCACCCCGGTGACGTTGAGCAGGATCAGCAGCAGCGGCAGCTCGAAGGCCAGGCCGAAGACCACGATCATGCGCGTGACCAGGTCGAGGTAGTCGTCGACCGGCAGCAGGTTGCTCGCGTTCTCGGGGGTGAACTCCAGCAGGATCACGGCGGTCTGCGGCAGGACGTTGTACGCGAGGACCGCGCCGGCGCCGAACAGCGGCGCACCGACCGCCACGAAGGCCACGGCGTACTTCTTCTCGTGGTTGTGCAGACCCGGGGCCACGAAGGCCCACAGCTGGTACAGCCACACCGGCGCGGAGAGCACCACACCGGCGGTGAGGGAGACCTTCAGGGCGATGGAGAACGGAGCGATGAGGCCGTTGACCGTCATGGCGGCGCAGGGCTTCCCGTTGCGCTGCTCGATCACGCCGTTGTAGCAGCCGACCGAGTCCAGGATCGGCTTCATCATGAAGTCGATCAGGTCCTTGTAGAAGAACGCGGCCACGATCGTGATCACGAGGATCCCAAGGACTGCCTTCAGCAGCCGGTTTCTCAGCTCACGCAGGTGCTCGACAAGAGGCATCCGCCCTTCGGCGTCCTTTGCCTTCTGGTCCTGCTTCTCCTGCTTGCGGGCAGACTTGAGCAACCCACGTCCCTTGTCTCGTTGCAGTTGACTGGTGCGCGCGCGACCGGCGGACCGGCCGCCGTCAGCCCTGCGTGGTGTGGTTGGGCTCGTTCACGGGGCGGGCGCTGGTCACGTCACCGGGCGAGGCCTGGATCGTGCGCGGGGCCGTGGTCTGCTGCTGGGGTGCCGGGTCGGCGACGGAAGCGGCGGTGGCGGCGTCCTCCGCCTCCCCCTCCTTCTTCATCGCCTTCGCCTCGCTCTTGAGGATGCGGGCGGACTTGCCGAGCGAGCGGGCCATGTCGGGAAGCTTCTTGGCACCGAACAGCAGGAAGATCACGGCGACGATCAGGAGGATTTCGAGGGGCTTCAGGTTGCCGATCATGTGTGTCTTCCTTCTCACCGAAACGGCTGGTTGTGGTAGTCGAGACGGCCCTGACCGAGATCGGTAAGCCGTTCTGACATGGATCGTAACCCCCGGGGGTTAACGCCAGGCAATCCCCTGGGGCATCACCGCTTGCGTGCTCCGACAGTACGACGGTTGCCCGACGATGGCTATGGCCGTACGGACCGCCCGGCCCTGGCCAGGCCCGCAGCGGCCTGCTCCAGCTCCGCGGAGGCGTCCGCGATCCGGCGCCCGGCGTCCGCGACCTGGACGGAGAGCCTGCGCACCTCCACGAAGACCCGCACGGCGAGCACGGCGAGGACGGCGACCCCGAGGAAGCCCAGAGCGATTGCGAACATCGGCCACAGCATGCGACGAGCGTAGGCCACCACCCGCCTCACACGCTGCGCAGGGTGCTCACGCCGCCACCGGTCAGCAGCTCCACGATGCGCTCACCGGCCGGTTTGCGTACCGGAGCTTCACACTCGGGACAGGTGAAGGAGTAGAAGGTCGTACGCCGGCTGCCGCCGATGGCCAGACGCAGGGAGCCCGCGTCCAGCTCGAAGCGGGCCCGGCAGTCGGGACAGGACGCCTTGAACGCGACCGACATCGCGCGGATCCCCCCTCGGCCCCTCAGCCCTGTTCCCCGGCCGTGCCGCTCCCGGCCGCCACGCCCCCTGCCGGCACGTCCCCGGCCGCGCCGCCCTCGTACGCGGCGAGCGCCTCCCGCGCCGCCCGGCGCGCGCTGTCCGCCAGCTCCACGGGGGCCACGATCCGCCCCTCGCGGCCCAGCCGCAGCGCGAGGCGCCGCAGCGAGCCCGGGTCGGGGGTGCGCAAGGTGATCCGCAGGCCGCCCTCGGGCAGCTCCTCGGCGCTGTCGTGCGGGTAGTACTCGGCGACCCAGCGCCCACCGGGACCGACCTCGATCACGACCTCCGGGTCTTCGGCGGCCGGCTGGACCAGCCCCTCGGACAGGTCACGGGGCTCGATGACCGGCGGATCGGCCCGCTCGTCGAGCAGCCGGATCTCGGCCACCCGGTCCAGGCGGAAGGTGCGCCGGGCCTCGGAGAGGTGGCACCACCCCTCCATGTAGGTGTGCCCGACGGCGAACAGACGGATCGGGTCGACCTTGCGTTCGGTCAGCTCGTCGCGCGCCGGCGAGTAGTAGCGCAGCCACAGCCGGCGCCGCTCGGCGATGGCCCGGTCCACATCGGCGAAGACCCCGCCCTCGGACTCGAAGGTCACCGACAGCCGGGAACTGGCCCCGGCCACCTCGCCCGCGGCCGCCTCCAGCTTGGCGGTGGCCCGCAGCAGGGCCTGGCGGTCCCCCTCGCGCAGCCCCGGCAGCGTGGCCACGGCGCGGGCCGCCACCAGCAGCGCCGTCGCCTCGTCGGCGGCAAGCCGCAGCGGCTCCGCGGTCGACTCCCCCGAAGCGTCGGGGTTGCGCCACCAGATGCGCTCCCCGTCGGTGTCGATGTCGAGCAGGTCACCGCCCCGGAAGCTGGTCCCGCACATGGGCAGCACGTCGAGGTCCGAAATCAGCTCGTCCTCGGTGATCCCGAAGGCCCGGGCCACGTCCGCGACGTGCGCTCCCGGGCGCTCGCGCAGGTACGTCACCAGGGACAGCATCCGGCGCGTCTGATCGATGGCGTTGGCAGCCATGCTGGTACGTCTCCCCCTCAGGGCGTTGCTCAATGATCTTGCCCGGTCCACCCGGTCCACCCGCTCCCGCGCGGCTCCGCACGGCCCGCGCGGTCCGGCGACGGGCCGCTCCTAGCCCTTGGCCACGGCCCGCAGCCGGTCCACCACTCCGGCCCGCAGGTCGGCCGGCTCCAGCACCACGACATCGGGACCGAACTCCACCAGCCAGGCGTCCAGCCCGTGGCCGTACGGGATCTCCAGCTCGTCCCAGCCCTCGCCGCCGGCCCCCTCGCGCACCGCCGTGGCCCTGGACCGCAGCGGATAGCCCGCCCCCGCGCGCAGCCGGATCAGCGCGGAGCGCTCCGCGCTCTCCCCGGCCCAGCTCGCCACGGTCTCCCGCACGGTCACCACGTCCGGGACCTCGGCGGTGTACTTGGCGGCGCGCGAGCGGACCTTGCCCGTGATCCGCGAGAGCCGGAACACGCGCTCCGCACCGCGGTCGCGGTCGAAGCCCGCCAGGTACCAGTGGCCGCGCCAGCACTCCAGCGCCCACGGCTCGACCTGGCGGGTCTCGGGACGCGCCGCGGTCGACTTCCGGTAGTCGAAGACGACCGGGCGACGGTCACGGCAGGCCAGCATCAGCGGCTCGAAGGCCGCCTCGTGCACCGGGATCCGCGGCTCGATGGCACTGTGCTGGCCCTCGTACGGATCCGAGGCCTCCGGCATGCCGCCGGCGCGCAGCTTCTGCAGCGCGCCACTGGCCGCCCCGGCGAGCCGGGCCTGCTGCCAGACCTTGGCCGCGAGCCCCAGGGCCGCGGCCTCCTCGGCGTCCAGCGCCACGGGCGGCAGCCGGTTGGAATCACGGCGGGCCAGATACCCGGTGTCGCCCTCCAGGTTCTCGACGGTCTCGATGACCAGCCCGAGCTCCCGCAGATCGTCCTTGTCCCGCTCGAACATGCGGTTGAAGGACTCGTCGTTCCCGGCTTCCATGTAGGCCTCGATGGAACCGCGCAGTTCCCGCTTGCTGAGCGGCCGGCGCGTCCCCAGCAGACACAGCGCCAGATTCATCAGCCGCTCGGCCTTGGCAATCGCCATCGACGCCCATCCGCCCTTCCAGACCTTCGAGTCGTGTCCCCGGTACACCCTCGTGACCGCTGACCGTACCGCCCCGATGGTCCTGGGCAAAAGCGAGGGCCCCTGCCTTCGAGACAGGGGCCCCACACGCTTCGCGGCGCCGCTTCGCAGCGTCGCCTCACAGCGGACCGATCAGGCGGCCATCAGGTCGCACACGAAGATCAGCGTCTCGCCCGGCTTGATGGCACCGCCGGCGCCACGGTCGCCGTACGCCAAGTGGGCCGGGATCGTCAGCTTGCGACGGCCGCCGACCTTCATGCCCTGGACACCCTGGTCCCATCCGGAGATGACCTGGCCGACACCGAGCTGGAACTGCAGCGGCGCGCCGCGGCCCCAGGAAGCGTCGAACTCCTCGCCGGAGGAGAAGGCCACGCCCACGTAGTGGACGGAGACGCGGGAACCCGCCTTGGCCTCGGCACCCTCGCCGACCCAGATGTCCTCGATGACGAGGTCGGCCGGGACCGGGCCCTCGGGGAAGTCGATCTCGGGCTTCTCGAGCTTGTCGCTCACGGAACTGCTCCTCAAAAACTTACGAACAGGGGGACAACCTGGACAGTCTTACACCACGGCGAGGATGTCGAGGCTGAAGACCAGCGTCGAGTTGGCCGGGATGGATCCCTGCTCCTTGTCACCGAAACCCTGGTCCGCCGGGATGACCAGCAGGATGCGGCTGCCGGCCTTCTTGCCGACGATGCCGTCCTTCAGACCCTTGACCTGAAGCTCCGCGAGCGGCCACGTCACCGTCGTGTCGGTGCCGTACGTGCTCTCGAACGTCTTGTCGTCCTTCCACGTCTTGCCGTTGAACTTGACGACGACGCTGTCGGTGTCCTTCACGACCGCGCCGTCGCTCTCCAGGACGTAGTTCGACACCAGCTTCGCCGGCGGCGTGCCGTCCTTCGGAACGGTCACGGAGACTTCCTTGCCGTCCGTGTTCGTACCGACCTTCGGCAGGGCGGCGTCCGTCTGCGGGACCTCCTTGCCCTTGGCCGAAACCGGGACGGAGGTGCCCTTGACGATGTCCACGACGAAGACCAGCGTGGCGTTCGCCTTGATCTTCTCGCCCGAGCCCTGCTCGCCGTAACCGAGGTCCGGCGGAATCACGAGCTCCAGCCGGCTGCCGACCTTCTTGCCCTCCAGGCCCTGGTCCCAGCCCTTGATGACCTGACCCGCACCGATGGTCACGTCGAACGGCTTGCCCTTGCCGAAGCTCTGGTCGAACGGCTCCTTGCCGTCCCAGACCTGGCCGAGGTAGTTGACCTGGGCGATGTCGCCCTTCTTCAGCGCCGGGCCGTCACCCTCGCTGATGGTCACCACCTTCAGTTCCTTCGGCGGGTTGCCCGACCCCTTCGACAGGGTGGGGGTCTCCCCGAACTTGGCGCCCTTCGTGATCGCGGGCGCCCCGTTCTTCATCTCGGCGGAGTCGGAGCCGCTGTCGCCACAGGCCGCTGTCGACAGCAGCAGAAGGGGTACGACAAGCAGGCCGGCAAGTCGGCGCACGTGTTCCTCAGATCTCAGACGGCACATAGGTCGTCGCCACTCTAAGGCGTGGACAGGGCCCCGTACGAGATCCGTACGAGGCCCTGGCCAAGATCAGTGCGATGTCACACGACGCCAATCAGCGCCCCGTATGCCCTCACATCCCCGCGATCAGCTTCTCCACCCGGTCGTCCACCGACCGGAACGGGTCCTTGCACAGCACCGTGCGCTGCGCCTGGTCGTTCAGCTTCAGATGCACCCAGTCGACCGTGAAGTCCCGCCGCTGCTCCTGCGCACGACGGATGAAGTCACCCCGCAGCCTCGCCCTCGTCGTCTGCGGAGGCACCGACTTGCCCTCGAAGATCTTCAGGTCGTTGCAGATCCGCGCCGCCTGCCCCTTGCGCTCCAGCAGGTAGTACAGCCCGCGCCTGCGGTGGATGTCGTGATACGCGAGGTCTATCTGAGCCACCCGCGGATTCGACATCGTCATGTTGTGCTTCGCCCGGTACCGCTCGATCAGCTGGTACTTCATCACCCAGTCGATCTCGGTCCCGATCCGGTCCAGATCCTCCGCGTCGATCGCGTCCAGCGTCCGGCCCCACAGCTCCAGCACCTGGTCCACGACACCCGTACGGATGCCCCGGCGCTCCGCGAAGTCCACGGCCTTGTCGTAGTACTCCCGCTGGATCTCCAGCGCGGAGGCCTCCCGCCCGCTCGCCAGCCGCACCTTGCGCTGACCCGTGATGTCGTGACTGACCTCCCGGATCGCCCGGATCGGGTTCTCCAGCGTCAGGTCCCGCATCACCGTGCCCGCCTCGATCATGCGCAGCACCAGATCGGTCGCCCCGACCTTCAGCAGCATGGTCGTCTCGGACATGTTCGAGTCGCCCACGATCACGTGCAGACGCCGGTAACGCTCCGCGTCCGCGTGCGGCTCGTCCCGCGTGTTGATGATCGGCCGCGAACGCGTCGTGGCCGAACTGACACCCTCCCAGATGTGCTCGGCCCGCTGACTCACGCAGTAGACCGCACCCCGCGGCGTCTGCAGCACCTTCCCCGCACCACAGATCAGCTGCCGCGTGACGAGGAACGGGATCAGAATGTCCGCCAGCCGGGAGAATTCCCCGTGCCGGGCCACCAGGTAGTTCTCATGGCAGCCGTACGAGTTTCCCGCCGAGTCGGTGTTGTTCTTGAACAGATAGACGTCGCCCGCGATTCCCTCCTCGTGCAGGCGGCGTTCGGCGTCGACGAGCAGGCCCTCGAGAATGCGCTCGCCGGCCTTGTCGTGGGTGACCAGTTCGATCAGGTTGTCGCATTCGGGAGTTGCATACTCCGGATGCGAACCCACGTCGAGGTAGAGGCGGGCGCCGTTCCGCAGGAAGACATTGCTACTGCGGCCCCATGACACAACACGGCGGAAGAGGTAGCGCGCCACTTCGTCAGGAGACAGTCGGCGCTGTCCCCTGAACGTGCACGTGACGCCGTACTCGTTCTCCAGCCCGAAAATGCGGCGGTCCATGACTGAACATTACGCCTTCTGCTCTGTTCTGAAACCGAGTTCGCAGGCGCCGTTTCGATCATTTTCCCGAGAGGCCACCCCACCACCCACCCGCCGGCCCGCCCACCGCCCGACCACCGCGCACCCACCAGCCCGCCTAAGCCCCCGTCACGGAAGCCTCCGCAGAGCCCTCCAACGGCCCCGCCGAACCCGCCGCCGACCCCCCGGCCACCGACCCCGGCGCCGAACCCGCCACCGCACGGCTCGCACCCGGACGCGCCAGCACCCGCTGAGTCACCGTCAGCACCAGCAACGCGGCGAACCCCGCCACACTCGCCACCGCGAAACCCGCCGCCGTGCCCCCCGCCTCCACCGCAGGACCCGCCGCCGCCGTACCGATCGCCGCACCCACCCCGAAGAACGTCACCAGCCACGAGAACGCCTCCGTCACCGTGCCCGCCGGAGCATGCCGGTCCACCACGATGAACGCACACGCCAGAGCCGGAGCCAGGAACACCCCCGCCAGCGCCGCGAACCCCGTCATCGCCACCACACCCGGCACCAGCATCAACGGCAGATAACACACCGCCAGCAACGCCAGCAGCAACCAGAGCCGCCGCTCCGGCGCCCCCACCCACTGCCTCGCCCCGTACAGCACACCACCGAACAGCGCGCCCAGACCCAGAGCCGCCATCAGCCAGCCGTACACCGCCTGACCACCGTGCTCATCCGCGTACGCCACACCCGCCACCGTGATCGACCCCAGCGCCGTCCCCACGAAGAAGAACGCCCCCAGCAACGCCAGCAGACCCCGCGAACGCAGCGCCCCCAGCCAGTGCGCCTCCCGCGGCTCCGAACGCCACGTACGCGAAGGCTCCGACACCACGACCGACAGCGCCCCCAGCACCCCGATCCCGTTGAGCACCAGCAGCGCCACCGCCGGATCCCACAGCGCCACGCACAGCGTCACCAGCAGCGGCCCCACCGTGAACATGACCTCCTGAGCCACCGCGTCCATCGCGTACGCCGCATGGACCCGCTCCTCCTTGCCACCCAGCACGCTCGGCCACAACGCCCGCAGCCCGCCCTCCAGCGGCGGCGTGAACAGCCCCGCGACCACCACCGCCGCGTACGCCACCACCACCGACCCCGTACCGGCCAGCGCCAGCCACACCATGCCCAGCGCCGACACCACAGCCGCCGGCAACTGCACCCGCGGCTGCCCGAACAGATCCACCGCCCGACCCAGCAACGGCTGCCCCACCGCGTTCGACACCCCGTACGCGGCCGCCAGCGCTCCCGCCAGGCTGTAGCTGCCCCCCTCCGCCCGGGTGAACAGCACGATCGCGATCGGCCCCGTCCCGTTCGGCAGCCGGCCTATGAGCGTGCCCACCAGCAGCCTCGCGGCATGCCGGGTCCTGAGCAGCTCCGCGTAACCCGCGGCCATGTCCGCCCCCTCTTCCGCCCGGACCCAGCCCGGAACAACCCAAGTAATACGTATAACGTGACCGGTTATACGTACCATGACCACAGTCGGACGGTCCACCCACCCGACCCCCACACCCCCCGCGACCTCGCACTACAGGAGCACCGTGTGACGAGACCCACCAGCCGCGACGTGGCCACCGCCGCCGGAGTCTCCCAGGCCACCGTCTCCCTCGTCCTCGGCGACAAATGGCGCGGCCGCGTCTCCGAACGCACCGCCGACCACGTCCGCCACACCGCCACCGAACTCGGCTACCGCCCCAACCTCGCCGCCCGCAACCTCCGCCTCGGATCCACCCGCACCGCCCTCCTCGTCGTCCCCGCCCTCACCAACGAATTCTTCGCCCGCGTCTACACCGGCGCCGCCCGCATCGCCGCCGAACACGGCTTCGGCGTCGTCCTCTACCCCTCCCCCGACGGCACCGGCCCCGCCCGCAACCCCTTCGCCTCCGCCCGCGCCGCCCTCGACGGAGTCATCGCCTCCTCCATGGCCGCCGACGCCCTCCACGCCCTCGGCGGCGACGCACTCCCCCTCGTCATGCTCGACAGCGACCCCACCGCCGACACCGCACACGCCCACGTCAACCTCGCCATCGCCGACGGCATGCGCCAAACCGCCCAACACCTCCTCACCCACGGCCACCACCGCTTCCTCCACCTCGCCTCCGCCATCGACTCCTGGACCTTCGACGTCCGCGCGGCCGCCCTGGCCGCCCACCTGCCGCCCACCACCGAGCTGCGCACCGTACGGGCCCACCTCAGCGTGGAAGCCGCCCGTACGGCCATGGAGAGCGTCCTGGACACCCCCGCGGACCGCCGCCCCACCGCCGTCGTCTGCGACGACGACATCCTCGCCGCCGGCGCCTGCAAAGCCGCCCGCCGCCTCGGCCTGCGCATCCCCGAAGACCTCTCCGTCACCGGCTTCGACGACCTCGCCCTCGCCACCGCCATCGAACCGGAACTCACCACCGTCCACCTCCCCGCCGAACGCGTCGGCGAAGAGGGCATGACCGCCCTCCTCGCCGTCCTCGAGGGCAGCCCGGGCAGCCTCCGCCCCCCGGTCGACATCCCGGTCCACCTCGTCGTCCGCGACTCCACGGGACCGGCACCGACCACCTGAGTCCCCGGTCCCCGGGAACGCGAAAGCGCCCCCGGCCCAAAGGCCAGGGGCGCTCACCCGCTCCGTACTCGTCCTACTCGGCTTCCTCTTCGGGAGTCTCGTCGTTCGACACGGCATCCGCCTGAGCCGCCGCCGGAACGTCAGCCTCCAGCAGCCGCGACAGCTGCCGGCCACGGATCCGCTTGAACTTGCGCTGCTGGGCCCGCGTACGGTCCAGCACCGCCACCTCCAGCCGCTCCGCCGGAATCGACTTGTCCGTACCGTTCGCCTGGCTCGACAGCGCCTGCACCGCCAGCTTCAGCGCCTCGGACAGGGTCATCCCGTCCTGGTGCCGCTGATCGAGGTAGGTACTGATCTGCTCGGCGTTGCCACCCACGGCAACGGACCCGTGCTCGTCGACGATCGACCCGTCGTGCGGCAGCCGGTAGATCTGGTCACCCGCGGCGGTCGCACCGACCTCCGCCACCACCAGCTCCACCTCGTACGGCTTCTCCCCCGCACTCGAGAAGATCGTGCCGAGCGTCTGCGCGTAGACGTTCGCCAGCCCACGGGCCGTCACATCGTCACGGTCGTAGGTGTATCCACGCAGATCGGCGTACCGCACACCGCCGATGCGCAGGTTCTCGTACTCGTTGTACTTGCCGGCGGCCGCGAAGCCGATCCGGTCGTAGATCTCGCTGAACTTGTGCAGCGCGCGGGACGGGTTCTCACCGACGAACACGATGCCGTCGGCGTACTGGATCACAACAAGGCTGCGACCGCGGGCGATGCCCTTGCGGGCGTATTCCGCCCGGTCGGCCATGGCCTGCTGGGGTGACACATAGAACGGAGTCGACACCGGCTTTCCGTCCCTTTCTTCTGGACGACGAGGAGGTCAGAGGTCAGAGCAGGGCGGCGCGCGGACCGTCGGGCTGCTCCAGCCGACGGTTCGTGATCTTGCGGGCCAGCTCCGAGGACTCCTCGTCGGTCAGCCTGCGGAATCCCTCGTCGGTCATGACGGTGACGATGGGGTAGATGTGGCGGTAGAGGTCCGGACCGCCGGTGGCCGAGTCGTCGTCGGCGGCGTCGTACAACGCCTGCACGACGAGCGTCGTGGCCTCCTCCTCCGTCAGCTTCGAGTGGTACAGCTTCTTCATCGACCCGCGGGCGAAGATCGAGCCGGACCCGGTCGCGGCGTACCCGTGCTCCTCGGAGCGGCCGCCGGTCACGTCGTAGGAGAAGATCCGGCCCCGCTCCTTGGCCTCGTCGTACCCCGCGAAGAGCGGGACCACGGCGAGCCCCTGCATGGCCATCCCCAGATTGCTCCGGATCATGGTCGACAGCCGGTTCGCCTTACCTTCGAGACTGAGGGTCGCCCCCTCGACCTTCTCGAAGTGCTCCAGCTCCAGCTGGAACAGCTTCACCATCTCCACGGCCAGACCGGCGGTGCCGGCGATGCCGACGGCGGAGTACTCGTCCGCCGGGAACACCTTCTCGATGTCCCGCTGCGCGATCATGTTCCCCATGGTCGCCCGCCGGTCACCGGCGAGGACCACCCCGCCGGGGAAGGTGGCGGCCACGATGGTCGTCCCGTGCGGCGCCTCGATGACCCCGTCGGGCAGCTTCCGGTTGCCCGGGAGCATCTCGGGCTGGTGAGCCCCGAGGAAGTCCATGAAGGACGACGACCCCGGCGTCAGGAAGGCTGCCGGTAGACGCCCTGTGCTACGAGTGTTGGGTTCCACAGGTTTCCTTCCACGTAAGCGGCTGCACGCCTCAAGACGTCCGGCCGATCCTTGAGTTGCCCGATTCCTGCGTTGCAGCCGAAGCAAAGTACGCCTCGGACCTTACCCGTCCGGTGATCGTGATCAACATGCTCCGCCGGAGCCTCTTGGCAGATCACGCAGACCCCGCCCTGGGCGGCGATCATCTCGTCGCGTTCGGCCTCGGTAATGCCGTAGTGCCGCTTGAAGTACGAGGCCCGGTTCCGCTGGGCACGACATTCACGGCAGTAGCTGGCCCAGCCGTCCGAGCTCGTCTTGTTCTGCTCCCACTCGGAGTGGGATTTGATCTCCCCGCATTGGGGACAACGCTTGTGGCCCGACGGTACGGGGATCTTCTCCCGTACCGTCCGCCCCTTCGCTTCCTGCCGCTGTTTGTAGTGGTCAGCCTGGCACTCACGGCAGTACGCCTGAAAGCCGTCCCGCATCGCGCGATTACTCGCGAAAGCCTCGAATGGTTGAACACGCTTACAGCGCGAGCAACGCTTCATTCCTTCAGGCGGCGCCTCGGCCACACAACCCCCCGCACCTTCGATTCGAAGGCTTAGCTAAGCCGGGACCTTCACTCGCCACCCTTTTGCACGAACGACCGCACGAAATCCTCGGCGTTCTCCTCCAAGACATCGTCAATCTCGTCAAGTACCGAGTCGACGTCGTCGGAGAGCTTTTCCTGTCGCTCCTTGAGGTCGGTCGATTCTTCGACCGCGGCCTCCTCGACCTCCTCGGTCGAGCGCTGCGCCTTCTGCTGTCCGCCGCCGGTGTCCTTGGTCGCCATGTCTAGCTCACCCCGCTCGGTTCGCACGCTCACGTGAAAGACCCCGCGAATTCGGGATCCCTCAAGATCAGACTCTACGTCGGACCCTACAAGGAGGGCCCGACATCCGTCCCGGTACTTTCATAACGTCCGGGTGTCTTCATGATTCCCGGGCCGGAGGCCTTTCAGCCCCCGCCCCACCTACCGGAAAGGGCTACCGCCCCGACAGCACCCGGACCAGGTCCTCCGCCGTGCGGCAGCGGTCCAGGAGCTCCTTCACGTGGGCACGCGTGCCCCGCAGGGGTTCCAGGGTCGGGACCCGCTGGAGGGAGTCGTGGCCCGGCAGGTCGAAGATCACCGAGTCCCACGAGGCCGCCGCCACGTCGTCCGCGTACTGCTCCAGGCACCGCCCCCGGAAGTACGCCCGGGTGTCCTCCGGCGGCTTGCTCTGCGCCCGGTCCACCGCCGGCTCCTCCAGCAGCCGCTTCATCTTGCCGCGGGCCACCAGGCGGTTGTAGAGCCCCTTCTCGGGCCGTACGTCCGCGTACTGGAGGTCCACCAGGTGGAGACGGGCCGCGTCCCATTCGAGGCCGTCCCGGCGCCGGTAGCCCTCGAGGATCTCCCGCTTCGCGATCCAGTCGAGCTCCCCCGACAGGCTCATCGGGTCGGTTTCCAGCCGGCCCAGTACGTCCTCCCAGCGGGCCAGCACATCCTTGGTCTGCTCGTCCGCGTCGGAGCCGAAACGCTCCTCCACGTACTTCCTGGCCAGCTCGTAGTACTCCATCTGGAGCTGTACGGCGGTCAGCGTCCGCCCGCTGCGCAGCGTGATCAGGTGCTGCAGGTCGGGGTCGTGGGAGACCTGGTGGAGGGTGCGTACGGGCTGGTCCACGGCGAGGTCGACGTTGATGTAGCCGTCTTCGATCATGGACAGGACCAGGGCGGTGGTGCCGAGTTTGAGGTAGGTGGAGATCTCGGAGAGGTTGGCGTCGCCGATGATCACGTGGAGCCGGCGGTACTTCTCGGCGTCCGAGTGCGGCTCGTCCCGGGTGTTGATGATGGGGCGCTTGAGGGTGGTCTCCAGGCCGACCTCGACTTCGAAGTAGTCGGCGCGCTGGCTGATCTGGAAGCCGTGTTCCCGGCCGTCCTGGCCGATGCCGACGCGGCCTGCGCCGGTGAAGACGAGGCGGGAGACGAAGAAGGGGGTGAGGTGGCGCACGATGTCCGAGAAGGGGGTTTCCCGCTTCATCAGGTAGTTCTCGTGCGTGCCGTAGGAGGCGCCCTTGTTGTCGGTGTTGTTCTTGTAGAGGTGGATGGGCTGGGCCCCGGGGAGCTGGGCGGCCCTGACAGCCGCTTCGGCCATGATCCGCTCGCCGGCCTTGTCCCAGAGGACGGCGTCGAGCGGGTTGGTGATCTCCGGGGAGCTGTATTCGGGGTGTGCGTGGTCGACGTAGAGGCGTGCGCCGTTGGTGAGGATGACATTGGCGAGGCCGATGTCCTCGTCGGTGAGCTGGCTGTTGTCGGCGGCCTCGCGGGCGAGGTCGAAGCCGCGGGCGTCCCGCAGCGGGTTCTCTTCCTCGAAGTCCCAGCGGGCGCGTCGCGCCCGGTGCATCGCCGCCGCGTAGGCGTTGACGATCTGGGACGAGGTGAGCATGGCATTGGCGTTCGGGTGCCCCGGGACGGAGATCCCGTACTCCGTCTCGATCCCCATTACTCGCCGTACGGTCATGCGGCCCTCCTTGCCCGGCGGCGCTCCCGTTCGGGAGCGGCGCTCAAGTACCGCTGGTGCTCCGGTGCGTCGTGTGCGGTGCCCGTCCCCGCACTGCGCGACCTGCGGTATGGAAGAGCCTAGAACCACTCCGCGCTGGTGGGGAGATCATTTCAGTCATTGACTTTGCCCTGTCACCGGCTGAAAAGAACGTTTGGTAAAGCAGTCGGCTGCGGGTGCCCTTGCCGGGCGCCCGCAGCCGGCCCGCTTTGTCAGAGGTACTGACCGGTGTTGGCCACCGTGTCGATGGAGCGTCCGGTGTCCGCGCCTTGCTTTCCGGTGACGAGGGTTCGGATGAATACGATCCGCTCGCCCTTCTTTCCGGAGATTCGGGCCCAGTCGTCGGGGTTGGTGGTGTTGGGCAGGTCTTCGTTCTCCTTGAACTCGTCCACGCAAGCCTGGAGGAGGTGGGCGACGCGAAGGCCCTTCTGGTTGTGCTCGAGGAAGGCCTTGATGGCCATCTTCTTCGCACGGTCCACGATGTTCTGGATCATCGCGCCCGAGTTGAAGTCCTTGAAGTAGAGGACTTCCTTGTCGCCGTTGGCGTACGTGACCTCGAGGAAGCGGTTCTCCTCGGTTTCGGCGTACATCTGCTCGACGACGGTCTGGATCATGCTGTGGACGGTTTCCGCGGTGGATCCCTGGTGCTCGCCGAGGTCGTCGGTGTGCAGGGGCAGGGTGGCCTTGAGGTACTTCGCGAAGATGTCCTTGGCGGCCTCGGCGCCGGGGCGCTCGATCTTGATCTTCACGTCGAGCCGGCCGGGGCGCAGGATGGCCGGGTCGATCATGTCCTCGCGGTTGGAGGCGCCGATGACGATGACGTTCTCCAGGCCTTCCACGCCGTCGATCTCGGCGAGCAGCTGGGGGACGATGGTGTTCTCCACGTCCGAGCTGACTCCGGATCCGCGGGTGCGGAAGAGGGATTCCATCTCGTCGAAGAAGACGATGACGGGGGTGCCCTCGCTCGCCTTCTCCCTCGCACGCTGGAAGACGAGGCGGATGTGCCGCTCGGTCTCGCCGACGTACTTGTTGAGGAGTTCGGGGCCCTTGATGTTCAGGAAGTAGGACTTCCCGGTGGGCTGGCCGGTGACCTCGGCGACCTTCTTGGCAAGGGAGTTGGCCACGGCCTTGGCGATGAGCGTCTTGCCACAGCCGGGAGGGCCGTAGAGCAGGATGCCCTTCGGGGGCCGCAGTTCGTGTTCCTTGAAGAGGTCGGGGTAGAGGTAGGGGAGCTCGACGGCGTCGCGGATCAGTTCGATCTGGTCGCCCAGGCCGCCGATCTTGTCGTAGTCGATGTCCGGGACCTCTTCGAGGACGAGGTCTTCGACCTCGCTCTTGGGGACGATCTCGTAGACGTAGCCGGAGCGGGGTTCGAGCAGCAGGGAGTCGCCGGGGCGGATGGTGACGTCCAGGAGCGGCTCGGCGAGCCTCACCACCCTTTCCTCGTCGGTGTGCCCGACCACCAGGGCGCGCTCGCCGTCCTCGAGGATTTCCTTGAGGGTGACGATGTCCCCGGCCCGCTCGTACTCCATGGCCTCGACCACGTTGAGGGCCTCGTTGAGCATGACCTCCTGGCCGCGCCGGAGGTCTTCCGGTTCGACGCTGGGGCTCACGTTCACTCGGAGCTTTCGGCCGCCGGTGAAGATGTCGACGGTTCCGTCTTCGTTGGACTGCAGGAAGACTCCGAAGCCGGCCGGCGGCTGTGCGAGCCGGTCGACTTCTTCTTTGAGGGCCACGATCTGGTCGCGGGCCTCGCGCAGGGTGTTCGCCAGCCGCTCGTTCTGTGCGGAGACGCCTGCCAGGTTTGTCTGGAGCTCGACGATCCGCTCTTCGAGAATCCTCGTGTGTCGCGGAGAGTCGGCGAGCTTACGTCGCAGGACGGCGATTTCCTGCTCGAGATAGGCAACCTGGCCGGCGGGGTCCTCAGACCCTCGCCCGGGCCGGATGCCGCGGTTGATGTCGTCGTCGTGGGCTGCCACGGTCCTCACCTCCTCCAAGGGGAGCTGGACGCTTTCTGACCCTACCTGGGCTGGTGGTGATTGAAACCCCTAGATCACAAAGACGGTAGGGGTGTGTCCGATCTTCACCCTTGCGTACTCCCTCCCGTCAAGGAAATACCCACCCATCAAACTCGGGAAGCGGCCGGTTGTAAGGTCGAACTGTTCAACACCCGTCCGAGCTCGTGCGACTTGCCGCGAGTATGCGACCGGGATGGATCACTCGAGGCAGGGAACGGCAGGAGATATGACCGTGCAGCAGGAGGTTTCCGCGGGGGGTTCCGGCGTGGCCGGAGAGCCGCTCGAGGTCTGGATCGACCAGGACCTCTGCACTGGCGACGGCATCTGTGTGCAGTACGCACCGGAGGTGTTCGAGCTGGACATCGATGGTCTGGCGTACGTGAAGAGCCCTGCCGACGAGTTGCTCGTGGAGGCGGGGGCGACCACTCCGGTTCCGCTGGTTCTGCTTCAGGACGTGGTGGATTCCGCGAAGGAATGTCCCGGGGATTGCATCCACGTAAGGCGGGTTTCGGACAGGGTGGAAGTCTTCGGTCCCGACGCGGAGTGACGGTTCAAACTCCTGTGGGGGTCGGATCCGTAAGCTCCTGGCGGAATTTTCCGCCGGTCCAGCGCCACTTCGCGAGCTGTTCTGTGTCGGGGCTGTAGCGGGGCACTTCGGGCGAGGAGTACCCGAGGAGCTTCGCGGTGACGAGTCCGTCGCGGACGGTGAGCTCGGTGGCGGTCTGCATGCGGGCGGCTTCGAGCAGTGTGGCGACGACGCGGGGGTTCGCGGTTTTCGCGGGGGCCTGGGCGAGGACGTAGATGGCGTGCGGCGGGGTGCCGGAGCCGGCGTCGCAGCGGACGGCCGCGACGGTTTCGGGGCGTCCGTCGCCGTCGAGGTCGCCTTCGGCGGTGGCCGTGACGGCTTGTGGGGCGCCCTTGCAGTCCAGCGGGTACGCGGCTGCGTGCGCGTCGGGGGCGGCTGCCTGGGGGCCGCTCACGGGCTTCTCGGGGCTCGTGGTGCGTGCGGGGTCCGCGGAGGCTCCGGTGGCCGGGTCGGGCTGCAGGAGTCCGGCGCCGGCTATGACGGCGGCCAGGGCCGAGGCCGTGGCGAGCCAGTGGACGGGCCGGGCCCGGTGGTGCGCCGGGGCGGGGGTGCTCGGCGCCGGCTCGGCGGGGCTGTGCGGCACGCGGGGTGTCTCCTGTGCGAAGGGTGACGGGGAGCCAGCATCGTGCCACACCTCACATCGGGGTGGAACGGGTGGGTCCGGGCCGGCCGGGGCGCTCGCGCGGGGCCGTCCCGTGGGACAACGAAAAGACGCTGTGGCGCAGTTCCCGGATGTTCGGGGGGAACTGCGCCACAGCGTCTGTTCGTTGGGCTTTGTTTGTCGGTGGGGCGGGGTGGCCTGCCGGGTGGCGGGCCGGGCCTCGTCGGCTCAGTCGCGGTCGCCGGTCTCGGCTGCTTCGGCGGCTTCGGCCGTGTCGGCGGTCTTGACGGCGGAGCGGCTGCCGGGGCCGTCGTAGTCCTCGCCGTAGGCGCCCTTGGAGGGGCGGCGGCGGCGCATGGGGGGCTCGACGCCGTCCGCGAGGCGGCGGGCGGTGACGAGGAAGCCGGTGTGGCCGATCATGCGGTGGTCGGGGCGGACGGCCAGGCCCTCGACGTGCCAGTTGCGGATCATCGATTCCCAGGGCTGCGGTTCGGCGTAGCAGCCGAACTCGCGGATGGATTCGACGGTCCGGGAGAGCTGGGTGGTGGTGGCCACGTAGCAGCAGAGGATGCCGCCGGGGACCAGGGCCTTGGAGACGGCCTCCAGGCATTCCCAGGGGGCGAGCATGTCGAGGATCACGCGGTCGACGTCCGTGTCGGACAGGTTGTCCTGGAGGTCGCCGACGGTCAGCTGCCACGCGGGGTGGGGGCCGCCGAAGTAGCGTTCGACGTTGGCCGTGGCGATCTCGGCGAAGTCCGGGCGGCGCTCGTAGCTGTGGAGCATGCCCTGGTCGCCGATGGCGCGCAGCAGGAAGCTGCTCAGGGAGCCGGAGCCGACGCCTGCTTCCACGACGCGGGCGCCGGGGAAGATGTCGGCGAAGGCCAGGATTTGGCCTGCGTCCTTGGGGTAGACCACGGCGGCACCGCGGGGCATGGACAGGACATAGTCGGGGAGCAGGGGACGCAGCGCGAGGTAGGCGACGTTGCCCGTGGTGCGGACAACGCTTCCCTCGGGGGAGCCGATCAGCTCGTCGTGCGGGAAGGAACCCTTGTGGGTGTGGAAATTCTTCCCGGCTTCGAGCGTGAACGTGTAGTGGCGGCCCTTGGGGTCGGTGAGCTGTACCTGGTCCCCGACTTCGAAGGGCCCGCGTCGGCGGGCGGCACCGGTCGGTTCGGACATGTGACCAGTGTATTGGCTTCAGGACTGGGGCCGCGCCATGGCCTTCACGAAGGCTTTTTCGACGTCGAGGGTGGAGAGGACTCCGTAGATCGCGCCGTCGGGCTGGAGGACGAGGTATTCGGTGGCGGGGGTGGTGCGGAGGTGGTCGAGGAGTTCTTCGCCGGTGAGGTCTGCTGAAACCTTCATGCCGTCGGTGAGGTCTTGGGCGAGGGTGCCGGCCGTGACCCAGGGGCGGCGGTGTTCGGGGACGGAGGCGATGGCGCTCTCGCGGACGATGCCGGTGGGGTCTCCGAGTCCGTCGACGATGACGAGGGCGCGGGCGCCGGCTTCGTTGGCGCGGCGGAGGGCTTCGGAGAGGGGGGTGGCGTTCTCGACGGGGATGGCGCGGCGGGTGAGCTTGCGGGCGTGGAGTTCCGGGAGGTGTTCGCGCAGGCGGGCGACGCGGAGGCTGTTGCCTGCGCCGGTCCAGATGATGCCGGCGAGGATGGCGGCGAGGAGGGCGTCCATGACGGTGTCCATGCCGCCGATGTCGTCGGTGCGGTTGCCGAGGGTCCCGGTGTAGTTCAGGAGGGGCAGGCCGAGGAGGACGGCGACGGCGAGGGCGCGGCCGGCCCAGGCGGCGGCGATGGTGCCGGTCATGGGTTTGCCGGTGATGCCCCAGATGACGGCGCGGAGCATGCGGCCGCCGTCGAGGGGGAGGCCGGGGAGCAGGTTGAAGGCTGCGACGAGGAGGTTGGAGATCATGAGGCCGGCGAGGAGGACGCCGGGGACGCTGGCGGGTTCGACGGTCTTCATGCCGAGGTAGAAGGCGCCGGCGAGGAGGAGGGAGAGGAGGGGGCCGACGAAGGCGAGGACGAATTCGCGGCCGGGGGTTTCGGATTCCTTCTCGATCTCGGAGACGCCGCCGAAGAACTGGAGCTGGATGCGGCGTACGGGGAGTTTGAAGCGGAGGGCGGCGATGGTGTGGGCGAGTTCGTGGACGAGGACCGAGGCGTAGAAGGCGACGGCGAAGAAGAGGGCCACGAGGTAGCGCAGGGTGCCGAGGTCGGGGAGGATGCGGTCGAGCTGGTCGCCGAAGACCCAGGTGATGAGGGCGGCGACGAGGAACCAGCTGGGCGAGACGTAGACGGGCACGCCGAAGGGGCGGCCCATGAGGAGTCCGCCGCCCGGTCCTGAGCGCCGGCCCGCGCGCTCGCCGGTTTCGTCGGTGTCTGCCACGGTTGTCCTTCGTTCGCTGCTGTCCGGTCGGGTGGTGCGCCGGTGGTTCCGGTGTGGTTTTCCCGTGCTGCCGGGGTGCGCCGTTGCGCGGTGTGATGCTCCGATCATGCAGTGCGAGGGGGGTCGGCGTCGATGGTATGCGCGTGCTGTCGGTGGCGGGTCGTAGGGTTTTGTCCATGACGACGAGCCCCGGCAGCGGTCCGGACGATGCAGTGACCAGTCCCGTACCCGCTCAGGCGGTGGCGGTGGCTCCTTCTTCGCTGTCGCCTTCGCGGGCGAGTGATTTCATGCGGTGTCCGTTGCTGTACCGGTTCCGGGTGATCGACAAGTTGCCGGAGAAGCCGAGTGCGGCGGCGACGCGGGGGACGTTGGTGCACGCGGTGCTGGAGCGGCTCTTCGATCATCCTGCGGAGGAGCGGACGGCGCCGCGGGCGAAGGCGTTGATCCCGGGGCAGTGGGATCGTCTGCTGGAGTCGAAGCCGGAGCTGACGGAGCTGTTCCCGGAGGGTGACGAGGGGGCGGGGCTGGCGCGCTGGCTGACGGAGGCCGAGGCGTTGGTGGACCGGTGGTTCACGTTGGAGGACCCGACGCGGCTGGAGCCGGTGGAGCGGGAGTTCTTCGTGGAGACGGAGCTGGAGTCGGGGCTTCGGCTGCGCGGGATCATCGACCGGGTGGACGTGGCGCCGACGGGTGAGGTGCGGATCGTCGATTACAAGACGGGGAAGGCGCCGCGGCCGGAGTATGCCGAGGGTGCGCTGTTCCAGATGAAGTTCTATGCGCTGGTGGTCTGGCGGCTGAAGCGGGTGGTGCCGCGGCGGCTGCAGCTGGTGTATCTGGGCAGTGGGGACGTGGTGACGTACGACCCGGTGATCGAGGATCTGGAGCGGATGGAGCGCAAGCTGCTGGCGCTGTGGGAGGCGATCCGGGAGGCGACGGAGACGGGTGACTGGCGGCCTCGGCAGTCGAAGCTGTGTGGCTGGTGTGATCATCAGGCGGTGTGTCCGGAGTTCGGTGGTACTCCCCCGGTGTATCCGCTGGCGCTGCCGTCCGCCGGCCGCGGCGAATCCTGATCTTGGGGTCAGGGCAGAATGGGCGGGGTTCCCCGTTGGGGTCCGAATGGTTCCGATGAACGCGAGGTAGACCCTGTGGCGATCCGCGTACTGCTGGTCGACGATCAGCCGCTGCTGCGTACCGGTTTCCGGATGATCCTGGAGGCCGAGCAGGATGTGGCGGTGGTCGGGGAGGCCGGGGACGGTCTGCAGGCGTTGGACCAGGTTCGGGCGTTGCAGCCCGATGTGGTGCTGATGGACATCCGGATGCCGCGGATGGACGGCGTGGAGGCCACGCGGCAGATCACGGGTCCGGGGCGGGACGGTCCGGCGAAGGTGCTGGTGCTGACGACGTTCGATCTGGACGAGTACGTGGTGGAGGCGCTGCGGGCGGGGGCCAGTGGGTTCTTGCTGAAGGATGCGCCCGCGGCGGAGCTGGTGCAGGCGATCCGGGTGGTGGCGGGTGGCGAGGCGATGCTGGCGCCGAGCATCACGCGGCGGCTGCTGGACAAGTACGCGGGGCATCTGCCGTCGGGTGAGGACAGCGTTCCGGACATGATCGCTTCGTTGACGGAGCGTGAGGTCGAGGTGCTGAAGCTGGTGGCCCGCGGGTTGTCGAACGCGGAGATCGCGGCGGATCTGTTCGTGAGCGAGACGACGGTGAAGACGCATGTGGGCCATGTGCTGACGAAGCTGGGTCTGCGGGACCGGGTGCAGGCGGCGGTGTACGCGTACGAGAGTGGTCTGGTGCGTCCGGGGGCCGGTCAGTAGGCGGCTCGGGTCGCTGGGGCAAGGGTCTCGGGTACGGGTCCGGGCCCGCTTCCGCTGGGTGCGGAGGCGGGCCCGTTGTCGTTGCGGTTGCCCCGGAGGGAGCGGCTCAGCCCTTGCTGATCTCCCAGAAACGGAAGACGGTGGAGGCGTCCAGGGACCACTGCAGGCCGGTCACGTTGGGGCGGGTGACGGCGTACTGCTTGCCCTGCCAGAGCGGGAGGAGCGGGATCTCGTCGGCGACGATCTCCTGGAGGCGGGCGTAGTCGTTGCTGGCGGAGCTTCGGTCGGACTTCGCGGAGGTCGACGGGATGATCGTCCCGGTGATCTCCTTGTTGTCGTAGTTGTTGTGCAGCACGTTGTCGGGGCCGAAGAAGGGCTGCGTGAAGTTGTCGGCGTCGGGGTAGTCGGGGACCCAGCCCTTGACGTAGACGCCGTACTTGCCGGCCAGGATGTCCTTCTCGTACTGCTCGTACTCGACGGACTTGACGTCGGCTTCGAAGAGGCCGCTGTCGTTGAGCTGTTTGGCGATGAGGTGGAATTCCTCGTCGGTCGAGGGGCCGTAGCGGGAGGGCGTCGAGTACAGGGTGATCTTCACCTTGTCCTTGATGCCGGCGGCGCGGAGGGCGGCCTTGGCCTTCTCGGGCTGGGGGGTGCCGCCGTAGCGGTCGAAGAAGGCGGTGGTGTGGGAGGCGATGCCGGCCGGGACGATGGAGTAGAGCGGCGTGGCGGTGCCGTCGTAGACCTCTTTGACGAGGGCTTCCCGGTCGACGAGGTAGGCGATGGCCTTGCGGACGGGGAGCTTTCCGGCGACCGGGTCGTTCGTGTTGAAGACGAGGTGTTCGACTTCGGCGCCGGCGCCCTGGATGACCTCGACCTTCTGGTCGCCGGTCTGGGAGGCGAGGCCGGCGATGTCCTTGGCGGCGAGGCCGCGGAAGGCGAAGTCGACGTCTCCGCTTTCGAGGACCTTCTTGAGGGCGGCCTGGTCCTCGTTGAAGAACTTCATGGTGACGCCGCTGTTCTTCGGCTTGGCCTTGCCGGTGTAGGCGTCGTTGACGGAGAAGGAGGCGCTCTTGTCGTTGATCGAGTCCAGCTTGTAGACGCCGGAGCCGAAGGCCTTGCCGTCGGTGCGGAGCTTGTCCGCGGGGTACTCGGTGTGGTCGACGATGGAGCCCGCGCCGGATGCGATCTTGCTGGGGAAGGTCGCGTCCGAGGTCTTGAGGTGGAAGACCACGGTCTTGTCGTCGGGGGTGTCGATGGATCCGATCGACGCGAGCATGACGGCGGGGCCGTTCTCGTCGTTGATCTTGAGCGTGCGCTCGAAGGAGTACTTGACGTCCTTGGCGGTGAGGCTGTTGCCGTTGCTGAACTTCAGGCCGCCGCGCAGGGTGCACACGTAGGTCTTGCTCGCGCCGGCCTCGAACCCGCAGGACTCGGCGGCGTCGGGTTCGGGGGTGGTGCCGCCCTTGGGGAAGCTGAGCAGGGACTGGAAGACGTTGTTGAAGAGCAGCCAGGAGCCCGGGTCGTAGCCCGAGGCGGGGTCGGTGGCCTTCACCTCGTCGGATATGCCCATGACGACGCCCTTGGCGCTGCCGGCGGTGGAGCCGTCCGTCGCACCGCAACCGCTGAGCAGCGCGGCGGCGGTGGCCGCTCCGAGCGGGGCGGCCAACCACTGGTTGCGTGTCTTCACGTGAACGTCCTTCTCAGTCTCACTGGCTCGTCTGGTTCTGTCTGGCTGGTGTTCCGGCCCGAGGCGGTGTCGCGGGCCGGTGGCCGGGAGCGGGGCCCGGTGTCGAGGCCCGGTGTCGGGGCCCGGTGTCGGGGTGTCAGCCGCTGACGCCGCGGCCGAGTTCCCACAGCTGGAGGTCGGAGATGGCGTTGACCGACCACTCCACTCCGGTGATCCCGTCGCGTGCGGCGGCGTACTGCTTGCCCTGCCACAGGGGCAGGACGGGCACGTCCTCGGCGACGATGTCCTGCATCTCCGCGATCGCGGGGCCGGCGGCACCGCGGTCGACGGCGCGGCGCGATTCGGGGATGAGCTTGGTGCGCACCGTGGTGTTGGCGTACGGCGTGCCCAGGAAGTTGTCCTGCTCCAGGAAGGGGGCGAGGAAGTTGTCGGCGTCGGGGTAGTCGGGGAACCAGCCGAGCCCGTAGGCGGCGTAGTCGCCCTTCTTCTGGGCGGGCCTGAAGTCGGCCCAGTCGGTGCCCTGGACGGTGATGTCGAAGAGCTGGGTGGAGTTCAGCTGGCTCTTGAGGGCTTCGAACTCGGCCGCGGTGGCTTCGCCGTAGTGGTCGTTGGTGTAGTTGAGGGTCAGCTTGACCGGGGTTTTGATTCCGGCGGCCTTCAGCAGGTCGGCGGCCTTGGCGGTGTTGGCTTCGCCGTACTTGTTGAAGAAGGAGTTGACGTGGCCGCCGAGGGTGGTGGGGACCAGGGAGTACAGGGGCTGCGCGGACTTGCCGTAGACCTTGGCGATGAGGGCGTTGCGGTCGACGGCGGCGGCGAGGGCCTGGCGTACGGCCTTGTCCTTGACTCCGGGGGCGTCGGTGTTGAAGCCGAGGTAGCGGATCTCCAGGCCGGGCATGGGGACGAGCTTGATGCCCTTGGGGGGATTGGTGGAGAGCTCGGTGACCTGGGCGGGCGACAGGGTGCGGGAGGCCATGTGGACGGTTCCGTTTTCCAGGGCCTTGACCACGGCGTCGGCGTCGTCGAAGGTGCGCAGTTCGGCCTTGTCGTTCTGGAGCTTCAGATCGCCCTTGTAGTGGGGGTTCTTGCTGAAGACGGCGCGGACGAGGCGGTTGCCCTTGACTTCGGCCTTCATGGTGTAGGGGCCGGAGCCGTCGACGGCGAAGCCCGCGCGGAGCTTCTTGGCGTCGTACTTCTTGGAGCTGACGATGCCGGCGGCGGGGGTGGAGAGTTTGTACGGGAAGGTGGCGTCGGCGGACTTCAGGTGGAAGACGACGGTGTCGGTGCCCTTGGCTTCGACGGTGTCGATGGTGGAGAGCAGCGAGGAGGGGCCGTTCTCGTCCTTGATGGCGAGGACGCGCTCGATGGAGAACTTGACGTCCTGGGCGGTGAGCGGGTCTCCGTCGGCGAAGGTGAGGCCGGGGCGCAGGATGCAGCGGTAGCTCTCGTTGCCGGTGTCGGTGAAGCGGCAGTCAGTGGCTGCTTCGGGGACGGGCTTTCCGCCGCCGCGCGGGGTGTGCATGAGGGTCTGGACGGTCTGGCGGAGGATGTTCCAGGTGCCGGCGTCGTAGGCGTAGGCGGGGTCGAGCGGGGCGGGGGCGTAGTCGGCCGCCTCGAACCGGTCGGTGGTGCCGACGACGATCGCTCCGGATCCCGCTCCTGCGCCGCCGGTGCTGCCGCAGGCGGTCAGCGCGGGGGTGAGCAGTCCGGCGGCTGCCGTCAGCGCCATGGTCTTGCGGTTCATGCTGGAAGTACTCCCTCGACCCGGCACTTGTTCAAAGCTGGCGTGGAGGGCATCGCGGCGGTCGCCCGTTCTGGGCGGAACGATCGGGCCGGTGGTGTGACGATCGGTCCACGCGGTTCCGGAAACAGGGGTGTGTGTCCGGGACGGCTGAGGTGCGGCGCAGTGCCCGGATCGACATTAGTGGCCTGTGGAGGGGTGGCTTGAACCGTGTGGATCGGGGGTGTTGTCGCTCCGTTGCGGGAGTTGACCCGGGGTGTGCGCGGGGCGGTGCACAGATTCGGTCAGGTGCTGATCAATGGGGACACAAGGGGTGGTGCGGGAGGGCGCGCAGTGGTGCGAAGGGGGCTTTGCGGGTGACAAAGGTCACCCGGGACAACTCCCCCGGTAGGGATGGAATTTCGGCCTCCGGGGAAGTGCGCGGGAGATCCGCCCGCGGGACCTTGGTCCGGGGGCGGATCGTCCGGTACGGAGCGTGCGCGGTCAGTTCAGCGGAGTGATGAGGGAGCGCAGGAAGGGCAGGTCGACGTCTTCGAGGGAGCCGACGATGGTGCGGCCGGGGGCGGGCGCGATCAGGCCTACGGAGGGGATGGCGACGACCCTGCATCCGGCGGCTTCGGCGGCGGCGACGCCGGTGGCCGTGTCCTCGATGACGGCGCAGCGGGAGGGGTGGGCGCCGAGGGCGTGGGCGGCGAGGAGGTAGGGGTCGGGGTGCGGTTTGGTGCGCGGTACCTCGTCGCCGGCGACGGTCATGGTGAAGCGGTCTCGGCCGAGGGTGAGGAGGACCTGGTCGATGACGCGGCGGTGGGAGGCGGAGACCAGGGCGGTGGGGACGTTGTGGCGGGCCAGTTCGCTCAGGAGGCGTTCGGCGCCGGGCATGAGGGGGACGGCGTCGGCGATGCGGGCTTCGAAGCGCTCGTTGAGCAGGACGGTGAGTTCGGCGAGGCCGATGTCGGCGCCGGTGGATTCGATGAGGAAGCCGGCGCTGCGGGTCATGGGGCCGCCGACGACGATGTCCCGCCAGGATTCGTCGAGGCGGTGGCCGAGTTCTCCGAAGACGCCGACTTCGATCTCCCACCAGAATCCCTCGGTGTCGACGAGGGTGCCGTCCATGTCGAGCAGCACCGCCTGCAGGGCATGTCCGTCGGCCGTACGGGCGACGGGGGCGGGGACTGTGCTCGTCATGCGCGCACCTTTCCGGGGGTCCGTTGGGGACGAGAAGGCCGGTCACCTGGCCTCCGGGGGCGTGCCCGGGGGAACAGGTGACCGGCCTGTATGGGACCGACTAGTGTACGCCGGTCCGTCTCGATGTGCGTCGAATTACGCCTCGGCCCGGGTGGAAGTACCTCGCAGGATGCCTCGGGGCGCGCCTCAGCGTGCGTTGAAGTACTTCGCGTCGGGGTGGTGGATGACGATGGCGTCGGTGGACTGCTCGGGGTGGAGCTGGAACTCCTCGGAGAGGTGGACGCCGATGCGCTCGGGCTGGAGGAGGTCGGCGATCTTGGCGCGGTCCTCGAGGTCGGGGCAGGCGCCGTAGCCGAGGGAGAAGCGGGCGCCGCGGTACTTCAGGTCGAACATGTCCTCGACCTTGGCGGGGTCCTCGCCGCCGAAGCCGAGCTCGGCGCGGACGCGGGCGTGCCAGTACTCGGCCATGGCCTCGGCGAGCTGGACGGAGAGGCCGTGGAGCTCGAGGTAGTCGCGGTAGGAGTCGGACTCGAACAGCTTGGCGGTCGCTTCGCCGATCCTGGAGCCGACGGTGACGACCTGGAGGCCGACGACGTCGGTTTCGCCGGACTCTTCGGGGCGGAAGAAGTCGGCGAGGCACAGGCGGCGGCCGCGGCGCTGGCGCGGGAAGGTGAAGCGGGTGCGCTCGTTGCCGGCGTCGTCGAGGATGATCAGGTCCTCGCCCTTGGAGACGCAGGGGAAGTAGCCGTAGACGACGGCGGCTTCGAGGAGGTTCTCGGTGTGCAGCTTGTCGAGGAGGCCGCGCAGGCGCGGGCGGCCCTCGCTCTCGACGAGTTCCTCGTAGGTGGCTCCGCCGGCGCGGGCCTGCTTGAGGCCCCACTGGCCCTTGAAGAGGGCTCCTTCGTCGAGCCAGGAGGCGTAGTCCTTGAGCGGGATGCCCTTGACGACGCGGGTGCCCCAGAACGGCGGGGTGGGCACGGGGTTGTCGGTGGAGGTGTCGGAGCGGCCGCCGGGCTCTTCGGTCTCCTCGACGAGGGCGGGGCTGTCGCGCTTGGCCACGCGGCGCTGCTTGAGTTCGGGGAGGGAGGCGCCGGGGACTCCGCGCTTGACGGCGATGAGGGCGTCCATCAGACGCAGGCCCTCGAAGGCGTCGCGGGCGTAGCGGACCTCGCCCTCGTAGATCTCGTGGAGGTCCTGTTCGACGTAGGCGCGGGTGAGGGCGGCGCCGCCGAGGATGACCGGGTAGTCGGCTGCCAGCTTGCGCTGGTTGAGCTCCTCCAGGTTCTCCTTCATGATCACCGTGGACTTCACCAGCAGGCCGGACATGCCGATGACGTCGGCCTTGTGCTCCTGCGCGGCTTCGAGGATCGCGGAGACCGGCTGCTTGATGCCGATGTTGACGACGTTGTAGCCGTTGTTGGTGAGGATGATGTCGACGAGGTTCTTGCCGATGTCGTGGACGTCGCCGCGGACGGTGGCCAGGACGATGGTGCCCTTGCCCTCGTCGTCGCTCTTCTCCATGTGCGGTTCCAGGTGGGCCACCGCGCTCTTCATGACCTCGGCGGACTGGAGCACGAAGGGGAGCTGCATCTGGCCGGAGCCGAAGAGTTCGCCGACGACCTTCATGCCCTCCAGGAGGGTGTCGTTGACGATGTCGAGGGCCGGGCGGGTCTGGAGGGCTTCGTCGAGGTCGGCGTCCAGGCCGTTCTTCTCGCCGTCGATGATGCGGCGCTGGAGGCGCTCGTCCAGGGGCAGGGCGAGGAGCTCTTCGGCGCGGCCGGCCTTCATCGACTTGGTGTTGACGCCCTCGAAGAGGGCCATCAGCTTCTGCAGCGGGTCGTAGCCCTCGGCGCGCCGGTCGTAGATCAGGTCGAGGGCGGTGGTCACCTGCTCCTCGTCGAAGCGGGCGATCGGCAGGATCTTGGAGGCGTGGACGATCGCGGAGTCCAGGCCGGCCTTGACGCACTCGTCGAGGAAGACGGAGTTCAGCAGGACGCGGGCGGCCGGGTTGAGGCCGAAGGAGATGTTCGACAGGCCGAGCGTGGTCTGGACGTCGGGGTGGCGGCGCTTGAGCTCGCGGATCGACTCGATCGTGGCGATGCCGTCCTTGCGGGACTCTTCCTGGCCGGTGCAGATGGTGAAGGTCAGGGTGTCGATGAGGATGTCCGACTCGAGGATCCCCCAGTTCCCGGTGAGGTCCTCGATGAGGCGCTCGGCGATGGCGACCTTGTGCTCGACGGTGCGGGCCTGGCCCTCCTCGTCGATGGTCAGGGCGATCAGCGCGGCGCCGTGTTCCTGGGCCAGCTGGGTGACCTTGGCGAAGCGGGACTCGGGGCCGTCGCCGTCCTCGTAGTTCACGGAGTTGATGACGGCGCGGCCGCCGAGCTTTTCCAGGCCGGCCCTCAGGACGGGGACCTCGGTGGAGTCCAGGACGATGGGCAGGGTGGAGGCGGTCGCGAAGCGTCCGGCCAGCTCCTGCATGTCGGCGACGCCGTCGCGGCCGACGTAGTCCACGCACAGGTCGAGCATGTGCGCGCCCTCGCGGATCTGGTCGCGGACCATCTCCACGCAGTCGTCCCAGCGGGCTTCGAGCATGGCCTCGCGGAACTTCTTCGATCCGTTCGCGTTCGTGCGCTCGCCGATCGCCATGTACGAGATGTCCTGGCGGAAGGGGACGGTCTGGTAGAGGGAGGACGCGCCGGGCTCGGGGCGCGGGTCCCGGACGGCCGGGTTCAGGCCGCGGACCCGCTCGACGACCTGGCGCAGGTGCTCGGGGGTGGTGCCGCAGCAGCCGCCGACCAGGGAGAGTCCGTACTCGCGGACGAAGGTTTCCTGGGCGTCGGCGAGCTCGCTCGCGGACAGCGGGTAGTGCGCGCCGTTCTTGCCGAGGACCGGCAGGCCCGCGTTGGGCATGCAGGAGAGCGGGATGCGGGAGTTGCGCGCGAGGTAGCGCAGGTGCTCGCTCATCTCGGCGGGGCCGGTGGCGCAGTTCAGGCCGATCATGTCGATGCCCAGGGGCTCCAGCGCGGTGAGCGCGGCGCCGATCTCCGAGCCGAGCAGCATCGTGCCGGTGGTCTCCACGGTCACGGAGCAGATCAGCGGGACGGACACGCCGAGGGCTTCCATGGCGCGGCGGGCGCCGACGATGGAGGACTTGGTCTGCAGCAGGTCCTGGGTGGTCTCCACGAGGAGCGCGTCGGCGCCGCCGGTGATCAGGCCTTCGGCGTTGATCTGGTAGGCGTCGCGGATGGTTCCGTAGTCGATGTGGCCCAGGGTGGGGAGCTTGGTGCCGGGGCCCATCGAGCCGAGGACCCAGCGCTGCTGCCCGGTGGAGGCGGTGAACTCGTCGGCGATCTCGCGGGCGATGCGGGCGCCGGCGACCGACAGCTCGTGGTTGCGGTCCGCGATGTCGTACTCGGCGAGTGCGGCGTAGTTGGTGCCGAAGGTGTTGGTCTCGACGCAGTCCACGCCGGCCTCGAAGTACTCGCGGTGCACGTTGGCCACGATGTCGGGGCGGGTGACGTTGAGGACCTCGTTGCAGCCTTCGAGCTGTTCGAAGTCTTCCAGGGTGGGGTCCTGGGCCTGGAGCATGGTTCCCATGGCTCCGTCGGCGACGACCACGCGGGTCGCCAGTGCCTGGCGGAGGGCATCGGCCCGGGTCTGGGTGTCTGCGGGCGGGTTCGGCAACGAGGCCATGGTTGAGCTCCCTGGGATGCGACGGCTGTCGGCTTTGCACCCCCTCTGTGTCAAGGGTGCACGCGGCCAGGGTAACGGTGTGGGACCTGCCCCGGTGAGGTCGTCCCACGTGGCGGACTGCATTCTGTGCCCGGGGGTCGGCGACTTCCGGCCGGGGTGTCCTGGGCCACTCGTATCGGTGGACTCTGCCCTCATCATGCACAAAGTCGGCATCGACCGATAGTGTTCAGCATTGTCGAACTACGTCAGCAGGAGGCTGCGCGATGGCACGGAACATCCAGTCGCTCGAACGAGCCGCTGCGATGCTGCGGCTCCTGGCGGGCGGCGAGCGCCGGCTGGGGCTCTCGGACGTGGCCTCTTCCCTCGGCCTGGCCAAGGGAACGGCGCACGGGATCCTGCGCACGCTGCAGGCCGAGGGTTTCGTGGAGCAGGACCCGGCTTCGGGCCGCTACCAGCTCGGCGCGGAGCTGCTGCGCCTGGGCAACAGCTATCTGGACGTCCACGAGCTGCGGGCGCGCGCCCTGGTCTGGACGGACGATCTGGCCCGGGCGAGCGGGGAGAGCGTGTACGTGGGGGTGCTGCACAAGAGCGGGGTGCTGATCATGCACCACGTGTTCCGGCCCGACGACAGCCGTCAGGTCCTGGAGGTGGGTGCCATGCAGCCGCTGCATTCCACGGCCCTGGGCAAGGTGCTGTCCGCGTACGACCCGGTGGCGCACACGCAGGTCACGGAGGTGGAGCGGGAGGCGTTCACGCCCCGCACGGTCACCGACGGCGCCGGCTTCGAGGAGGTGCTGGGCCTGATCCGGGCCCGGGGCTGGGCCAGCGACATCGAGGAGACCTGGGACGGGATCGCCTCGGTGGCGGCCCCCATCCACGACCGCCGCAGGATGCCGGTCGGCGCGGTGGCCGTCGCGGGGGCCGTGGAGCGGGTGTGCGGGGAGTCCGGGGAGCCGCGGGCGTCCCTGGTGGCGTCCGTACGGGACTGCGCGCGGTCGGTTTCGCGCGATCTCGGAGCGGGCCGGTTCTGACCTTGGCGTGACCGCATCGCCCTACCTGACCACCCAAGAGCCACGCAAAAGTGGCATTTGGGTGGTTTTTGGCGTTTGATGATCACTTATTGGCGTGATTTGTTCGATCGCACCGGCCGGTAACGATCCGGCTCATTGGCCTGGTCAACCCTTGACGCCCGCTTCACCGGGGCGGAAAACTGCCGTTCATCGGTCGGCAATGCCGAACACCTACCGGCAATACGCGTTAGGGTGTGGCAAGGCCAAGGACCGGTGCAGCACTCACCGAGTGCGTGGACCGCCGGAGGGACCCGGCGGCCACCACCCCTGAACGACAAAGGAGTCGCGGGTGTCCAGCTCCGACATCTTCATCGGCGAGACCATCGGTACCGCCCTGCTCACCCTGCTCGGTGGCGGCGTGTGCGCCGCACTGACGCTCAAGAGCTCCAAGGCCCGGGGCGCCGGCTGGCTCGCGATCACCTTCGGCTGGGGTTTCGCCGTCCTGATCGCCGCCTACGTCTCCGCGCCGCTCTCCGGTGCGCACCTCAACCCGGCCGTCACCGTCGGCATCGCGATCAAGGACGGCGCCTGGGGCGACGTACCGGTCTACTTCGCCGGCCAGCTGCTCGGCGCCATGATCGGCTCGGTCCTGATGTGGCTCGCCTACTACGGACAGTTCCAGGCGCACCTGGCCGACCCGGAGCACATCCGCGACGCCAAGCTCGGCCCCGAGGACCCGCACCCGCACGACGTGGCCGGCCCGGTGCTCGGCATCTTCTCCACGGGCCCCGAGATCCGCAACGTCGTCCAGAACCTCACCACCGAGATCATCGGCACCGCCGTCCTGATCCTGGCCATCCTGACCCAGGGCCTCCAGGACGACGGCAAGGGCCTCGGCGTCATCGGCGTCCTGATCACCTCGTTCGTGGTCGTCGGCATCGGCCTCTCGCTGGGCGGCCCGACCGGCTACGCCATCAACCCGGTGCGCGACCTCGGCCCGCGCATCGTCCACTCCCTGCTGCCGCTGCCCAACAAGGGCGGCTCGGACTGGAGCTACTCCTGGATCCCGGTCCTCGGACCCCTCGCGGGCGCCGCGCTGGCCGGCGGTCTGTACAACATCGCGTTCGCCTGATCAGCAATCGGCACCACGGCACCATCCGCACCGCCATTCTGATTCCGCCTACTTCGACACCTGCCAGGAGCAGCCACCATGACCAGCAGCACCGGCCCCTTCATCGCCGCGATCGACCAGGGCACCACCTCTTCCCGCTGCATCGTCTTCGACCGTGACGGACGCATCGTCTCGGTCGACCAGAAGGAGCACGCGCAGATCCTCCCGCAGCCGGGCTGGGTCGAGCACGACGCCACCGAGATCTGGACCAACGTCCAGGAGGTCGTCGCCGGGGCCCTGTCCAAGGGCGACATCGACCCGGCCGAAGTCAAGGCCGTGGGCATCACCAACCAGCGCGAGACCACCGTCCTGTGGGACCGCCACACCGGCGAGCCGGTGCACAACGCGCTGGTCTGGCAGGACACCCGCACCGACGCCCTGTGCAAGGAGCTCGGCCGCAACGTCGGCCAGGACCGCTTCCGCCGCGAGACGGGCCTGCCGCTGGCGAGCTACTTCGCCGGCCCGAAGATCCGCTGGCTGCTCGACAACGTCGAGGGCCTGCGCGAGCGCGCCGAGGCCGGGGACATCCTCTTCGGCACCATGGACTCCTGGGTCATCTGGAACCTGACCGGCGGCGCCGAGGGCGGCGTGCACGTCACCGACGTCACGAACGCCTCGCGCACCATGCTGTTCAACCTGCACACCATGGCCTGGGACGAGCGCATCGCCGAGTCCATGGAGGTGCCGCTCAACGTCCTCCCGGAGATCAAGTCCTCCGCCGAGGTCTACGGCCACGTCAAGGAGGGCGTCCTCGCGGGCGTCCCGGTCGCCTCGGCGCTCGGCGACCAGCAGGCCGCGCTGTTCGGCCAGACCTGTTTCGCCGAGGGCGAGGCGAAGTCCACGTACGGCACCGGCACGTTCATGCTGATGAACACCGGCGACAAGATCATCAACTCCTACAGCGGCCTGCTGACCACCGTCGGCTACCAGATCGGCGACCAGAAGCCGGTCTACGCGCTGGAGGGCTCCATCGCCGTCACCGGCTCGCTCGTCCAGTGGATGCGCGACCAGATGGGCATGATCAAGACCGCGGCCGAGATCGAGACCCTGGCCTCCTCCGTCGAGGACAACGGCGGCGCGTACTTCGTGCCGGCCTTCTCCGGCCTGTTCGCCCCGTACTGGCGCTCCGACGCCCGCGGTGTGATCGCCGGCCTCACCCGGTACGTCACCAAGGCGCACATCGCCCGTGCCGTCCTGGAGGCCACCGCCTGGCAGACCCGCGAGATCACCGACGCCATGACCAAGGACTCGGGCGTCGAGCTCGCCGCCCTCAAGGTCGACGGCGGCATGACCTCCAACAACCTGCTGATGCAGACCCTCTCCGACTTCGTGGACGCCCCCGTGGTGCGCCCGATGGTCGCCGAGACCACCTGCCTCGGCGCCGCCTACGCCGCCGGCCTGGCCGTCGGCTTCTGGCCCGACACCGACGCCCTGCGCGCCAACTGGCGCCGCGCGGCGGAGTGGACCCCGCGGATGCCCGCCGAGCAGCGGGAGCGCGAGTACAAGAGCTGGCTCAAGGCCGTGGAGCGGTCCATGGGCTGGGTCGATGACGAAGACGCCAGCTGACCGCACAGCGGCGCAATCGACGAGCAAGTAGGAGTCAACGGACATGAGCACCCTGCAGAGCGTTCCCACCCTGGGTACGCACCCGACCGCCGGTTCGAACGCGAGCCGCGCCGAGACCCGTGAGCAGCTGGCGAAGGCCACGTACGACCTGCTGGTCATCGGCGGTGGGATCCTGGGCACCTCGGTGGCCTGGCACGCCGCGCAGTCGGGTCTGCGGGTCGCCATGGTGGACGCCGGCGACTTCGCCGGCGCCACCTCCTCGGCCTCCTCCAAGCTCGTCCACGGCGGCCTGCGCTACCTGCAGACCGGTTCGGTCAAGCTGGTCGCCGAGAACCACCACGAGCGCCGGGTGCTGGCCAAGGACGTGGCCCCGCACCTGGTCAACCCGCTCACCTTCTACCTCCCCGTGTACAAGGGCGGTCCGGTGGGCGCGGCGAAGCTGGGCGCGGGCGTGTTCGCGTACTCGGCGCTCTCGGCCTTCGGCGACGGCATGGGCAAGATCATTTCTCCGGCCCGTGCCGCCGCCGACAACCCGGGGCTGAAGACGGACAACCTCAAGGCCGTCGCGGTCTACTACGACCACCAGATGAACGACTCGCGCGTCGCCGTCATGACGGTCCGCGCGGCCGTCGAGTCGGGCGCGGTCGTCCTGAACCACGCCGAGGTCACCGGGCTGCGCATGACGCGCGGCCGCGTCTCGGGCGCCGAGCTCAAGGACCGCCTGGACGGCACCGAGTTCGGTGTGGACGCCCGCGTGGTGCTCAACGCCACCGGCCCGTGGGTGGACCACCTGCGGCGCATGGAGGACAAGCACTCGATGCCCTCGATCCGCCTCTCCAAGGGCGCGCACATCGTGATGAAGCGCAAGTCGCCGTGGAAGGCCGCCATGGCCACCCCGATCGACAAGTACCGCATCACCTTCGCCCTGCCGTGGGAGGACCAGCTGCTGCTGGGCACCACCGACGAGGCCTACGAGGGCGACCCGGCGGACGTGCGGGCCACCGAGGGCGACATCCAGCAGATCCTGGACGAGGCGGCCTTCTCGGTGAAGGACGCCGATCTGGACCGCTCGCTGATGACGTACGCCTTCGCGGGCCTGCGCGTGCTGCCCGGCGGTCCCGGCGGGGTGGAGAAGGCCAAGCGCGAGACGGTCGTCTCCGAGGGCGCGGGCGGCATGCTGTCGGTGGCCGGCGGCAAGTGGACCACGTACCGGCACATCGGCCGCGTGGTCATGGACAAGCTGGCCAAGCTTCCGGGCAGCCCGCTGACCGACGACATGGAGCCGGTGAAGTCCCTCGTACGACGGATCGCGCTGCCCGGTGTCGCCAACCCGAACGCGGTGGCGCACCGGCTGCTCGTGGACCGCGAGCCGGGCTCCCGGATGGACCCGCTGACGGCCCGGCACCTGGCCTCGCACTACGGTTCGCTGGCCTTCGACATCGCGCGGCTCGCGAACGAGGACCCGGCACTGGCCGAGCGGATCCACCCGGACGGGCCGGAGATCTGGGCGCAGGTCGCCTACGCACGGGACAACGAGTGGGCCGAGACGGCCGACGACGTACTGCGCCGCCGCACGACGGTGACGGTCCGCGGTCTGGACAGCGCCGAAGTGCGCGGCCGGGTCGAGGAGATGCTGGCCGACAAGGCATAAGCAGTGGCGTGAACGGGCAGAGGGGCGGTTCCAGGGGGAACCGCCCCTCTGTCGTGGGCTGTGGCCGGTGCCTCATCAAGGCTTAGGCTGACCCACGTACACAAGGGAACTTCGGAAGGAGACCTGGGTGATCGAGCTTGAGGGCGTGCCCGAGCTGATCGACCCGGTCATGGTGGCCGCGTTCGAGGGCTGGAACGACGCGGGTGACGCGGCCTCCGGTGCGGTCGCACACCTGGACCGGGAGTGGAAGGGCGAGGTCTTCGCGGCTCTGGACGCCGAGGACTACTACGACTTCCAGGTCAACCGGCCGACGGTGTGGCTGGACAACGGGGTACGGAAGATCACGTGGCCGACGACCCGGCTTTCGGTGGTCCGGATCGGCGGGACCAAACCGCGCGACCTGGTGCTGGTGCGGGGCATCGAACCGTCCATGCGGTGGCGTTCGTTCTGCAACGAGATCCTGGGCTTCGCCCACGAGCTGGGCGTGGAGATGGTCGTCATCCTGGGGGCGCTGCTGGGCGACACCCCGCACACGCGCCCGGTGCCGGTCAGCGGGGTGACCTCGGACGCGGACCTGGCGCGGACGATGGACCTGGAGGAGACCAAGTACGAGGGCCCGACGGGGATCGTGGGCATCCTCCAGGAGGCCTGTACGCACGCCGGGGTGCCGGCGGTGTCCCTCTGGGCGGCGGTGCCGCACTACGTGTCCCAGCCGCCGAACCCGAAGGCGACCCTCGCGCTGCTCAACCGGCTGGAGGATCTGATCGACATCCGGATCCCGCTGGGCGAACTCCCCGAGGACGCGCGGGCGTGGCAGCTGGGCGTGGACCAACTGGCCGCGGAGGACAGCGAGGTGGCGGAGTACGTCCAGACGCTGGAGGAGGCGCGGGACACCGCGGACCTGCCGGAGGCCTCCGGGGACGCGATCGCCCGGGAGTTCGAGCGGTACCTGCGGCGGCGGGATCCTTCCGCGGGCGCGGAGCCGGGGGACGGGTCGTATCTGCGGGACACCTCCGGTGGGCTGCCGCGTACGCCGAAGCGGAAGCCGGATCCGTCCGGTCCCGGGGACGAGCCCCCGGCTCCCCCGGCGGCCGCGCCGGAGGAAGAAGACACGCCTCCGGAGGCGTAGCCGGGTGAGGGGGCGGGGCAGGGGGTTTTCTGGTTTTCTCCCCGCCCCGCCCTTTCGCCGTTTCCCGGGGCTCCGCCCCGGACCCCGCTCCTCAAACGCCGGAGGGGCTGGGATTGCCTGACGGCAGTCCCAGCCCCTCCGGTCGCGTCTGGGCGCGGTGGCTTACAGGGCCACGCCCAGCAGGGCGTCGACCGTGCGCGAGACCAGCCCGGGGGCGGACTCGTCGTCGCCGTCCGTGGCGATCTGGAGCTCGACCCAGCGGTCCACCGCCGCGAGAGCGGCCGGCGCGTTCAGGTCGTTGGCGAGGGCCTCGCGGACCTCCTCGACCAGGGCGTCCGCCGCGATGCCGTCGGGGCGGGAGACGGCCGCGCGCCAGCGCTCCAGGCGGGCCACCGCCTCCGCGAGGACCTCGTCGGTCCATTCCCAGTCGGCGCGGTAGTGGTGCGAGAGCAGGGCCAGGCGGATCGCCGCCGGGTCCACGCCGGCCCGGCGCAGCGCCGACACGAAGACCAGGTTGCCCTTGGACTTCGACATCTTCTCGCCGTGCAGCGCGACCATCCCGGCGTGTACGTACGCCTTGGCCATCGGGAACTCGCCCGTCAGGACCTGGGCGTGCGAGGCGCCCATCTCGTGGTGCGGGAAGGCCAGGTCGGAGCCGCCGCCCTGGATGTCGAAGGTCATCCCCAGGTGGTCCAGGGCGATGGCCACGCACTCGATGTGCCAGCCGGGCCGGCCGCGGCCCAGCGAGCCGCCGTCCCAGCTCGGCTCGCCCGGGCGGGCGGCCATCCACAGCATCGGGTCGAGCGGGTTCTTCTTGCCCACCCGGTCCGGGTCGCCGCCCCGCTCGGCGGAGAGCAGCCGCATCGCCTCGGCGTCCAGGTGGGACACCTTGCCGAAGTTCGGGTCGGACTCCACGGAGAAGTAGACGTCGCCGTCCAGCTCGTAGGCGGCGCCCGCGTCCCTCAGCCGCTCGACCAGCGGCACGATGCCGGGTATGGCCTCGACGGCGCCGATGTAGTGCTGCGGGGGCAGCATCCGCAGGGCGGTCATGTCCTCACGGAAGAGAGCGGTCTCGCGTTCGGCGAGCTCGGTCCAGTCCTGGTTGTCGCGCAGGGCCCGCTCCAGCAGTGGATCGTCGACGTCCGTGACGTTCTGGACGTAGATGACCTGCCGCTTGGTGTCGAGCCACACGCGCTGCACGAGGTCGAACGCGTTGTAGGTCGCCGCGTGACCGATGTGCGTCGCGTCGTACGGGGTGATCCCGCAGACGTAGATACGGGCGACGGGACCGGGGGCGAGGGTGATCGTCCCCTGGGTCGCGGTGTCGTGGATCTGGAGGTCGCGGCCCTTGCCAGGAAGGGCGGGGACCTCAGAAGCGGGCCAGGCATGCATGTCTCGAGCCTAACCGGACAGGTGTTCCTCAAACGAACCGGACCTGCACTGTTGTCCTGATCGGCACTCTTGCGCCATGGCCGGTTCTGTGCGTCCGTCCTGTTGCGGGCGGCCCGGTCAGACGGGCGGCCACGGGATCGCGGGCCACTGACCCGAGGGCTGAGGATGCTTCCCGGTGCGCAGCAGCAGGGCCACACGGGCCCGTACGGCGTCCAGCTCGGCGGTGGTGACCAGTTCGGCCAGTCGGGTGGCGAGGGGCTGCCCGGGGGCCAGTGCGGCCTCCAGGGCACTCAGCACGGATCCCGCTTCCTCGGTCAGCGGCTCCCCTGCCCAGCCCCACAGGAGGGTGCGCAGCTTGTCCTCGGTGTGGAAGGTCACTCCGTGGTCGATGCCGTAGAGGCGTCCGCCGGGGGCGGGCAGCAGGTGGCCGCCCTTGCGGTCGCCGTTGTTGATCACCGCGTCGAGGACGGACATGCGGCGCAGCCGTTCGTCGTCGGCGTGCACGAGGAGCGCGGTGCGGCCCTCGCCGACCTCGGCGAAAGCGACGGGCTTCCAGCCCTCCCCCGCTTCCTCGCCGTCCACGAGCGCGAGCAGCTCCGCCTCGGGGGACTCTCCCGTCTCGATCCACTGCTGGACCATGCCCTCGCCGTACGGTCCGTCGCGCAGCACGGTCGGGGGCACCAGCCCCCAGCCGGTGGCCTCGGAGACCAGGTACGCGGCGACCTCGCGCTGGGCGAGGTTCCCGTCGGGGAAGTCCCACAGCGGGCGTTCGCCCTTGACCGGTTTGTACACGCAGTCGGTGCTCGCGCCCCCGTGTGTGACGGTGCACAGCAGGACGGCGTTGGACGCCTCCCGGATCCGGCCGACGACGGTGAGTTCCCCGTGGGCCAGCAGCTCTTCCAGTTCCGACGTTCCCCCCATGGCGTTCACGCCTGGCGCCGGTAGCCGTTCTGGCGCGGGCAGACGTGCCCTTCGGGGTCCAGCGGGAGGCTGCACAGCGGGCAGGGCGGACGGCCCGCGTTGACCACGTCCAGGGCCCGCTTGGTGAAGGCCCGGGCCTGGGCGCCGGTGAGGCGGACGCGCAGCATGGGCGGCCCGTTCTCCTCGTCCTGGAGCAGACGCTCCTCCGCCTCGGCGAGGTCCTCCTCCGAGTCGGCGTCGAGCTCCACCAGGGCCTGCGCCTCGACGATCATGCGCTGGTCCTCGCCGTCCCAGGCCAGGGCCATCGTGCCGACGCGGAACTCCTCCTCGACGGGGACGTCCAGGGGGGCGGTGTCGGTCGCCTCGGCGGGGGCCACGGCCGGGACGGGGGCATTGCCCCCGGTGCGCCGTACGACCTCGTCGAGCAGCTCTTCCATCCGCTCCGCGAGCGCCGCCACCTGGGTCTTCTCCAGGGAGACGGAGGTGACGCGGGGGCCGGTGGAGGCCTGCAGGAAGAACGTACGGCGTCCAGGCAGGCCGACCGTGCCGGCCACGAAACGGTCCGGTGGGTCGTAGAGGAACACCTGACGGGGCACGTCCAGTCTCCAAGCGTCGGCGGCAGGGGCAGGGCTGCGCCCATGGGTTGGCCCGTCCACCCTACTGCGCCGTTCGATCACACCGCGCCCGCACCACCCCCTACGACCGCCTCGCCGCCCGCTTCCGTGTCGTCCCGGGCCGCGGCGGCGTCCGGCGACGCGTTTTCGCGGGGCGCGAAGGAGGAGAAGTCCCCGGTGTCGCCGAGGCGGAGCAGGAAGGGGCGGGAGGGCGTGTAGCGGATGGCGGTGACCGAGCAGGGGTCGACGTGGATCCGCTGGAAGAGGTCCAGGTGCATGCCGAGGGCGTCGGCGACAAGGGACTTGATGATGTCGCCGTGTGAGCACATCAGGTACACGGCGTCGGCGCCGTGCTCCTCCTCGATCCGCGCGTTCCAGTCGCGTACGGCGTCCACGGCGCGGGCCTGCATGGCGCGCATGGACTCGCCTCCGGGGAAGGCGGCGGCCGAGGGATGCTGCTGGACGATGCGCATCAGGGGTTCTTCGGACAGTTCGGAGAGTTTGCGGCCCGACCAGTCGCCGTAGTGGCACTCGCCGATCCGCTCGTCGGTGTGCAGGGCGAGGCCGGGCCGGGCCGCCAGCAGCGGGGCCAGGGTTTCGCCGCACCGCTCCAGCGGGCTGGTGACGGCCGCGGCCAGGGGCACGGCGGCGAGCCGCCCGGGCAGCGCGGCGGCCTGTGCGGCTCCGTGCTCGTCGAGGGTCACCCCCGGGGTCCATCCGGCGAGCAGCCCTGCGGTGTTGGCGGTGGACCGCCCGTGTCGTACGAGGATCAGCGTGGCCATGGCAGAAGGGTATGCGGTACCGCCGGCGTGCGGTCGGGGCCCGGGCAGGGAACAATGCGCGAGTGATTGTGGACTGCGCCATGTACCGCGAAGGCCGCCGCTCGGAGGCGCCCGACGACTTCTCCGATGCCCTCGACGAGGCGCGGGCCACCGGCGACGCCTTCCTCTGGGTGGGCATGTACGAGCCCACGGAGAAGGAATTCGAGCACGTCAGCCAGGAGTTCGGGCTGCACCCGCTGGCGGTGGAGGACGCGCTGACCGCGCACCAGCGGCCGAAGATGGAGGTCTACGACGATTCGCTGTTCGTGGTCCTGAAGCCGGTGCGGTACGACGATGCCGCGGACACGGTGACCACGGGCGAGCTGATGGTGTTCATCGGCGACTCCTTCGTCGTCACGGTCCGGCACGGCGAGGGAGCCGCGCTGGCCGCCGTGCGCCACCGTCTGGAGCAGGACCCCGAGGTGCTCCGGCACGGCCCCACGGCGGTGCTGTACGCGGTTTCGGACGCCGTGGTGGACCACTACATCGAGGTGGCCGCCGAGCTCCAGGCGGATCTGGAGGAGCTGGAGGCGGAGGTCTTCTCCCCGAATCCCGCGGACAGCAAGAACACCGCGGCCCGGATCTACGGGTTCAAGCGGCAGGTCCTGGAGTTCCGCCGGGCCACGAGTCCGCTGCTGCAGCCCATGGACCGGCTCGCCTTCGGGAACGTGCCCTTCGTGCACGAGCACGCGCAGCCGTTCTTCCGCGACGTCGCGGACCACCTGACGAAGGCGAACGAGTACATCGAGGGCCTGGACCGGCTGCTGTCGGACGCGCTGGCCGCGCACCTGGCGCAGATGGGCGTCCGGCAGAACGACGACATGCGCAAGATCTCCGCCTGGGCGGCCATGGCGGCGGTTCCGACCATGGTGGCGGGGATCTACGGGATGAACTTCGAGCACATGCCGGAGCTCACGCACCGCTGGGGCTACCCGATGGTGCTCGTGGTGATGGCGGTCGTCTGCGTGGGCCTGCACCGGATGTTCAAGCGCCGCGGCTGGCTCTAGGCCGCCCGGGCGGGGCGGGATCCGAAAGAACGGCCCGAAGGGACGGCCCGAACAGACGGCCTAGGCGAACTCGGGCGCCGAGGTCGCCAGGCCGCCCAGCGGGTTGCTCCGCTCCGGCGGGCGCAGGTCGACCATCCGGTGCCAGCCGCTGAACCGCTCGTACGCGTACATCCCGCGGATCCCGGCGGCCAGCGCGGCCGCCTTCGGTGCGGGCCAGCCCAGCAGCCGCCCCATGTGGCCCATGACGGCGAGGCTCACGTCCCGGTAGACGCCGATCTCGGCGAGCGCGCACTCGCGCAGCACCCGGTGGATGGTGCGGGCGTGGCCGGCGCGGGCGAGGCGGAGCAGTTCCTCGTGGCAGTAGGCCAGGTGGTTGTCCTCGTCCGCGCCGATCATGCGGATGGCCTTGCCGAGCTCGGGGTCGCTCCCGAAGTACCGGACGAGCATGACCATCTGGTCGGCGGCGCGCTGCTCGGTGACCCGGCTGTGCGCGAGGTAGACGACGATGTCCTCCTCGCTCAGGGCCCGCTCGCCGCGCAGCTTCTCGTGGCTCAGGCCGATGCCGCGGCGCTCCAGCAGCATCGTGTAGTCGGTTTCCGGCGGGACGGGTACCGGGGGCAGGCCGCGCTTGCGGAGCAGCGCGTTGAAGATCCGGCCGTGTTTGTCCTCGTCGGCGCCGTGCCGGGTGATCTTGGGCGCGAGATCGCGCATGGAATCGGGCACCAGGGCCGCGATCCGGGCGTTCTCCCAGCCGCCCTGGGACTCGCCGCCGGCGGCGATGGAGCAGAACAGCTGGAAGGAAGCGTCGTGGTCGACGATCTCCCGGAACAGGCTGCGCGCAGAGAGCATGTCTCGAGTCAAGGGCCGATTCGCGGGCCGGGCAACCGGGTGCGGCGTACGGCTCGGCCGAATGAACGACCGCGACCGGTGGGGCCGGGGGCGTAACCCCGCGGGCACCCCACGCGTTGTTGGCTGTGTCGGCCGTGGCGGGGAAGACCCCCCGAGCCCCCACCACGGCCGCAGACCTCTCCTTCTTCACGCCGCCGTCGCACGGCTTCGGGCGGCTGCGCCGGACTCCGTCCGGCGGCCGCCCGGGCCGAGTGCCGCCCCGGCCGGGTGCCGCTCAGGCCAGGCCGGCGAGCTCCATGGCCTCGACGCCGGCCCGCAGGGCGGCGGTCCGCTCCTCCAGGGTGAAGCCGGCCGGGGCGAGCGTCAGGGTGGTGACCCCGGCCTCCGCGTAGGCCCGCATCCCGTCGGCGATCCGCTCGACCGGGCCCAGCAGGGTGGTGGAGTCGATCAGCGAGTGCGGGACCGCGGCGGCCGCGCCCTGCTTGTCGCCCGCCAGGTACTTGTCCTGGATCTCGGCGGCTTCCTTCTCGTAGCCCATGCGCTGGGCCAGCTGGTTGTAGAAGTTCTGCTTGCGGCTGCCCATGCCGCCCACGTACAGGGCGGTGTACGGGCGGAACATGTCCGCGAGTCCGGCCACGTCCTCGCCGAGGGCCAGCGGCACGGTCGGGCAGACGTCGAAGCCGTCCATCGTCAGCCCGGCCTTCTCGCGGCCCGCCCGGATGTGGGTGAGCGCGGTGGCTTCCAGGTGCTCGGCGGCCGGGAAGATCAGGAGGGCGCCGTCGGCGATCTCGCCGGTCTGCTCCAGGTTCTTCGGGCCGATGGCGGCGATGTAGAGCGGGATGTGCTCGCGCTCGGGGTGCACGGTCAGCTTGAGCGGCTTGCCCGGCCCGCCGGGCAGCGGCAGGGTCCAGTGCTCGCCCTCGTAGGACAGCCGCTCCCGGGTCATCGCCTTGCGGACGATCTCCACGTACTCGCGGGTCCGCGCGAGCGGCTTGTCGAACTTCACCCCGTACCAGCCCTCGGACACCTGGGGTCCGGAGACCCCGAGGCCGAGCCGGAAGCGGCCCTTGGTGAGGGAGTCGAGGGTGGCGGCCGTCATCGCCGTCATGGCGGGCTGGCGGGCCGGGATCTGCAGGATGGCGGAGCCCACGTCGATGCGCTCGGTCTGGGCGGCGACCCAGGCGAGCACGGTCGGCGCGTCGGAGCCGTAGGCCTCCGCGGCCCAGCAGACGTCGTAGCCGAGGCGGTCGGCCTCCTGCGCGACGGCCAGGTTGTCGGCGTCCATGCCAGCGCCCCAGTAGCCGAGATTGATGCCGAGCCGCATAAGTCGTCCCCTTACCGGTTTACCGATCAGTAACGTAGGTCTGCGGGGACTGTAGCGCGCCCGGCCGTCCCGCGTCAGTGCGGCAGTAGTCTCAGCCCTCATGGAGCAGAGGCATCTCGGCCGCACCGGACTGCGCGTCTCCCGGATCGGTCTCGGCACACTGACCTGGGGCCGGTCGGCGGACGGACCGGACGAGGCGGAAGCGGCCGCGCAGTTGAAGACGTTCTGGAACGCGGGCGGCACGCTCGTGGACACCGCCGACGTGTACGGGGGCGGTGAGGCGGAGTACCTCCTCGGACAGTTGATCGGTTCCGTCGTCCCGCGGCGGGATCTGGTGATCGCGACGAAGGCGGGCGGTGTCGCGGATCCGGACCGTCGCTTCGACGCCTCGCGCGGCCACCTCCTCGCCGCGCTGGACGATTCCCTGGCCCGTCTGGACACGGACTACGTCGACCTCTGGCAGGTCCACGCCTTCGACCCGTGGACCCCGCTGGAGGAGACCCTCCAGGCGCTGGACATCGCGGTGAGCAGCGGCCGGGCGCGGTACGCGGGCGTGTCGAACTTCAGCGGCTGGCAGCTCGCGAAGGCGGCGACCTGGCAGCTCGCGGCGCCGGGGGTACGCACCCGGCTGGCGTCGACCCAGATGGAGTACTCCCTGCTCCAGCGCGGCGTGGAACGGGAGGTGGTCCCGGCCGCGCTGGACCTGGGGCTCTCCCTCCTCCCCTCCTCGCCGCTGGGCCGGGGCGTCCTGACCGGCAAGTACCGGTCCGGCACCCCGGCGGACTCCCGGGGCGCTTCGGAAACCCTCGCGGCGTTCGTGGACCCGTACCTCGACGAGCCGGCGAGCCGGATCGTGGACGCGGTGGCGACGGCCGCGCACGGACTGGCGGTGACCCCGCTCCAGGTGGCCCTGGCCTGGGTCCGGGACCGCCCCGGGGTGGCCGCGCCGATCGTCGGCGCGCGCACGTCGGCGCAGCTCGGGCAGGCCCTGTCGGTGGAGGCCCTTAGTCTTCCGGAGGAGATCCGCCAAGCGCTGGACGACGTCTCGGCGCCCGTCCACCGCTACCCCGATCAGGACTGGAGCACTTTGTGAGCGACACCGCCGCCACCGATGCCGCCACCGCGGCCCCGGAGGACCCGGCCGCCCCCGCTGCGGAACCCGGGACGGCACCGGACCCGGAAACCCCTCCGGCCGAAGGTGACGCACCCACCGAAGCCCACCCCCCGGCACCGGAACCCACCCCGACACCCCAGACGGCCGACTCCGGCGAGCCGGACCCCCGGACCACCGCCTCCGGCGAAGCCGGGGAACCGGAGGGCGAAACCGAAGGCCCGGACGGCGAGGCCGTGGAGCCGGACGGCGAAGCCGAGGAGCCGGACGGCGAAGCCGAGGGTTCTGCCGGGGAACCGGACACGGGGCCGGGGGCGGAGTCCTCGGTTTCGGGAAGGGACGGGGTGGGGGAAAGCCCCGCCGGGCTCCCCGACAGCGGCACCGGGGCGGCAGTGACCGCCGAGGCCGCGCCTCAGCTCAGCGAAGCCGCGGCCGAACTGGCCGCGCAGAAGATCGAGCGGGAGCGCATCGCCCGCCGCAAGGCGGAGCGCGAAGCCCCCGTGGAAGCCGGCGCCAAGCTCAGCGGCACGGCCGCCGACCTGCTGGCCGCCGTACGGGCCGTGGAGAGCGGCGGCAAGCCCCCCGCCGTGTTCGACGCGCCCCCGGCGCCCCGTCGGCCGGAGGCCGCTCCAGCACCCGCCCCGGCGCGCACCCCGGCAGCCGCGCCGCAGGCACAGGGACAGGCGCAGACCCACGCCGCCCCCTCCCCCGACACCGTCCAGGCGGTCCGAGCCGTCCTGGCCAGGGGCGGAGCCCCCGAGACCCTCGCTCCGCAGACCGCTGCCGCCCTGGGCGAGGACGCCGCCGAGCAGCTCGCCGAGTCCCCCTGGCGGCTACTGGCCGTCGCCGGGGTCCGCCCGACCCAGGCGGACGGGTTCGCCCGCGCCCTGCTCGGCGCGGAGGCGACCGGCCCCGGGGACGAACGGCGTGCCGCCGCCCTGGTGGGCTGGCTGCTGGCGCAGGCCGCCGCCAAGGGCCACACCGTGCTCGAAGCCCCGACCCTGGAGTCGGCCCTCGCCCAGTACGGCGTCCCGGACCCCGCGGAGGCCCTGGAGGCGGCCGTCGGCGAGGGCGCCGCGCTGGCTTTCGAGGAGCCCGTCGGGCCGCCCGTAGCCGAGTCCGCCGAGGACGAGGAACAGCCCGTACGGATCCTGGTGGGCCTGGAGGGCTCCGCCATGGCCGAGGAGAGCCTCGCCGAGGGCCTGGCCCGGCTCGCCAACACCTTCACGGACCCCGCCGACTGGGACAAGGCCGCCACCGGCACCGGCGCCGAGCTGATCCGCGCCGCCGCCGGGCACGGGCTGGTCACCCACACCGGCGGCGAGGCCGCCCGCGCCGAACCCCGCGCACTTCTCGCCGCCGCCCGGGAGTTGGGCCTGCGGGCCTGCCTGGCCGCGCACGCCCCGGCCGAGGGGGCCGTCACCGTGGCGGGCCTGCTGGCCGGCGCCGAGGGCCCGGGCCGGGACGCGGACGGGCAGTTCGCACTGGACCTGCTCATCGTCCTGGACGCCCCGCAACTGGACGTGGAGACGGCCGCCGCGCTGGTGGAGTCCGTCCCCGACGGCGCCCGCCTGGTGTTGTCCGGCGACCCCTCGGTGCTCGGCTCCGCCGGTCCCGGCCGGGTCTTCGCCGATGTGCTCGCGGCCCGCGCCTGCCCGCAGCTCGTCTCCCGGATCCCCGACCGGGGCCCGATCGGCGAGCTGGTGTCGGGCGTCGGCGTCGGCGAGCTGAACCAGGTCGACGCTCCCGGCAAGGAGGTCGTCATCGTCCCGGTCCGCGACGCCGGGGAGGCGGTGCACCGCACCGTGCAGCTGGTCGCCGAATCGGTGCCCCGCGCTTTCGGGATCCCGGCGGACGCCGTCCAGGTGATCACCCCGGGCCACGGCGGCCCGGCGGGCACCCGCGCGCTCAACGCGGCCCTCAAGGAGCGGCTGAACCCGGGCCCCGGCCGGTTCGGCGGCTTCGACCCCGGTGACCGGGTCGTCCACGTGCCCTCCGCCGGGCGGGCGCTGCCGGCCCGTGTGGTGTCGGCCGACGCACAGGGGCTGCACCTGGCCGGAGCCGCGGGCGCGCGGATCGTCGTACCGAAGGAGCGGGTGGAGTCGCAGGTGCGGCACGGCTGGGCCGTGACGGCGCACCAGGCCGTCGGCTCGCGCTGGCCCGCGGCGGTCGTCGTCCTGCCCGGGGACGCGGCTCAGGCCCTGTCGCGGGACTGGGTCTACACGGCTTTCGGCCGGGCCGAGCGTCACCTGTCGGTGGTGCACGGAGTGGACCAGGCGCTGCCGCGTGCGGTCGCGGAGGTTCCGGCGAAGCCCCGTACGACCCGGCTGGCGGGTCTGCTGCGGGCCCTCGTGGCGGCCACGGCGGTGGAGCCCCGCTGAGGGACGTACTGCGGCCCCCGTCCCGGGTGGGGCGGGGGCCGCGGTGCGTTCCGTACGAGGTGCCGGGCGGGGCGGGGTCGGGCCGGACCGGTGTCAGGCGGGCGTCAGGCCCCGCTCGGCCGGTGCGCCGTCCTCGGCCCCCTCGCCGCCTTCGGCGTCGTCCGCGTACTCGTCCTCTTCGTCTTCCCCGTCGAAGACCGAGCTGACGTCGAACCGGTGCATCACGTCCTGCGGGTCGATGTGCGCGAAGGGCGTACCGAGCCACTCCCCCGGTTCGGCGACCTCTTCCGAAGCGGCGATCCACAGCGTGGAATCGCCCTCCTCCAGACCGAAGTCCTTGGCGCGGGAGGCGATTTCGTCCGGCTCGTACTCGCCGAAGAGAACGCCGAGCGCGTCGGCGGTGCCGCCGTCGTGGTCGAGTTCGGCTTCCCGGTCGTGCGCGACGACGCGTTCGGCCTGGGCGATCAGGCGCGCCGGCTCGACGACGGCGTAGTCACGGCGGATGAGCACGCTGAAGGCGGCGGGTTCGGCGGGGCCGGTGTACGGGAGCCCGTCCTCGGGAGTGGGGATCTCGAACGGGGTGACCTCGTCGTAGCGGTCGTAGAGGAGCTCGTCGTACTCCTCGGAGGCGGCGGCGAGTTCGTTGAACGCGGCGTAGACGTCCGGATCATCGTCCCCGATCCTGCTCTCGACCGCGGCGAGGTGACGGTCGAGCGCGGCCTTGACCGCCTCGGCGGCGGCGCGTACCTCGGCAACAGTGGGCAGAGCGGCATCAGACATAGTGCAGACGCTATCCGTAGCGGGGCTCTCGCGGCACAATAGATGCGATGCCGGAATACGAATTTGTCGACTTGTACGTGCCCCGCGGGGTTCCACGTCAGGAAACGACCCGCCTGCTGACAGAACACGCCGAGTACGGGCATTGGGAGCTCGACCGGCTGACCCTGCTTCGGGACGGCAGTCGCCGCGTGCGACTGCGCCGCCGGATCATCCGCCAGGTCCGCGCGACCTGGTGACGCGGGCCCCTGGGGCGGGGCCCGCGTCCTGAGGAACCGTCAGGCCGCGCTGCGCGCCCGGCGGTAGAGCACGGCGCCGGCCAGCAGCATGCCCGCGGCCAGGGGCACCCCGGCGGTGAGGACGTCACCGGAGCCGGTGGCGGCGAGTCCCCCGGCCGGGGTTGAACCAGTCCCGCCACCGGTCCGCGTCCCGGTGCCGGTTCCCGGGGCGGGGTGCGTCACCGGGGTCACCGATCCTGCGCCGGGACCCGTTCCGGTGCCCGCGCCGGGGCCGGGCCCGGCGGGAGTCCCGGGCTGCTGCCCGGTACCCGGACCGCCGGGGGTGCCGGGGCCGCCGGGGTTGCCGTGATCGCCAGGACCGCCGGGATTGCCGTGATCCCCGGGACCGCCGGGGTTGCCGTGATCCCCGGGGCCGCCCGGATTCCCTTGGCCGCCAGGACCATGGGGGTTCCCGTGGTCGCCCGGACCGCCCGGATTCCCGTGGTCTCCGGGACCGCCCGGGTGTTCCGGGTGCCCCGGGCCGGTGTCCTCGTCGCACGGTTCGTGCGGGTTGCCCGGGTGTTCGGGGTGATCCGGGTGCTGAGGGTGCTGTGGGTGCTGCGGATGTCCGGGCCGGCCCGGGAGGTTCGCGCAGCGGTTTCCGAAGGCCGGGTTCAGCGCCCCCACCACCGTCACCGTGTTCCCGCAGGCGTTCAGCGGTGCGTCCACGGGTGCCTTGAGGGCGTTCCCGGACAGCAGCCCCGGTGAGTGTGCGGCGCGGCCGGAGGCGCCGGAGTCCGCGTGTGCGTAGCCCCCTCCGAGCGCGAGCAGACCCCCCGCGGCCGCCATGGTGATCAAGGTCTTCTTGCCGGTGACCTGTACCTGTCGTCGCATCTGTACTTCGTCCCCTGGTGTGTGCGTCGTGCACGCGCACGCACGTGCACGCCCGATCGGCGCACCGGCCGCACAGGCTCCCCCGCCTGGTGCGCCGAAAAGATCGTCATCGGGCCCGTAAAGCCCGGCAGCCCCGGAGCGCTGGAATGCGCTCCGGGGCCGAGTACTTCAGATACGTCAGGCGTTGACGCAGGTGTTGCCGAAAGCCGGGTTCAGCAGGCCGATCACGGAGATCGTGTTACCGCAGACGTTCACGGGAACGTGGACCGGAACCTGGACGACGTTGCCGGACAGGACGCCGGGGGAGCCGATGGCCGCACCCTGGGCACCCGCGTCGGCGACAGCCAGACCCGCACCCGCGAGAACCAGACCACCGGTGACAGCCGCAGCGGCGGCAACCTTCTTGAACATTGTTCCTCCTAGTAGGCAAGCGCGGTCCCAGCCGCGGACCGCACCACCTGTAACGAGGAGGGATCACCGGGGCTACGAGCGTATGAGCGCATTCACTCTTCTCAGTGGATTCCGCACACCTTCCCGATTCCCGGGCGTTAGCTACGCCCGTTCCGCCGCCGGCCCGCTCCCGCCCGCCTCAGGACTCGTCGATGAACCGGTCGAGCACCCGCACGCCGAACTTCAGGCCCTCCACCGGCACCCGCTCGTCCACGCCGTGGAACATCCCGGCGAAGTCCAGCTCCGGCGGAAGCTGGAGCGGGGCGAAGCCGAAGCAGCGGATGCCGAGGTCGTCGAAGGACTTGGCGTCCGTACCGCCGGAGAGCATGTACGGGACCGCTCGCGCGATCGGGTCGTGCGCCTTCAGGGCGGTCTGCATGGCATCGACGAGCTTGCCGTCGAAGCCCGTCTCCAGCGCCTTGTCCGCGTGGACGTCCTCCCGCTTCACGCGCGGCCCGAGGATCCGGTCGAGGTCGGCGAAGAACTCGTCCTCGTAGCCGGGCAGGAAGCGGCCGTCCACGTGGGCGGTGGCCTGGCCGGGGATGACGTTGACCTTGTAGCCGGCGCCGAGCATGGTCGGGGCGGCGGAGTTGCGCAGGGTCGCGCCGACCATCTTGGCGATGCCGCCCAGCTTGGCGAGCGTGGCGTCCATGTCGTCCGGGTCGAGCGGGGTGCCCAGCGCGTCCGAGAGCTCGTCCAGGAAGTGCCGGACCGTCTTGGTGACCCGTACCGGCCAGGTGTGGCGGCCCAAGCGCCCCACCGCCTCGCAGAGCTCGGTGATGGCGTTGTCGTTGTTGGTCATCGACCCGTGGCCCGCGGTGCCCTCCACCGTCAGGCGCATCCAGTGCATGCCCTTCTGCGCCGTCTCCACCAGGTACAGCCGCAGGTTCTCGTTCACGGTGAAGGAGAAGCCGCCGACCTCGCCGATCGCCTCGGTCACGCCCTCGAAGAGGTCGGGGTGCTTGTCGACGAGGTACCGGGCGCCGTAGGTGCCGCCCGCCTCCTCGTCGGCGAGGAAGGCCAGCACGATGTCGCGCGGGGGCTTGCGGCCGCTGCGCATGCGGTCGCGTACGGCGGCCAGCGTCATCGCGTCCATGTCCTTCATGTCGACCGCGCCGCGGCCCCAGACGCATCCGTCGGCGATCTCGCCGGCGAAGGGGTCGTAGGTCCAGTCGGCGGCGTTGGCCGGGACCACGTCGGTGTGCCCGTGGATCAGCAGCGCCGGCCGCGAGGGGTCCTCGCCCTGGATCCGCGCCACGGTCGAGGCGCGCCCCTTGTGCGATTCGAAGATCTTCGGCTCCAGCCCGACCTCGGCGAGCTGCTCCGCGACCCACTCGGCCGCCTTGCGCTCACCTGGCCCGGAGTGGTCCCCGTAGTTGCTGGTGTCGATCCGGATGAGGTCCCGGCAGAGGTCGACGACCTCGTCCTCGCCCGAGACGGTCCTGCCCGCGCCCGATTCGCTCACGCTGCTTCCTCCCACTGATCAGTACCGAACTGACTCCATCCTCGCGCTCCGGGCCGCTTCTCCCAAGGGCGATCCCCGGCCGTCGGGGGGTGTGATCGAGGACCCCGGAATGTTTGGTAATGTTTTCCACGTCGGAACGGCCCGCGAGGGACGCGAGACAGACACCTTGTCCGGGTGGCGGAATGGCAGACGCGCTAGCTTGAGGTGCTAGTGCCCTTTATCGGGCGTGGGGGTTCAAGTCCCCCCTCGGACACCAAGCGAAAACCCCACTTCACGTGGGGTTTTCTGCGTTTGTGGAACATCGCGCGGCAAGCCGTGCAGGGCGGGTACGGGATATTCTGGGCCGGTGAACGAGAACCTTCCCCCCTGTCCGAAATGCTCCTGTGAGTACACCTACGAGATGAACGCGCTCGTGGTGTGCCCCGAGTGCGGTCACGAGTGGGTGCCCGCCGAGAGCGACGCCGAGACCGGCGCGGGCACCGGCGAGCAGGTCGTGAAGGACGCCGTCGGGAACGTGCTGAACGACGGCGACACCGTGACCGTCGTCAAGGCGCTCAAGGTCAAGGGCAGCCCCTCGGGGATCAAGGCCGGCACCAAGGTGCGCAACATCCGGCTGATCGACGGGGTCGACGGGCACGACATCGACTGCAAGATCGACGGCTTCGGTGCCATGCAGCTGAAGTCCAGCGTGGTCAAGAAGGCCTGAACACCGCTCCACACGCGAAGACGCGAAGACGCGAAGAGGGGCCCCTCCGTGGCGGGGCCCCTCTTCGTGCGTCCGGTGCGGATCAGCCGCGCGGGGCGGGGACCACGGGCCCGGCCGACCCCGACTCCGATTCCGACTCCGCCGCCTGGTCGAGGCGGAAGGCCTCGTTGCCCAGACCGATGCGGGCGTGCACCGCGGGGCGGGCGGAGCGCAGGAAGCGCCCGTACGCCAGTCCCACGACTGCGGCGGCGGCGATGATGCCGGGCAGGACCCAGCTCAGCGCGGACCCCTCCGCGGCGCCGACCAGGACGCCGAAGTCCTTGACCGTGTAGACGGCGATGGCGAGCAGCGCGAGGCCGGCGAGGCCAGCCGCGCCGAGCCGCCAGAGCTGGGCGCCGGCGGTGCCGCGGCGGACGAAGAAGGCGATGACCGCGAAGGAGGCGGTGGCCATCAGGAGGGTCACGCCGAGGGCGCCGACGCTGCCCATCCAGGTGAACAGGTGCAGGACGGGCACGGTGGGGTCGCCGGCCGGGGTGTCGTCGGTGAGGGCGAAGGCCAGGACGACCACGACGGAGACCACGGTCTGCAGGAGCGAGCCGGTGGCGGGTGCGCCGGTGCCGGCATTGGTGCGGCCGAAGGCGGCCGGCAGCAGGCCCTCGCGGCCCATCGCGAAGGCGTAGCGGGAGACGACGTTGTGGAAGCTGAGCATCGCCGCGAACATGCCGGTCACGAAGAGGATGTGCAGGACGTCGGTGAAGGTGACGCCCAGGCGGCTCTCGGTGAGCTGGAAGAGCAGTCCGGGGCCTGCCTCCGCGGAGGCCTTGACCACCTGGCCGGGGCCGGTGGCGACGGTGAGGGCCCAGGCGCTGAAGGCGAAGAAGAGGGCGACGAAGCCGACGCCGAGGAACATCACCCGGGAGACGACGATGTGCGGCCTGCTGGTCTCCTCGGCGTACACCGGGGACTGCTCGAAGCCGACGAAGGCGGCGATGCAGAAGCACAGGGCGGTGCCGAGGCCGGCGCCGCTCAGGGTCGCGGGGTCGAAGGCGTGCAGCGAGAGGCCCTCGGGGCCCGGCTTGCCGAGGGCGGCGACATCGAAGACGACGACGAGGAGGACCTCGATGAGCAGGAGGACTCCGAGGACCTTGGCGTTCAGGTCGATCTTGAGCCAGCCGAGGGCGCCGGTGAGGGCGACGGCGGCCAGGGCCGGTATCCACCAGGCGAGTTCGGTGTCGAGGTAGGTGGCGAAGAGGCCGGAGATCTCGAAGCCGAGGATGCCGTAGACGCCGACCTGCATGGCGCTGTAGGCGACGAGGGCGACGAGGGAGGCGCCGGCGCCCGCGGTGGGGCCGAGTCCGCGCGCGATGTAGGCGTAGAAGGCGCCGGCGTTGTGGACGTGCCGGCTCATCTCGGCGTAGCCGACGCTGAAGAGGGCGAGGACGGCGCCGAGGATCACGAAGAGCAGGGGCTGTCCGGCGATGCCCATGACCCCGAAGATGGTGGGCATGACGCCCGCGACGACCATCAGGGGCGCGCTCGCGGCGAGTACGGAGAGCAGCAGGCCGGCGGTGCCGAGGCGGTCGGCGCGCAGGGCGCGGTCCTGACCCTTGTACGTACGGATCTCGGCCTGGCCGGCCGGGTCGGTGAGCGTGGTGGATCTGCCCGTCGGCATGGCGGGGGTCCTTTCGGGGCGGGGACTGAGCGGTACTTGCTGAGCGGTTCTGGCTGAGCTGTCCGGGCTGAGCGGTACTTGCCGAGCTGTCTGGCTGAGCGGTTCTCCGGCCGAGCGGTTGAGCGGTTGAGCGGTACGTGACGGGCGGTGCCGGCCGGGTGGCGCCGGCCGGGCCGGGGTCAGGCGGTGCCGAGCGCGGCGCTGCGTGCGGCGAGGAAGGCCTTGTGCGGGTCGAGGTCCGGGTAGGACCACGGGGCCTGGGTGGCGTGGCTGCCGATGCGCTGGAAGAGGGCGGCGGCCTCGGCGGGGCGGCCCTCGCAGAGCTTGGCGTGGGCGAGGAAGTTGAGGTCCACCCGGTTGCGGGGGTGGTCCTCGCGCTCCCACTCGAGCCACCAGTCGAAGGCGGAGCGCAGCACGTGGCGGGCGCGGCGGCCGGACCAGTGCTCGGCTCCGGCGCCCGGGTCGCGGCCCTGCCCGGCGGCGAGGACGCGGTAGCGCTCGGCGTGGGCGATGACGGGGAGGACGGCGAGCGGGGAGTCGGCCGGGGATTCCTCGGCGGCCCAGGCGGCGAAGTCGTAGACCTCGTGGAGCGGGTCGCGGCCGGCGGCGGGGGCCCGTTCGGCCAGTCGGGACACCATCAGGTGGTGGGCGTGGTGGTGTTCGCGGTGGCGGGCCCGGACCTGGTCGAAGTGACGGCTGAACTCCTCTTCGGTGCCGAAGGCGCGGGTGAGGAGCAGCAGGCCGAGCCAGGGGGTGGGGTCGGCCGGGAGGAGGGCCGCGGCGCGGCGGCAGGCCTCTTCGGCGGCCTCGGGGGTGCCCTTGCGGCGCAGGGCGCCGAAGACGGCCGCGCAGGCCAGGAGGGTGACGGCGTCGGCGCTCTCCGGTTCGGCGAGGAGCCACTCGCGCGCCCACGCGGTGGCGGCCGGGGTTTCGGCGAGGACGACGAGACGGTGCCCGCGACGGTCCCAGTCGTCACCGGTGGCGACGAGGAGGGTGCGGGCCTTGGCCCAGCGGCCCTGGGTGAACTGCGCGCGGACGTCGACGAGTTCCGTGTCACAGAGGGCGGGGTCGAAGAGCTGGGCGTCCCGCTTGCGGACGCGGCCGAGGGGCGGCGGAGGGGGCGACATCCGCGGATTTCCCTCCAGGACGCGGGCGGTTGGACGATGTGGCTGGAAGATCACGCACAGCAAAGCGGTACGCACAGCTCCGCGTCAAGGTCCAGTCCACCGCGTGGCTCGTTTCAACTGGTGTTTCGCACAGGAGAGTTGATGCGGTTGTTCCGGTTCGTGACAGGTTGTCGCCGGGTTGCCGCCGGGCTGCCGGCACGTTGCCCGCAGAGCGCACCCGACCCGGGCGGGAGCACCCGCAGGACCGTAGATTGGGATCCATGACGGCCTACGAAGATCTCCCGCCCATCGAGTTCGCCTTCCCGGGGCCGCTGCGCGACAGGCTGGTGGCGGCCGTCCTGAGCGGTGCCAAGACCACGACCACGGGCGTCCTGGCCGACTACGAGGCGGCGGGGGACCCGCTGCCCGTGGCGGGCGATCGGATGGTGATCGTGGACTCCGCCGGGCGCCCGGTGGGCGTCCTGGAGGTGACGGACGTACGGGTGCTGCGGCTGGCGGACGTGGACCTGCGGCACGCGCTGGACGAGGGCGAGGGGTTCACGTCAGTGGCCGAATGGCGTGCCGGGCACGAAGAGTTCTGGCACGGCCCGCAGATGCGGGAGGCCGTCGGCGACCCCGGCTTCACGGTCGGCGACGGCACCCCGGTCGTGGCGGAGCGGTTCCGCCTGGTGACCCGTCTGCCCTGAGCGGCCGGGTCGGCGGGGCGGCCGGGTCGGCCGCCCGGCCGGATTCAGGAGACGGCCGCCGACGCCGCGCGGCCGGCCGCGCGGCCCGAGAAGATGCAGCCGCCGAGGAAGGTGCCCTCCAGGGCCCGGTAGCCGTGGACGCCGCCGCCGCCGAAGCCGGCCGCCTCGCCCGCCGCGTAGAGGCCCGGGAGGGGTTCTCCCGTGGCGGTCAGGACGCGGGAGGAGAGGTCGGTCTCCAGGCCGCCCAGGGACTTGCGGGTCAGGATGGAGAGCCGGACGGCGATCAGCGGGCCGGCCGCGGGGTCCAGGATCCGGTGCGGGGCGGCGGTGCGGATCAGTTTGTCGCCGAGGTACTTGCGGGCGCCGTGGATCGCCGTGACCTGGAGGTCTTTGGTGAAGGGGTTGGCGATCTCCCGGTCGCGGGCGACGATTTCGCGGCGCACCGTCTCCTCGTCGAGGAGCCCGTCCTTGGTGATCGCGTTCATGCCGCGCACCAGTGCGGAGAGGTCCTTCTCGACCACGAAGTCGGCGCCGTTGTCCATGAAGGCCTTCACGGGTCCGGGGACGGCCTGGCGGGCCCGGTCGATGACCCCGCGGACCGACTTGCCCGTCAGGTCCGGGTTCTGCTCGGACCCGGAGAGTCCGAACTCCTTGCCGATGATGCGCTGGTTGAGGACGAACCACGTGTGGTCGTGGCCGGTCCTCATGATGTGGTCGAGCGTGCCGAGGGTGTCGAAGCCCGGGAAGAGCGGTACGGGCAGCCGCTTGCCGGTGGCGTCCAGCCAGAGCGAGGACGGGCCGGGCAGGATGCGGATGCCGTGCTTGTCCCAGATCGGGTTCCAGTTCTCGATGCCCTCGGTGTAGTGCCACATCCGGTCCTTGTTGATGTGGCTGGCGCCCGCCCCTTCCGCGATGCCCAGCATCAGGCCGTCGACGTGGGCCGGGACCCCGGAGAGCAGTCGCGCGGGCGGGGTGCCGAGGCGGGCCGGCCACTGGGCCCTCACGAGGTCGTGGTTGCCGCCGATGCCCCCGCTGGTCACGATCACGGCCTGGGCGCGCAGCGAGAACTCCCCGGTGGCCTCGCGGCCGCTCGCGGTGCCGCGGACGGCGTCGGAGGGGGCCAGGACCTCACCGGTCACGGTGTCGAGGGTGCCCGCCGTGCGGGAGAGCCCGGTGACCCGGTGGCGGAACTTCAGCCGGACCAGCCCCCGGGCCACCCCGGCCCGTACGCGGCGCTCGAAGGGCTCCACCAGGCCGGGGCCGGTGCCCCAGGTGATGTGGAAGCGCGGGACGGAGTTGCCGTGGCCGTTCGCGTCGTAGCCGCCGCGCTCCGCCCAGCCGACGACGGGGAAGAACCTGACGCCCTGGGCGTGCAGCCAGGGGCGCTTCTCGCCGGCCGCGAAGTCCACGTAGGCCTCGGCCCAGCGGCGCGGCCAGGCGTCCTCCTCGCGGTCGAAGCCGGCGGTGCCGGACCAGTCCTGGAGGGCCAGCTCACGGGTGTCCTTGATCCGCATGCGGCGCTGCTCGGGCGAGTCGACGAAGAACAGGCCGCCGAAGGACCAGTGGGCCTGGCCGCCCATCGACTGCTCCGGCTCCTGGTCGAGCAGGATGACCTTGCGGCCGGCGTCGACGAGCTCGGCGGTGGCCACGAGGCCCGCCAGCCCGGCCCCGATCACGATCACGTCTGCGTCGTACGTCATGTGGAACCCGTCCTCCGTCGGTGGTGGGGCGATCCTTTGCTACGGAGCGGTAACCAGTCAACAGGAGCGGAGGGATCACGGCATGAGCGCGGCCGACGAGGTACTGGACGTGGTGGACCGGGAGGACCGGGTGACGGGGCGCGCCCCGCGGGGCGAGGTGTACGCGGCCGGGCTGATCCACCGCTGCGTGTTCGTACTGGCCCGGGATGGGCAGGGGCGGATCTTCACCCACCGGCGGACGGATTCGAAGCTGGTCTTCCCCTCGCACTACGACATGTTCGTCGGCGGGGTGGTCGGCGCGGGCGAGAGCTACGCCGCGGCGGCCCTGCGGGAGGCGGAGGAGGAGCTGGGGGTGACGGGGCTGGAACAGCCCGAGCCGCTGTTCAAGTTCCTGTACGAGGGTCCGGGCGGGGCCTGGTGGAGCCACGTGCACGAGGTGCGCTGCGAGCTGCCGGTCCGGCCGCAGGCCTCGGAGGTGGCCTGGCACGCGTGGCTCCCGGAGGAGGAGGTGGCGCGGCGGGTGGCGAACGGCTCGTGGCCGTGGGTTCCGGACGGGCTGGAGGCGTACCGCAGGCTGCTGGAGTTCCGCGGTTCGGCTCGGAGCGCCGGTGGGTCGGAGCGCCAGTAGATTGGACTGGTGATCGACTTCGTCAAGGACGTGCGGCTGTGGTTCGCGCCGGCTCGGGTGAGGGACGAGGGCGTGACCCCCGACTACCGCTTCTCGCTGGCCAACGAGCGGACCTTCCTCGCCTGGATCAGGACCGCCCTGGCCCTGATCGGCGGCGGGTTCGCCGTGGACCAGTTCCTGCCCGACCTGCGGTGGGCGGTGCGCGTGGCGATGGCCTTCGCGCTGCTCGCGCTGGGCGCCGCCTGCGCGCTGCGCGCGGTGAACCACTGGGTGCAGTGCGAGCGGGCCATGCGGCGGCGGGGGGAGGACCTGCCGATGTCCCGGTTCCCCGTGGTGCTGAGCCTGGGGGTGGGGCTGGTCGCGATGGGGATGGTGGTGGTCATCCTGCTCGGCTGGACGACCGGGCGGTGAGCGCCTCGGCCGACGCCTCCGACGCCGCCGACCCCGAGGGCACCGATGACCGCGACCCTGGGCTGCAGCCCGAACGGACCCGGCTCGCGTGGCGGCGTACGACGCTCTCGTGCGTGGTGACGGCCGTACTGGGCCTGCGCCAGGCCCTGCGCGGACCGGGCTCGCCGATGGAGCTGGTGGGGGTCGCGGTCATCGTGGCGCTCTGGCTGGCCTTCGTGTGGGTGGCTCACCGGCGGATGCGGGAGCTGGCGGCCGCCCGCCCCGCCGGGCTCGCGGCCGGTGCGGCGGTGGCCGCGACGGTGTGCACGGTGGGCCTCGCGGTCTTCGCGATGGCGGTCGTCATCTGAGGTGACGAACCGAAGGTCCGACTTGTGCCCCGCCCTCGGCACACAGGGGACACAAGGGGCGATCCGGGTCGTTCCGCACTAGATTCGGCGCCATGACGACCTTGCACCAGGAGCACCCCGCGCACGAGCACGCCCACGCCCACGGTCCGGCCTGCGGCCATCAGGCGGTCGAGCACGGAGACCACGTCGACTACGCGCACGACGGGCATCTGCACCGCGAGCACTCCGGGCACTGGGACGAGTGCGAGCCCGCCGGGCACGCCCCGCACTCCGCCCACGAGCACGCCCACGGCGCGGACTGCGGACACTCCTCGGTCCCGCACGGCGACCACGTCGACTACCTGCACGACGGACACCGGCACGCGGAGCACGAAGGCCACTACGACGATCACTGATCACTGACGAGCGCCGACGAGCGCCGACCGAACACGCCCTCCCCCCGGGCCGCCCTGACTGGCAGGATGCCGACAGCCCGTCACAGCGACCCGGGGAGACCGCGCATGCCCGTCGAAGAGCCGTACCTCGTCCAGCCCGCGCCCGGGATCCACGCATACGTGCAGCCGGACGGCGGCTGGTGCCTCAACAACGCCGGCTTCGTGACCGGTGGCGGCCGGACCCTGCTCGTCGACACGGCGGCCACCGAGCGGCGGGCGCTGGCCCTGCGTGCGGCGGTGCTGGCCGCCGGGGCGCCGCTCCCCCGCACGGTGGTCAACACCCACCATCACGGCGACCACACCTACGGCAACGGCGTGTTCGCCCCGGAGGCGACGATCGTGGGGCACCACAACGCGCGCTCCGAGCAGCTCGCCGCCGGGCACCAGCTGGAGCTGATCTGGCCGGCGACCGACTTCGGCGCCGTGGACATCACCCCGCCCGATCTGACCTACGGCGACCGGCTGACGCTGCACGTCGGGGAGACCGAGGTGCGGGTCCTGCACCCGGGCGTCGCGCACACCACGGGCGATTCCATCGTGTGGCTGCCCGAGCAGCGGATCGTCTTCACCGGCGACCTGGTCTTCGCGGAGGGCACGCCGTTCCTGGCGATGGGCTCGCTGGCCGGTTCGCTGCGGGCGATGGAGCTGCTGCGCTCGCTCGGCGCGGAGACGGTCGTACCGGGACACGGTCCGCTGACGGATCCCGGCGCTTACGAGGCCACCGAGCGCTATCTGCGGTACGTGGCCGAGCTGGCCCGGGAGGGCCGCGCGAAGGGGCTCACCCCGCTGGAGGCGGCCCGGGAGGCCGATCTCGGGGAGTTCGCCGCCTGGCGGGAGAGCGAACGGCTGGTGGCCAACCTGCACCGGGCCTACGCGGAACTGGCCGGGGAGCCCGAGGGGGTCCCGCTGGACATCCTGGCGGTGCTGCGCGACATGACGGTGATGAACGACGGGACCCCGATCCTCTGCCACGCCTGACGGGACGAGCGGGGGAACGCGAAGGCGCAGGGGACGGGCCGGAGGGACGGCCGGAGGGACGGGCCGGAGGGACGGCCGGAGGTGCAGAACGGAGGTCCCTTCCGCCCACGCACTGGACGGCATACCGACTGGTCGGCATCATGGGTCGCGATCGTTCCGTCGTCGTCAACTCCGTACGGAGGCGCGCACCATGACCTCAGCCCCGGGCCCGGCCCCCTCCGCAGCCCCCTCCGGCCCGCGAGGCCTCGATCTGGAGCGGCTGCGGGTCCATCTCGACAGGGTGCGGCCGGGCCTCGTGGCCGGGCCGCTGACCGGCCGGCTGATCGAAGGCGGCCGCTCGAACCTGACGTACGAGGTGGGCGACGGGAGCTCCCGCTGGGTGGTGCGCCGGCCACCCCTGGGGCACGTACTGGCCACCGCGCACGACATGCGGCGCGAGCACCGGGTCATCGCGGCGCTGCACGGCACCGCGGTGCCGGTACCCGAGCCGCTGCTGCTGTGCGAGGACGATGCCGTGCTGGGGGCGCCGTTCTACGTGATGGAGTACGTGGACGGGGTGCCGTACCGGACGGCCGGCGAGCTCGCCGCGCTCGGCCCCGAGCGGACCCGGCGCGCGGTACTGGGCCTGGTGGACACCCTGGTCGACCTGCACGCGGTGGACCCGGAGGCGGTGGGCCTGGGCGACTTCGGGCGGCCCGAGGGCTTCCTGGACCGGCAGCTGCGCCGCTGGGGCAAGCAGCTCGCGGCCTCCCGGGGACGCGAGCTCGCCGGGATCGACGAACTGCACGGCTCCCTCGGACGCGCCCTGCCCGACTCCCCCGCGGCCACCGTGGTGCACGGGGACTTCCGGCTGGACAACGTGCTGATCGGCGGCGGCGACGACCGGATCCGGGCGGTGCTGGACTGGGAGATGTCCACGCTCGGCGATCCGCTGACGGACCTCGGACTGCTGGTGATGTACAGCTCCGACCTGGGGCTGACCGATTCCCCGGTCAGTACGACCAGCGCGGCCCCCGGCCATCCGGCGCCCGCCGAGCTGATCGAGCGGTACGCGGCCCGCTCCGGCCGGGACGCCTCGCAGGTCGCCTGGTACACGGCCTTCGCCTGGTTCAAGCTCGCGGTGATCCTCGAGGGCATCCACTACCGCTACACGCTCGGGCAGACCGTCGGCTCGGGCTTCGACCGGATCGGCGAGCTGGTCCCGGTCTTCATCGAGCACGGTCTGACCACACTCCGGCAACCGCACGAAGGCTGAGGAACCCCCATGGATTTCGCATTCGACGCCCGCACCGAGGAACTCCGGGGACGGCTCCTCGCGTTCATGGACCAGTACGTCTACCCGGCGGAAGCCGTCGCCGCCGAGCAGCGCGCGCGGCTGGCCTCGCCCTGGGACACCCCGGCCGTGTTCGGTGAACTGAAGGCCGAGGCGCGCCGTCAGGGGCTGTGGAACCTCTTCTTCACCCACCAGCACGGCCTGCCCGGCGGCGAGCACGGCGCCGGGCTGACCAACCTCCAGTACGCCCCGCTCGCCGAGATCACCGGCCGCAGCCCGCACCTGGCGCCGACGGCCACGAACTGCGCGGCTCCGGACACCGGGAACATGGAACTGCTCGCGCAGTTCGGGAACGAGCCGCAGAGGAAGCAGTGGCTGGAGCCGCTGCTGGCCGGGGAGATCCGGTCCGCGTTCGCGATGACCGAACCGGAGGTGGCCTCCTCGGACGCCACGAACATCGAGACCCGCATCGAGCGGTCCGCAAGCGGCGACGAGTACGTGATCACGGGCCGCAAGTGGTTCATCTCCGGGGCCATGAACCCGGACTGCAAGATCTTCATCGTCATGGGCAAGACCGACCCCGGGGGCGCCGACCCGCGCCGCCAGCAGTCCATGATCCTGGTGCCCCGGGACACTCCGGGGGTCGAGATCCGGCGCGCGATGACCGTGTACGGGTACGAGGACCACGACCACGGCGGCCACGCCGAGGTCGTCTTCGACGGGGCACGGGTCCCTGCGGGGAACCTGATCGGCGAGGAGGGCGGCGGCTTCGCCATCGCCCAGGCCCGCCTCGGGCCGGGGCGGATCCACCACTGCATGCGGCTCATCGGCATGGCGGAGCGGGCCATCGAGCTCATGTGCCGGCGTGCGGTGGGACGTACCGCCTTCGGCAAGGAGCTGGCCGCGCAGGGCGTCGTACAGAACTGGATCGCGGACGCCAGGGTCACCGTGGAACAGTTGCGGCTGCTGGTGCTGAAGACGGCCTGGCTGATGGACACGGTGGGCAACCGGGGCGCGCACACCGAGATCCAGGCGATCAAGATCGCGACCCCGCGGGCGGTGGTGCGGATCCTGGACGACGCGGTGCAGCTGCACGGCGCGGGCGGGGTGAGCCAGGACTTCCCGCTGGCCGAGCTGTGGGCGGCGGCGCGGACGCTGCGGCTGGCGGACGGGCCGGACGAGGTGCACCAGCGCTCGCTCGCGCACCGGGAGCTGAAGCGGTACCGGTAGCCTCCGGCGGGCAGGACGGGGCGGGGCGGGCATGGCGTGCGGGGCGGGCACGGCGGGGGACTTCGGTCCCGCGGGACCGGACCTTTAGTGGTCCAGACCACTTGGGAAGTCCGATATATTCGGTATTTCCCCCAGTGAAAGTGCCCTTCGCCATGCCCAGCTCCACCCTGGCCCCCGTCGCCGCGCCGCACGCCACGGCCTCCCCCGTCACCGCGCCCGCGGCTCCGTCGGCAAGGGTCGCCAACCCCGGCCCCCTCGGCCTGGCGGCGTTCGCCCTCACCACCTTCGTGCTCAGCCTCTTCAACTCGGGACTGATCTCGAACGCGGCGCTCAGCGCCGTCGTCCTGCCGCTGGCGCTGTTCTACGGCGGCCTCGCGCAGTTCGTCGCGGGCGTCATGGAGTTCCGCCGCGGCAACACCTTCGGGACCACGGCGTTCGTCTCGTACGGCGCGTTCTGGATGTCCTTCGCCGGCTACGTGAAGTTCGTCGTCCCGACGCTGCCGGCCGACCAGGCACACGTGGCGACCGGCTGGTTCCTCGTGGCCTGGTTCATCTTCACGGCGTACATGTCGATCGCCGCCATGAAACTGGACGTCGCCCACCGCGTGCTGTTCGTCTCGCTGGCGCTGACGTTCCTGTTCCTGGCTCTCGGCGACCTGGCGCGGAGCACGGCGCTGGGCCACACCGGCGGCTTCCTCGGCCTCCTCACCGCGGGCGTCGCCTGGTACATCTCCTTCGCCGTGGTCGCCAAGGAGACCTGGGGCCGCGAGGTCGCACCGCTCGGCTAGGACGCCCCGGCGGCCCGGCCCCGTGCTCCCTACGGGCGCAGCGCCCGCATCAGCAGGTCCGCGAGGTGGTCGGCCACCTGCTGCGGCGTCAGCGGGCCGTCCTCGTGGTACCAGGTCGACAGGTGGTGGACGGAGCCGAAGTGGTAGTCCACCACCAGGTCGGCCGGGGTGGCGTCGGAGAAGACCCCGGTGCGCTGGCCCTCCTCGACCAGGGCACGGAAGCGCTCGTGGTAGCGCCTGCGCTCCGCCCGGACCTGCTTGAACTTCTCCGGGCTCAGCTGGTGCATGGAGCGGAAGAAGATCGCCGCGTCGTCCAGGTTCTCGATCGTGGTGACCACCACGTCGGCGGCCGCGGCGCGCAGCCGCTCCTCCACGGGTGCGCCTGATCCGGCCACCGCGTCGAGCCGCTGCTGCTGGAGCCGCAGCATGCGCGCGTACACCTCGTGCAGCAGATCGTCCTTGGATCCGAAGTAGTGGTAGAGCGCGCCCTTGGTGACGCCGGCCGCCTCGACGATCTCCTGCACCGAGGTGCGGTCGTAGCCCCGCTCGGCGAACAGCCTGGTCGCGACGGCGAGCAGCCGGCGCGGTACCGGGGCCTCGTGCGCCCCGACGGTCTCCGTCGTGGTCTTGGCGGCCATGGCTGTCGCCTCCCTTTCGTGGTCCTCGCGTGTGCGGTCCCGTGCGGACGCGGTCCGGCCGTTTTCAGCCGTGGTCACGTATCCGAAGTTCCCGTCGCAGGATCTTGCCACTGGTCGTCTTCGGAAGGACAGGCAGGATCTCCACACGGCGCGGGTATTTGTACGCGGCGAGGCGCTCGGCGCAGTACGCGGACAGTTCCGCCGGGTCGGCCGCGGCGCCGGGGCGCAGGCTGACGTAGGCCTTCACGCTCTCCCCGCGGTAGGGGTCCGGGATGCCGACGACGGCCGCCTCGCGCACGGCGGGGTGGGTGTAGAGCACGTCCTCCACCTCGCGCGGCCAGACCTTGAAACCGGAGGCGTTGATCATGTCCTTCTTGCGGTCGACCAGGTAGAGCCAGCCCTCGGGATCCATGAACCCGACGTCTCCGGTGCGCAGTTCGCCGTCGGGGAAGGCCTTGGCGGTGTCGTCGGGCAGGCCCCAGTAGCCGGGTACGACCTGCGGTCCGCGTACGGCTATCTCCCCGGTCTCGCCGAAGGGCACCTCGGCGCCGCTCTCGTCGAGGATCCGTACGAGGGTGTCGGCGCCGGGCACGCCCACGGACAGGGTGCCCGAGGCCGGGTCCACGGGGGCTTCGCGGTGCACGGGCACGGAGGCGCAGGGGGCGGTGCACTCGGTGAGGCCGTAGCCGTTGCGCAGGTAGAAGCCGTAGGCGGCGCGCAGGCGTTCGACCAGGGCGGGCGGCAGCGGGGCGCCGCCGGAGGAGAGCACCTGGAACGAGGCGAAGTGGTCCGGGGTGGTCCCGGGGTGTGCGGCGAGCGCCATGAAGGCGGTGGCCGGGCCCACGGCGTAGGCGGGGCGGTGTTCGAGGAAGGCGTCGAGGACGGCTCCGGCGTCGAAGCGGTGGGCGAGGACCAGGGTGCCGGCGTTGGTGAAGCAGGCCGCGAGCTCGCACACCATGCCGGTGATGTGGAAGAGCGGGGCGAGCGCGAAGTAGCCGGCGCCCTCGGGGAGGGGGTGGCCGGTGACCTGGCGCACGGCATTGTGGGTGAGCGCGCCGTGGGGGTTCATGGCGCCCTTGGGGGTGCCGCTGGTGCCGGAGGTGTAGCTGATGAGGGCGGTGTCGGCGGCCGTGAGCTCCGGGTCGGGCGGGGCGGGGTGGCCCCGGCGGGCCGCGGTGTGGAGGTCGGCGGCGTCGGCCGCCTGCTCCGGGCGGCCCGGCGCGAGGACCCGTACGTCGTCGCGGGTCTGGAAGTCCAGGTCGCAGGCGGTCAGGACGGTGCGTACGGCGGTCTCCCGCGCGGCCCCGCGCAGGTACGCGGACCAGGCGCGGGCCTCGCAGACCAGGGCGGTGGCCCCGGAATCGCGCAGGATGTGGCCGACCTCGCCGGACTTGTACATGGGGTTGAGCGGGACCACGACCGCCCCGGCCTTCCAGGCGGCCAGGACGGCGAGCACGAAGTGCGGGGTGTTCTGGAGCATGACGGCGACGCGGTCCCCGCGGCGGGTGCCGTTCGAGGCGAGGTGGCCGGCGAGGGAGTCGGAGAGCGCGTCGGCCTCGGCGTAGGTGAGGCGGCCGTCGAAGTAGGCGAGCGCGGTGTGCCCGGGGGCGCGGGCGACCGCGGCGCGGAAGGCGTGGAGCACGCTGGGCGGGGGCGAGATCGGGGCCCGCTGGACCGGGCTGAGCAGGCCGAGCCAGGGCTTGGCGGCGTAGCGGGAGGGCTGCGGTGCGGGGGCGGAGGGGGCCGGGGGCACGGGGTTCGGGGGAACGGGGCTCGGGGGCACGGGGTCCACGGTCACCGGGTCTCCCATTTCCGCTGGAGGTGGTTCATGCCGCTCAGCCAGCGGTCCGGGTCGGTGGCGCGGGACGCGTAGAAGTCCGCGACCTCGGGGTGCGGGAGGATCAAGAACCGGCCCTTCTCCATGCCGTCGAACAGTGCGTCCGCGACCGCTTCCGGCTCGATCGCGGTCGGCGCGAGGACCAGCTCGCCCGCCGATCCGGCGGCGGTGAGCATGTCGGTCCGGACCCCCTGCGGGCAGATGGCGTGGACCTGGAGCCCGCGGTGGCGGTAGGTCAGCGAGAGCCATTCCGCGAAGGCGAGCGCGCCGTGCTTGGTGACACTGTACGGGGCCGCTCCGATCATGGTCAGCAGCCCGGCGGCCGAGACGGTGGACACGAACCGGCCGGTCCCGCGCTCCAGCCAGTCGGGCAGCAGCAGCCGGGCGGCGCGGACGTGGGCCATGACGTTGGTGTCCCAGGCCGCCTCCCAGACGGCCTCGTCGGCGAAGGCGTCGCCGCCGGAGGCGAGGCCCGCGTTGGCGCAGTAGACGTCCACGGTGCCGCCGAGCGCCTCGCGGGCCTCCGCGACCACGGCCGAGGCGTCGCCGGGCACCGCGACGGCGCGGGCGCCGATCGCGGCGGCGACGGAGGCGGCCTTGGCGGGGTCGAGGTCGTTGACCGCGACGGTGGCCCCCTCGGCGGCGAAGCGGTGGGCGAGGGCGGCTCCGATGCCGCCGCCCGCGCCGGTGACGACGACTCGCTGGTCCTGGAACGCGTTCACGGGTCCGCCCTTCGTGTGGTGGTGCCTGGGTTGCCCCGGCGCCCGCGTGCCTGCTCGCCTGTGCTTGCGTGCCTGCGCCGCCTGCCGGATCACGGGCAGACTAACCAGTCGGTATGTCCCGGCGGAAGGGTGCGGAGCCCTACTTTGGCGCGATGACGCTGTCGCGACGCGGGTTGCTGGGTCTGGCCGGGGCTGCGGGCGCCGCGGGCGCCCTGGGGGCGGGAGCCCCGGGAACGGGGGCGTCGGGCTCGCCCGACGGCCGGGTGCGGACCGGGTTCGAGCGGCTCGCCGCCGACGGGTACGCCGTACTGGCCGGGCAGCGGGTCGGGGTGGTCACCAACCCGACGGGTATCACCGCGGACGCCCGCCACCTGGTCGACGTGCTGCACGCGGACGCGAGCGTGGACCTGGTCGCGGTCTTCGGCCCCGAGCACGGCTTCCGGGGGACGGCCCAGGCGGGCGGTTCGGAGGGGGCCGGGCGGGATCCGGCGACCGGGCTGCCCGTGTACGACACGTACGACAAGAGCGGGCAGCGCCTCGCGGACGTCTTCACCGCGGCCGGCGTCGACACCGTCGTCTTCGACATCCAGGACGTCGGCGCCCGCTTCTACACCTACATCTGGACCCTCTACGACTGCATGCGCGCGGCCGCGCTCGCCGGCAAGGCGGTGGTGGTGCTGGACCGCCCGAACCCGGTCGGCGGCCGGCGGGCGGCCGGGCCCGTCCTGCAGCGCCCGTACGCGAGCTTCGTGGGCCGCGAGCCGGTCGCGCTGGCGCACGGGATGACGGCGGGCGAGCTGGCCGGGCTCTTCGCGGGCGAGTTCCTGCGGGGAGCGGGCGCCGCCCCGCGGCTGGAGGTGGTGCGGATGGCCGGGTGGCGTCGGGAGTCCTTCTTCGAGGAGACCGGGCTGCCCTGGGTACCGCCGAGCCCTAACATGCCGACGCCGGGCACGGCCCTGGCGTACGCCGGGACCTGCCTGTTCGAGGGGACGAACCTATCGGAGGGGCGCGGCACCACCACCCCCTTCGAGCTGGTCGGCGCGGAAGGCGTGGACCGGCGGTGGGCGGAGGCCGCGAACACGCTGGAGCTGCCCGGGGTGTGGTTCCGGGAGGCCTATTTCACGCCTTCCTTCTCCAAGTACGCCGGCAAGACCTGCGGCGGGGTCCGGCTGCTCGTCCACGACCGTGAGGCCTTCGATCCGGTACGGGCCGGGATCGGGCTGCTGGTCACCGCGCGGCGGGTGTGGAGCGGCTTCGCGTGGCGCTCCGACCAGTGGATCGACCGGCTGACGGGCTCGGACCGGGTCCGGCGGATGGTCGACGCGGGGGCGGGCGTCGAGGAGATCGCGGGCGACTGGGCGGCGGGGCTGGCGGGGTTCGCGGCGGTACGGGAGGAGTACCTGCTGTATCCGTGAACCGGTGGGTGCGCAGGGGCTGGCCGGGCGGCCCGTTCCGCAGGATGCTGCGGACAGGGACACGGCGTGGAGGGGGACGTCATGGTGCACATCGGCGGGGCGGTGCCCGCGCGGGCGACGGGGACGGCGGCGGGGATCGGGGCCCGGCCGTACGTGGAACTGACTTTCGACGCACAGGGCGACGCGGGCCCGGGCGCGCGGGAGGCGGTCTTCGGGATCGAGGCCACGGACCTGCTGGTCTTCGCCCACGGATGGAACTCCGACCGGTCCACCGCGATCCGGCTCTTCGACCGGTTCTACGCCCCCTTCGCGGATCTGGTGGGGACCGGGGTACGGCTGGGGTACGTGGGGGTGGTGTGGCCCTCGATTCGGTTCTCGGACGAGCCGATACCCGACTTCGACGCCCCCGGCGCCGTGGGCGGAGCGGGGGCGGGAGCGGGAGGTGTGGGCGGTGCCGGGGAGCCGGGCCACGGAACGGCCCTGGACCCGGTCACCCGGCGGGCCCTCGGCGCGTTCTGGCCGGGCCGGGCGGCGGAGCTGGACCGGATCGCCGAGCTGCTGGAGGAACGGCCCACGCGAGAGGGCGACTTCACCGAGTTCGGCGCGCTCGTACGGGAACTGGCCGGGGTCGACGGGGTGGGCACGGGCGACGATCTGGCGGCCGCCTTCGCCCCGCGCGAGGTGCCGGACTTCCTCGGCGGGGACGTCCTGCGGGTGTGCCGGGAGTTCACCGACGCCCTGGCCGAGGCGGGCGCCACGCTCCCCGGGGAGTCTCCGGGCGCCGGGGACTCCCCCGGCTTCTCGGCCGGCGGGGGGATGCGGACGTTGTGGAACGGCGCCAAGGAGGTGCTGCGCCAGGCCACGTACTACCAGATGAAGGCGCGGGCCGGGGTGGTCGGCGAGCACGGCCTCGGGCCGCTGCTGGCGGAGCTGGCCGGCCGGCGACCCGCCCTGCGGGTCCACCTCATCGGCCACAGCTTCGGCGGCCGAGTGGTGTCCTTCGCGCTGCGCGGGCTGCCGTCCGGGGCGCGGAACGTGAAGTCCCTGACCGTCCTCCAAGGAGCCTTCTCGCACTACGCGTTCGCCGACAGCCTGCCGCACGACCGGGGGCGCGGGGGCGCCCTGCGCGGGCTGCAGAACAGGGTCGACGGGCCGCTGACGGCCTGCCATTCCCCGCACGACTCCTCCCTCAAGGTGTTCTATCCGCTGGCCTCCCGGATGGCCGGCGATTCGGCCGGTCTGCTCGGTTTCGACGAGCGGTGGGGCGCGATCGGGCACGACGGGGTGCGCGGGGTGCCGGGAACCCCGCGGCTGACACTGGACGCGGCGCTGCGGGGTGGCCTTCCCGCCGCGGGCTGCGTGAGCGTGGACGCGGGCTCCGTGGTCCGGCGCGGCGGAGCCCCGTCGGGGGCGCACAGCGACATCTGCCACGAGGAGCTGGCCCGGCTGGTGGTGGCCGCGGGGCGCATGGGGCGCTGAGTTCCGGCCATGTGCCACCCGCACGCCTCGACCGCCCCCGCATGCGCCCGCACCGGGCCGGGCATGTTGGGCACACGGCGCCGGTCCTGTGGGGAACACAGCGCGGCGGGCGCGGCGCCCGGTGCTGGGCGCTCGGCGGAGGTGAAGGTGTGATGGCGGGATTCCGGAGTCTGGCCCATCAGGTGCGCGACGCACGCAACGACAGGGCCCTGCGGCGCCATTCGCTGCGCCGCTGCCTGGAGCGGTTCGCCCCGTACGGGCACCGCGCGACCTGGTGGCACCTGTGCGACCGGCACGGGATCGGCCCCGAGGACCGGGCGGCGGACCCCTCGCGGCTGGTGGCCGCGCTGGAGGAACTGGAGGAGGCGCGGGCCGTCTGGCTGGAGTACGAGCGGCAGTTCGCGGCGCGCCGCAGGCGCGAGAAGCACGACGGGCTGCGGCGGCCCGAGTGGGCGTGGAGCGGCAGCGGGGACGCGGTGGTGCGGTGCGCCGATCCGGGTGTGCGGCCGCAGGGGGCGCTGGGCGAGGTGCTCAGACGGCTGGTGGAGGCGCTGGAGTCGGAGCCGGGAACGGGGTGTCCGGTCTGCGGGGCGCGGGAGTTGCACTGGCCGGTGCTGTCGGCGGCGGCCCGGGGCTCGGCCGTCGGGTGGGCGTGGGACGGGCCGGTGTGCGCGGGCTGCGGCATCGTGGTGCCCAGACCGGCGCTCGCGGACACGGCCCTGCAGGGGGCCGATCTGGCGGGGGCGGCGTGAGCGGGGCGGGGGCTGGAGCGGGGGCGGGGGCTGGAGCGGGGCCGGGAGCTGGGCCGGGAGCTGGAGCGGGGCCGACCCTGGTGGTGTCGTTGAACGGATCCCGGAGCGCCGCCGACGGCCCGGCCGTCCCGATGAGCCCCGGGGACCTGGTGGACGCCGCACTGGCGGCGGTGGCCGCCGGTGCCCGGGAGCTGCTGGTCCATCCGCGCACCCCGTGCGGGCGCGAGAGCCTCTCGCCCCGGGTGGTCGGCCCGCTGCTGGAGGCCCTGCGCGACGCGGGCCTCGGCGGCGGGGGCCTCCGGGGCGAGGGCCTCGGCAGCGGGGACCTCCGGGGCGCGGGCTTCGGCGGCCCGGGCAGGATCCGGGGCGGCCGCGGGCCCGGCGGCGGGGTGGCGGTCTCCGTGGCCCTGAGCCCGGGGGCCGAGCCGGATCACGCGGGGCGGCTGGCGCGGGTGCGGAGCTGGACGGTACTGCCCGACCGGGCGGTGGTGCGGTTCGCGGAGCCGGGTGCGCGGGAGCTGGCGGAGGCGCTCTTGGAGCTCGGGCCGGCGGTGGACGCGGAGGTCGCGGTGGGCGGGGCGGGCACCGGGATCGCGGCGGGCCGGGCCGACACGGTGGGCGGGGTGACCGGCTCGCTCGAGCGGTTCCTGGCATGGCCGGTACGGGATCCCGCGCGGGTCCGGCTGGTCGCGGAGCTGGCCTCCGCCGACCCGGGGCCGGTCGCCGAGCTGCTGCGCCGGCTGCCGCCGGTGCCGGTGCTGCTGTTCGGGCGGGAGGCGGCGGCCTGGCCGGCGCTGCGGCTGGCCGCGCGGTACGGCGCCGGGGCGCGGATCGGCGCAGGAGACGTGCTGCACCTGCCGGACGGACGGGCGGCCCGGTCGAACGCCGAGCTGGTCGCGGCGGCGGCCCGCGCGCGCGAGGTCACAACAGCCGGGAGCCGGTGATGCGTTCACCGAAGACATCGTCCGGGTTGGAAAGCGCGCAGTTCTCCAGGGAGAGGCATCCACAGCCGATGCAGTCGGTCAAATGGTCGCGCAGGCGGCCGAGTTGGGCGATGCGCTGATCCAGCTCGGCCTGCCAGCTCCCGGAGAGCCTGGCCCAGTCCTCACGGTTGGGGGTACGGCCTTCGGGGAGTTGGGCGAGGGCGTCGCGGATGCTGGCGAGGGGAATGCCGACGCGCTGGGCGGCCCGTACGAACGCCACGCGGCGCAGCGTGTCACGGGTGTAGCGGCGCTGGTTGCCGGAGGTGCGGCGGCTGCTGATCAGCCCCTTGGTCTCGTAGAAGTGCAATGCGGAGACGGCCGCGCCGCTGCGGGCGGACAGCTGGCCGACGGTGAGCTCATGGACCTTCTCGGGGATCTGCGGCACACCGCCGAGGGTAATCGGCCGGGCCGGGGATCCGGGGCCGGGTACGTCGTTGACAGATCCACGACGGCCCCAGCATGCTGAGCAAGCGCTTATTCGCCAGGGAGAGGTACGGGTATGTCCGAGCCGAGGATCTTCACGTCCGCCGAGGAGCTCACCGCCGGGGTCGGCGCACCGCTCGGCCCGAGCGACTGGCTGGAGGTGGACCAGAAGCGGATCGACCTCTTCGCCGACGCCACCGGGGACCACCAGTGGATCCACGTGGACCCCGAGCGGGCGGCGTCCGGCCCCTTCGGCTCCACGATCGCGCACGGATACCTCACGCTGTCGCTGCTGCCGAGCCTGGTGCCGCAGATCATGCGGGTCGAGGGCATGAAGATGGGCATCAACTACGGGGTGAACAAGGTGCGTTTCCCGGCGCCGGTGCCGGTCGGGTCGCGGCTGCGCGCGACCGCGCTGATCACCGAGGTCGTGGAGGCGGGCGGCGGCGTCCAGGTGTCGGCCACGGTGACCGTCGAGCGCGAGGGCGGCGAGAAGCCGGTGTGCGTGGCGGAGTCGGTGTCCCGCTACTACTTCTGAGCCGCCGCCTCTGATCCGCTACCGCCGAGCCGCCGCCGCCGAGCCGCTCCTTGCGGCCCGTTACTCGCGACCCGCGCCCACCATGCGGAGCACCAAGCCGGCGTAGAGCGCACCGACCTCTTCGGGCGTGCGGCGGCCGTCCGCGCTGAACCAGCGGGCCACGTCGATGCAGAGCGACAGCACGGCGAGGGTGGTGCCGGGGACGTCCGGGACGAAGAACTCCCCGGCCTCGACGCCGTCGGCGAGGATGCGGCGGATGGCCGCGTCGCTCTGCCGGCGCAGCGCAACGATTTCGGAGCGGTGCTCCGGAGCGAGGGCATCGAGCTCGTACTGGACCACGCGCGCGGTGGTGTGATGCGCCGCGTGCCATCCCACGAAGGACCGTACGGCCGCGTCGAGCCGCTCGGCGGCGCTGCCCGGTCCGCAGGCCGCGGTGTCCAGGATGTGCAGGGCCTTGTCGTGGCCGATGCGGCTGATCCGGTGGAGCAGCTCTTCCTTGGTCTTGTAGTGGATGTAGAGCGCGGCCGGGCTCATGCCGGCCCGCCCCGCGATGTCCCGCGTGGTCGTGGCGTGGTAGCCGCGCTCCGCGAAGGCCTCCACGGCGGCGACGAGCAGCCGCCGCGCGGCGTCGGGAGTGACCTCCGACCACGGCCGGTAGCCGCCGATCTCCTCCGCGCTGTCCATCGCTCGCTCACCCTCTTCGGCCTGTAGGAATGAACAGCCTACCGGAGGGTGGTGAGCAAGCGCTTAGCGATCCTGGGCGGTGGGCTGCTTCGGGGTGGCGAAGGGGTCGTAGCCCGTCATGATCTTCTCCATTCGGGCCTGGTCGACCCGGGTCACGATCTGGGTGACCTCCTGGCGGTCGCGGATCACCTTGGCGAGGGTGAAGGCCGAGGTGGTGAGGTAGAGGACCGCGATGCCGAGGAAGGCGCGGACCCAGCCGTTCGCCTCCAGGTTGTAGATCCCCAGGGCCACCGCGCCGATGGCGATGCCGAAGGAGGCGACGGCCTGGCCGTAGTAGGCCCCCGTGTTCTGCTGCTTGACCGGTGTCTCGTTCATGGGTCCAGCTTCGGACGTGCCGCGCGACGGCACATCCGCGCGCGTACTCACGTACGTACTCAGAAAGCCGAAACCCCCGTACGGGCACGGCCGATGAGGAGTTTCTGGATCTGGCTGGTGCCCTCGTACAGGGTCATCACGCGGGCGTCGCGCAGCAGCTTGCCGGCCGGGTACTCGTCGATGTAGCCGTAACCGCCGTGCACCTGGAGGGCGTTGCTCGCGGCGCGGACCGCCGCCTCGGAGGCGAAGAGCTTGGCGGTGGAGGACTCGGTGGCGAAGGGCAGTCCGCGGTCGATCAGGTCCGCGACCCGCCAGGTCAGCAGCCGGGCCGCGTCCACGTCGACGGAGATGTCGGCTATCAGCTCCTGGACGAGCTGGTGGTGGGCGATCGGCTTGCCGAACTGCTCGCGCTGGGCGGCGTAGGAGACGGCCGCGTCCAAGGCGGCCTGGGCGATGCCGACACAGCCCGCGGCGACGGACATCCGCCCCTTCGCGAGGGCCGACATGGCGACGGAGAAGCCCTTCCCCTCGGGGCCGAGCATCGCGGAGGCGGGCACGCGCACGCCGTCGAGGGAGAGTTCGGCGGTGGCCTGGCCGCGCAGGCCCAGCTTGCCGTGGATCTCGCGGCGGGTCAGGCCCGGGGCTTCGGTGGGCACGAGGAACGCGGAGATGCCTCGGTGGCCCGGGTCCTCGTTCGTGCGGGCGAAGAGCAGGACCACATCGGCCCAGGTGCCGTTGGTGATGAACATCTTGCTGCCGCTGATCACGTACGCGTCGCCCTCCCGCCGGGCGCGGGTGGTCAGGGCCGCGGCGTCGGAGCCGGTGCCGGGCTCGGTGAGCCCGAAGCAGCCGAGGGCTTCGCCGGAGCACAGGCGGGGCAGCCAGGCGCGCTTCTGCTCCTCGCTCCCCCAGGCGGCGACGGTCTTGGCTACCAGGCCCAGGGAGACGGAGACGATGCCGCGCACGGCGGAGTCCCCGCGGCCGAGTTCCTCGGTGACCAGGACGTAGGAGAGGTGGTCCCCGCCGGAGCCGCCGTACTCCTCGGGGACGGTCAGGCCGAGGAAGCCGACGGAGCCGAGCTTCTTCACGACGGCCCGGTCCACGCTCTCGGCGCGGTCCCACGCGGCGGCGTACGGGACGATCTCGCGCTCGGTGAACGCGCGGGCGAGATCACGGACGGCGGACTGCTCCTCGCTGAGCTCCAGATTCACCGGGCACCTCCGGGCGGGACGGGTTCGGACGGGTTAATTAGCACCGCTAGTTTAAATGCGGCAGGCCTTACTATGTGGCGCATGGCCAGACCGCGCAAGCCCCTCCTCAGCAGATCCCGCATCGTCGAGGCCGCGGGGTCCCTGGTGGACGGCGAGGGACTGGAGGCCGTCTCGACGCGGCGGCTGGCGGCGGCGCTGGGGGTCAGCGGTCCTTCGCTGTACAACCACTTCCGCACGAAGGACGAGATCCTGGACGCGGTCGCGGACGCGGTGAGCGCGCGGGTCGACCTGTCGATGTTCGAGGCGGGGGACGGCCGGGAGTGGCAGGTCGCTCTGCGCGACTGGGCGCACTCCTACCGGGCCGCACTGTCCGACCATCCGAACATCGTGCCGGTGCTGGCGCGCGGACCGGGCCGCAGGCCGGCCGGCCTGCGGGTGGCCGACGCCGTCTACGGGGCGATGACCGCGGCCGGCTGGCCGCCGGCGCACGCGACCCGGATCGGGGCGCTGATGCGGTACTTCATCCTCGGCTCGGCCGTGGGTTCCTTCGCCCGGGGTTTCGTGGACGACGAGACGGCATACGACCCGTCGGACTACCCGCACCTGGGCCAGGCCCACCTGCTGGCGGAGCGCCAGCGCGAGGTGGACGAGGGCGCCTTCGAGACGGGCCTGGCCGCGCTCCTGGACGGCTTGGCCCTCCAGTACGCGGCGCTGCGGGAGACGGCCTGAGACCGCCTGAGGCCGGCTGCCCCGGCGAGCCTCGGGCCGACCGGGCCTGACCGGCCTGGCACGGCCTGACGGGAGACCCGCAGGGGCGGGTCTCCCGGGCCGGCCGGCTGACTGGCTGGCTGACTGGCTGGCTGGCCTGTTGGCCTGTTGGCCTGTTGGCCGGCTGCTAGAAGACCACCAGGGAGCGGCCGCCCTTGCCCGCCAGCATCGCGTCGAAGGCCGCCGGGATGCCGTCGAGGGTGATCCGGTCGGTGACCAGGGACCCGAGGTCGAGCCGGCCCGCGCGGACGTGGTCGGCGATCACCGGGAGGTCGCGGGCGGGGTCGCTGTTGCCGTAGACGCAGCCGGTGAGGGTGCGGGCGAAGTGGAAGATCTCCAGGGCGTGGAAGGTGACCTGCTGCTCCTTGCCACCGATGCCGACGACCGTCGTACGGCCGCCGCGCCGGGTGGATCCCCAGGCGCCGCGGATGCTCTGCGCCCGGCCGACGCACTCGACGGCCACGTCCACGCCGTGGCCGCCGGTGAGGGCGCGGATGTCCTTGGCGGTGGTCTCCGAGGCGAGCAGGAACTCCGTGGCCCCGGCCGCCCTGGCCAGTTCCTCCTTGTCCGGGGAGACGTCCACGGCCACGATCGGGCCGTCCGTCGCGATACGGGCCGCCTGGAGGGCGACCAGACCCACACCGCCGACCCCGAAGACGGCCACCGATTCGCCGGGGCGGACCTGGGCGCTGTGGTGGACGGCTCCGTAGCCGGTGAGGACCGCGCAGCCGAGCAGTGCCGCCTCGGTGAGCGGGATCCCGGCGGGAGCGGGCAGCACGCAGTTGGCCGCGACGACCGTCTCCTCCGCGAAGGCGGCCACGTTCAGCCCGGGGTGCAGATCGACACCCCGGGCGTCGCGGGCGTACACCGCCCCGGTCCCGGCGAGCGCGTTGGCGCAGAGCCAGACCTCGCCGATCGAGCAGTAGTGGCACTGCCCGCAGGACGGGGCCCAGTTGAGCACCACCCCGTCGCCGGGCGCAACATGGGTGACCCCTTCGCCGACGGCGAGGACCGTGCCCGCGCCCTCGTGTCCGAGGACGGCGGGCACGGGGACCTGCATGGTGCCGTTGGTGAGGGAGAGGTCGGAGTGGCAGACCCCGGCTGCGGTGAGCCGCACCCGGACCTGGCCGGGGCCGGGATCGGGCAGCACGATCTCCCGTATCTCCAGGGGGGCTCCGACGGCGGGCAGGATGGCGGCGCGAACCATGATCGTCGTCTCCGTGTGTGCGGGGTCGTGTTGGGCTAGAGCTACGGGCTACGGGCTACGGGCTACGGGCTACGGAACTAGAACTGCAGGGACTTGGTCTGGAGGTACTCGGCCAGGCCGTGCGGGCCCAGCTCGCGGCCCACGCCCGACTTCTTGTACCCGCCGAAGGGTGCGAGCGGGTTGAAGCGGCCACCGTTGATGTCCACCTGGCCGGTGTCCATCCGGCGGGCGAAGGCCACGGCCGTTTCCGCGTCCGCCGCCCAGACGGCCCCGCCCAGCCCGTAGTCGGTGCCGTTCGCGATGGCCAGGGCCTCGTCCTGGTCCTCGTAGGGCAGGATCGACAGCACCGGGCCGAAGATCTCCTCCTGGGCGATGGTCATCTCGGGCGTGACGTCGGCGAACACGGTCGGGGCGATGAAGTACCCCTGCTCGTGCGGCGCCTCGGGCCCGCCCGCGACGAGGCGCGCGCCCTCCTCCACACCCTTGGTGATGAAGCCGCGGACGCGGTCGCGCTGCTTGGCGCTCACGACCGGGCCGAGCCGGGTGCTCGGGTCGAGGGGGTCGCCGGAGGCGTACTTGGCCGCGGCGGCGGCCGCGAGGGACACCGCCTCCTCGTACTCGTCGCGGTGGACGAGCATGCGGGTGAGCGCGTTGCAGCTCTGGCCGGCGTTGTTCATGACGTGGCCCACGCCCGCCGCGACGGCCTTGGCGAGGTCGGCTCCGGGCAGGATGACATTGGCCGATTTGCCGCCCAGTTCCAGGGCGACCCGCTTGACGGCGGCGCCGGCGGTGGCGCCGATCTGCTTGCCGACGGCGGTGGAACCGGTGAAGGAGACGAGGTCGACTCCCTCGTGCGCGGCCACGGCCTGGCCGGCGACCAGTCCGGTGCCGGTCACCAGGTTGAAGACCCCGGCCGGGATACCCGCCTCGTGCACGGCTTCGGCAAAGAGCTGTGCGGTCAGCGGGGTGTCCTCTGCGGGCTTGAGGACGATGGTGCAGCCTGCGGCGAGAGCGGGTGCCACCTTGGCAACGATCTGGTGCAGCGGGTAGTTCCAGGGGGTGATCGCCCCGACGACGCCGACCGGCTCCAGCAGCACGGTCGAGTTCCCGATCCGCTCCTCGAAGGCGTACGAGGCCCCGAGCTCGGCGAAGGAGGAGGCCACCGCGATCGGCGCCCCGACGTGGACCATTTCCGAGAACCCGAGCGGCGAGCCCAGCTCGGCGGTGATGACCTGCGCTATCTCCCCCTTGCGGGCGACCAGCACGTCGCGCAGGGCGCCGATGAGGGCGGCCCGCTCGGCCGGAGCCGTGGCCGCCCAGGCCGGGAAGGCCGCGCGTGCCGCGCGTACGGCCGCGTCCACGTCCTCGGCCGTACCGGCCGGGACCGAGGCGATGAGCTGCTCGTCGGCCGGGTTGAGGACCTCGATGCGGTCTTGCCCGAGGGCAGCCCGCCACTCGCCGCCGATGTACATCCCGTCGTGGGCCTTCATGGCAATCCTCCCGAGCACGCGCGAACGCGTGGACCTGTGGACCTGTGGACCTGAACCGTGTGACGCGTGACGTGCGATCGGGCCGAGTCGACCCGACCCGACTCGGATCCTACGTCGCCAACACCCTACAAACTAGCGCCGGTAGTTTTGTGTCGCCAGGGGCGGCCGGGGTCAGATGATGCCGAAAAGCATCCCTGCCGCCAGGACCACCAGGGAGGTCAGGGCCGCCCATTTCACGGTGAAACGGGTGTGGTCGCCGAACTCGACCTTGGCCATGCCCACGAGGACGTAGACGGCCGGAACGAGCGGGCTCGACATGTGCAGCGCCTGCCCGACCAGGGAGGCGCGGGCGATTTCGAGCGGGGAGACCCCGTGGGCGGCGCCGGCCTCGGCGAGGACCGGCAGGACGCCGAAGTAGAAGCCGTCGTTGGACATGAAGTAGGTGAGGGGCAGGCTGAGCAGTCCGGTGACCAGGGCCATGTGCGGGCCCATGCCCTCCGGGATGGCGCCGACGAGCCAGTCGGCCATGTGCTTGACCATGCCGGTGCCGGTGAGGACTCCGGTGAAGACGGCGGCGGCGAAGACCATTCCGGCGACGTTCAGGACGTTCTCGGCGTGGGCGGCGATCCGGGCCTTCTGGTCCGGCATGTGGGGGAAGTTGACGGTGAGGGCGAGGGCGGCCCCGAGGAGGAAGAGCACCGGGATCGGGAGCAGCTCCATGATCATGGCGGTGAGCAGGGCGACGGTGAGGCCCGCGTTGAACCAGTAGAGGCGGGGACGCAGCGTCGAACGGTGCGGGTCGAGGCCCTGGAAGCCGTCTTCGGCGGGGGCGGCACCCTCGGAGGCCCCGGACGCGGCGGACGGGGCGGACGGGGCGGACGGGGCGGAGCCTGCGGAGGACGTACGGGGGCTCCCGCCCCCGGCGGCGGCCGGGCCCTTGCCGGCCGCGACGAGGAGTTCCTCGGCCGGCTCCGCCGACCGCTCGGTGTCGCCGGGGAGGGTCAGCAGGCCGAGGCGGCGGCGTTCCTTGAGGCCGAGGACGTAGGCCAGGGCGAAGACGAAGAGCAGGCCCACGGCGAGCGCGGGGATCATCGGTACGAAGATGTCGGCGGCGTCGAGCTTGAGCGCGGTGGCGGCACGGGCCGTGGGGCCGCCCCAGGGCAGGGTGTTCATGACGCCGTTGGCGGTGGCCGCCACCCCCGTCATCACCACCAGGCTCATGCCGAGCCGCTTGTAGAGCGGGTACATCGCCGAAACGGTGATCATGAAGGTGGTCGAGCCGTCGCCGTCGAGCGAGACGATGGCGGCGAGGACGGCGGTGCCGACCACGACGCGCATCGGGTCGGCCCTGCAGAAGCGCAGGATGCCGCGCACGATCGGATCGAAGAGGCCGACGTCGATCATCACGCCGAAGTAGACGATGGCGAACATCAGCATGGCGGCGGTCGGCGCGAGCTTGCCGACTCCGTCGATGACGTAGTCGCCGAGCTGCGCGCCCTGTCCGGCGAACACGCAGAAGAGCGCGGGGATGAGGACGAGCGCCGCGATGGGCGACATTTTCTTCAGCATGATCAGGACCAGGAAGGTCGCGATCATGGCGAAGCCGAGGAAGGTCAGCATGGGGGGAACCTAGGCGCCTCCTCCTGGGGCCAACAAGACGTCTACGCGTGAGCAATACGAGCAAAACCCCAGCTCAGGGGATGGGTGCCAGCGTGACGGGGAAGCCGTTGAGCACGGCCGTACCGGAGAGCGGGTCGAGTCGGCTGCCGTCGAGGAGCTGGTTGACGTTGGCTCCGGGCACGGCCGAGGCCACGGAGAGGCGGGTGCCGGGGCGGTCGTGGCCCCAGCCGTGGGGAAGGCTGACTACTCCGGCGCGGAGGGTGTCGGTGACCTCGACGGGAACCTCCAGGCTGCCGCCGTCGGCGGTGATCCGGGCCGGATGCCCGTCGGTGAGGCCGAGCCGGGCCGCGTCGTCCGGGTGGACCTGAAGGGTGCAGCGGTTGGAACCTCCGGCGAGGGCCGGAACGTTGTGCAACCAGCTGTTGTTGGACCGCAGGTGGCGGCGGCCCACGAGCACCAGGGCGGCGGGGCGGTCGGCGAGCGCCCGGCGCAGCCTGGGGAGTTCGGCCGCGATCGGGTCCGGCAGGAGCTCGACCCTGCCGCTGCGCGTCCTCAGCAGGCCCGGGAGCCGGGACCGCAGCGGGCCCAGGTCGATTCCGTGCGGGTGCGCGCGCAGCCGCTCCAGCCCGAGGCCGCCGGGGGCGGGCGCGGCATGGGAGAGCGCGGCAGGGTCGGGCGCGGGGGCGGCAGGGGCGGAGCCCGGGCCCGCCGCGCCGTCGGGTGTGCCCGCGCGGCTGCCCGTAGCGGTGCTTCCGGGCAGGGACGGGGCCGCGCCGAACCGGTCTCCGTAGGGGCCGAGCCGGAGCATCAGGTCGAGGCGGCGCTCGGGGCCGCTGCCGCCCGCGAGCAGCCCGGCGAGACGCACCGGATCCTCTCCGCGCAGGGGGGAGTCCGGGTCGGCGCACTCCCTGGCGAGGGTGGCCCCGATGGCCAGGTCGTCCACGGCGGCCGGGTCTGTTCCGTGCATGCCCGAGACGGCGAGTACGAGACGGGCGTGGATCTCGCACTCGTCCATCCGCCCGTCTTCGAGCGGGACGGCGGGCGGTGAATAGCGGACCTGGTTGCGGATGGCGAAGGTGTTGAAGGAGAAGTCGAAGTGGGCGCTCTGCGAGGACGGCGCGGGAGGCAGGACGACGTGGGCGTGGCGGGAGGTCTCGTTGAGGTAGGGATCGATGCTGACCATGAAGTCGAGCCCGGCCAGGGCCGCGTCGAGGCGCCGGCCGTCGGGGGCGGACAGCACGGGGTTCGCGGCGATGGAGATCAGGGCCCGGATCCGCCCCTCCCCCGGGGTCTCGATCTCCTCCGCCAGCGCGGCCATGGGCAGTTCGGCCTTGGCCTCGGGGTGGCCGCTGACCCGGCTGTGCCAGCGCCCGAGACTGAAGCCCTTGCCGGGTCCGGCCGGCCGGGGTGCGCGGTCGGTCGCGGACAACGGGAACAGGGCTCCACCCGGCCGGTCGAGGTTGCCGGTGAGGATGTTCAGCACGTCGACCAGCCAGCTGGCGAGCGTGCCGTACTCGACGGTGCAGCTGCCGATCCGCCCGTAGACGGCGGCGGTCGGCGCGGCCGCGAGATCGCGGGCGAGGGCACGGATCTCTTCGGCCGTGAGGTCGCAGGCGGGGGCGACGGCCTCAGGAGTGAAACCACCGAGCGCTTCGGCGAGTTCCCCGATTCCCTGCATGTGTTCCGCGAGCGGGCCCGGATCGGTCAGTTCCTCGGCGAGCAGCGTGTGGGCCAGGGCGGCGAGCAACAGCGCGTCGCTGCCGGGGCGCGGGGCGAGGTGGCGGTCGGCGAGCTTGGCGGTGCGGGTGCGGCGCGGGTCGACGACGACGAGGGTGCCGCCCCGTGCGCGCAGGGCCTTGAGCCGGCCGGGGAAGTCGGGCGCGGTGCACAGGGAGCCGTTGGACTCGACCGGGTTCGCCCCCAGAAGCAGGAGGAAGTCCGTGCGGTCGAGGTCAGGGACGGGGATGGCGAAGGGATCCCCGAAGAGCAGCCCGCTGGAGACGTGTTTGGGCATCTGGTCGAGGGTGCTGGCCGTGAAGAGGTTGCGGGTGCCGAGGGCCTTGAGGAGCAGGGGAGGGTAGAGCTGGCCGGCCATGGTGTGGACGTTCGGGTTGCCGAGGACGACACCGACGGACTGGGGCCCGTACGCGCCCACGAGGGCGGGGACCGCATCGGCGATGGCCTGGTAGGCCTCCTCCCACGTGGCCTCGTGGAGTCGGCCGTCGCGTCGCACGAGGGGGGTCCGCAGCCGGTCGGGGTCGGCGTCGAGACCACCGAAGGCGGCGCCCTTGGGGCAGATGAAGCCGCGGCTGAACACGTCGTCGCGGTCTCCCCGGGCCCCGGTGACGGTGGTGCCTTCGATGGTGAGCGTGAGGCCGCAAGTGGCCTCGCAGAGGGGGCAGATGCGCAGGGCGGTGCGGGGCATGGGCCCTCCAGGGGCAGCAGGCTGCGACACGGGGCACGGGCGCCGGACCCGTGCGGGCGGCACCGAGCATACCGACCGGTAGGCACGGTGGGGAGGGTCCGGCACCACCGGGAATCCGGGGGCGGGCCGGGGCGGAGATCCCGGGCGGGCAGCCGCCGTCCCCGAAGTTCGGTGCACGCGCCGCGACCGCCCGCGCCGCCAAGCCGCCGCACCGCCACGCCTCCACGCCTCCACGCCTCCACGCCTCCACCATCGCCGCCACCACCCCGAATCCCGACCGTTCCCCCTGGTCAGGCGACGCCCGTTGGTCCTTCTGCTGATGCGATCCGGCGCCCTTGGTCCGGACAGCACATTGCCGCGGTGGCTCTTGACGGATTTGACTGCGAGGTCAGGGCGGCGGGCTTCCCCCGCTCACGGCGAAAGACGACCCGCACGGCTTCCGGTTCGAAGCTGGTACAAGAGGAACCGAATGACATCCATGCTCGACGGCTGTACGCCCTGGCCCGAGGAATTCGTCGACTACTACTGGGCGTCCGGCCACTGGCGGGGCACCACGCTCGACAACCTGCTGCGCGGCTGGGCCGTGCAGTACGGACCGCGGACCGCGCTCGCCCACGGCGACACCCACATCACGTACGCGGCCCTGAACCGCCGCGTGAGCCGGATGGCCGCCGGGTTCCGGCTGCGCGGCCTGCGGCCCGGACAGCGGGTCGTCGTCCAGCTTCCCGACGTCCCCGAGCTCGTCGTCGCCACGTTCGCGCTGATGCGCGCCGGAGCGGTCCCCGTGCTCTGCCCCGTCTCGCACCGCGAGCCCGAGGTGTCCCACGTCGTCCAGGTCTCCGAGGCCACCGGCTACATCGGCCCCCCGGCCTACCGCGGCTTCGACCACACGGCCATGGCCGCCCGCATCGCGGCCCGAGGCCCCTTCCTGCGCCGGGTGTTCACCTTCGAGCCGCCGGGCACCTCGTCCCCGTACGGCGGTTTCACGACGGACACGTCGGGCTGCCACTACTTCCCGCTGACCTCCCTCGACTCCCCGCCCGAGCCGGCGCTCACACCGAACGCGGGACAGGTGGCGCTCTTCCTGCTCTCCGGCGGCGCCGACGAGCCGCCCAGGCTGGTTCCGCGCACCCACAACGACTACGCCTACCAGGCGCGGGCCGCCGCCGAGCTGGTGTCGCTCACCCAGGACGACGTGTACCTCGCCGCGCTGCCCGCCGACCTCAACCTCGCCTTCGGCGGCCCCGGCGTCATCGGCACCCTCACCGTCGGCGGCACCGTCGTCCTGGTCGAGGACCCGGAACCCGCCGCGTACCTGGCGGCCATCGAACGCGAGCAGGTCACCGTCGCCTCGTTGACGCCGGCCGCCGCCCGCCTCTGGAGCGACGCGCGTCCCGAGGTCGGGGCCGACGTGAGCAGCCTGCGTCTCGTACAGATCGGCGGCGGCACCCCGACCCTGGACCGCGCGACCGCCGAACGGCTGGGCTCCGCATGGGGCTGCCGTCTCCAGCAGGTCTTCGGTACGGACGAGGGGCTGCTCAGCCTCACCCGGACCGACGATCCGGACGAGACGGTGTTCACGACGCAGGGCCGTCCGCTCTCCCCCGACGATCAGATCCGCGTCGTCGGCGCCGACGGCAAGGAGGTTCCCGACGGGGAGCAGGGCGAACTCCTGGCCCGGGGCCCCTACACGGCGCGCGGTTACTACCGCTCGCCCGGCCTCAACGCGCGGTCCTTCACCCCCGACGGCTACCTGCGCACCGGCGCCCTCGCGCGGCGCACGCCGGACGGCAACCTGGTGGTGACGGGCCGCCTCGAACGCCTCGCGTGACGAGACGGCGGCCTCCCCGGGTGCGGGAGGCCGTCGCCCCCGCGGGTCAGTCCAGGACGCGTGCGAGGTAGGCCTGCATCATCGCGCGGGTTTCGGCGACGATGTCGGGGTCTCCGGCCGGGTCATTGCGGAAGGCGAGCTGGATCAGGGCGTCGGTGGCCTCGACCGCTACCAGGACGGCCCGCTCCAGGGTGGCGTCCGGGGTGAGGGCGAGGTGGGCGCCGAGCAGCTCGGTGAGGCGGACGGCGACCAGGTGGTTGGGGTCGGAGGCGGGCCCCTCGGACGGTGGCGCGGGCACCCCGAAGTCGACGAGGGCGAAGCCGGGCACGCTGCGCTTCATGACCAGGTACTCGTCCAGCACCGCGTCGACGACGGGACGCCAGTCGGTGTCCGGGAGGTCCGCGAGCCGCTGCTCGATGCCGTCGGCGTAACGGTCGAGGTTGCGGTGGGCCAGGGCGATGGCCATGGCCCGCTTGTTGCCGAAGAACCGGTAGACCGAACCGATCGGCACGCCGGCCCGCAGCGCCACGGCCCGGGTGCTGAGGTTCTCGTACCCGGTCTCGTCAAGGAGCTCCGCGCAGGCGTCGAGGATCCGGGCGAGGCGGTCGGCGCTGCGCTGCTGGATCGGTGTCCGGCGCAGGGGGTGGGCTGGGGGCACGGGGTCCATCATGCCGCTCCCGGGTTCACGGGTGGGCGGCGGTACGGGTTCGGCCTCCTCAGTTCAGCAGCAGGCTGAGGCCGCCCACCGTGTACGTGATCATCAGCGCGAGCAGCGGCAGTTGCCCGGCGACGGCTTTCGCGGGCGGGAAGAGGCGTACGGAGCGGTCGTGCGCGGCGATCACGCCGAGGACGTGGCCGGTGACGACGGCGATCACCTGGAGGGCGGCGAGGCCGCCGGGGCCCAAGGGCGACAAGGGCTCCGGGGCGTTGTCAGTGCCCACTGCCATGATGACTGTGCGTGGTCCTTCGGTTACCAGGAGGGAGAAGTAGTGGGCGACGAGATAGCCGAGAGCGATCGGTACGAGTGAGTGCGCGAAGGCGGTCAGCGGGCCGGGGTGCGGGCCGCAGACGAGACGGGTGAGGGCAGCACAGAGGCAGTAGAGGGCGGCGACGAGGGCGACGGCTCCGATGAGTCCGAGGGTGGCCGCGGTCGTGCGGCCGAGGGGGGAGGTCTGGATCGCGTTGATCCATGAGGGGTTGTCGGAGAAGCCGTCGTAGGCGGTGGATCCGAGCAGGACGCAGACGGTGGCGACGAGTCCGGGCCGCTGGGGTGTCGCGTCGAGTCCGTGGAAGGGGTTGCGGAGAACGAGGCGGCCGTCGCTGCGGCGGCCGAGGGGGGAGAGCCGGGCCAGGAGGGCGGAGTACACCTCGAAGGCGTCTCCGTCGGCGAACCAGCGCTCGCCGTAGCGGGCGGCGAGCAGGAGCTGGACGGCGGCGTAGCCGGTCAGTGCGATCAGGAGGGTGGTGGTGGAGGCGGGATCGGGAGAGACGAGTTCGAGCCAGGTGAAGGCGAGGAGCCCGGCGGCGGCCGGCCACTGCCCGAGCCGGGCGGGGAGCGGGCGGTGCGTCCGCTCCGGGCGCGGGGGCTCCGGGCTGGGAAGGTCCGGGCTGGGAAGGTCCGGCACCGCTGCGAGGTGCGGTGCCGGGACTCGTGGGCTCCGGGAGGAGCGCACGGCGGCGGGGGCCGCGGCGGCGACTGCGGCCGAGGGCCGGGCCGTACGGAGCTTTCCCGCCAGCCGGGCGAGCAGGCGGTGCAGGGCACGGAGCGGGTTGAGAAGGCGCCAGACGGGGCCGAAGAGGAGGGAGGCGGGCACGAGGCCGACCCAGAGCAGGACGTAGACGGCGCCGGGAGCGGGGTTGCGGGCGGGGTCGTCGGGGCCGAGGAGGAGGTACAGGAGGACGGCGAGCGCGGCCGCGAGGCCGAGCCCGCGCAGGGCGGTGCGGGTGGCCGGCGCGTCGGCCACCCGCTGGAGCCCCACGGGCAGGGCCAGACCGGAACGGTCGCCGCGGAAGCGGGAGGTGGACCAGAGGAGGCCGAGTGCGAGGAAGGAGACGAAGAGTGCCGTGAAGGCACCGGCGAAGGCGTAGAAGGGAGAGATCGGCAGATCGTGCTGCGAGCCGATGCCGTGCGCGAGCACGGTGAACGGATCGGCCGGGTGAAGGACCACGCCCTGGCCGGACCCGCGACCGGGGCCCCCGCACGGGACCGCCTCCGGCCCGCACCCGGTCACCACCGGACCGCCGGGGCGGGGGCCGGGGTCGGCGTCGGCGTCGGCGTCGTAGTCGGCGCCCGGGGCGGTTCTGTGGGGCGGGGTGGTGGGGTCATCGGACTACGAGTTGGGTCAGGACGAGGTTGGACTCGTGGGTCTCGACCTCGAAGAGGCCCGTGCGGTCGGCCGTCAGGATCAGGGTGGCCTCCTGGCCTGCCGGAAGGGCGAGTTCCTTGTCGATGCCGTGGACGTGCAGGGTGTCCGCGCGGTCGCTGGTGACCCGCAGGGCGACGCGTTCGCCGCGCGTCACCTCCACCCGGCCCGGGGCCGGGCTGACCTTGCCGTCCCGCACGGTGATGGTCACCGTGCGGTCGGCCTGCGCCGCCTCCGGGGGCGTGGGCGACGGTGCGGCCGGCGAGTGGGCGTGGGTGGACTGCGCTGACCCCTCGGCGAGTTCGAGGGTTGCTTCGACCGGCTTGCCCGCCACCGCCCAGGCCGTGTGGTCGTCCGCGTAGAGGCGGACGGTCAGGGTGTGCGTGCCGCCCGCGGGTACCTGCGCGGCGGGCAGGTGGAACCAAGGGCCGTACAGGCGGGCCAGTTTGCGGCCGTCCAGCTCCAGGTGCGCGTGCCCGGCACCCGGGAGGGCGGCGCCCCCGGTGCTGTCGGGGGTGAAGGTGAAGTTCACCACCGTCAGCTGGAGGTTCCAGCCGTCCTCGGAGTCCGGCCGGGCGGCGAGCCGGACCTCCGGCGCGCCCTCGGCGGGGACCTCGCGGAGCCGGTGGCCCGCGCCGTCGTCGGCGGTGAGCAGGGTGCCGACCTTCCCGGAGGCCTGCTCGTGGGTGGTGCCGGGCTTGTGGTGGGTGGTGGCCCGCCCCCCGCAGCCCGTCGCCGCGCCGCCTGCCAGGAGCAGGGCCAGGGCGAGCAGCGCCGTCGCACGGCCCGTCCTGCTGGACCAGCGGGACCTGCGCGGGGGCGTGCCGCAGACGTCGCACCACATACGCCGTTCGGGGCGGTCGCCGCCCGGGTGCCCCGTCACGGCTGCTCTCCCCCGGCGGCGCCCCGCTCCGGGCCGGGACCGGGACCGGGACCGCGACCAGGACCAGGACCGCGACCGGGACCGGCCACAGGACCCTCGGCTTCGGCTTCGGCGCTGCGGGTCGGGGCCGGGCCTGCGGGGACGGGGACCCGGTCGCCGGCCGGGTCGTCGCCCGGGCCTGCCGGGCGGGCCGGGGTGGCGCCCGGGCGGGCGGCGGCGATGACGGCCCAGAGGACCCAGAGCACCGCGACGAGCGACCGTATCCAGGCGGGGCTGAGCGGGATCCAGGGGATCATCAGGACGGCCTTGTCGAAGGCGTCGAGGAGGGTGAGCGCGCCCAGCAGCAGGGTCAGGCGGGCCAGCCAGGGCCGGGTGGCGCGCAGGGCGAGGCCGGTGCCGGTCCACCACAGGCCGAGGCAGAGCAGGGCCAGCGCCGGGACGAAGGTGCCGACCAGACCCATCGTGGAGCCGGCCACGTCCAGGACCAGGCCCACGAGGCCGAGCAGGGCGGCCACCGCGGCCGGGCGGGAGGGCCGCAGGCGGCGCCGCCACAGGAGGCCGCCGACCAGGAGGAGGACGGCCGCGACGGCGAGGGCGAGCTGGGTCTCCACGCGCTGGAGGCCGCGGGAGCCGTACCAGTCGCAGCCGGCCGGGAGTTTGCGCGCCTGGACGCTGTAGTCGGCGCAGACGAGGAGCTGGGCCAGCTTCACCGGTTCGCCGGCCAGCCGGGCCGAGGCACCGGAGACCGCGCCGCGGCGCTCGCCGCACTGCGGGAGCGTGCCCGGGGTGGAGCCGTCCGGGCCCTGCTGCCAGCAGTTGCCCCGGCCCTGGCCGTCCCACCACACGTCCATGCCGTTGGGGCGGGAGGCGCCCGACTTGTCCTTGCCCAGGATGTTGCCGGCGTAGCGGTTGTGGTGGGAGGTGTCGGCCTGCTTGGACAGCTCCTCCTCGCCGCGGATGAAGGCGGGCACGGCCGAGAGGAAGAAGCCCGCGCGCCGGTGCCCGTACACCCAGTTGTTCTCGTAGAGGTTCCAGTTGCCTCCGGCGGTGATGATGCCGGTGCCGGGGGGCATGGAGATCTGGGGGCAGACGACCCCCTGCTCGTAGCCCCGCTCGGCGGGCGGTTTGGCGCAGGTTCCGTCCGCGACGTGGTGGTAGTAGTCGGCGTTGTTGTCGTGGATCAGGTTGCGTTCGAAGCGGGCGTGGTTCTGCGGGAGGCCGGGGTGGCCGGGGAAGGCGCTGTCCATCGAAGCGCCGCCCATGTTCTGGTCGAACTCGTTGTCGTGCACGTACACCGAGTCGCCCGCGGTGCCGGAGTAGCCGACCATGTTGTGGTGGCTGCGGCAGCCGGTGATCTCGATGGAGTAGCGGGGGACGTCGTAGCCGCGGCCGTCGTTGATGTTCGAGGCGCTGCCGGGGTAGATGCCGGAGTCGCCGTTGCCGTAGGACTCGCAGTTCTTGTAGAGCCCGTGGTCGCTGGCGAAGGTCAGGAAGCCGTACTCGTCGTTCCAGCGGGTCAGCACGTCGTCGATGACGAAGCCGTCGCCCGCGAGGACGTACAGCGAGTTGAAGGTGGTGCGCTGCGCGGTGAAGTTGCGGAAGTAGATGCCGTTGGACTTGTCCGCGCGGATCCCGTTCAGCTTCTGGTACTTGGCGTCGATGACCACGTCCTGGCGGGAGGCTCCGGTGCCTTCGATCTGCAGGTCGGTCTTGCCGAGGATGGCGACCAGGTTCTGGTTGTGGCGGCAGGCCACCTGCTGCTCGTAGGTCAGGATCTGGTAGCCGAGCGAGGAGTTGGGCGCCTTGAGCGAGGCGCACTCCCCGGTCGGCGCGGGGAGCGAGGGCTCCTCCTCGTACAGGCCGGGGAGCATTGCGATGTTCATGCCCGGGCGGTCCACGGCGTCGACCGCCGCTTGGAGGTCGCGGAAGCCGTTCTTCTCGCAGCGTTCGTAGAGGACGAGGTTGCGCTGCTTGAGGGCGTCGGGGAAGGCGGATATCCGGCGCTCGAAGGCGGGCCGGTCGGTCTTGCAGACGATCAGGTCGGGCTCGCCCGCGCGGTAGGCGGGTACGGAGCCGGTGCCGTCGGGGAGCTCGACGGGGCGCTCCTCGTGCGCGCTCGCGGCGGGCGCGGCGACGAGGAGTGACAGAAGCGCTAGGAGGGCGGCGAGGAGCGCCGCCGGCACAGCAGGAAACCTGCGGGTCCACGACATGCGCGTGAGAGTAGAGGAATGTTCACCTTTTGGGATCCCTTCGCGCAGCAATAGACCGCTGACAGGCCAAGTCGTAACCCGGCGCCCCCCTGCTCCCCTCCGCTGGACCTCCTGGACCCCCTTGGACCGCGCCCTTGACCCATCCCGCGCCCGCCGCGAAGCCCGCCCCGCGCCCGCCGCGAACCCCGCCCGGTACGCCGCGCCACCCCACCGCGCCCCGCATTGCCGGCCGACCGGCCGGAATCCCCCGTTGACGCATGGGCCCAGGAATCCTACTGTCAGGCATAGGATTCCTTCGGCAGACCGGGAGCGTGCAATGAGCGGCGGCAGCGAGCAGGCCAGGAAGACGGCGGAGGCGCTGGAGTACCTCACCGGCTTCGGCAATGAGCACAGCTCGGAGGCGGTCCCCGGTGCGCTGCCGATCGGCCGGAACTCTCCTCAGCGCTCCCCCCTCGGCCTCTACGCGGAGCAGCTGAGCGGCAGCGCGTTCACCGAGCCGCGTTCCCACAACCGCCGCTCCTGGCTCTACCGGATCCGCCCCTCGGCCGCGCACCCGCCCTTCACCCGGACCGGAAACGGCGCCCTGCGCAGCGCGCCCTTCACGGAGGCCCCGGCCGACCCGAACCGGCTTCGCTGGAACCCGCTGCCCGACCCGGCCCCCGGTACCGACTTCCTGGCGGGCCTGTGGACCCTCGGCGGCAACGGCGACGCCACCCAGCGCTCCGGCATGGCCATCCACCTCTACTCCGCGAACGCCTCCATGACCGACCGGGTGTTCAGCGATTCCGACGGCGAGCTGCTGATCGTCCCCGAGCGCGGCGGCCTGCTCCTGCGCACCGAGTTCGGCCTGCTGAGCGCCCGGCCCGGCGAGATGGCGCTGATCCCGCGCGGCGTCCGCTTCCGCGTGGAGCTCCAGGACGAGACCGCCCGCGGATACGTCTGCGAGAACTACGGCCGCCCCTTCGAGCTCCCCGACCTGGGCCCCATCGGCGCCAACGGGCTCGCCGCCGCCCGCGATTTCCGGGCGCCGGTCGCCGCGTACGAGGACGACGAGCGTCCGACCGAGGTGGTCAACAAGTTCTGCGGCAACCTCTGGACGGCCACCTACGACCACTCCCCGCTCGACGTGGTCGCCTGGCACGGCACGCACGTCCCGTACGTCTACGACCTGCGCAGTTTCAACGTCCTGGGCTCCATCAGCTACGACCACCCCGACCCGTCCATCTTCACGGTGCTGACCTCGCCCTCCGACACGGCGGGCCTGGCGGGCGTGGACTTCGTGGTCTTCGCGCCGCGCTGGCTGGTCGGCGAGGACACCTTCCGCCCGCCCTACTTCCACCGGAACGTGATGAGCGAGTACATGGGTCTCATCGACGGCGCCTACGACGCCAAGGCGGAAGGCTTCGTACCCGGCGGCGGCTCGCTGCACAACATGATGTCCGCGCACGGCCCCGACCGGGAGACCTTCGACCGCGCCAGCGCCGCCGAACTGAAGCCGCAGAAGATCGACGACGGCCTGGCCTTCATGTTCGAGACCCGCTGGCCGATCACCGCGACCGCCCAGGCGGCCGACGCCGACCACCTCCAGGGCCGATACGACGACGTCTGGCAGGGGCTCCAGCGCCACTTCCGCGCCTAACATCACGAGCATGACGCGCGGCGGCGCCGCCGCGCCCACCCCGTCCTACGGAGAACCACCCGTGACCGCCTTCGCCCCCGACTCGCTGGTACTGAACCGGAAGCTCCCGCTCTGGTACCAGGTCTCCCAGTCGCTGCGCGCCTCCATACTCGGGCGCACCGCGGACGCCTCGCTGCGCCTGCCCACCGAGGAGCAGCTCGCCGAGCACTACGGGGTGAGCGTGCTGACCATGCGGCAGGCGCTCAAGGAGCTGGAGACCGAGGGCCTCATCAGCCGCCACCGGCGGCGCGGGACCTTCATCGAGCCGACGGCGCTGCGCGGGGCCCCGGTCCAGCTGCTCGGCTCGGTCGACGCGATCGTGGCGCAGCAGTCGGGTGACCGCACGACGATCCTGGGGCACGAGCGGACGGCGGTGTCCGGGGAGCTTCTGGAGCACTTCCCGGACACCGCCGAGGTGGTCACGTACCGCAGGCTCCGACACGACAGTGAGAGCGGCGAGCCGACCAACTGGGCGGAGAACGCGGTGCGTCCGGAGCTCGCCGACTCCATCGACCTGGCGGATCTGGAGCGTTGGCCGATGACGAAGGTGCTTCGGGACATCGTGAAGGTGGACATCAGCCGGATCACCGACACCGTGGAGGCACGGCTCGCCGACCCGCTCACGGCCGATCTGCTCCAAGTGCCCTTGCTGAGCCCGATCCTGCACTACACCGGCGTCACGTACGACGCCTCCGGCCGGGTGGTGGACGTGGCGCGGATCCGCTACCGCGGGGACCGGTTCTCCTTCACCGTGACCGTCGACGCCCACTGATTTCCGGCCGCCGACGTCCGCTTCCGGCCGTCGTCCGCTTCCGGCTGCCCTGTGCTTTCGGTCGCCCTCTGCTTCCGGTCGCCCTCCAGTTCAGGTCGCCTTCCTACTTCTGGTCGTCCTCCGCTCCGCGCTCGCCCTCCGCCTGGGACGGCGTGGTCCGCTGCGTCTGGACGTGGCGGAGCTTCTTCTGCTTTTCGTCCAGGTCCTCGTCGAGCCGTTCCCCCTCGGCCTGCGACGGGGTCGAGTACTCGTCGTACTGACTCATGTCCGCCTCCCGGGTCGTCTGGTTCGGCCCGGCTCCGTGCGGATCCGGGCAGATCCCTCCATAGCGAGCCTAACTCTCCGGCCTGGACGCGGCCCGGTCACCGGGTGGCGTCGCTACCATCGGCCGGGTGAGCGCTGACGCATCCCCGCGGGACCCGCTGCTGGACGATCTGATGCCCTGGGCCGTGGGCCCCCTGCGCCTGGGCAGGGCCTGGGTCGCGGCCCCCGATCCGGCCACCCTGCGTACCCGGTGGGCCGCCCTGACCGCCGCCGAGGGCGCCGAGCGGGAGCGGTTGTTCCGCCCGACCCGGGCGCGGACCACGGGCTCCGGGGCGGCGGCGCTGCCGGGCCAGCGCGCCGGCTCCACGGCCCGCTTCGCGGACGTTCCCGGGCCGCGCCCCGACCCCGTACGGATCCTGCGCGAGCCCTTCGACGAGCAGTGGCTGCTGCCCGACCAGCGGCTCATCGACCTGGCCCGCCCGGAGCTGTGGCGGGTGCTGGACGGACACCAGCTGTTCGTCGTGGAGCCCGCGCAGCCGGCGGCGCTGCTGGTCACCGCGCACCTGCCGGCCGGACGGCTCGGCCGGATCCGCCCGCTGCACCGCCGCCCGGGCGGCGCCGAGCCCAATCTCGCCCCCGGGCTGCAGCACCTGCTCGGCGAGTGGTACGGCACCTGGGTCACCCCCGAGGACGTCCTCTGCTGGATCCTCGCCGTCGGCCGCCCCGGCCCCCGGGGGTACGAGGTCCCCCTCACCGCCGACGCCACGCGCTGGCGGGCCGGGCTGGAGCTGGGCCACCGGCTGCTCTCCGTCCGGCTGCGCGGGGCCCGCGGCGGCGAGGCTCCCCGGCTGCCCGGCGGACGCCGGCCGTACGTCCGCTCGGCGCTGCCGGCGTGGCCGCGGGAGCTCTCGTACGACCCGGAGAGCGAAACCCTGACCCTCGGGGGCGGAGACGGGGGCGCGGCCGCGGACGGCGGCGCCGGCACCGTGTCGCCCGTACCGTCCGGGGCGTGGGCGTACGAGGTCCAGGGCGTCCGCGTCCTGGAGTCCTGGTTCGCCGCACGGCTCGCGCACCGGGACCCGGAGGCGGAGGGACTCGACGCGGTGGGCCCGGCGGAGTGGCCGCAGGGCTGGACCTCGGAGCTGCTCGCCCTGGTGACGACCCTGGCGCTGCTGGCCGAACTGGAGCCGGAGCGGGCCGCGTTCGAGGTGGGGCCGGCACTGACCGCAGACGAGCTGCGTGCGGGTGGGGTGTTGCCGCCGCCCGACTGGGCCCGGAGGCCGGCCTCGGTCCTGGACCACCAGGAGGAGGGGCCGGGCGGGCAGTTCGCGCTGCTCTGAGGCGCGGGGGCCTCGCAGGGGCGGCCCCTCCGGGCGCGGCCCCGCCGGAGGGCCTCCCGCCTGGGCACGGGCCCGCCGGAGTCGACCCCCACAGGGGCGGGCTTGTCCCGTGGTGGGCCGCCCCCGGGCGGGAGCGGGCGCGGCGGTGCGGTGTGGGGTCGGCCCTGCGGGGCGGAGTCCCCTACCCGCCCTTCCACCGTTCCCAGGGCTCCGCCCTGACCCGGTCCTCAAACGCCGGACGGGCTGAAAGCGGGGCACCGGGCCGCACCCGGACCCCCCGGGGCTCCGCTCCCGAACCCGGCCCTCAAACGCCCGACGGGCTGGAGGGGTACCGGACTCCGCTCCGGACCCCCCGGGGCTCCGCCCCCGACCCCGGATCTCAAACGCCCGACGGCTGGATGGACCAACCTCCGGACGGCCGACGGGTTCGGTTCGCCCCCGCTCCGCGGTACGGCCCGCGGTCAGGTGTCCCAGGCTCCCAGCAGGCGCGACACCGACCGGTCGAACACCGCCGCCGGGTCTGCCAGTTCTCCCGGCACGCCGGGCGCGGTCGCGAGCACGCCCGCCAGCAGCGGGTACTCCCCCGTCGCCAGCCGGGAGCCCAGCCAGGACGCCCGTACGGCCTGTTCTTCGGCCTCGCTCCAGGGGAGTTGGCGGGCCCGTTCGGCCAGGGCCAGTTCGCCCGCCACGAACGTGGCGACCGTTCCGTTGATCGCGGCGATCAATTCCAGCTTCTCGCCGCCCGGAGCGTCGAGCGGCGCCAGGCACGCCAGGCTGTGCTCCAGGTACCGCAGGGCGTTCGGGCCGAATCCGTGGGCGGGGCTCAGCAGCCGGGGCAGCCAGGGGTGCCGGTGCATGATGGCCCGGGTCTGGCGGGCCAGCGCGAGCTGGTCGGCCCGCCAGTCGCCGGCCGGCCGGGTGAGGTCGTACTCCCCGCTGACCGAGTCGACCATCAGCTCGTACAGGTCCTCCTTGCGCGGCACGTAGTTGTAGAGGGACATGGTCCCGGCGCCGATCCCGGCCGCCACTCGCCGCATGGAGACGGCGTCGATCCCCTCCTCGTCGGCGATCCGCACCGCCTCGGCGGCGATCGAGTCGCGGCTGTGGGCGGGCCTGGGGCCGCGACCTGCCCGCGGCGGGCGGGCCCAGATCACTTCGGGTTCAGCGGAGCGGCCGCTGGGTGTCATCGCTCATCACCTCGTCCATCCCCACCATCGTAGTTACGTACGGCGTACGTAGTGAGGTAGCGTGCACCCATGACTACTACGTACGCCGTACTTAGTGAAGGCTTGGAGAAGAGCTACGGCGAGGTCCACGCCCTGCGCGGTCTGGATCTCGCCGTCCCGGAGGGCACCGTCTGCGGGCTCCTCGGCCCCAACGGCGCGGGCAAGACCACCGCCGTCCGGATCCTCACCACCCTCACCGCGCCCACCGCCGGCCGCGCCCTCGTCGCCGGACACGACGTCGCCCGGGACCCGGCCGCGGTCCGCCGGACCATCGGGGCCACCGGCCAATACGCCTCGGTCGACGGCGATTTGACCGGATCCGAGAACCTCCGGCTCTTCGCCCGCCTCGCCGGACTGCGCGGCCGGGCGGCCCGGGACCGCGCCGGCGAACTGCTGGACGCCTTCGGCCTCGCCGAGGCCGGCGACCGGGTGGCGAGCACCTGGTCGGGCGGCATGCGCCGGCGGCTGGACCTGGCCGCCGGACTGGTCACCCGGCCCCGCGTACTGTTCCTCGACGAGCCCACCACCGGCCTCGACCCGGCGGCCCGCGAGCAGATCTGGACGGCCGTACGCACCCTCGCGCGCGAGGGGACCACCGTGCTGCTCACCACCCAGTACTTGGAAGAAGCAGACCGGCTCGCCGACGACATCGTGGTCGTGGACCACGGCCGGGCCGCCGCCACCGGCACTCCGGCCGAGCTCAAGGCCCGGATCGGCGCCTACGCCGAGGTTTCCGTCGACGGGGCCGCGGCCCTCGCGGGCGCGGCCGCCGTGCTCGACCACCTGACCGGGGGTCTGCCCACCCTCGACCGGGAGCGCCTCACCGTCGGCGCGACCGCCCTCGACCCCGGGCTCACGCTGCCGCGGATCGTCCGGGCGCTCGACGCGGCCGGCATAGCCGTCACCGACGCGAGCCTGCGCCCGCCCACCCTCGACGAGGTCTTCATGCGCCTCGTCGGAACCCCTCCGGCCCCGAAGGGCCCCGCCTCGGCCGGCGACGCGAAGGAGAACGCGGCATGAGCACCCTGCTGTCCGACGGCGGCGCCGTCCTCACCCGCCAGCTGCAAAAGGCCCGGCACGCCCCGGCCCTGCTCATCCTCACCCAGACCATGCCCGTCGCCATGCTGCTGTTCTTCGGCTACGTCTTCGGCAGCGCGCTCGCCATGCCGGGCTCCGATTACCGGCAGTTCCTGGTCCCCGGACTGCTCGCCGCCACCGCCGCCAACGGACTGATGGCCGGCATGTTCACTGCCTCGCAGGACGCGCACCGCGGAGTGATGGACCGTTTCCGGACCCTGCCGATGAGCCGCAGCGCGGTGCCGCTCGGACAGACCGCGGCGGATCTGGTGACGACCGGCATCTCGATGGTGCCGCTGATCCTGGTGGGGCTGGCCATGGGCTGGCGGGCGGAGAACGGGCTCCCGGGGGCACTCGGGGCCTTCGGCGTCCTGCTGCTGTTCCGCTTCGCCACCGCATGGGTGGGGACGTACCTCGGCCTGCTGAGCAAGAGCGAGGAGGCGGCGGGGCAGCTCGCCGGCGCCACCTTCGTCCTGCCGATGCTCTCCAGCGCGTACCTGCCGACGGCCGGGCTGCCCGGATGGCTGCGCACGCTCGCCGAGTGGAATCCGATCAGCGCCGTCGCCACCGCCGTGCGCGCCCTGTGCGGCAATGCCGGAGGCGAGGCCGCGGCGGGCGCCGCGTGGCCGGTCGCGCACCCGATCGCCGGGGCGCTCCTGTGGTCCCTGGCCCTGCTGGCCCTCTTCGTGCCGGCCGCCACGCGCCGGTTCGCGCGCGGCCTCGACTGAGTGCGGGGCGGACGGGCGGGCGGGCGGGCCGGGTGGACGGGACGGCCGGACGGGACGGCCGGACCGGACGGATGGACAGGCCGGACCCGGAGAGCGTGGACAGATCAGCCCGGGGCCGGTAGGCAGGCCGTCATGGAACCCGACACCAACGGCGCGCCCGTCGCCGAGCCCCTCCCCCTCGACGGGATCACCGTCGTCTCCGTCGAGCAGGCCGTCTCCGCGCCCTTCGCCACCCGTCAGCTCGCCGACCTCGGCGCCCGGGTGATCAAGGTCGAGCGGCCCGACGGGGGCGACTTCGCGCGCGGCTACGACACCGCCGCGCACGGCCTCGCCTCGCATTTCGTGTGGGCCAACCGGGGGAAGGAGTCCATCGCGCTCGACCTCAAGGACCCGCGCGGCCTGGAGGTCCTGCACGGGCTGCTCGAGGGGGCCGACGTGTTCGTGCAGAACCTCGCCCAGGGAGCCGCCGCCCGGCTCGGGCTCGACTCGGCCGCGCTGTGCACTCGCTACCCGCGACTGGTCGCCGTGGACGTCTCCGGCTACGGGCCCGAAGGCCCGTACGCCCACAAGCGCGCCTACGACATGCTGGTCCAGTGCGAAGCCGGCCTGGTCTCGGTGACCGGCACCCCGGAGCAGCCGGTCAAGGCGGGGATTCCGGCGGCGGACATCGCGGCCGCCATGTATGCCTTCTCGGGTGTGCTCGCGGCCCTGCTGCGGCGCGGGACCACCGGGCGCGGAGGCAGGGTGGAGGTGTCGATGCTCGACGCGCTCGCCGAGTGGATGGGGCATCCGCTGCACCACACGATGCACGGCGGGGAGCAGCCGGTGCGGACGGGCCTGGCGCACGCCGTGATCGCGCCCTACGACGCCTACCCGACGGCGGACGGGGACCGGGTCCTGCTGTCCGTGCAGAACGACCGGGAGTGGCGGCGGCTTGCCGAACATCTTCTGGAGCGCCCGGAGTTGGCCGAGGATCCGGATTACGCGACGAACGCCGCGCGCACGGCGAACCGGGAGAAGACCGACGCGGTGGTCGCCGAAGCCCTGGGCCGGCTCGGCGCGGACGCGGCGATCGAGCGGCTGGAGGCCGCGGGCATCGCCTGCGCGCGGCTGAACTCGGTGGCACAGCTCGCCGCGCACCCGCAGCTGGAGGCCCGGGACCGCTGGCGGGAGGTGGGCTCGCCTGCGGGCCCGCTGCGGGCCCTGCTGCCGCCGATCGGGCTGCCCGGCGGCGCGGCACCGCACATGGGTGCGGTGCCCGCGCTCGGTGAACACACCGAAGCCCTGCTGCACGCCCTGGGGATGACGGGCGAACAGATCACGGCACTGCGCCGGGACGGTGTGGTTCGCTGACTGGGCAGGGTCGACCGGGCCGGGGACGAAGCGGCGCTGCGGGGACGGAAGCGGGAACGCCTACGAACGGCGGCTGCCGAAGAGGGTGCGCCGCAGCCTCCGCAGCGGCGCGAAGAGCGATACGCGCGCGCTCCGGCTCCGCAGCCGGTGCGTGTGGTCGCGCGAGGTGAGCTCACGCATGAGCAGCGTCGCCTCGGCGGTCTCGCGGTGCGGGACGGCGGGACCGCCCAGCACGGCGAGATGGCGGTCGAGGCGCGAACTGGTCGCACCGCTCCCGCAAGTGATGGCAGGCACGCGAGGCGGCCTGCTGCGCATTGCTATCTGTTCCATGTCTCTCCCCACCCGTACGAGGGCACCCGGCCCACCGGGCAGGGTAACCCTATCGTCCCCACGTCGTGCACGGGTATCCCGGTGGTGTGAATTGCCCGTGTGGCGAGCGGGAGTTGACGGTTACTCAGCGGAGTCGATCGTCACTCTCCGCGAAATCCGGCGGGGCGTGCGGGACATGGAACCGCATCGGCGCCGACTGCGTGACTCCTGTCGCGACCGGAGCCACGGCGCACGCTCTGCGCTAACTTGGAGTGATCGTCCGGTAACGCTCTTGGGGGCGCGCGTGAATGAGGCTTTCGGTGACTGAGTCCGCGTCGAACGGGGACGGCGCCGGCGATCGCGTCATCGCCGGACGCTACCGCCTGCTGGGCCCGCTCGGCCGCGGCGGGATGGGCATGGTGTGGCGGGCCCGGGACGAGGTCCTGGGGCGCGAGGTCGCCATCAAGGAAGTGCGCGCACCGGCCGGCATGGACGAGGCCGAGGTGACCCGGATGTACCGGCGGCTGGAGCGGGAGGCCTGGGCCGCGGCCCGCGTCTCGCACCGGGGCGTGGTCACCGTCTACGACGTGGCGACCGAGGACGGCCGGCCCTGGATCGTCATGGAGATCGTACGGGGACTCTCCCTCGCGGAGGTCCTGGAGGGCGATGGCCCGCTCACCCCGCAGCGGACCGCCCACATCGGCGAACAGGTGCTGGCCGCACTGCGCTCCGCGCACGAGGCGGGGGTGCTGCACCGGGACGTCAAACCGGGCAATGTGCTGATCGCCAACGACGGCCGGGTGGTGCTCGGCGACTTCGGGATCGCCAGCCTGGAGGGATCCAGCGCCATCACCATGACCGGCGAGGTGGTCGGATCCCCCGAATTCCTGCCTCCCGAGCGGGCGTTGGGGCAGGAACCGGGCCCGGCGTCGGACCTGTGGGCGCTCGGGGTGACCCTGTACCTGGCCGTGGAGGGGGTGTCTCCCTTCCACCGGGAGTCCCCGGTGGCCACGCTGCGGGCGGTGGTGGAGGAGGACTTCCCGCTGCCGCTGCGGGCCGGTCCGCTGGCGCCCGTCCTGGAGGGACTGCTGGTCAAGGATCCCGAGGAGCGGCTGTCCGCGGCGGAGGCGGCCCGGATGCTGCGCATCGTCGGCGCGGGCGGGACGACCGTACGCACCTCTAGCGGGCCGACGGCGGGTCCGGCGGCCGGTCCCGCGGCGGGGACGGACGGCCCGACCTCCGTGATGCAGCACCGGTACGGCCACCCCACGCCGCCGCTGCCGGCGCCCGGGACCGGGCCGGCGCCCGCCCATCCCCCGGAGCCCGAGCGGAACGGGGCCGGGGCGGTGCTGGCCGGCGGGATCGTGGTGATGCTCGCGGTGGTGGTGCTGCTGGGATGGCTGCTGCTGAAGGACCGCGACACGGGCGGGGACGGCGGAGACGGGGCGACGACCGCCCCGACCGTCACGCAGAGCGCCTCGCCTTCTCCGACCCCCACGCCGAGCGCGTCACCTTCGCCCTCACCCTCCTCCTCCCCCTCCCCTTCGGCCACGCCGCCGCCGGGCATCACCGTGTCCGCCGTCCAGGCCCTCCGGGACACCTACCGGGGCTCGTGCCCGGCGCCCGCCGCCGAGGCCCCCGCCTTCACCGCCACCGTGGCGGTGGACCGGACCCCGGCGGTGGTGGAGTACCGGTGGGCCACGCGCAGCGGGGAGACTTCCGGCCCCGGCTGGCGGACCCTCGCGTATCCGGCGGGCGGACCGGGGTCCGTACGGCTGGACCACACGGAGCTGACGCACCACCCGGACACGACCTTCGAGGACGCGGTGCGGCTGGAGGTCCGGGCGCCGTCGGAGGTGGCTTCGGCCTGGCTGGAGTTCTCGGTGACGTGCGAGGAGGAGACCCCGACGGACGGGGCCTCCTCCCCGGGTCCTTCCGGACCGACCGCTTCCCCGTCACCGAACCCGGGTCCGACGGCCGGTCCGTGACGCGTCAGGCGGCGCTGGTGAAGACGGGCAGGTAGCCGCCGGACTGTCCGGCGGCGGTCGGGTGGTAGGACTCGCCGATGTTCAGCCAGTTGAGGCTGTGCAGCCACTCGCTGCCGGAGCAGATCTCGTGCCCGGTGAAGGCACCGGCGACCGAGGCGAAGGCGAAGCCGTGGTCGGCGGCGCGTTTGGCGATGGCGGCGTTGAGGTGGTCGGAGGCGCCGTTGATGGCCGTGCGCTCGCCCTCCGACAGCCCGGCCACGCAATTGCCGTTCAGCTTGTAGAAGCGGGGATAGCCGAGGACGACCACGCGGGCGCCCGGGGAACGGCTGTGGATGGCGTTGTAGACCGTGTCGAGCTGGCCGGGGAGGGTGGAGTCGACGTAGGCCTTGGCCTGGTTGACCCGGCTCACGCAGGTGGCTTCGGACTGGAGGACACAGGTGGTCATGACGTCGGAGAACCCGGCGTCGTTGCCGCCGATGGTGATGCTGACGAGGTCGGTGCCCGCGTTCAGCGGTGCGAGCTGACCGCTCATCACATCACCCGTACGAGCACCCGAGCAGGCGGCGAAGGAGAAGGTCTGGGGGGAGTGTGCGGCGGCCCAGAGGGCCGGGTAGGCGCGGGTGGTGCGCTTGCAGTTCCCGCTGGCGCTGTCGTAGTTGCCGGCGCCGACGCCGGAGGAGTACGAGTCGCCGAGGGCGACGTAGCCGAAGTCGGCGGCGGCGGTCGCCTGGCCGGCTCCGAACAGGGCCGCGCCCGCGGCGAGTAACAGGGCAGAGGCCAAGGCGGCGAAACGAGGCATTCTCATGCTCATGTGTGCGGCTCCTCGTGGGGGGTTACTCCGGAGTTACTCCTGAGTCCGTGGTACAAGGAGCCGAGGTCCGTTGGAAGTGTCCATGCCAAGAATGTTCGGGGCAGACATGCGGCGCGAATCTTCACCCGCACGGCGTTTGAAGAGGGAATCCCGCCACTCGATCCAGCGAAACACGGGTGCATGAGGCCAGTTCGTGCCGGATCATGGGCGCCATGCCAGCCAACCCTCAAGACGCACTGCCGATCCGGCTCAACGTCGACGACAGCGACTCCCCGTCGGACGTCGTCGACGCGCTGTTCCTCGGCCGCTTCGCGTCCGGCGAGCAGCCCCACTCACACAGCGTGTCGATCGACCGCGTCAAGCCGGGAGCCACCCTGCTGCCGTCCGGAGCAACGGTGTTGCGCTCCGCCCGCGACAGCGACCGCAGCGCGACGCTCGCCGAGGGCGAGGGCTGGACCATGCTCGTCTCCCGCTGGAGCCGGGGCGCCGACGTGACGGTGACGGCGGTCAGCGAGGAACTCGCCGCCGGGGTGCTCGGCGAGGCCACGGAGGGCGTGCAGGACGAGCCCGAACCGCAGCCGGAAAACGTCGCGATGGGGTTCTGGTACGTCTCCCCGCGCCGCGGCCCCTACCGCACGACCCGGCAGATCGCGGCCGGCACCTGGGAAGAGGTGCGGCCCAACTACACGGCTCCGGTGGCCGGGGCGATGGACCGGCTGATGAAGGTCACCCCGGACGACATCGCCGGCCGGCTGCTCCTGCTGCACGGCCCTCCGGGCACCGGGAAGACCTCCGCCCTGCGCACGCTCGCCCGGTCCTGGCGGGACTGGTGCCAGGTGGACTGCGTACTGGACCCGGAGCGGCTGTTCAACGACATCGGCTACCTGATGGACATCGCGATCGGCGAGGACGAGGGCACCGCGAAGAGCCGCTGGCGGCTGCTGCTGCTCGAGGACTGCGACGAGTTGATCCGCGGCGAGGCCCGGCACACCGCCGGGCAGGCGCTGTCACGGCTGCTGAACCTCACCGACGGCCTCCTCGGCCAGGGCCGCAACGTCCTGGTGGGCGTCACCACCAACGAGGACCTGGAACGGCTCCACCCGGCGGTGGTGCGGCCGGGGCGCTGCCTCGCCCGCATCGAGATCGGCCGGCTGACCCACCGCGAGGCGGTGGACTGGCTCGGCACCGACGAGGGCATCTCCCGCGAGGGCGCGACGCTCGCGGAGCTCTACGCCCTGCGCCGCGGCGGCTCGGGCCCCGCCGCCCTGCTTCCGCCGCAGGGCCACGACACGGAGGCGGGGATGTACCTGTAGGTGCGGCGGGTCCGGGTGCGGCGCGCACGGCGACGACAATGAGGGACGGCCGAAGGCCCCCACCGGCCGCAGGCACCCTCGGGGGAACCACGAACAGGAGAACCCACCGTGCTCGAACCGGCGCAGGTCAACCCCTTCCCCGACAGCCACGTCCTCGGCGAGGGCCCCGAGCCGCACCCGCAGCTCCAGCCGGTGCTCGGCCTCATCGGACGCTGGCACGGCCGGGGCAGCGGCGAGTACCCGACGCTGGAGCACGGGTTCCGGTACGAGCAGGAGATCACCTTCAGCCACGACGGCCGGCCCTTCCTCTGCTACGAGTCCCGCGCCTGGCTGATCGACGGCTCGGGCACGGCCCTGCGCCCCGCGGGGCGGGAGACCGGGTGGTGGCGCATCCTCCCGGACGCCTCGGTCGAGGTCACGCTCGCCCACCCGACGGGCATCGTCGAGACGTACGTCGGCCAGGTCTCCGGTACGGAGATCAAGATGGCCACCGACACGGTGGGGCTGACCCCGCGCGCCAAGGAGGTCACCGGCATGAAGCGCCGGTACGCGCTCGAGGAGGGCGGGTTGACGATCGTGCAGGAGATGGCCGCCGTGGGCCAGCCCATGCAGCACCACCTCCAGGCCCGGCTGTTCCCGCGCAAGGACTGACCGGCGGGCGCCGTCGCACCGGGCCGCAGGGGCGCCGTCCGGCCCTCCCGCCCGCTGCCGTCGGTCCGGCCGTCAGTCCCGGCCGTCGGTCCGGCCGTCAGTCCGCGTACCTCGCGCGCAGCGCGTCCAGCGCCGCCGCGGTCGCCTCTTCGAAGGTCAGGCCCAGCCGCCGCGCCCGCTCCGCGTAGGCCTGCGCGGCGGTGGCCGCCTCGCGGGCGGGACCGTCACCGGACGCCGCCACGAAGCTGCCGGCCCGGCCGCGCGTCTCGATCACGCCGTCCGACTCCAGCGTCCGGTACGCCTTCGCGACCGTGTTCGCCGCCAGCCCCAGTTCCTCCGCCAGCCCGCGGACCGTCGGCAGTTTGAACCCGGCGGGCAGCCGGCCCGCCCGCGCCCCGGCGGCGATCTGGGCGCGCAACTGCTCGTACGGGGCGGCGGCGCCCGCCGCGCCGTCGATGCGGATCTTCAGGTGCGGGGAAGTCGAGGTCACGCGGCCGATTGTCCCCCATTCCCCGGGAAATTCGCAGGCGCCCGACACCCGGCCGCCCATACCGTCGCACACGTGATCACAACCATCAGAGATCTGCGCCCGAACGACCCGGCCGACGCCGAGTCCGTCGTGCGGGTGCGCCGCGCCGCCCTCCCCTTCATGATCAGCACCGCCCGCGGGGTGGCCTTCGAACTGGCCTCCGCCCACCCCGACAAGCGCTACCGCCTCCTCGTCGCCGAGAACACCGACGGCCTCGTCGTCGGCACCGCCCAGGTCGGCATCGTCTACGACAGCCCCGAACCCGGCCAGGGATTCGTCAACGCCTATGTCGACCCCGCCCACCGCGGGCTCGGGGCCGGGGCCGCCCTGCTGGGCGCGGCCGAGGAGCATCTGGGAGCCGAGCGCGCGAAGGACGCGTACGCCTGGGTCCTCGACGAGCCGGCGCACCGCGCCTTCGCCGAGCGGCACGGCTACCGCCCCTCCCGCTCCGCGCACTTCCTGCGCCTGGACCTCACCACGGCCGCGCTGCCCGCCCTCCCCGGGAGCCTGCCGGCCGGGACCGAACTGCGCGCCGGCTCGGATTTCGCCGCCGATCCGCGGCCGCTCTTCGAGGCCGACGCGGCGGCGAGCTCCGACGAACCGGGCGACGTGCCACAGGACTTCGACGACTACGAGGACTGGCTGCGGCACACCTGGAACCACCCCTACCTCGACCTGGACCTCACCACCGTGGTCCTGGTCGACGGCAAGGTGGCCGCCTTCACCGCCGCCCACACCGACGGAGGCACCCGCTACTCCTCCGCGATGACCGGCACCCTGCGCCCGTACCGCGGGCTGGGGCTGGCCCGGACGGCCAAGACCGACTCCCTGCTGCGGGCCCGCGCCGCGGGCTACACGGAGGCGTGCACCGGCAACGACACCGGCAACGCCCCGATGCTCGCGATCAACAGCCGGTTCGGGTACGAGGTCTGCGCGACCGAGACCCGCTTCGCCAAGCACCTTCCCGCATCGGACAATTGAACCGAACCGAGAGAGCTGGAGACCCTCCGATGACCGCGCAGCTGACCGTCACCCTCACCAAGGCGGGCCGTACGAAGATCAGTTACCCGGCCGAGCTGGTGGCCGACACGGGCACCCGGATCACCGTACAGGCGCCCTGGGCGGCCCCCGGGGTACGGGACTTCGGCTTCGTCCGCTTCGAGCCGGGCGACGTGTTCACCGAGCACTTCTGGCGCGACCGCTGGTACGCGGTCAAGGAGGTGCGGACGGGCGAGGGCGACCTCAAGGGCTGGTACTGCGACGTCACCCGCCCGGCGTCGGTGCGGGACGGGGTGATCCTGATCGAAGACCTGGACCTCGACCTGTGGGTGTCGGCCGACGGAAGCTCGGTACTGCGGCTCGACGAGGACGAGTTCGCCGAGAGCGGGCTCCGCGACACCGACCCCGAAGCGGCCGCCGAAGCGGTACGGGCCCTCGACGCCCTGGACGCCCAGGCCCGTTCGGCCGCCGGCCTGGGAGCCCTGCTGTCCTGATCCGGGAGCGGCCCGGCGGCGGCCACACGCTGCCGGGCACGCTATCTGTAGGTCCCGCTTAGTGGCTCCTTAACTGCGCCCTAAGGATCGGCTCCAGGGGCCCGAACCCGGTGGAACGCGGGGTTCGGGCGGTTAGTTTGGCTGGGCCAGGGAGGGCCGGAGGCGGCGCCGCGCACCCGTGAGGGGCGGCGCCGCCCAGCCTCGGCCTTCCGGCGCACCCACGACTCGCGCAGCCCTGTGCCGTGCCCAGAGGAGATCCACCATGCCCGCACGCCGTACCGTCGCCCGCATCGCCGCCGCCGGCCTCGCCCCGCTCGCGGTGGCCGCGTACGCCGCCGTTCCCGCGGCCGCCCACGGTTCGATGACGGACCCGGTCAGCCGGGTGGCGGCGTGCTACGCGGAGGGGCCGGAGTCCCCCAAGTCGGCGGCCTGCAAGGCGGCGGTGTCGGCGAGCGGGGCGCAGGCGTTCTACGACTGGAACGCGGTGAACATCGCCAACGCCGCCGGTCAGAGCAAGGCGCTGATCCCGGACGGGCAGCTGTGCTCGGCGGGCAACGACAAGTACAAGGGGCTGGACCTGGCGCGCGCCGACTGGCCGGCGAGCCCGATGTCCGCGGGCGCGCACACCTTCCGCTACAAGGGGACCGCCCCGCACAAGGGCTCCTTCGAGCTGTACGTGACGAAGGACGGCTACGACCCGTCGAAGCCGCTGAAGTGGTCCGACCTGGAGGCGGCGCCCTTCGCGAAGGTCACCGACCCGGGCATGCAGGGCGGCGACTACGTCTTCTCCGGCACGGTCCCGAAGAAGACCGGCCGGCACTTGATCTACAGCGTCTGGCAGCGCTCGGACAGCCCGGAGGCCTTCTACACCTGCTCGGACGTGGTCTTCGGCAAGGACAACGGCGGGGGCGGCACCGGCGGTACCGGTGGCGGCGGGGGCCGGCCCACGGCCAAGCCGACCTCGAAGCCCAGCACGAAGCCGACTTCCGTGCCCTCGGGGCGGCCGTCCAAGCTCCCCTCGGAGATCCCCTCGGCCCCCACCGACGAGCAGATCTCCCAGGGCGCCTCGAAGTCCACGGTGGAGCACAGCGGCCACGGGGACAACGACCCCAAGACGAACGGCGGCGGCTCCCCGTCCCCGATCCCCTCCCAGAGCGGGACCGGTCTCGCGGAGACCGGCGGCAGCAGCGCCACGCCGGTGATCGCCATCGGCGGGGCCGGCGTCCTGGCCATGGGTGCGGCCGTGCTGTTCGGGCTGGCGCGCCGCCGTGCGACCCCGGGCCGCCACGGCCGCTGACCTGGGCCGACCTGGGCCGACCGGTGGCGGACGGGGCCGAGCGGTGACGGACGGGCGGCCCGCACCGCGGGCCGCCCGCCGCCGTCAGGAGAAGACCGACGCGCAGGTGGTCCGGTCGGCGTGCGCCGGGTCGAGGGCGTTGACCGCCTCGTGCCAGGCGATCCGGTCGGTGAGCCCGATGGCCACGTGCTCCGAGAGGTCCACCGCGCACAGGTCCTGGAGCAGCACGTTGCGGACGTTCGGCCCGGTGAGGAACTGGCTCCGGTACGGGGTGACCACCTCGTCGTAGCGGGTGGCGATCACCGTGTACGCGACTCCGGGGACGGTGTCCCCGCCCGCGTTCAGCTTGTTCTGGAAGGGCGATCCGGCGATCTGGTCGGCGAGGCCCGGGGTGGCCTCGCTGATCAGGTCTCCGGCCCCGGGGAAGTACGGGAGGAGCTTGGTGAGGCCGAGCAGGGTCGTCCCGTGGTTGTCGGGGGCGAGTCCGACCAGGGCGTTGACCTTGGCGGCGCCGCCGAGGAACTTCAGGTAGTAGCGCGGCATCATGCCGCCCTGGGAGTGGCCGACGATGTCCGTCTCGGCCGCTCCCGTGGAGGCGAGCACCTTGTCGACGAAGACGTCGAGCTGCCCGGCGGACGCTTCGATGGGCCCGAGCCCGTTGAAGAAGGGGACGCCGGGCAGCTGCCCGTAGTCGAGGGAGTAGACGCAGTAGCCCCGGTGGACGAGGTACGGGGCGAAGCCGAGCCAGTTGTCGACGGAGTTCCCGAAGGTTCCGTGGACCAGGACGACGGGCCGGGGGTGGGCGGCGGACGGTTTGCAGGACCAGTTGTTCCAGCCGCTGCTCGGCGCCGAGGCGGCCTGGGCCGCTCCGGTGGGGGCGACGAGTGCGGCGGCGGTCAGGGTGAGGACGGCCAGCGGGCGGAGCAGGCGTCTCCAGGGCAGCATCGTGTGATCTCCTTGCGGCTCAAGGGGAGTAACGAGGGATGGCGCGGGAAGTACGTGGGGGTGCATCCCGTGATCCGGATCACAAGGGGGTGCTGCAGCCGCTAAATTACGGGCGAGTAGCAAAACTGGGAAGTTACGCGGCGGTAAAAACTCCACGGTCCGCTCCGACGGCCGTCATCCGTTCGGCCCTCCCCTGCTGCGCCCGGCGCCCGGTAGGCCGAGCGTGTGAGACATGACCCAGTCCACCCACACAGACCCAGGGCAGTCCGGCGGCCTCCTCGCCGAGATCAAGGACGCCGTCACCACCCGGGCCGCTCTCCTGGTCCTGGGCGTACTGGCGCTCCAGCTCGCCTTCATCACCTCGTACATCGGGGCCTTCCATCACCCCAAGCCCAGCGAGATCCCCATCGCGGTGGCCGCGCCGGCCGCGCCGATCGCCGAACAGACGGCGAAACAGCTCTCCGCGCTGCCGGGCAAGCCGCTCGACCCCCGTGCCGTGCAGGACGAGGCGACGGCGCTCCGGCAGATCCAGAACCGGGACGTGGACGGCGCGCTGATCGTCGACCCGGCCGGCAAGACCGACAAGCTGCTGGTGGCGAGCGGCGCCGGGGCCTCCCTGTCGCAGGCACTGGAGGAGGTCGTCGGCCTCGTCGAGAAGACCCAGGGCCGCACCGTGCGCGTCGTGGACGTGGCTCCCGTGGCCGCCGGCGACGGGCGCGGCCTGAGCTCGTTCTACCTGGTCGTGGGCTGGTGCGTGGGCGGCTACCTGTGTGCGGCGATCCTCGCGATCAGCGCGGGCGCCCGGCCCGCGAACGTGCACCGCGCCGTCATCCGGCTCGGCGCGCTCTTCGTGTACGCCGTCGCGGCCGGACTCCTCGGCGCGGTCATCGCGGACCCGATCCTGGGTGCGCTGCCCGGCAGCATCTGGGGCCTGTGGGGACTCGGCTCCCTCGTGGTCTTCGCGGTCGGGGCGATCACCCTGGCCTTCCAGGGCCTCGCGGGCGTGGTCGGCATCGGCCTGGCGATCCTGCTGGTGGTGGTGCTCGGCAACCCGAGCGCGGGCGGCGCCTACCCGTACCCGCTGCTGCCGCCGTTCTGGAAGGCCATCGGCCCGTGGCTGCCGCCGGGCGCGGGCACGTACGCCGGGCGCTCGATCGCGTACTTCAAGGGCAATGACATCACCGGGCCGCTGCTGGTCCTGAGCGGCTGGGCGGTGCTCGGCTCGGCGATCACGCTGGCCTGTGCGGCGGGCCGCAGGGGCAAGGCGGGCGCGGCGGTGGGCAGCGGGCTCCCCGAGGGGCCGGACGCCCTGCCGGAGCGGGAAGCCGTGCGATGAACAACCCGATCCAGGTCCGCAACCGGATGGGGCCGGCCGAACAGGCCGTCTCCGTCAAGCGGATGGAGCCCAGCGCGCAGGCGCAGCTGGGCCCCCTCGGCCTCACCGGCTTCATCGTCGTCACCACCATCGCCACCGGCATCGACGCCGGCATCTTCCCCGAGAAGCTCAGCCACTCCGTGCTGCCGCTGGTCGGCTTCTTCATCGGCGGGCTCGCCCAGCTGCTGGCCGGGCTCTTCCAGGCGCAGCGCGGCGACACCTGGCACGCCACCGTCTTCGGCGGCTTCGGGCTGTTCTGGATGTCCAAGGCCCTCCTGCTCCAGTGGGTGCTGCCGGCCACCGATCCGGCGCTGCGCGGGGACGTGAGCGGTCTGTTCACGCTGCCGTGGGTGTTCGTGGTGTTCGTGCTGTGGATCGGCAGCTGGCGGATCCACCTGGTGCTGCTGTCCACCTTCACGTGCGTGCTGGTGGTCTTCGTGGCCATGACGGTCAGCGGGTTCACCGGCTCCGTGGTCTGGAACCGGATCACCGGCTGGAGCGGCCTGCTGGCCGCGCTCGGAGCCACGTACCTGCTCGCCGGGCAGATCATGGCGAGCACCTGGGGCCGCCAGGTGCTGCCGATGGGCCGCTTCCTCGCCCCCGAGGAGCACCCGGAGGCATGACCGCCCCACGGCACGGCCGCCGCACGGCACGGCGGGGGCACGAGAACAGCCGCCGCGCGGCACGGCGGGCGCACGAGCACGGCCGCCGCACGGGCACGACGTGATCACGACCCTCGCGGTGGAGAACTACCGCTCCCTGCGCCGGCTCGTCGTCCCCCTCGGCCGGCTCACCGTGGTGACGGGCGCCAACGGCACGGGCAAGTCCAGCCTCTACCGGTCCCTGCGGCTGCTGGCCGACTCCGCGCGGGGCGGTGCGATCGCGGCCCTGGCCCGGGAGGGCGGGCTTCCCTCCACCCTGTGGGCCGGTCCGGAGAAGACCGGGCGGGCGGTGCGCGAGGGCCGGTACGCGGTCGAGCCGACCGTCCGCTCCGAACCGGTGAGCCTGCGGCTCGGCTTCGCCGGGGACGAGTTCGGCTACGCGGTGGACTTCGGCCATCCCGCACCCGTCCGCGGCTCGCTCTTCGGCTTGGACCCCGAGATCAAACGGGAGTGCACCTGGGCCGGACCGGTGCTGCGCCCCGCCGCCCTGCTCTCGGACCGCTCAGGACCCGCCGTGCGCACCCGGACCGCGGACGGCGGCTGGCACCGCACCCAGGGGGCCCTGCGCCCGTACGACTCCATGCTCAGCGAACTCGCGGACCCGCAGCTGGCCCCCGACCTGCTGGCCCTGCGCGAACGGATCCGCTCCTGGCGGTTCTACGACCACGTCCGCACGGACGCCGACGCCCCGGCCCGCACCCCGCGCGTCGGGACCCGTACGCCGGTCCTCGCCGCGGACGGCTCCGACCTGCCGGCCGCGCTCCAGACGATCCGGGAGACCGGCGACCACGCGGCGCTGGACGCGGCCGTCGAGGCGGCCTTCCCGGGCAGCCGGGTGGCGGTCTCGGAACGGGACGGCCGCTTCGAGCTGGAGCTGCACCAGCACGGGCTGCTGCGCCCGCTGGGCGCGGCGGAACTCTCCGACGGGACGCTGCGCTACCTGCTGTGGACGGCCGCCCTGCTGACCCCGCGCCCGCCGGCCCTGATGGTGCTCAACGAGCCGGAGACCAGCCTCCACCCCGACCTGCTGGGCCCCCTCGCGGACCTGATCCTGACGGTGGCCCGGGACACGCAGACGGTGGTGGTCACGCACGCCGCCCCGCTGGCGGAAGCCCTGGCCGCGGGCGTCCGCCGGCACCGCGTGGACCTGCGGACGATCACCCTGGTCAAGGACTTCGGCCAGACCGAGGTGGCCGGCCGCGAGGGTCCCCTGGACGAACCCCTCTGGTACTGGCCGAAGCGGTAGCCGCCGGTCCGCCGCCCGGTCAGCCGATCTCCACGACGCGCGCCCATGCGGGCGGTGCGTCGGGGACGTAGTCGCGGTCCTCGTCCCACGAGCGCCTGCGCCCCGTCCGGGGGAACAGCCCCACCACCGTCCGGCACGGCGGCCGGGTGCCCGGCCAGGGCGTCTGCCCGTCGGTCAGCACCACGATCACGTCCGGCCGGGGCGCCGAGCGCAGCGCCGTGGCGAAGCCCGTGCGCAGGTCCGTACCCCCGCCGCCCAGCAGCGGGATCCCCTCGGCGCGGCACAGCGGATGGGCGATCCGGGCCGAGGCGTCGCACGGCACCACGGTGATCAGGTCGCGGCGGCCGCCCACCGCGCGGGAGATGGCGGTGACCTCCAGGAGCGCGCTGCCCAGTTCGGCGTCGCTGACGGACCCGGAGGTGTCGATGACCACGCTGACCCGGGGCGGGCGGCGCCGCAGGCTCGGCAGCACGGCACCCGGCACCCCGGCCGAACGCCGCGAGGGCCGGCTGTAGGTGTAGTCGTCGCCCGCGCCGGAACCGGAGGTGGCCGAGCGGACGGCCGCTCCCAGCAACTCCCGCCAGGGCTGCGGCGGGTGGAACACCTCCTGCGCCCAGCGCTTCCAGCCGCTCGGGGTGTTCCCCGGCCGGCCGGTGATGCCCTGCGCCACCCGGAACCGGACGGCGTCCCGTTCCTGCTCGCTCAGCCCGTGCGCGCCGTCCGGTCCGAGGTCCCACTCCCGTTCCAGCCCGTCGGCGCCGCTGCCGCAGTCCAGCCAGGCCATGTGCTGCGTGTGGGGCCCGAGCCCGAACTGCGTCAGGTACTCCTCCATGAGCTCCCCCTCCCGCAATCCCACGGCCTTCGGCTGGACAGCACCCTCGGGCCGGACCAGACCGTCGCCGTACGCGTCGTCGTTGATCTCGAAGTCGGCCGCGATGTTCATCCGCAGTCGCTCCCCCGGCCCGGTCAGCCCGCGCTCCCGCGCGACCCGGTCCCCGCGTCCGTGGTGGTCGCGCAGCAGGTGGGACACCTCGTGCACCCAGACCGCGGCCAGTTCCTCGACGGGAGTGCGGTCCACGAAGCCGGGCGAGACGTAGCAGCGCCAGTGGCGGTCGACGGCCATCGTCGGGACCCGGCGCGATTCCACGACGTGCAGGGCGAACAGCGCCGTGGCCAGGTACGGCCGCACGCGTACGGCGTGCAGCCGCGCGGAGTAAAGCTTGTCCAGGTCCAGCGTCGCGGGCTTCACAGACGTCGCCGTCGCTGTCGGCGCTGTGTGCGCGGGCGTCACGGGCGTCACGGGCGTCATCGGCCCGCCGTGACGGGCGCGCCCGACCGGGCGGCCGCCCGGTCGGCTCGCCGGGACAGCGCCACGGCCCCGGCGAGCCGGTCGATCGCGGCCGGAACCTCCCAGTCCGCGCGGCGCAGCGCGGCGAGCGTGGTCGCGGGGACGACCACCAGGTCCGGGGCACCCGTCTCCAGCGCCCGGGCCAGGAGCGCCCACGCCGCGTCCCAGCGGGACTTCTCGGGGCGCCCCCGCACCGCCTCGACCACACCGTCGAGCACGGCTTGGCGCAGGTCCCCGCGCTCGGGCAGGACGGCGGCCGCCGGGTCGGCGAGCAGCGCCTCCGGGTCCGGGAGGTCCATCCGGTCCAGGCTCGCCAGCAGCTCCAGCCCGGGACCGTCGCCCACGGTTCCCCTGACCAGCAGGGAGAGCACTTCCCGGGAGGACCCGGCCGCGGTCGCGAAGGCGATCAGACAGAGGGCCATCTCCCAGCTCCGGGGGGAGGGCCAGGGACCACCCCTGCGCGTTTCGCCCGAAGGCAGCCGGTGGACGAGCTTGGGCCGGGCCGCGAGCAGCCCGCATACCGCACGGCGGGCGAAGTCCACGGCTTCCGGGAGCCGTTCGGGGTCCAGCCGGGGCAGGGTGGCGCGGGGCCAGGTCCCGCCCAGGCCGCGTACCACCACGTCCTGGTCGTGCGTCCACTGGAGGTGGACGAAGCGGTTGGCCAGGGGCGGGCTCAGCTCCCAGCCGTCGGCCGCGGAGGACCGCGGGTTGGCCGCGGCCACGATCCGGACCTCGGGCGGCAGCCGCAGCGCGCCGATCCGCCGCTCCAGTACGAGGCGGAGCAGGGCCGCCTGCACGGCCGGCGGCGCGGTGGACAGTTCGTCGAGGAAGAGCAGCCCCCGGCCGGCCCGTACCAGGCGCACGGCCCAGTCCGGCGGGGCCATCGGCACTCCCTGCTCCGCGGGGTCGTCGCCGACGATGGGCAGGCCGGAGAAGTCGGACGGCTCGTGCACGCTGGCGATGACGGTGGTCAGCGGGAGGTCCAGCGATGCGGCGAGCTGGGTCAGGGCCGCGGTCTTGCCGATGCCCGGCTCACCCCACAGGAGGACGGGCAGGTCGGCCGCCACGGCCAGGGTCAGGGCCTCGAGCTGGGTGTCGGGACGCGGTTCGGTCGTCGTATCGCGCAGCAGGGCCAGCAGCCCTGCGGCGACGTCGAGTTGGGCGGGGGCGGACGGGGCGGACGGGGCGGACGGGGCATGAGAAAGCATGTGGAATCACCTTTGGGTGTGCGGTGGGAAGGGGAAGAGGAAGGGCATCGGGCAGGAGCCCGGGACGGGTCAGCGGTAAGTCGCGTGCCGCGGGTGCGAGCCTTCGGGGCGCGGGGCGCGGGGTGAGCGGTAGCCGGCAGGGGCGCGGCCGCCGGCCGGTCCGGCCAGGCCCGACCGGAAGAGTCCGTGGGTGACCCGCCTGAGCGCGGCCGCCTCCAGCTCGTCCCGCAGCGGGCCGTCGCGCAGCAGCGCTCCGGGACCGAGCAGTCCCTCCACGACCGCCAGGGCGCCGGCGGTGTCGCCGTGGTCGAGGCGTTCGCGGACGCCGGAGAGGGAGTCCGGACGGCGGTGCGCCTCGTCGATGGCCCGCAGACAGGGCAGCGGCGTACCGGTCAGCGCGACCAGCAGCTCCTCGCGGCGGACCTCGGCCGGGTCGTGGTCGAGCGGCACCAGCACCCCGTCGACCAGACCGATCCGGTGCCGGGCACCCCGGCAGTCCACCAGTCGCGGTGCCCCCGCCCGGTCCGGGGCTTCGGCCCCGGCCCCGGCGAGCCGCGACGGCGACCAGTCCGGTACGAGGGCCCGCCCGACCAGCGGGTGCAGCCGGCCGGCGTCGATCGCCCCGACACGGAGCAGGTCCAGGTCGGGCAGGACCCAGGTCGCCGCGTCGGGCAGCACCGGCGGGGCGGGGGCGCCCGGCTCCGCGGGCGCGGCTGCGGAGATCTGCCCGCCCGTGCCTCCGGCGCCGTCTTCGCGCAGGTGCACGTACAGCCGGTGCCGGGCCCCGAGCCGCACGGCGACCGTACCGCCGGAGCGTCCCTGGGCCCGGAGCACGAGCTCCGCCTCGGCCGCCCACCGGCCGACCGCGCAGCGGGGCACCGGAGGCGGCGGCCCCGGCGGGCCGGGATCCACCGCGGGGTCCGTGTCACCGGGCTGCCGGTCGGCCCCGGACCTGGAGCGGAGCTCGTCGCTCCGGCGGGCGTCCCACAGGTGGCGGTGCAGGTCGAGGCGGAAGCGCGGGTGGGGGTGGGGATGGGGGTGCGGACCGGCCCCCGGAGGGCGGCGGGCGGCGTCCTCGGAACGGGCTCCGTCCCAGAGCGCGAGGCTGATCCGCTGCCCGTACTCCGCCCAGGCCGGCGGGGTACGGGCCACGAGGTGCAGCGGGCGCGCACCGCCGGGCCCCGCGTCGCCGTACCGGGCCAGGGCGATGGTCAGCCCGGGGCGCAGCAGTCCGTCGGGGGCGATCCTCGGCAGGTGCCAGCGCAGCAGGTCCGGAGCCAGGTGGCGCAGGTCGGCCCGGATCCGGGCCGCCAGTTCGCGGCCGTGGGTGCGTGCCAGGGCGCGCAGGTCGAAGTCCACGTCGACGGCGGCGGCGGAGCACGCCCCCGCCCAGTCTCCGGTGCGGCGGCGGTCGGTCGCGGTCTCGATCATGGAGGGCGGCACGGCGAACTCGCGCACGCGCAGCCAGAAGGAAGGGAAGGGAGGGAAGGGAGGGCGGGAAACCCCGTTCGCGGTCTGAGTGAGCATCAGCACTCACCTTGCGCGGACGGGACCCCCGATCTGTGTGTACGGGAAGTCGTCATCGCGGCGACACTAACGTCCTTCCCCCCGGCCCCGCCAGGCATTTCCTGTCGGCTCGGCCGATCCCGATCGCTGCCGGTCCGCCGGACACCGGGGGCGATCGGGCCGGTGAGGGCGAAGACGGCGGTACGGGTCCCGCGAGGGCGTCCAGGACCACCTCGGCGGAGCCTGAGCAGGTGGCGTGGCGCCGGGGTGGGCCGGGGTCCGGTGGAGCGGGGTCCGGGTCCGGACCCCGGGCCGAAACTTCCGCCGGCCTACCCGGCCCGGTGGACCACCTCGCCGGCGACCACCACCGTTTCGGCCACCGTCCCGGGGATCTGTTCCGGGGCCACCGCGAGGATGTCCCGGGACAGGATCACGAAGTCGGCCGCCTTGCCGACCGTGAGGGAACCACGGTCCTCCTCGAGGAAGTTGGCGTACGCGGAACCCATCGTGTAGCCGTACACCGCCGTCCGTGCGTCCACCGTCTCCTGCTCCTGCCACGGTTCGCCGCCGTCCAGCGGGCGCCGGGTCAGCGCCGTGTAGATGCCGATCATCGGGTCCATCTCGGCGACGTTCCAGTCGCTTGAGAAGGCCAGGACCGCTCCCGCCTCGGCGAGGCTCCGCATCGGCCACGCCTTGTGCCAGCGGTCCTCCCCCACGTTCTCCGCCCAGTCCTGGCCCGGACCGGCGATCTCCGGTGCACAGTGCCGGGGCTGCATGCAGGCCACCACGCCCAGGTCCCGGAAGCGCGGCACGTCCTCGGGATCCAGGCATTCCACGTGGACCACCTGGTGGCGGGCGTCGCGCGGGCCGTTCACCGCCCGTGCGTGCTCGACGGCGTCGAGGACGGTGCGGATGCCCCGGTCGCCCGTGGCGTGGACGAAGCACTGGAATCCGCGCGCGTCCAGCCGGGCGAGCAGCCCGGCGAACTCCTCCGCCGGGTAGAAGGTCTCGCCCCGGTGCGATCCGCAGCCGGTGTACGGCTCCAGCAGTGCGGCCGTGCGCGGCTCCACCACGTCGTCGATGTAGAGCTTGAGGGGGCCCACCCGGAAGCGGTCCCCCGCGTGCACCTTGGCCGCCGCCTCGAAGAGGTCGAGGTCCTCCTCCGTCGTGCCGCGCGGGTGGAACAGCGCGGCGACGATCCGCGAGCGCAGTCGGCCCTCGGCGCGCGCCCGGTCGTACAGTTCCAGGTCGTCGAGGGAGTTCTGCGGCTCCACGACGGTGGTGATGCCGAAGCCGATCGCGTCGTCGAGGCTCTTGGCGAGGCGCCCGTACTGGCGGTCCGGGGAGGCCCACGGCACGCCCAGGTCGCGCAGGGCGCGGTGGCCGTCGCGGGACAGCCCCTTGATGGCGAAGTCCTTCACGAAGCCGGTGGGCTCGCCGGTCTCCGGGTCCACGGCGGCCGTGCCGAAGGGCAGGTCGGTTCGGCCTTTCGCGACGCCGAGCCTGCGCATCGCCGCCGTGTTCAGCCAGGCCGTGTGGACGTCGTACGAGAGCACGATCGCGGGGGTGTCCCCCGTGACGGGGTCCAGGTCGGCGGCGGTGGGCATGCGGCCGCCGGGGATCGCGGAGTAGTCGAAGGCCTCGGCCTCGACCCACTCGGCGTCGGGGTTGGCCTCCCGCCACTCGCCGATCCGGTCGAGGATCGCTTCGAGCGTCCGGACCCCGGCGAGCTGCACACACGCGTCGTCGGAGCCGAGCCGGACGTGGTTGTGGGCGTCGATGAATCCCGGCAGGACGAGCCGGCCGCCCGCGTCGATCCGCTCGGTGTCCGGGCCCGCCCAGTCGGCGGCCTCCGCGTCGGGGCCCACCCAGACGATCCGCCCGTCACGCACGGCGAGGGCTTCGGCCTCGGGCAGCTCCGGGTCGACGGTGTGGATGCGGGCCCCGGTGAGGAGCAGATCGGCGGGGGCGGAGTGAGACATGGGGTGGTGCTCCTGTGCAGAGGGGGTACGGGGAGACGTGCGGCGGGGAGACGGGGCCCTCAGGGCGGCCGGGGGGCTGGAGGGAGGCCCTCAGGCGGCCGGGAGGGGCCGGGACGGAGGCCCTCAGGCGGCCGGGGCGTACGCGGGCACCCGACGGGCGAGGGCCCAGTACGTGAGCCCGGAGACCACCGAGCCGAGCAGAGTCAGGTCGGCGCCTCCGAGCGGGGCGACGAGCGGCCCGGTCCAGAGCTCGGAGTCGCAGGTCAGGGCGGCGAAGGCCATGCCGGCGAGCAGGGCGGTCATACCGGCCGGGTGGTAGCCGGAGCGGTACCAGTAGGCGCCCCCGCTCCCGGAGTGCAGCGCGTCGGAGTCGTAGCGGCAGCGGCGCAGCAGCATGTCGGCGAGGAAGACGCCGCCCCAGGGGGCGAACACGATGATCAGGAGGGAGAGGAAGGAGAGCAGCGAGGTGGTGAAGTCGGTGAGGAAGAGCGCGGCGAGCGATCCGGCGGCGGTCACGGCGGCGCTGACCACGATGGCCCGGGCCCGGCTCCACGGGATGCCGAGGACCTGGAGGTTCAGGCTGGAGGAGTAGAGCGTGATGATCGAGTTGGTGACGGAGCCGCCCAGGACCAGGGCCAGGAACAGCGGCTGGAACCAGCCCGGCAGCAGGTTTTCGGCCCCGGCGACGGCGTCGGTCATATCGGTCTGGGTGGCGGCGGCCACGCCGGCGATCCCGAGGGCGACGGAGGACACGAACCCGCCGAGCGCACCCATCCAGGTAATCGACTTCAGCGAGGTGGTGCGGGGCAGGTAGCGGGTGTAGTCCGCGGGCATCGGCAGGTACGAGAACGGCCCGGCGAGCATCACGACGAAGGCCAGGCTCCAGCCGGACAGGCCCGGGGCCAGGGCATCGGCCGGGGCGGTGGTCTCGGCGCCCGGCAGGACGAAGACCAGCAGGGCGCCGAAGCCGACGGCCAGGACGTAGGCCATCCAGCGCTCGGCGAACTGCACCGTGGCGTGGCCCCACATGGCGACGGCGAAGGTGAGCGCGAGGGTGATGCCGAGCGCGACGGCCCGGATCACGGTGCCTTCGCCCAGCCCGACCTCGGCGAAGAAGACCTCCAGGGCCAGGGTGCCGACGACGGTGTTGACGATGGTGTAGCCGATGCTCACCACCCAGTTCAGGACGCCGGCCGGCCAGTTGCCCCGTACGCCGAAGGCGGCCCGGGAGATGACCAGGGTGGCGGTGCCGGTACGGATGCCGCTGAGGCCGGCGGCGCTGATCGCGAAGAAGGACAGCCCGCTGATCACGACCACGGCGGTGGCCTGCCAGAAGCTGAGGCCGAAGGCGACGGCGAGGGCTCCGTTGATCACGTAGGTGAAGGTCAGGTTCGATCCGAACCAGAGCCAGAAGAGGTCCTTCGCCCCGCCGTGGCGCTCGGCGTCGGGAATCGGGTCGATGCCGTGCGTCTCGACTCTGAAGACCTCGTCGACGGCGGCCGTCGTCTCCTGGTGTGCCATGCGTCTGCCCCTGACCTTCGGCGGTGAACCGCGAACCCGACCTCGAACGCGACATTGAACGACGTTCTAAGTTCTTGAATGGCATTCAAGATGCGCTGCCGACAGGGACCCCGTCAAGACCCTGTCCGGGATAGGGTCGGCCCACGAAGATCGGGAAGGCGGCACGGGTGGCAGCGGGAGCGGCACGGCGGCGCGACGGGCAGATCGCCCAGGAGCGGATGCTCGAAGAGGCCATGACGGCGATCGCCGAGGACGGGCTGGCGACGCTCACCATGTCCGCGCTCGCCGAACGGCTCGGCACCAGCGGCGGCCACATCCTGTACTACTTCGGCAGCAAGGACCGGCTGCTGCTGGCCGCCCTGCGCTGGAGCGAGCACCAACTGACTGCGGAGCGCGCCGAATTGCTGGGCCGCCGGGTCACCGCCCACCGCAAGCTCGCGCTCTTCCTCGAGCTCTACCTGCCCCGCGGCCCCCGCGATCCGCGCTGGACGCTCTGGATCGAGCTGTGGGCCCGCATCCCCTCGAACGAGCCGCTGCGAGCCGCCCAGCAGGAGATCGACGACGCCTGGCAGCAGGACCTGGAGGCGCTCCTGGCCAAGGGGGTGGAGCAGGGCCGCTTCGCCGCGGGCCTGGACGTGCCCGCCCGCGCCTCGGAGCTGCTCGCCCTGCTGGACGGGCTGAGCACCCGGGTGGTGCTGGGCGAGCGCGGCGCGGACCGGGCCACCTCCCTGGAGCGGGCCCGCTCGGCCGCGGCCCTGCTGATCCCGCACACCTGAGGCCACCGGCGCCCCCGACCGCGCCCGGACATGTGGAAGGCCCGCCCGGGCCTTAGCGTCCCGGGCGGGCTTTCCGCTCCTTAGCGGAGGTTCTCAGGAGGAAGAAGGGCTACTTCTTCTTGGCGGCGGCCTTCTGGGCCGGGGCGCCCTCGGCGTTGCCGTAGTACGCCTGGCGCATGAGCTGCTTCAGGTCGTCGATCATCGGCATCCGCGGGTTGGCGGGGGCGCACTGGTCGGCGTAGGCGTTCATGGCCTGGGTCGGCAGGGCCTCGATGAAGGCCTGCTCGTCCACGCCCTCCTCGGCGAAGGAGGAGGTGATCCCGCACTTGCTGCGGAGCTCCTCGACGGCCTTGGCGTAGGACTCGACGCCCTCGGCGGCCGTGGCGGCCGGCAGGCCCAGCATCTTCGCGATCTCCTGGAAGCGCTCCGGCGCCCGGTAGACCTCGGCCTTGGGCCAGGGGGTGGCCTTGTGGGTGACCGTGCCGTTGTGGCGGATCACGTGGGGCAGGAGCAGCGCGTTGGTGCGGCCGTGGGCGACGTGGAAGGTGTTGCCCAGGGTGTGCGCCATGGCGTGGACCATGCCCAGGAAGGCGTTGGCGAAGGCCATGCCCGCCACGGTGGAGGCGTTGTGCATCTTCTCGCGGGCCTCGGGGTCGTTCGGCCCGTCGACCACGCAGCGCTGCAGGTTTTCGAAGATGAGCTTGATGGCCTGGAGGCACAGGCCGTCGGTGTAGTCGTTCGAGTACGCGGAGACGTAGGCCTCGGTGGCGTGCGTCAGGGCGTCGAAGCCCGAGTCGGCGGTCACCTTGGGCGGGAGGCCCATCGGCAGCATCGGGTCGACGATGGCGACGTTCGGGGTCAGCGCGTAGTCGGCGAGCGGGTACTTCTGGGCCGCGGCCGGGTCGGAGATGACGGCGAACGGGGTGACCTCGGAGCCGGTGCCCGAGGTGGTCGGGATGGCGACCATCTTGGCCTTCTCGCCCAGCGAGGGGAACTTGTAGGCGCGCTTGCGGACGTCGAAGAACTTCTCCTTCGTGTCGGCGAACTCCACCTCCGGGCGCTCGTACATCAGCCACATGATCTTCGCGGCGTCCATCGGCGAGCCGCCGCCGAGGCCGATGATCGTGTCGGGCTTGAAGTCGCGCATCATCGCGGCGCCGGCCTGGACGGTGGAGAGCTCCGGGTTGGGCTCGACGTTGTCGATGATCTGGATCGACACGGCGCCCTCGCGGGCCTGCAGGATGTCGACGACCTTCTGCACGAAGCCGATGGAGACCATCGTCTTGTCGGTGACGATCGAGACGCGGCTGATGCCGTCCATCTCGCCGAGGTAGCGGATGGAGTTGCGCTCGAAGTAGATCTTCGGCGGGACCTTGAACCACTGCATGTTGGTGTTGCGCCGTCCGATCCGCTTGACGTTGATCAGGTTGACCGCGGTGACGTTGTTCGACACCGAGTTGTGTCCGTACGAGCCGCAGCCCAGGGTGAGCGAGGGCAGGAAGGCGTTGTAGACGTCGCCGATGCCGCCGAAGGTGGAGGGCGAGTTGGCGATGACGCGGATCGCCTTGACCTTCTTGCCGAACTCCTCGACGAGCTCTTCGTCCTCGGCGTGGATGGCGGCGCTGTGCCCCAGGCCGTGGAACTCGACCATCGCGGCGGCCAGTTCGAGGCCGTGCTCGGTGTCGGAGGCCTTCAGGGCGGCCAGGATGGGGGACAGCTTCTCCCGGGTCAGCGGCTCGTTCTCGCCGACCTCGTTGCACTCCGCGAGGAGGATGGAGGCCTCGGCGGGGACGCTGAAGCCGGCCTGCTCGGCGATCCACTGTGGGGACTTGCCGACGACCGCCGGGTTCAGCTTGGCGCCGTTGGCGTCGGCCGCGTAGGCGGTGGTGCCGAAGACGAACTGCTCCAGCTTGGTCTTCTCGGCGGCGGAGACCACGTGGGCGCCGAGCCGCTTGAACTCGGCGAGGCCCGCTTCGTAGATCTCGGTGTCGAGGATGACGGCCTGCTCCGAGGCGCAGATCATGCCGTTGTCGAAGGCCTTGGAGAGCACGATGTCGTGGATCGCACGGCCGAGCTTGGCGCTCTTGTGGACGTACGCCGGGACGTTGCCCGCGCCGACGCCCAGGGCCGGCTTGCCGCACGAGTAGGCGGCCTTGACCATGGCGTTTCCGCCGGTCGCGAGGATGGTGGAGACACCCGGGTGGTTCATGAGGGCGCCGGTGGCCTCCATGGAGGGGGCGGTGACCCACTGGACGCAGTTCTCCGGGGCGCCGGCGGCGACGGCGGCGTCACGGACGATGCGGGCGGCCTCGGCCGAGCAGTTCTGCGCGGAGGGGTGGAAGGCGAAGATGATCGGGTTGCGGGTCTTCAGGGCGATCAGGGCCTTGAAGATCGTGGTCGAAGTCGGGTTGGTGACCGGGGTCATCGCGCAGACGACGCCGACCGGCTCGGCGATCTCCGTGATGCCGTTCAGCTCGTCGCGGCGGATGACGCCGGCGGTCTTGAGCCCGCGCATCGAGTTCACGACGTGCTCGCAGGCGAAGAGGTTCTTGACGGCCTTGTCCTCGAAGAGGCCCCGGCCGGTCTCCTCGACGGCCAGCTGGGCGAGCTCGCCGTGCTGGCTCAGCGCGGCCAGCGAGGCCTTCTTGACGATGTGGTCGACCTGCTCCTGGTTGAACGACGAGAACTGGTCGAGCGCCGTGAGCGCCCCCTGGACCAGTCCATCCACCATCTCGTTCGCCTGCATGGCAGGAACTCCTTCATTTCGACTCAACCTGAACCGCTTTCCTGATGACTCAATTCGACACCCAAAAGCGGAAGCAGCGATGCCGAAAAAGCCCTTATCCACCGGGCCGAAGGACCGTTCACACCCGTTCACACCCCCTCCATCACCCCTCTGACCTGCACTGATATCTCGGGACCTAAGACCCCTGTGCGCTTGTGAAAACTTTCACAAGAATTTCTGACGAAGTGCGCCCTACCGCGCTCCTCCCCCAGCGAGCACAATCACCGTGACGAGTCGCGTCAACCGTGAGGGAGGGAGCGCGTGCGCAGTCAGGTGCGCGTCGCGAACGGACGGAATCTGACGGTGGAGCGCTGGGGCGACCCGGACGGCCGACCCGTTTTTCTGCTCCACGGCATGCCCGGCAGCCGCCTGGGCCCCGCCCCCCGGGGCATGGTCCTCTACCAGCGCCGGATGCAGCTCATCACCTACGACCGGCCCGGCTACGGGGGCTCCGACCGCCACCCGGGCCGCACCGTCGCCGACGTGGCCGCGGAGGTGGCGGCGGTGGCCGACTCCCTGGGCCTGGATACCTTCGCCGTGGCGGGCCGCTCCGGTGGCGCCCCCGGTGCGCTGGCCTGCGCCGCCCTGCTCCCCGAACGGGTCACCCGGACCGCGGCCCTGGTCCCCCTCGCCCCGCGGGACGCGGAGGACCTCGACTGGTTCGAGGGGATGACCGCCTCGAACGTCACCGCGTATTCCACCGCCGGCCGGGACCCGGAGGAGCTGGCCGCCCGGCTCATCCCCCGCGCGGCGGGCATCGCCGCCGATCCCGGGCAGCTGCTGGACGAACTGCGCCGGGAGCTCACCGAGAGCGACCGCCTGGTCGTCTCGGACGCGGGACTGCGCGCGATGCTGCTGCGGAACTACCGCGAGGGGGTCCGCAGCTCCGCCTACGGCTGGATCGACGACATCCTCGCCTTCAGCACCCCCTGGGGGTTCGACCCCGCCGACATCCGCTGTCCGGTGATGATCTGGCACGGCGGGCTCGACGAGTTCTCCCCCGTGGGCCACTCCCGCTGGCTGGGCCGGCGCATCCCCGGAGCCACCACCACCATCGACCCGGCCGCCGCCCACTTCGGCGCCCTGCACGCGCTGCCCGACGTACTGACGTGGCTGCTCAGGGAGCTGCCGGCACCGCCCGTGAACGAACAGCAGCCGGCGTAAGAACGGGGCCGCCTCCCGCGCGCGCAGCGCACCCGGCGCAGCCCACCCAGCCAAGGCGCACCACCAACTCGCCCTCAGAGCGGGCCGAGTTGCGGCACGATGGCCCACAACTCGGCCCGTCCGCAATCAAGTACGCCCTCGGGGCGAGCACCCGTACCCCCGCTCCCCGGCAGTCCACCGGCCCGCTCCGGCACGACCGCGGAACAGCCGTGCGCAGGGATGCGGAGCATGCGCGGTTCGGGTCCGGTATCGGCCGCGGCACCGATCCGGCGTCCCCGCCGGTCCGGGGTGACGGCCGGCGGCCGCGGCGGACCCCCGAGCGGCCGCGGCGGACCCCTGAATGGAAAGGATCTTGCCGCGAGGAAGCCGTAAGTCAAACGGGCGAATACCGGCCCCGGGCGAATTCGATCATGTTTACCACCGGGACCCGATCGGCCCTGCACAAGACATCACTCTGTAGCAACGACCTGGGCAGTTCGGCACGCCGATCAGTCATCGGGGAGGTAAAGTCCGCGCCAGACACTGGCTCGTCGCCAATGTCAACCCCTCCCATTCCCCATGACCTCCCCGAGGACGGCGTCATGAACACCTCCGCCACCCACCCGGCCAGCACCGTCACGGCCACCCGCGTCCCGCTCGACCGCATCGATGTCCGCGGCGCGCGCGCGGCCGCGACCCTGGGTCGCGTCCTCCCGACGGAATCCGGCCGAAAGGTTCAGACGCCCATCTTCAACTCTGCACTCTGACGAGGAAGTCAGCGCTCTAGACTGGTGGAATGACCGGCCTGATCGCTTTTCGCGAGATCGTCCTGAAAGTTCACAGCAGATGCGATCTCGCTTGTGATCATTGCTATGTCTATGAACACGCAGATCAGAGCTGGCGCGCCCGGCCCAAAGTGATCTCCCCCGAGGTGATCGCACAGACCGCGTCGCGCCTCGCCGAACACGCAAGGACACACGCACTCCCCTCCGTCACGGTCATCCTTCACGGAGGGGAACCGCTTCTCGCGGGCCCCGGCCGCCTCCGGCTCGTGTGCGAGGAATTCACCCGCGCCCTCGACGGTGTCGCCGCCCTCGACCTGCGCATGCACACCAACGGCTTGCAGCTCAGCCCCCGTTACCTGGACCTCTTCGCGGAGTTCGGCGTCAGCGTCAGCGTCTCCCTCGACGGGGACCGCGCGGCCAACGACCGCCACCGGCGTTTCGCCGACGGACGCACCAGCCACCCCCTGGTCCTGGCGGCCGTGGACCTCCTGCGCACCGAGCCCTACCGCCACCTCTACCAGGGCCTGCTCTGCACCATCGACGTGGCCAACGACCCCGTCGCCGTCCTCGACGCCCTGGTCGAACTGGCGCCGCCGCGCGTGGACTTCCTCCTCCCGCACGCCACCTGGCAGACGCCCCCGGTCCGCCCCGACGATGCCCCCGACGCCTACGCGCGCTGGCTGCTGCGGATCTTCGACCACTGGGAGCACCGGGGGCGCCCGGTCCCCGTACGGCTCTTCGACTCGCTGTTCTCCACCCTGGCCGGCGGCCCCAGCCTCACCGAGTCCCTGGGCCTCGCGCCCACCGATCTCGTGGTCGTGGAAACCGATGGGAACCTGGAACAGGTCGACTCCCTCAAGAGCGCCTTCGAGGGGGCCGCGGCCACCGGGTTCAACGTCTTCGACCACGCCTTCGACCTGGTCGCGGCCCATCCCGGGGTCCGCGCCCGGCAACTGGGCCTGGCCGGCGTCAGCGGTACGTGCCGCCGGTGCCCCGTCGTACGTTCGTGCGGAGGCGGGCTCTACACGCACCGCTACAAGGCCGATCCGGCCGACCCCTCCGGCGCGGGAACCGCCGGGGATTTCGACAACCCCTCCGTCTACTGCACCGACCTGCGCGAGCTCGTCGACGGTGTGGAGGGGCGTACGAGTGCCCGCGCGAGCGCGCCGGAGCTGACCGACCCCGCCGAGCTGGCCGGCTCCCAGGAGCAGCTCACCAGGGACCTGCTCGCCCTCTTGAACGACCGCCGCACGGGTGATTCCGACTGGGAGCGGGCCTGGGCGGTGCTGGGCGCCGTGGAGCGGGCCGGGCAGGCCGGCGCGGATGCGCTGGACGCCGTACTGGCCCATCCCTTCACCCGGACCTGGGTCATGGCCTGCCTCGACCCCGCCGCGCGGGACCGGCCCGACGCCCCGCAGGCGGCCCGCCGGCTGACCGCGCTGGCCGCCGCCGCCGTCCTGCGCGGCGGGCTCGACCTGCCCGCCGAGGTCGTCTACCGGGACGGCGAGGTGTACCTGCCGACGCTCGGCCTGCTGCGCCTGGGCGAGCCCGGCACCGACGGCCGGGCCACGCTGCACGCCGCCGACGGGGGGTACGCCGTCCGCGAGGAGGGCCGCCCCGAGCACCGCTTCGGGCCGGTGGCGGGTGACGCGCGCTGGCAGCCCGTACGCACCTGGTCGCCGGCGCCGGACGCGGCCCCCGTGGCGCTGGAGGACCTGGATCCGCACCGCAACTGCTTCGCCCGCCCGCCCCGGCTGCGCCTCGGCGCCGCGGAGGCCGGGGAGTGGCGGGAGCGCCTCGACGCGGCGTGGGCCCTGCTGCACGCCTCGGTGCCGGAGTTCGCGCGGGCGGCCGCCACCGGGCTGACCACGCTGACCCCGCTCGCGGGCGGTCCCCGGGCCCGCGGCTGGGGCGAGGCCGGGCGGCACGGTCCGGGCGCGCTCGGACTGCCGTACGCGGCCGGGGTGGCGGAGACCGCGCTCGCGCTGCTGACCGGGCGGCGGCGGGCCGGGCTCCAGGCACTGACCGAGGTGACCGACCTGTACGCGCTGGACGGGGAGTGGCAGCACCCCTCGCCGTGGCGGGAGCGCCCGGTCCCGGTGTCCCGGCTGCTGGCCGACGTGCACGAGCGGGTGGCCGTGGAGGCCTACCGGCGGGCGACCGCCGCCGCGGAGCCGGGCGGGCTGGACCGCATCAACCGGGCCCTGGACCGGCTGTCGGGGGCGGCGGAGCTGACGAGCACCGGCAAGCGGCTCGTGGAGCAGCTCCGCTGGGAACTGAAGGCGGTCGACGCATGACGGACCCGCCGGGCGACGGGGAAGCCGCCCGGCTCCCCCGTCCCGGTCCCGTCCACGCCCTCGGTGTCCGCCCCGGCATGCGCCTCCTGGTGCACGCCGCGCTCGGCGGCACCGGTCTGCGCGCCGAGGAGCTGCGCGACGCCCTCCTCGCCGCCGTCGGCCCGCACGGCACCCTCGCGGCACCGGCCTTCACCCCGCAGAACTCCAAGACCTCCACCGCCCACCTGGCGCGGATCGCGGGCCTCTCCGAGGGGGACGTACGGGACTTCCGCGCGCGGATGCCCGCCTTCGACCCGGTGCGCACCCCGAGCCACGGCATGGGGGTCCTCGCCGAGGCGGTGCGCACCGCCCCGGGAGCGGCGCGCAGCGGGCATCCGCAGACCTCCTTCGCCGCGGTCGGCGAGGGGGCCCGGGAGCTGTGTGCGGAACATCCGCTGACCAGCCATTTGGGCGAGGAATCACCGCTGGGAAAGATGTGCGGCAAGGGGTGGGGGGTACTCATGATCAATGTGGGATTTTCCGTCTGTACCGCTTTCCATCTCGCGGAGTATCTAATTCCGAAGCCCCCCTTGCGCATGTACGAGTGTGTGGTGAAGGTGAACCATCCGGGCCTTCCGGGGCGGCAGCCCGGACGGCCCGAGGGGGAAGGGTGGACCGCGTACGAGGACATCGCGCTGGATGACAGCGATTTCGCCGAGATCGGCCGGGCGTTCCCGGAAGACCGGATTCTCCGGGGGCGGATCGGCAGAGCATCGACCATGCTCTTCGCCCTTCCGGATGCCGTCGATCACGCACTTGAATGGATGACCGAAAACAGACGCTGATTGACTGAACGATGAGGGGATGTGGCGGAGCAGCTCCGGAATGATGTTTCTTCGCTCGCATCTTCGGGACGGGGGTCGTGTGCCCGCATCAGTGCAGCCGTACTTTTTTCTCAGTTATGCGCATACACCGAGGTTCGGGGCGGGAGGACCGGACCCGGACATGTGGGTGGAGCGGCTTTTCCGCGATCTCTGCAGCCATGTCATGGCGCTGACGAATCTGCCCGCCGGAGCCGAGGCCGGTTTCATGGACCGGGAGATACGCAGCGGTGAGGGCTGGTCGGAACGGCTCGGGGCGGCGCTCGCCACCTGCCGGGTCTTCGTCCCCCTGTTCTCGCCGCGCTACCTCGCCAGCGAAATGTGCGGGAAGGAGTGGTTCGCCTTCGCGCAGCGCACCATCCACCACGTGGCACTCAGCAACCAGCCGGCCGATGCCATCGTGCCCGCGTTATGGGTACCGGTGCCGCCCTCCCAACTACCCCTTCCCGCAGAGCGGTTGCAGTTCAACCACAACACCTTCGGCGAGCGGTACGTCACCGACGGACTCTACGGACTGATCAAACTGCGGGGCTATGCCGAGCAGTACGAGAGCGCCGTGTACGAACTCGCCAAGCGGATCGTGCGGGTCGCCGAAACCGTCCGGCTCGATCCGATCCGGCCCCTCGACTACCGGCTGGTGCCCAGCGCCTTCGGCTCGCCGAGCAGCACCGCCCGCACCCTGCACGTCACCGTGGCCGCCGCCTCCCGGCACGATCTGCCCGAGGGGCGCAGCCCCGAGTACTACGGGGACAGCGCGCTGGACTGGAACCCGTACCACCCGGTCTCCCAGCGGCCCATCGCCTACGTGGCCGAGGACCTGGTCCGCAACCTCAACTACCAGACGACGGTGGGGTCGTTCGACGACGAGGCCGGACACTTCGACTCCAAACAGCCGCCCACCCGGCCCGAGATCCTCATCGTGGACCGGTGGGCGGTGGAGGACGAGCAGCGCCGCCAGCGCCTGGCCGCCTTCGACCAGGAGTCCCGGCCGTGGATCAACGTGGTCGTGCCGTGGAACCGCTACGACCACCAGAGCCGCGCGAAGGAGGGCGAGTTGGCCCACCGGCTCGAGGACACCATGCCCGTCAAGATGAGCCAGGGCCGGGCCGCCTGCCGGGCCGCGGCCAACGGCGTGGCCAACATGGAGACGCTCGGGCAGATCCTGCCGCAGGTGGTGGAGGCCGCCGCCCAGCAGTTCCTCAGACACGCCCAGGTCTACCCACCGGCCGGCAGCCCCGTGGCCGGCACCGAACGGCCCCGGCTGCTCGGTCCCATGGGGATGAACGCGCCGCCCGGCCCACCGCCCGCCCCCTTCCCGCCCACCGTGGGCGACACGGGCGACGGGTACGGCGCCGGGCCCGGCGGGCCGGCCGGACCCGATGACGACAACGACAACGACCGGGGGGACGCGGATGACATCGAGTCGTGACAGCCAGCACAGCAGCAGTGACGAGCACCGCGAGGGGCGCATCGTCACCTTCTACTCGTACAAGGGCGGCACGGGCCGCACGATGGCGCTGGCCAACACCGCCTGGATCCTCGCGGCCAACGGCAAGCGGGTCCTCGCCGTGGACTGGGACCTGGAGGCTCCCGGCCTGCACCGCTTCTTCCACCCGTTCCTGGACCCCTCCACCCTCGGCGCCACCACCGGTGTCATCGACCTCATCAGCGAGTACGCGTGGGCGGCCACCAGCCCGGTGCAGCGCGCCGACGACTGGCACAAGGACTACGCGCGGATCCAGCCGCACGCCGTTTCGCTGACCCCCGAGACCCTCGGCTGGGAGTTCCCCGACGGCGGGACCCTCGACTTCGTCTCGGCGGGCCGGCAGAACCGCGAGTACTCGGCGACCGTCTCGACCTTCGACTGGGACAACTTCTACGACCGGCTCGGCGGCGGGCTCTTCTTCGACGCCTTACGGGCGGACATGAAGCGGAACTACGACTACGTCCTCATCGACAGCCGCACGGGCCTCTCGGACATAGCCGACATCTGCACGGTCCACCTGCCCGACGTCCTGGTCGACTGCTTCACCCTGTCCGACCAGTCCATCGACGGCGCGGCCTCCGTGGCCCGGCAGATCGACGAACGGTTCAACGACCGCGGCATCAAGATCTACCCGGTGCCGATGCGCATCGACGAGGGCGAGAAGGAGAAGGCCGACGCCGGCCGGGCCCTGGCCCGGATCAAGTTCGACCGCTTCCCCAACGGGCTGATCGGGGACGACCTCACCTCCTACTGGGGCGCTGTGGAGATCCCGTACCGCCCCTATTACGCCTACGAGGAGACCCTGGCCACCTTCGGGGACGAGGCCGGACTCACCAACTCCCTGCTCTCCGCCTTCGAACGGCTCACCACCGTCGTCACCGAGGGCGACGTCACCTCGATGCCGGCCATCGGCGAGGAGGTGCGCCTGCGCATCCGGGACGCCTTCACCCGGCGGCGCCCCGCCCTGCCCGCGGACCTCTTCCTCTCCTACGTCGCCGAGAACCGCATGTGGGCCGACTGGATCGAATCGGTGCTCACCCGGGCCGGCTTCCGGGTCGTCCCCCGGGACGTCTCCGCCGAACGGGCCCCGGCCGCCGCGGGCGGGGACACCCTGGGCGGTACCGGGATCAGCGTCGACACCGCCGCGCGGACCGTGGTGCTGCTCTCCAGCGCCTATCTCAAGTCCGCCCGCGCGGTGGACGTGTGGGAGCGGGCCGCCGCCGAGGACCCGACCGGCGGGCGGCGCCAGCTGGTGCCGCTGCGGGTGGGCGACGTGCGCCTGTCCACCCCGTACATCGACCGCAATCCGGTGGACCTGTTCCGCCTGGACGAGGTGCACGCCACGACCGCGCTGCTGCGCGCGGTGGAACGGCCGATGGCGCTGCCCGACACCGTCGCCAGCGCCTCCGCGCCCGGCCCCCGCTTCCCGGGGACGGTCCCGAAGATCTGGAACGCGCCGCCCCGCAACCCCGGATTCACCGGCCGCTCCATCGTGCTGGAGCGGATGCGCGACCAGCTCGGCGGCGGCATATCCGTGGTGCTGCCGCAGCCCCAGACCCTGTTCGGGCTCGGCGGCGTGGGCAAGACCCAGGTGGCGCTGGAGTACGTCCACCGCTTCATGGCCGACTACGACCTGGTCTGGTGGATCTCCGCCGAGCAGACCGACGACGTGGTCGCCGCCCTCGCGGAACTGGCGGTACGCCTGGGCGCGCAGACCGGCGAGGACATGTCGGCCGCCTCCCAGGAGGCGATCGACCTGCTGCGGCGCGGGGTTCCCTCCTCGCGCTGGCTGCTGGTCTTCGACAACGCCGACGACCCCGAAACGCTCAAGCGGTACTTCCCGCCGGGCGGCCCGGGGCACGTGCTCGTCACCTCCCGCAACCAGTCCTGGTCCCAGTACGGCGACGCCCTCCCCGTGGACGTGTTCCTGCGCGAGGAGTCCATCGAGCACCTCCAGCGCCGGGCCCCCGGCCTCAGCAAGGACGACGCCGAGCAGGTGGCCGTCGCGGTCGGCGACCTGCCGCTGGCCGTCGAGCAGGCGGGCGCCTGGATCGCGGAGACCGCGACCCCGGTGTCCGCGTACATCGAGCAGCTGGCCCAGCAGGCCGCCCGCGTGCTGGCGCTGAACCAGCCGCCCGGCTACCCCGAGCCGGTGGCCGCCACCTGGAACGTCTCCATAGAGCGGCTCCAGTCCCGCTCCCCCGCGGCCGTCCGGCTGCTCCAGCTGTGCGCCTTCTTCGCGCCCGAGCCGATCTCGGCGAACCTGCTCTACAGCAAGGAGATGATCGACGCCCTCAAGCCGTACGACTCCTCGCTCCAGGAGAAGCTGGTCCTGGGCCGCGTCATCCGGGAGATCGGCCGCTTCGCGCTCGCCAAGGTCGACCAGGTCAGCAACAGCATCCAGGTGCACCGCCTGGTGCAGGCCGTGATCCGGGCGCAGCTCTCCGAGGAGGAGCAGCGCGAGGCCCGGCACGCGGTGCACCGGATCCTGGCGGGTGCCCGGCCGGACGACGACGAGCCGATAGACAACCCGGAGACCTGGCCGCGGTTCAACACCATCTGGCCGCACCTGACCCCGTCGGAGGCCCGGTTCTGCAAGGAGCCGGAGACCCGCCGGCTGCTGATCGACCGCGTCCGCTACCTCTGGAAGCGCGGGGACTTCAAGGCCGCGTACGCGCTGGGCGAGGAACTGCGCGAGACCTGGCGCGAGACCCTGGGCGGCGACGACCTCCAGTACCTGTACCTGCGCTTCCACCTCTCCAACATCCTGCGCTCGCAGGGCCGGTTCGTGGAGGCGATGGAGCTGGACGAGGGCACCCTGGAGCGCCAGCAGGCGGCGCTGGGCGTCTCGCACCCGCACACGTACATGACCACCAGTGGCCTGGCGATGGACCTGGGCGCGCTCGGCCGCTACGGCGAGGCGATGGAGCTGGCCAATGCCGCGCACGAGGGCTTCGGACAGATCTTCCACGAGGCCCACCCGCGCACCCTGGCCGCCGCGAACAACCTGGCGCTGAACCTGCGCATGATCGGCCAGTACGCGCGGGCCAGGGAGATCGACCAGGAGGTCTTCGACCGGCGCACCGAGGTGCTGGGCACGGACCACCCGTACACCCTGTCCTCGGCGCAGAACCTGGCGCGCGACCTGCGCGAGGTCGGCCGGTACGACGACTCGGTGCAGTTGCTGAGCCGGACGTACGAGATCTACAAGCGGACCCTGGGCCGGGCCTTCCCCGGCACCCTGTCGGCGGCCAAGAACCTGGCGGTCTCGCTGCGCAGGGCGGGGGACGTGGAGGACGCGCTGCGGCTGACCACGGCGACGCGCAACCGGTACCGGGCCAAGTACACCTCGGTCAACCCCGACCTCCTCGCCTGCGAACTGAACCTGGCCGCGGACCTGTTCGCGACCGGCGACCCGGGCGGGGCGAGGGACCTGGCCCAGGAGGTGGTGGACGAGTACGTCAAGGTGCCGGGCGAGCGGCACCCGTACACCCTGGCCGCGGTCAACAACCTCGCGGTCTTCCACTGGGGCACGGGGGCGTCGGAGACCGCCGAGCCGATGCTGCGCCAGACCATCCACCACATGCGCGAGGTGCTGGGCGACAACCACCCGCACACCATCTTCGCCAACCTCAACCTGGCCAACGCCCGGGCCGACCTGGGCGATCCGGAGGGCGCCCTGGAGCTGGAGCGGATCTCGGTGATGCGGCTGCGCGAGGCACTGGGAGCGCACCACCCGGAGACCCTGGCGAGCTCCTCCAACATGGCGGTCAGCCTCGACATGATGGGACGCAAGGAGGAGGCGAACCGGGTACGGGCCGAGGCGGTGGCCGAGCTGACCCGGCTCCTCGGCGAGGACCACGGGCTGACACGGTACGCCCGCGACGAGCGCCGGGTCCACCGGGACCTGGAGCCGCTGGCGGTGTGATCCGCGGGGGCGGCTCCCGCCGGGGGCCGCCCCCGCACCTCCCCTCCCGACAGACGCAGAACGCAGAACCAGCAGACTGGGGGGTTCGCTGTGAGTGACAGCACGACCTTTCGCAACGAGGACCTGCCGGCCCTCTTCCACCACACCGACCAGGCGGCGATCTCCCGGCAGCGGGAATCCACCCAGGCCACCCGCGCCCAGCTGATGCTGCTCGTCGTGGCCGCCGCCGTCGCCGCCCTGCCCGACGGGCCGAAGGTCGGCTCCGCCTACCTGTCCGGGCTGCTCAGCGTGCTCGCGTACGCCGGGGTGCTGGGCGTGGGCGTACGGGCCACCCGGCGCCGGGCGCGCCCGCAGTGGCAGCTCAACCGGAGCGCCGCGGAGTTCATCAAATCGCTGGCCTGGCGGTACGCCGTCCACGGCGCCCCCTTCGGCAGTGACGTCCCGGGCGTCGAGGAAACGTACCGGACCCGGCTGGAGGCGGGTCTGAACGAGCTGCGGAAGATGGGCTGGGAGGATCCGCGGACCGCCGGGCTGGTACCGGAGGGCGGGGAGATCACCGGTGCGATGTTCCGGCTGCGGGGTCTGGACTACCAGGTCCGCAGGGAGACGTACGTCCGCGACCGGCTGATCGAGCAGCGCAACTGGTACCAGCGCAAGACGGAGGTGTCCCGGCGGGCGACGGCCCTGTGGTCGTGGTCGATCGTGCTGCTGACCCTGCTGGCGCTGCTGTTCGCCCTCTTCGGGGCGTTCGGTTCGGGTCCGGGGCCGGCGCTGACCGGGCTGCTGAGCGCGGCGGCGACGGCCGGCATCGCCTGGAACGAGGTGCGGCGCCACCACCCGCTGATCGAGGCGCACACCCTGATCGAGCAGGACCTCTCCGCGATGATGGTCGTGATGCAGACGACCATCACCGAGACGCAGTGGCCGGCCTCGGTCTACGAGACCGAACGGTACGTGTCCCCGCAGCACACGGACTGGCTGGCCCGGCACAGCAGTTGACGGTCCGAGGGGGCGCGGCCCGGATTCAGTCCCGGGTCACGCCCTCCCGCCAGATCACGGTGACGGGCTTCCCCAGCGCGCGGGCGTAGGCGACGATCTCGGCGGTGCCGCCGTGCCCGCGGGCGGGCAGGCCGTCCCAGACGGCGACGAGGCGGTCGCAGGAATCGGCGATGTAGGCGCCGGCCGCGTAGTAGGCCTCGTCGGTGGAGCGGGCGAAGTCCATCCGGACCTCCTGGGCGGCCCGGCGCTTGAGCCCCAGGTACCGGTCCAGCGATCCGGTGTCCCCGAAGCCCTCCTCGTAGTCCCCGCTGGGGATGACCACGGTGAGGTCCGCGCCGTATTCCAGCGCGATGGCGGCGAACAGCTGGTCCGCTCCCTCGGCGAGGCTGGAGAGGGCCTCCAACGGCCCCTGGTGGCCCCCCAGTACGGCCCGCAGCCCCTCTTCCACATGGCCGAGCAGCTCGTCCGGGATCGACCGGTGCCCGGTCACGCCGATTCGCTTCATGCGGAAACCCGCTCCCCCCCCCGTGGACACGAACGCCCTGGACATCCTCCCAGAAGGCGGGAGGACGTCCAGGGGTCCGGCGGGGCGCACGGGTCCGTGCCGGGGCCCGGGGCAGGGCCTAGTACACGCTCACGCCGTACGCGTTGAGCGCCTCGACGACGGGCTGGAAGAACGTGGTGCCGCCCGAGGAGCAGTTGCCGCTGCCGCCGGAGGTGAGGCCGACCGCGCGGGTACCGGAGTAGAGCGGACCGCCGCTGTCACCGGGCTCGGCGCAGACGTTGGTCCGGATCATTCCGTAGACGACGTCGCCGCCGCCGTAGTTCACGGTGGCGTTGAGGCCGGTCACCGACCCGCTGTGGATGCCGGTGGTGGATCCGCGACGGGTGACGGACATGCCGGTGGTGGCGTTGACGGCGCTGGTGATGTCCTGGTTGCCGACGGTCCCGGGGTGGGCGACGGCGGCATTGTCGTAGCGGACGAGCCCGTAGTCGTTGTTCGGGAAGCTGGAGCCCACGGTGGGGCCGATGACGGTGGTGTGCGCGGAGTTGGTCCACCAGGTGCCCGCGCCGTCGGTGCAGTGTCCGGCGGTCAGGATGTAGTACGTGCTTCCGCTGCGCACGTTGAAGCCGGCCGAACAGCGCCAGCCGGAGGCGTAGATGGCGTCGCCGCCGGAGATGAGCTTCCTCAGCTTGCCGGGGGTGCGCTCGATGCGCAGGGCGGCCGCGTTCGCTCCGGCCTCGCTGCGGATCCTGGCGATGGCGGCCGCCGAGACGGTGGAGTCGGCGGTGACCACGAGGGTGCCGGTGGCGGGGTCGGTGTGCCAGGCGGTGCCGGCCACGTCGGCGCGCAGGACCGAGGCGCCGGCGGAGGCGAGCCGGTCGGCGCTGAACCCGCCGTCGGCGTGTGCGGCCGTGGGGGCCGCGAGGGCGGCCACGGCGGCCATGCCGGTGGCCACGGCGAAGAGCCGGGAACGGATGATGCTCTTGATCGTCACTTGTCGTCCTCCCGAGTGGGGGTCGGAGGCCCGGCGGGGTGGGGTGGTGCCGGAGCCCGTGGAGGGCGGCCCGGGGCGCGGCGGACGGGATGCCGTTCGACGTGCCCCTGACAAGCCCCGAGAGACGCTGACGGGAGTCTCCTGGTGTCAGATACCGCTAGCAAGGGCGCCTTTCAGCCGCCTTTCGCCCGCCGCGATCTCGAAGGGCAGGGTGTTGCCCGGCGGAGGGAAGGGGCAGACGAAGTGGTCCGCGAAGGCGCAGGGAGGCAGCTGGATCCGGTTGAGGTCCACGGAGATCGAGCCGTCGGCGGCCGGGATTCCGGGCTTGAGGAAGCGGAACCGGTAGCTGGAACGACCCCCGGTGGCATCGCCGACGACCGCCCAGAGACTGCCGTCCTCCTCGTCCACCGCGACCCCCAGCGTGTGCCGGGCGCCCGCGAAGGCGAAGCTCAGCTCGCCGCCCAGACCGAGCCCGCGCGCCCGTCCGTCGGCGTTCTCGACCTGGACCGTCCGGTCCTGCCCGTACGGGGAGAAGTGCCCCGGCACGGCGTACGCCGGGTCGTACGGGGTGGCGTCGATCCCGGTGAAGGCCGCGCGGCCCGGTGCGGCCGGGTCGAACACGCGTACCGCCCATTCCCCTTCGCGCCGGATCACGACGAGCCGTACCTCCCCCGCGCGGAGCCGGGAGTGCGAGGGCGGCGCCCCGTCGGCGGCGAGGACGGCGGGGCCGGCGAGGGGTTCGCCGTCCAGGGTGATCCCGTCCCCGGGAGCGGCGGTCAGGGTCACGCCTCCGGCGGCGGCCCGCCAGTGCCCCGGAACGGCCGGAATTCGACCTTCCGGGTAATCGGCGAGCCAGTGCGTGCCGGTCAGTGCGAGTGGCCCGTAGGGGGCGGACACGGTGGCCACCCGGTGCTCGTGCCACTGCTTCCAGGCCGTGGCCGGATCGTCCGTGTCGTCGGTGGCACCGGTGGCACCGGTGCCGTCGGTGGCGGTTGCGTCAGCGCTCATGCCGCTCAACCCTTCCACACCGGCCCGGCCGGAAACCGGACGGTACGCCGTCCGGACCTGTACGCGTCCGGAACGGGCCCGGAACACACGGATGCCCCGGACGCCCTCCCCGCAGGGGGAGGACGTCCGGGGCGGTGCCGTGCTCGCGCGTCGGAGTCCGAAGGACCTGGTGCCCGGCCCCGGGGGCCGGGCACCTAGGGCCTAGTAGACGCTGACGCCGTAGCGGGAGAGGGCTTCCTTCACGGGCTGGAAGTAAGTGGTCCCGCCGGAGGTGCAGTTGCCGTTGCCGCCGGAGGTGAGGCCGACCGCGTGGGTGCCGGAGTACAGCGGGCCGCCGCTGTCGCCGGGCTCGGCGCAGACGTTGGTCCGGATGAGGCCGTAGACGATCTCACCGTTGCCGTAGTTCACGGTGTAGTTCAGACCGGTCACCTTGCCACCGTGGGTACCGGTGGTGTTGCCGCGGCGCTTGACCGACAGGCCGACCTTGGCGCTGATGGCGTCCTTGATGTCCTGGCTGCCGACCATGCCCTTGTGCGACAGGGACTTGTTGTCGTAACGGACAAGCCCGTAGTCGTTCGTCGGGAAGCTGCTGCCCCGGGTGGGGCCGATCTTGGTGGAACCGGTGGAGTTCGCGTACCAGGTGCCGGCACCTTCGGTGCAGTGCCCCGCGGTCACGATGTAGTACGTGCTGCCCTTGCGGACGTTGAAGCCCGCGGAGCAACGCCACTGCGAGGTCCAGATGCCGCTGCCGCCGGTGATCAGCTTCGACAGCTTGCCGTGGGTCCGCTCGATGCGCACCGCCGAGGCGTTCGCCCCGGCCTCCTTCTTGATCTTCTCTATGTTCGCGTCCGAGACGGTGGAGTCCGCGGTGACCACGAGGGTCCCCGTGGCGGGGTCCGTGCCCCAGGCGGTGCCGGCGACGTCGGCCCGCAGGAGCGAGGCCTCCACCGCGGCGAGGCGCTCGGCGTTGACGCTGCCGCCGCTCGGGGCCTCGGACGCCGACGCGGGAACCGCGATGGTGGCCACGGCGGTCAGGCCGGTGGCCACGGCGAGGAGCCGGGAACGGAAGTTGCGCTTGTTCGTCACTTATTGTCCTCCCGAAGGGAATCGCAGCCCGGGGGCAGGTGCAGTGCCCGGGCTCGTGCGGGCAGCAGGAACCACAGCCGGCATATCGCCGTTCGCCGTGCCCCTGACAAACCCCGTAAATGCTATCGAAGGATTTCCGCCGTCAGACCCGACCGGCAAGAGCTGGTTCCAGCCACTGTCCGCTCACGGCGGACCGACCCGACCGACATACTCCCTTGCCCCAGACCAGGCCACGCCACCGCCCCCCACTCTCCGCCTCCCGGAACGGCTGGAAATCGCCCTACTGAATCACCGATGCGAGGGGCCGGGCCGAGCCCGCACCAAACCGGAACCAAGCCGTCACCAACCCGGGGCCGAAGCGGAGCCGGTACCTCCTCAGCAGCCGTCACACGGACAGCAGCAGCAGTCACCACACCCACAGTCGCCACAGCAATCACAGCCGTCGCAGCAGTCGCCGGCATCGCACCACGGGTCCTTCTTCTCGCGGGACCACGGGCCCTCGTGCTCCGTGCAGCACAGCTGGCAGGTGCAGAACAGCCCCAGGGCCACCGCGCAGCCCGGCAGCAGGTCGCGGCGGGGCTTTCGCGGGGGCGCCGGCGGCGGGCCGAAGTCCGCCGGGGGCGGGCCGAAGGAGCCCTCGGGCGCGCGGTCCGCCGCCGTGTGGGCGCAGCCCGCGGTCCCGAAGGCCCGGTCCACCGAGGTGCGCAGCTCGTGCACGAGCAGCCGGTGGGCCAGCCCCGCGTCGGCGAACTCCACCTCCCGCAGCGCCAGCCGGATGCCCCGCAGGGCGTCGTCGCACAGCCTGCGGGCCTCGGCGACGGGGGTCCCGGTGGCGGTGAGCGGGTTCCAGGCGCCCGCGGCCGCGTCCGCCGCCTGGTCCTCGACGGCGTCCAGCAGGTGCGCGAGCCGCCCGAAATAGCGTCCCGCCTCGGCGAGCGCGGGGGCGTTGCCTGGCCGCCCGGCGAGGGTCGCGGTATGGGCGAAGGCGGCGGCCGTGGCGGTCTCGGTCGGCTCGGTCACCACGAGCACCGGCGTGCCGGCTCCGGCCAGGGTCTCGATGCCCGCCTGCCGGTCCACGGCGTCGACGAGCACGGCCGTGTCGAAGCCGAGCGAGGCCCCGGTGCGGGCGCCCGCCCGGTCCCAGCCCCGGGCCACCCGGCGCGCCGCGAGGGCGATCGGGGCGCGGGCCAACAGACCGTCCCGGTCGGCGACGTGGTCGCGCACCTTGGCGGAGGCCAGGACGAGCGAGACGGCGGCCGCGAGCCGCGCCCCCTCGCCGTTGGCCACGGCGGCGGTGCGCATCCCGCGCAGTGGACAGGGCCCCGCGGTGCGCCGGGAGCCCGGTGCGGGTCCGGACTGAGCCTCCGTCAGAACGGAGACGAGCAGCCCGTCGTAGTTGGTCACGATCCTCGCGAACTGCCCGTGGTCGCCCCGAAGTGCCAGGCACAGCCCGCACAGATGGGCCATCCACTCCGTCTTGAACCGTTCCCCGAGGCGGTGCGTGCATGGTCTGACGATGCCGAACAAAACGATTCCCCCGTGTGTCATACGCGTGCTCGACGGGCATCGTAGCGAGACCGGCCGTCACCCGTACGTCCCCCTCGCTCACCCGTACGGCGGCACTGGTCGTATTTTCACTCAGTCAGCAGCGGGACCCGCCGGGATCCTTGACCGTGCAACGGATGTTCTGCACCAGTACCGTCACGAAACCCCTGCGCGGCGACTATCCACTTGGCGCGTTGTCAGCATCATGGACGACGATAGGGACGCGGAAGAGAAGACAGAACTGACCGCGATGAAAGGAGGCGTCCATGGGTTCGGTGCGCAAGGCGAGTGCCTGGCTGGGTCTCGTAGAGGACAGCGACGACGAGCGTTACTACGACGACGACTACGCGGAGGCCCCGCAGGGGGGTTCGGTGGTCGGCCCCGGCGAGCAGTGGGTCACGGACCCGCGCGTCAAGGTGGCGTCGGAGTCCGCCGTCGATCAGGGCCGCCGCATCGCGACGGTCACCCCGGACGGCTTCCGCGACGCCCGCGGCATCGGCGAGCTGTTCCGCGACGGTGTCCCGGTCATCGTGAACCTGTCCTCGATGGACCCGGGCGACGCGAAGCGCGTGGTCGACTTCGCGGCCGGTCTAACCTTCGGTCTGCGCGGTTCGATCGAGCGGGTGGCGACCAGGGTCTTCCTGCTGACCCCGGCCGACACCCAGATCGTGAGCGGCGAGCCCGCCGGCCGCTCGCGCGACTTCTTCAACCAGAGCTGAGCCCGGGGGCACCTCCCAGCGTGAGCTGGGGGACCCTCACCGGCCGCCTCCGGCTCCTTCCGGCCCTCCCGGCATCCTGTGGCCGCACCCCGGCCTAGCGGAAGGCGTCGAGCCCGGTGAGCGCCTTGCCCAGCACGAGCTGGTGCATCTCGACGGTGCCTTCGTAGGTGAGGACCGATTCGAGGTTGGTGGCGTGCCGCATGACGGGGTACTCGAGGGAGATCCCGTTGGCACCGAGGATCGTCCGCGCGGTGCGACAGATCTCGATGGCCTCGCGGACGTTGTTGAGCTTGCCGAAGCTGATCTGCTCCGGCCGCAGGGTCCCCGCGTCCATGCGGCGGCCCAGGTGGTGGGCGAGCAGGATCCCCTTGTGGAGCTCCAGCGCCATGTCCGCGAGCTTGGCCTGCGTGAGCTGGAAGCCGCCGATGGGCCTGCCGAACTGTTCGCGCGTCTTCGCGTAGTCCAGCGCCGACTCGAAACTGGCCCGCGCCGCTCCCATCGATCCCCAGACGATCCCGTACCGCGCGTGGCTGAGACAGCCGAGCGGCCCCTTGAGTCCGCTGACGCCCGGCAGCACCGCGTCGGCGGGCAGCCGTACGTCGTCCAGGATCAGCTCGCTGGTCACCGAAGCGCGCAGGGACCACTTGTGCTTGATCTCCGGCGCGGAGAAGCCTGCGCTGTCGGTGGGGACGGCGAACCCGCGGATCCCCTCCTCGGTCTGCGCCCAGACGACGGCCACGGAGGCCACCGAGCCGTTGGTGATCCACATCTTGCGGCCGTTCAGGACCCAGTCCGAGCCGTCCCGTCTGGCGTGGGTGCGCATCGCGCCGGGGTCCGACCCGACGTCCGGTTCGGTCAGGCCGAAGCAGCCGATGAGTTCGCCGGCGGCCATGCCGGGCAGCCACCGCTGCTTCTGCTCCTCGGAGCCGTACTTCCAGATCGCGTACATCGCGAGCGAGCCCTGTACGGAGACCAGCGAGCGGATCCCGGAGTCGGCGGCCTCCAGTTCCAGGCAGGCGAGCCCGTACTGGACGGCGCTCGCGCCCGCGCAGCCGTATCCCTGGAGCGACATGCCGAGCGCCCCGAGGGCTCCGAGCTCCTTGGCGATCTCCCGGATCCCGGGCAGCTCGCCGTTCTCGTACCACTCGGCGATGTGCGGCAGGACCCGGTCGGCGGCCCAGCCGCGGACGGTGTCCCGGATCGCGAGGTCCTCGGGCGTGAGGAGTTCGTCGAGCCCGAGCGGGTCGGTGGGAACGAAGGACACTGCGCCTCCTGGCAGACGGACCGGGATCACAAAACCTAGCGCCGCAAGTTTGTCGCCCCGCCGGTCCGCGGTCCACCCGCTGCGGGTGTGACGCCGGTCCTGTGCCCCGGCCATGCGGTCCCGGTCCTGCGGTCCCGGTCCTGCGGGCAGACTGCGGACATGCTCGATACTTCCGCGCGACTGCTGCGCCTGTTGTCCCTGTTGCAGGCCCACCGGGAATGGACGGGCGCCGACCTGGCCGGCCGGCTCGGCGTGACGCCGCGGACCGTGCGCCGGGACGTGGACCGGCTGCGGGAGCTCGGTTACCCGGTGAACGCCAGTCCGGGCACCGGCGGCGGATACCAGTTGGGGGCCGGGGCCGAGCTGCCGCCCCTGCTGCTCGACGACGACGAGGCCGTCGCCGTGGCCGTGGGGCTGCGGACCGCCGCCGGGAACGGCGTGGAGGGCATCGGCGAGGCCTCCGTGCGGGCACTGGCGAAGCTGGAGCAGGTGCTGCCGTCGCGGTTGCGGGCCCGGGTGTCCGCACTGAACCGGTTCACCGTGCCCATGTTCCGCGGGGCGGGCGCCTCCGCCATCGACCCGTCCGTGCTGACCGAGCTGGCCGGCGTCTGCCGCGACGCCGAGCGGCTGCGCTTCGGGTACCGGGACCACGGGGGCACCGTCACGCGCAGGACCGTCGAACCGCACCGGCTGGTGTGCAGCGAGCGCCGCTGGTACCTGGTCGCCTGGGACCTGGACCGGGAGGACTGGCGGACCTTCCGGGTGGACCGGATCGAGCCCAGGCCCCCGCACGGACCGCGCTTCACCCCGCGTCCGCCGCCCGCCGAGGACCTCGCCGCCTACGTCTCCAAGGGCATCTCCCAGCGGGTGTACGCGGCCCGGGCCGTCGTCCGGCTGCGGGTGCCCGAGCACGAGGCGGCGCGGATCGTCGGACCGGCCGACGGGACCCTGGAGCCGCTCGACGAGCAGAGCTGCATCCTGCGCACCGGGGCCGTCAACCTCGATGTCCTCGTCATTCACATCATGCTGATCGGGTGTGAGTTCGAGGTCGTCGAACCGGCCGAACTGACGGACCGGATCCGGGCCGCGCGAGATCGGCTCGGCAGGTCTCTGGAACCGCGCGAAGGGGCCGGAGAAGTGAAGGGTTTGTAAGGAAACGAAGGGGGCCGACGCTCGGCCCGGCCACAATTCCGGGGAGTTCCGGAGGAATTCGAAACAGAATTCACCCCGGGCGTGTCGCGGGACGGGAAATGGAAGGTCCAGACAAACTCCGCAGTGGGAGACTGTCGACAATCCGTGACACAAGCGTGACCCGGTACGGAGGAACGTCCGGGCGCGCCGCTGACGTTCCGGGCCTTTCGGCCGCCGCCTCCGCCCCGCACGCACACGGCGGGCCCCGGTCGTCGACCGGGGCCCGCCGTGGATGCGCGAGCGGAAGGGGTGCGTACCGTCCGGCTCAGCCGCCGGCGGCCGGGCGGGGCGCCGCGCCGCGCGCCGGGGCCCGCTCGGCGTGGGCCGGGCGGCGGCTGCCTGCCGGGGTGACCGGGGTCCGCTCCGAACGGATCAGGTGCGGACGGCCGGCGAGGTGGACGGCGGGCCGGGCGGCCGGCTGGTGCCCCGCGGCCTGCACGGAAGCGGAGGCGGAGGCCGACGCCGGGACCGGGACCGGACCCGGCACCTGCGCGGGCCCGGCCGGCTCGGACTGCCGGAGGACGACCACGGGCTGCATGGTTTGTACGGGCTGCATGGCCAGCACGGTCGGCACGGGCTGGACGGCCGGCGCGGGCTGCGCCGACGGCCGCTCGGACGGCTCGGCGGCGGCCCGCTGGAGCTGCCACTTGCCTCCGGCCGAGAGCACCGGGACGAGCAGCCCGGTGAGGGACTCGGGCACCTGCCCGGCCTCCACGAGGGTGCGCAGCCGTGCGCGCAGATCGAAGACGTAGGCCTCGGCCATGGCGATGGCCGGCTCGAACCACGGCAGCGCCAGCAGCACGAGCAGGCCGGCGAGCCAGCCGAGCAGGACGTCGCTGACCCAGTGGGTGCCGAGGTAGACGGTGGTGGCGCCGACGCTCAGGGAGACCACGGCGGACACCAGGGAGAGCACCCGGCGGGTGACCACGGTCGAGGCCAGGTACGCCAGGATTCCCCAGGTCACCACGGCGTTGGCGGTGTGCCCGGAAGGAAATATATCGCCGCCGGCGAAGAGTTCGGCGGAGCCGATCTCCGTGGCGTAGTGCGGACCGAGCCGGCCCAGGCCGAGCTTGACGGCGCCCACCGTGATGTTGAGCAGCAGCAACGCCACGCCGAGGGTGATCAGCGGGCGGAGGGTGTGCTGCCGCCAGGACCGCCAGCCGAGCCAGGCGGCGACCATGACCGCGGTGGGGCCGCGCTGGCCCAGGACGACGAGGTAGTCGAGGAAGGCGTGGAGCTGCGGCCACTGCTCGTACGGCCGGAAGAACATGATCTGCCAGTCGAGGCGGACGAGCCACGAGGTGGTCAGGACCGCGACGACGATCGCCAGGTAGATGGCGAGGGTGGCCCCGAGGAGCACGACGCGGTGCCGGCTCATCCGCGGTGTTTGCAGATGAGCCGGTCGCTCTGGTTCCCGGTCCAGCCGGGCGAACACCCGCTCCAGTCTGGGCAGGATTTGGTCGGTACGCACTCAATCGACGTTACCGCGCGTCGATGGGCGACCCGGTCGAATCACACGCTTTGTGATGACCATGTGATGTGGAGTTGGTCTCACGCGGGACTTAATTCCCTGTATTCGGCCTTTGGCTGGACCGGCGGAGGTCCCTTCCTCCGGTCTTTTCTTCGCATACTCAGGCCGCATTTATCAGTCCTGGTCAATTGTTTTGCCCGAAGATGGAACGGAACGGTCCATTCCGTGATCTCGGACCGCCGGGCCCGTCCCGCGACGGCCTACGGCGGCCCCGAGCCGTTGAGCCAGAAGGCCCCGTACGCGGCCGAGGCGGCGGCCGCCGCGCCCAGCACCGCGGCCGCCCGGCCCGTCCGCCACCGGGCCAGCGCCACCGCCGGCGGGAACACCAGCGGGAAGGCGGGCAGCAGCAGCCGGGGCTTGGAGCCGAAGTACCCGGAGGCGCACAGGGCCAGCGCCACCACGATTCCGGCGTACACCAGGAGCGGCAGCGGCTGGCGCCGCCGCACGCAGAGCACGTACAGCCACAGCACCAGCGCGACCCCGGCGATCAGCCCGATCCCGGCGGGGAAGGCCGGCGAGGCCAGCCGCGCCCCGACGAAGCGGGCGAACGCCAGCCCGCCGTCGAAGCCGTTGCCCCAGCCGCCCTGTACGTCCAGGTACCCGGTCAGGCCGCCGCCGGTGCGCGCGCCCACCCACAGCACGTACGCCGCCGCGCCGAGCGGAGCCAGCAGCGCCCCCGCCACCGGCCGCCAGGAGCGCTCCCCGCCGCGCAGGGTCAGGGCGGCGGCCACCCACACCGCCGCGACCACGGCCGCTCCGACCGGGCGGGTCAGTCCCGCCCCGGCCGCGAGCAGGCCGGCAGTGAGCCAGTGCCCGCGCAGGGCCCCGTAAAGGCTCCAGGCGGCCAGTGCGGTGAACAGCGACTCGCTGTACGCCATCGACTGGACGATCCCGACGGGCAGCGCGGCCCAGACCGCGACGGCGAACACCCCGGCGCGGCGGCCGTGGAGCAGTTCGGCGACCGCGAAGATCCCCCAGGCGGCGGCGAGCCCGGCGAGCGCCGACACCACCAGGCCCGCCGATCCGTACCCGAGCCCGGTGACGGCCGAGACCAGCCGCTCCAGCCAGGGCAGCAGCGGGAAGAAGGCCAGGTTGGAGTGGACGTCGCCGTTGGGGAGCGCCACTTCGTACCCGTACCCCTCGGCGGCGATCCGGGCGTACCAGAGGGAGTCCCAGCGGGCCGAGAGCAGGGTGTGCGCACTGCTGCCGGCCACCGCCCCCCACACCGCGAGCACGGTCAGCCCGAGCAGCCGAACCGCCACGAACACGGTCAGAGCGGGCGCGGCCCGACGAAATCCAAGATCCTTCACGGGCATGATTATCGAGGTCCGGGGCATTCGCGCCCCGGCAGGAAGGGCCCGGGTGGGACGAGTGGCGCACACCACAGCGCAACCGGCGGCGGGATGAGAGCTTGACCACGTGTCGGACAGCCGAACTCGCGTACGCTGACTCATCACTCGCATGTCGACGCCGGACCCCGTAGGACGCCACCCTCCCCATCCGTGGCCCCGAAAGACGCTGGTCCGCCGAGTGCGAGGGATCACCTGGGAGGTACATGCATGTCGGGGACGAACGTGACCGGCGACAGGAACCCTTCCCCCTGGCAGCGACTGCGGCGACTCGGCGCGGCCTCCGGCGGGGCCAACCGCTGGGCCGTGCTGGCGGTCCTCTGCGTGAGCCTGGTGCTCGTCGCGCTCGACGCGACGATCCTGCACGTCGCCGTTCCCTCCGTCTCCGAAGACCTGCGGCCCGGCCCGATGGAGCTGCTGTGGATCGTCGACGCCTACCCGCTCGTGTGCGCCGCCCTCCTCATCCTCTTCGGCACCCTCGGTGACCGCGTGGGCCGCCGCCGGGTCCTGCTCCTCGGCTACGGGCTCTTCGGCGCGGCCTCGGCCCTGGCCGCCGTCGCCGAAAACGCCCAGGTCCTGATCGCGGCCCGCGCCCTGCTGGGCGTCGGCGGCGCGATGATCATGCCCGCCACCCTGTCGATCCTGCGCCAGGTCTTCCCCGACCGGCGCGAGCGGGCCCTCGCCGTCGGCATCTGGACCGCCGTCGCCGCCGTGGGCGCGGCCAGCGGCCCCGTCCTCGGCGGCTTCCTGGTCCAGCACTTCTGGTGGGGCTCGGTCTTCCTCATCAACATCCCGCTCATGATCATGATCCTGCCGCTGGGACGGTGGCTGCTGCCCGAGTCCAAGGGCACCTCCGACGGACCCTGGGACGTGCTCGGCGCGCTCATGGCCGCCGGCGGCGTGCTCGGCGCGGTCCTCGGAGTCAAGCGGCTCGGCGCGGAGCGGCACCTCGCCGACCCGCAGGCACTGGTCCCGCTGCTGATCGGGGCGGGGCTGCTGGTGCTCTTCGTGCGCCGGCAGAAGCGGCGGACGCACCCGCTGATCGACATGCGGATGTTCTCCCGGCCGGCCTTCACCACCTCCGTGGGCTGCATCGTGCTGGCCATGCTGGCGCTGGTCGGACTGGAACTGATCGCCGTCCAGTACCTCCAGCTCGTGCTGCACCTGAGCCCGCTGGAGACCGGGCTGCGCCTGCTGCCGCTCACCTTCGCCGCGATGGCGGCGGGCGCGACCGGCTCCTACACACTGGCCCGGACCGGGCCGCGCAGGATGGTCTCGCTGGGCTTCGTCCTGACGGCCGGCGCGGTGCTGCTGCTGACGTTCATGGGCCAGCACGACCGGCCGGTCCTGCTGACGGTCGGCTTCGTCCTGCTCGGCTTCGGCCTCCAGACCACCCTCTTCGCGGCCTACGAGTCCATGCTGAGCGAGGCCCCGGCCGCGACGGCCGGCGGCGCCGCGTCGATCGGGGAGACCTCCTACCAGCTCGGTGCGGGCATGGGCATCGCCCTGCTGGGCAGCGTGATGAACGCGGCCTACGCGCCGGGCCTGAAGACGGTTCCCGGGGTGTCCGCGGCCGACTCCGCCGACGCCGCGCACTCACTGGGCGAGGCCTATCAGATCGCGGACCGGCTCGGCGGACCGGCGGGCGAGTCCCTGTTCGCAGCCGCCCGGCACTCCTTCGTCCACGGGCTGCACGTCACGCTGCTGGTGAGCGCGGCGCTGCTCCTGGCGGGCGCGGTGATGGCGCTGAAGCTCCCCCGCACGATGGAGTGCGCGGACTCCGAGGCGGCCCAGGTCCGCCTGCCCGCCCAGCCGGGCCCCGAGGCGGCCACCGCCGGAGCCCGCATCCCGGCCCAGCCCTCCCCCGGCCACGACCCGGCCCTGGGCCACCCGGCCTGACGCAAACCCCGATCCGGCCGCCACCAGTCGAGCCCCCACCGCCGCCGATCCCGCCCCACCGCCGCCGATCCAGCCCCCTCCGGCACCGATCCAGCCCCACCGCCGCCGATCCAGCCCCTCCGGCGTTTGAGGAGCGGGGTCCGGGGCGGAGCCCCGGGGAACGGGCGAAGGGCGGGTAGGGGACTCAGCCCCGCAGGGCACACCCCCCCCCCCCCACCCCCCCCCCCCCCACCGGCCCGCCGCCTAAGCCCTCGATCCCCCCGCGGGGCCGGGACTCACGGACGGGTTCGCCCGGGGCGGCGTCGCCGACGGGCCAGGAAGCGGCACGGCCGGAGTCGTGACGGCCCCGGGCGACGGTGTCTGCGGGGACGGGGTCGTGACCGGCCCGGGCGGGGGCGCCTGCGGGGACGGCACGGGCGGATCCGTCCGCACGCCCGGCAGCGCCAGCATCGTCCCGATCCGCAGCGCCTCCGGACGCGGCCCGATCACCGTCCGGTTCGCCGCGTAGAGCGCCTGCCAGCCACCCCGCACCCGGTGCCTGCGCGCGATCGCCACCAGCGTGTCCCCCTTGCGCACCACGTGCATCCGGCCCGCCAGCCCGTACCGCTTCGCGCACACGGGCCACGCCTCCCAGCCCTGGCTCGCCAGCAGCTCCTCCCCCACCCGGATCTGCTGGTCCCGCGTGGCGAGGTCCGCCCTCGGCGCGAAGGCCAGTCCGCCGTGCTCCTCCCACGTCGGCTGCCAGAACTGCAGTCCGCCGTAGAAGCCGTTCCCCGTGTTCACCGCCCAGCGGCCACCGCTCTCGCAGTCGGCCACGCAGTCCCAGGGCCACTGCCCGCCGGGCCCGCAGTCCACCGACCGGCCGGGCGCCCCCGGCCTGGGCGGGGGCGGCGCCGCGACCGCTGCCGCCGATGCGAGCAAGAGGAGCGTCAGCGCCGCCGCGCCCACCCCACCCGGAACCCCGAAGTTGCGCATCGCGTCACGCTACGCAGCCCCGTACCACCCCCCGCGCTCGCCACACCGCGCCCCGCGCGCCCCCACCCGCTCGGCCCACCGCCCAAACGACCAGCACCGGCCATCAACTGCGCACAACCAAAAAAGAGTTGGCACGAAAACAACGGCCTGGTCGGACCGTTCACTCCTTCGGGGGTCCGGTTCGATTCCGTTCCCTCAAACGGCGTGACCCCGGCCGCCACTCCCCCGTTGAGCCCGGCGAGCCGGAACCCCCCGGCCCCGCACGCCTAGTCCGAGGAGCCACCCCGTGCCGCGCATGCTCGAAGTCAGTGATGAGGTACGTGCCGAGATCGGCGACGAGGAGGCCGAGCGGCTGCTCGCAGGCGACGGATCCCCGGGCAGCTACGACTGCACTTCCTGCCGCACCCCCGGCGACTCCGAGCGCGAGCAGACCAGCACGGTGCTGTTCGTCGGCGACGAGACGGCCGTCCTGGCCTTCGCGCACGCCGGGTGCATCCCCTCGCAGGTCGTCTCCGTGCCCGAGGCGGACCTCCAGGGCGCCGTCCGCTCCATCACGGGCGACAGCCCCGCCCCGGCGGCCTCCCCCGCCGGTGACGAGCCGCAGTCAGTGCCCGGCGGCCAGGCCGTCCTCGGCATCACCAGCGGCCTGATCCTGATCAACGGGGAACTGCACCCCGCCCTCGTGGTGGAGCCGACCGCGCCCATCGCGCGCCCCGGCACCACCGGTCCCGGCGACGACTTCCTGCCGCTCCTCATCGAGCAGGGCTTCATCCCCATGACCGACACCGAGGAGGTCCCGCAGGCCCTGACCGGCTGGTCGATCCTGCTCGCCGCGGGCCAGCTGCACTCGGTGCTCCAGCCCGGCCAGATCGCCTGGTGGCAGGCGCACCGCCCGCTGTCGGTCACCGACGGCTGGCGGGCCGCCGTCAACAAGACGCAGCGCGTCCTGGTGTACGCGGCCCCCGTCGGCACCATCGGCCAGCAGCCCCGCGAGGACCTGCTGCGCGACGCCCTGGACAAGGCCGCCCGCAACGGCAAGCTGGTCGCCGCCTCGATGCCGCTGGCGGGTACCCCGGGCGCCTGAGGCCCCGGCTCCCGGAGCGTCCCCGGGCTCCCGCTCGCCGCTCTGTCTTCCGTCCCCGAGACGGCCGTCCGACCCCCGCCCAGGGGGCCGGGCGGCGTGCGCCGGGGGTGCGCGGTCCGTCCCGCGCACCCCCGGCGATCTGCGTTTTCCGCCCCGCCACCCCGCATCCGTGGGCCGCCGGTTTCGTTGGCTGATACGTGCATTCCTACGATGTCTCCCGCGCCCCGTCCTATCCGAGCAGCGTCCCCCCGATGCGCCCCGTACGGGAGCTGGGGAGCTCTCCCACCGCCTCGCACACGCCCATCTACGACACGCTGTACTCGGAGTACCTGCGCGCCTTCCGGGCCCTGCCCGGCGACCGCACGGGCGAGGAGGACCTCGGCTTCACGGCGTTCTCGTACGGGGGCTCCTACAGCGGCGCGTACGGCAGCGGCGCGGGCGCGTACGGCAGCGGGTCCGCCGCGGGCTCCGCGAGCTCCTACGGGAGTGGCTGGAACGGTTCCTCATGGCAGCCGACGGGACAGCACGCGGGGCAGCCGGCGGACGCCTGGCAGCCTTCCCCCGCTCCGCAGCCGCAGTACTCGTACGCCACCGCCGGCGCCGGGTACGCGAACGGGCGGCAGCACCAGACCGGGATGCAGCACATCCCGGCGGCCCTGCCGCCCGCTCCGCGCCGGGGCTACTGACTAGCCCCGGCGGTCCCCACGGCCCTTCGGAAGGGCCACAGCCCTGGAGGGGCCGCTACATCTTGCGCTTGTGCTGCGCACCGCGCTTCTCGCGGACGCGGACCGAGATGTGGATCGGGGTCCCCTCGAAACCGAACTCCTCGCGCAGGCGGCGCTCGATGAAGCGGCGGTAGCCGTGCTCCAGGAAGCCCGAGGCGAAGAGGACGAACCGCGGCGGCTTGCTGCCCGCCTGCGTGCCGAACAGGATGCGCGGCTGCTTGCCGCCACGGATCGGGTGCGGGTGGGCGGCGACGACCTCGCCGAGGAAGGCGTTCAGACGGCCGGTCGGGATGCGCGTCTCCCAGCCGGCGAGCGCGGTCTCGATCGCCGGGACCAGCTTCTCCATGTGGCGGCCGGTGAGCGCGGAGACGTTCACCCGGGGCGCCCAGGCGACCTGCTGCATCTCGGTCTCGATCTCGCGCTCGAGGTAGTAGCGGCGCTCCTCGTCGAGGTCGTCCCACTTGTTGTACGCGATCACGATCGCGCGGCCCGCCTCGACGGCCATCGTGATGATGCGCTGGTCCTGCACGGAGATCTGCTCGGTCGTGTCGATCAGGATGACCGCGACCTCCGCCTTCTCCACGGCGGCGGCCGTGCGCAGCGAGGCGTAGTAGTCCGCGCCCTGCTGGAGGTGGACCTTCTTGCGGATACCCGCGGTGTCGATGAACTTCCAGGTGACCCCGCCGAGCTGGATCAGCTCGTCGACCGGGTCGCGGGTGGTGCCGGCCATCTCGTTGACGACGACACGGTCCTCCTTGGCCACCTTGTTCAGGAGGGAGGACTTGCCGACGTTCGGGCGGCCGATGAGCGCGATCCGGCGCGGACCGCCGACGGCGGTGCCGAAGGTCTGCTCGGGCGCCTCGGGCAGGGCCTCAAGGACGGCGTCGAGCATGTCGCCGGTGCCGCGGCCGTGCAGGGAGGAGACCGGGTGCGGGTAGCCGAGGCCCAGCGACCACAGCGAGGCCGCGTCGGACTCGCCGCTCTGGCCGTCGACCTTGTTGGCGCACAGGACGACGGGCTTGCCGGCCTTGCGCAGCAGGCGGACGACGGCCTCGTCTGTGTCGGTGGCGCCGACCTTGGCGTCCACGACGAAGACGACCGCGTCGCAGGCCTCGATGGCGTATTCGGCCTGGGCGGCGACGGAGGCGTCGATGCCGAGGACGTCCTGCTCCCAGCCGCCGGTGTCGACGACCTTGAACCGGCGGCCGGCCCACTCGGCCTCGTAGGTGACGCGGTCGCGGGTGACGCCGGGCTTGTCCTCGACGACCGCCTCGCGGCGGCCGATGATCCGGTTCACCAGGGTCGACTTGCCGACGTTCGGGCGGCCGACGACGGCGAGGACCGGGAGCGGGCCGTGGCCGGCTTCCTGGAGCGCGCCCTCGACGTCCTCGATGTCGAAGCCCTCTTCCGCGGCGAGCTCCATGAACTCCGCGTACTCGGCATCGCCAAGTGCTCCGTGGTCTTGCTGGTCGTTCATGAAGTCCGTTCCTCGTCGTTCGTGGTGATCGGTGGGGCCCGCGCAGCGCGGTTCCACTACTAGGTCAAGTCTCGCTCAGCGCCCGGTGAGGCGCTTGGCGTCGGCCAGGTGGGCGGTCAGCCGGTCCTGGATGCGTACGGTGGCCTGGTCCAGCGCGGTACGGGTACGGCGGCCACTGCCGTCCCCGGCGTCGAAGGCATCGCCGAAGACGATGTCGACCCTGCTCCCCAGCCGCGGCAGCGCCTTGACGACGCGGCCGGAGCGCTCGGTGGTGCCGAGGACGGCGACCGGCACGATGGGGGCGCCGGAGCGGACCGCGAAGTACGCGAGGCCCGCGCGCAGCGAGGCGAAGTCGCCCTCGCCCCGGGTTCCCTCGGGGAAGATCCCCAGGGCCCCGCCGCTCTCCAGGACGCCCAGCGCGCGGCTGATCGCTCCCCGGTCGGCGCCGGAACGGTCCACCTTGACCTGCCCGATCCCTTCCAGGAAGGGGCCGAGCGGACCGACGTACGCTTCCTTCTTGATCAGGAAGTGCAGCGGCCTCGGGGCGGTTCCCATGACCATGGGGCCGTCGATGTTGTGCGAGTGGTTCACGGCCAGGATGACGGGGCCGGATGCGGGGACCTTCCAGGCTCCCAGCACGCGCGGCTTCCAGAGGCCGTACATGAGCCCGATGCCGATCCTCCGGCCGACCGCCGCACCCTTGAGGGAGGGCGTATCGCTCACGAGCGCCCCGCCCGCTTCTCTTCCACCAGGGTGACCACGCATTCGATGACCCGGTCGAGCGTGAGCTCGGTGGTGTCCACCTCGACCGCGTCGCCGGCCTTGGCCAGCGGGGAGGTCTTGCGGCCGGAGTCGGCGGCGTCGCGCTTGATCAGCGCCTCCTTGGTGGCCGCGAGGTCCGTGGCCTCCTTGCCCCGGAGCTCGCCGCTGCGACGGGCCGCGCGGGCCTCGGCGGAAGCGGTGAGGAAGACCTTCAGGTCGGCGTCGGGCAGCACGGTGGTACCGATGTCCCGGCCCTCGACGACGATGCCGTCGGCCTCGTCGGCGGCCTCGGCGGCGATGGAGCGCTGGAGCTCGGTGATCAGGGTGCGCACCTCGGGGACGGCGCTCACGGCGCTGACCTTGGAGGTGACCTCCTGGGTCCGGATCGGGCCGGAGGCGTCCTGGCCGTCGACGGTGATGGTCGGGGCGGACGGATCGGTACCGGACACGATGACGGGCTTGCCCGCCGCGAGGGCGATGGCCTGCGGGTCGTCGATGTCGATGCCGTTGGTGATCATCCACCAGGTGATGGCCCGGTACTGGGCACCGGTGTCCAGGTAGCGCAGCCCGAGCTTGGCGGCCACGGCCTTGGAAGTGCTGGACTTGCCCGTGCCGGAGGGACCGTCGATGGCGACGATCACGGCGGTCGGAGCTGCGGTTTCCACGGTGCGGGCACCTTCCTGGTTGCGCGTACGTGTCCGGGCGCGCCAATAGCGCCCCTCCTCCAGGTTACCGGGCTTTTCGCCGCCGCCCGCCGGGGCGTCGGCGGGCGGGAGGAAGGGCGGGTGGAAGGGCGGACGCGGAGCAGGCGCGGCACGGCCCCGGGGCGGGCGAAGGGGCCCGGTCCCGGGGCGGGTGCCCCGCGGCGGGTGCCCCGCGGCGGCGCGCTACTGCTGGCGCAGGGCCCAGCCGCGTTCGCGCAGCTCGGCCTGGAGGCCGGCCACGGCCCGGGGTTCGACCATCAGCTGGACCAGGCCCGCCTGCTGCCCCGTCGCGTGCTCGATCCGCACGTCCTCGATGTTGACCCCGGCCCGGCCCGCGTCGGCGAAGATCCGGGCGAGCTCGCCCGGCTGGTCGGAGATGAGGACGGCCACGGTCTCGTAGACCGCCGGCGCGGCCCCGTGCTTGCCCGGCACCCGGACCCGGCCCGCGTTGCCGCGGCGCAGTACGTCCTCGATGCCGGCCGCCCCGTCCCGGCGCTTGGCCTCGTCGGCCGACTGCAGGCCCCGCAGGGCCTCCACGGTCTCCTCGAGGTCGGCGGCGATCCCGGAGAGCACGTCCGCCACGGGTCCCGGGTTGGCCGAGAGGATCTCCACCCACATCCGGGGGTCGGAGGCGGCGATCCGGGTGACGTCGCGGATGCCCTGTCCGCACAGCCGCACCGCGGTCTCGTCGGCCTCCTCCAGCCGGGCCGCGACCATGCTGGAGACGAGCTGCGGGGTGTGGGAGACGAGCGCGACGGCCCTGTCGTGCGCGTCGGCGTCCATGACCACGGGGACGGCCCGGCACAGGGCCACCAGTTCCAGTGCCAGGTTCAGCACCTCGTGGTCGGTCTCCCGGGTCGGCGTGAGCACCCAGGGCCGGCCCTCGAAGAGGTCGGCGGAGGCCGCGAGCGGTCCGGACTGCTCCTTGCCCGCCATGGGGTGGGTGCCGATGTACGCCTTGGTGTCCACGCCGAGCGCGTCCAGCTCCCGGCGCGGGCCGCCCTTGACACTGGCCACGTCCACGTAGGCGCGGGCCAGGTCCCGGCCTATGGCGTCGGCGAGCGCGGCGGCCACGTGGGCGGGCGGTACGGCGATGACCGCGAGGTCGGCCTTGCCCTGGTAGGGCTCCTCCGTGCCGGCGCCCAGCGCGGCGGCCGTACGGGCCTGCCCCTGGTCCCGGTCGGACAGGTGGACGGCGATGCCGCGGGCGGCGAGGGCGAGCGCCGCCGAGGTGCCGATCAGTCCGGTTCCGATGACGACGGCGGTTCTCACGGGGCGCTCTCCAGGGGTACGGGGGGTGTGACGGCGGTGCCTGCCTCAGGGTAGCCAGCGGGAACGGCGCGAGGACCCGGCGTCCCGTCCGCTGGGACGGGACGCCGGGCCCTCGGGAACCGTCCTCGGAAGGACCGGGGTCGCTCAGAGGCCCTGCTGCTTGATGATGTCCTCCAGCGAGCCGCTCGGGACCGAGCCGCTGGGGGTCAGCTTGTCCACGGCCTGCGGGAGCGCCAGGGCGATCTGGTCGGCGGCGGCCTGCGGGGTGACGCCCGCCTGCTCGGCGACCTTGGCCAGGGTCTCGTCGGGCAGCGCCTTGGCGATCTCCGCGCCGCTGACCGGCTGGTTCTCGCCGGTGCCGACCCAGGACTGGGCCTGGTCGGTCAGACCCGACTTGGTCAGCATGTCCAGCAGCCCGCCGAGCGGGTTGTTCCCCGCGCCTCCGGCCGCCTGGGCCCCGCCGGCGCCACCGCCGCCCATGAGAGCGCCGAGGAGGGAGCCGAGGATGTTGCCGCCACCGCCGCCCTGTCCGCCGCTGCCGCCGAGAAGGCCGCCGAGAAGGGAGCCGAGGTCGTTGCCCGCCATGGTGATGCCTTTCGAAGAGGGACCGGGCACGCGGAAATCGGCGTACCCGGCTTCGAGATACGGACAATGTCACCCAACTCGGGCGCGTCTGCCACTTGGCGCAGAGCCGCGCACCGACTGCGGTAGAACGATCGGCATGATCTTCCACCTCGTACCGCTCGCCGACTGGACCACCGATCCCGCGAGCCCGTACGCCCCGGCCTCCCTCGATTCCGAGGGTTTCGTGCACTGTTCGGGGGATCCGGCGACGGCGCTGGCGATCGCAGCCTCGCACTACGGCGGCGTACCGGGGACCCTGCTCGCCGTGGAACTCGACGAGCGCGCCCTCACGTCCGAGGTCCGCCGGGAGGGTGAAACGGGCATCCGCTACCCGCACGTCCACGGACCGTTGAACCGGGAGGCCGTGGTCCGCGTGTGGGAGGTCGTACGGGCCCCCGGCGGGGCGGGGGAACTCGTTCCCTGGCCGCCGGAGGGCTGAGCCAAGGTGTGGCGGGGTGTTGCTGACGCCCTTCACACGCCAGGATGCCTCTCGCCATCCCGGCGATCACCCGAGGAGAAGTTCATGAGCGACCCCACCCGCGCCGCCCGGCGCACGGTACTGGCGGCCGGTGCGAGCGTCCTGGCAGGCGGCGCGCTGACCGCCTGCGGCGGAGCCGACGCAACCAAGCCGGCGTCCGAGGGCGGCAGCGCCCCCACGGCCCAGGACTCCGCGTCCGCCTCGTCCTCGGCTCCGGCCGGGAACGCCAAGGCCCTGCTCAAGTCCTCGGAGGTGCCCGTCGGCGGCGGCACGGTCCTCAAGGACGAACAGCTGGTCGTCACCCAGCCGACGGCGGGCTCCTTCCGTTGCTTCACGGCGGTCTGCCCCCACCAGGGCTGCCTCGTGAACAAGGTGGAGGCCGGCACCATCAACTGCCCGTGCCACGGCAGCAAGTTCAAGGTTGAGGACGGTGCGGTGGCCAAGGGACCGGCCGCCAAACCGCTGGAGGAGAAGAAGATCACCGTCTCCCCGGCGGGCGAAATCTCGCTCGCCTAGCCCGACGGCGCAGCACTAGCCTCGCGGCATGAACGAGGCCGAACAGATCGAACCCACGCCCGACCCGACCGGAATCACCCTGGTCAGGGACCACACGGTCTACTCGTGCGTGATGGGTTCGAGGGCGTTCGGCCTGGCGACGGAGGCGAGCGACACCGACCGGCGCGGTGTCTACCTCGCCCCGACGCCGCTGTTCTGGCGCTTCGAGAAGCCGCCGGCGCACGTGGACGGGCCCCGGGACGAGGAGTTCTCGTGGGAGCTGGAGCGCTTCTGCGAACTCGCGCTGCGCGCCAACCCGAACATCCTGGAGGTCCTCCACTCCCCCCTCGTGGAGGACGTCACCCCGGTCGGAGAGGAACTGCTCTCGCTCCGCGAGGCGTTCCTCTCCCGCCGGGCCCACACCACCTTCAGCCGGTACGCCGTCTCCCAGCGCGGCAAACTCCTCGGCGACCTCCGCAACCACGGCGCCCCGCGCTGGAAGCACGCCATGCACCTGCTGCGCCTGCTCCTGTCCTGCCGCGACCTGCTGCGCACGGGCCGCCTGGCCATCGACGCGACCCCCTACCGCGACGGCCTCCTCGCGGTCCGCCACGGCGAACTCACCTGGGAGGAGATCGACGGCTGGATGACCCGCCTGGCCGAGGAAACCGAAACCGCCCTCGCGAAGACCCCCCTCCCCGAATCCCCGGACCTCCCCCGGATCGAGGACTTCCTCCTGCGCACCCGCCGGGCGTCCGCGCAGGCCTAACGCGCCCGGCGCCGTACGACGAACTCGTCGAGCGCCTCGAACGCGTCCGCGTGCTCCGGCAGCCGAGAAGCGCCCCGCGCCGCCTCCAGGACCCCGTGCAGGGCCTCGAAGTCCTGTTCCGGCGGCCGGCAGGAGGTGCGCTCCCCGCAGGGCGACGCCGGAGTCCTTGGAGGGGAACCCGTACAGGTGGGCGCCCGAGAGCGTGGCGAAGAGCAGCGGGTCCGGCTGCTCCGCGACGACGGCACCGAGGTCGGTGTCCATGGCGACCGGCATCGTTCACGCGTCCCAGAGGGCGCCGAAGGACAGGAGTTCGGCGCGGTATTCGATGCGGCCCTCCCAGTCGCGGGGCCACGCGTCCGCGCCGAGGTGGGCGCCCGCGAAGGCGCCGGCCAGGCAGGCGATGGAGTCGGAGTCGCCCGCCGTGCAGGCCGCGCGGCGCAAGGCCAGGAGCGGTTCCTCGGGGAAGAGGAGGAAGCACTGGAGAGCGGTGGCCAGAGCCTCCTCGGCGATCCAGCCCTCGCCGGTCGTCAGGCAGGGGTCCGTTTCCGGGGACGGGGTGCGCAGGGCCGCCGCGAGGCGGTCCAGGACCTCCAGGCACTCGTCCCAGCCGCGCGCCATGAAGGACTCGGCCGAGGCGTCGGAGGCCGTGCGCGTCCAGAGGTCGCCGAGCCAGCGCTCGTGGTAGCGGGTGCGGTTCTCCAGGGCGTACGAGCGCAGCCGCCCGACCAGGCCGGTCACCTCCGTGCCCTGCGCCAGCAGGAACACCGCCCGCGCCGTGAGGTCGGAGGCGGCCAGGGCCGTGGGGTGGCCGTGGGTCAGGGCCGACTGGAGCTGGGCCGCGCCGGCCCGCTCCTCCTCCGTCCAGCCCGGCACCAGCCCGACGGGAGCCACCCGCATGTTCGCCCCGCAGCCCTTGGAGCCGAGCTGGCTGGCGTCGCGCCAGTCCCGTTCGGGGCGGTCGAGGAGGCTGCAGGCCTTCAGGCAGGTGTTGCCCGGGGCCCGGTTGTTCTCCGGGGAGTGGTACCAGTCGACGAACTCCTCCCGGACCGGCCGCGCGAGGCGCAGCGGGCCCACCCGGCCCCGCTCCGCGGCGGTCCGCATGCCCCGGGCGAGGGCCAGCGTCATCTGGGTGTCGTCCGTGACGATCGCCGGCCGGGGCAGGTCCATCTGCCGCCACGGGCCGGTCTTCGCGAGGATCCCGGGCACGTCGTTGAACTCGGTGGGGAAGCCGAGGGCGTCTCCGAGCGCCAGTCCGATCAGGGAGCCGGTGGCGGCCCGCTTCGTGTTCGTCGCCGTCGTCGTCATCGCGTGTGTCCTTCCGAAGGGCGCAGCAGGGGCGGGTGCAGGGTGTTGGCGGGGCCGGGCCGGTAGAGGGCGGCCGGTTTGCCGCGGCCGCCGGTGAGCCGGGCGGCTCCGGGCACTGCCTCGACGAAGCCGGGCGTGGCCAGGACCTTGCGGCGGAAGTTGGGCCGGTCCAGGGCGGTGTCCCAGACGGTCTCGTAGACGGCCTGGAGCTCGCCGAGGGTGAACTCGGGCGGGCAGAAGGCGGTGGCCAGGCAGCTGTACTCGAGCTTCGAGCCGATGCGGGATCGGGCGTCCGCGAGGATCTCCTCGTGGTCGAAGGCCAGTCCGAAGTCCGGCGCGCAGGCCTCCCCCACCGGCACCCAGCGGGCGCGGTCCGCGTCTCCGCCGCCGCCGGCCACCGGTTCCGGCAGATCGGGGACGAGCGCGGTGAAGGCCACGGAGACCACGCGCATGCGGGGGTCCCGGTCCGGTTCGCTGTAGGTGCGCAGCTGGTCCAGGTGCAGGGCGTCGATCACCCGCGCCGACAGTCCGGTCTCCTCGGCCAGTTCGCGCCGGGCGGCCGCTTCCGCGGACTCCCGGGGCAGCAGGAAGCCGCCCGGCAGGGCCCAGGCGCCCGCGTACGGTTGCTGCCCGCGCCGGATCAGCAGCACGTGCAGGGTCCCGCCGCGCACGGTGAAGACGGCGAGGTCGACGGTCACCGCGAAGGGGGCGAAGGCGTGCGGGTCGTATCCGTGCCCGCCTCCGGGTCCGTGCCCGGGTACCGGTCCAGGTCCGGTGTCACTCATCGGCCCCGCTCCCCCGCCGGCTCGGCCACTCGCTCCGCCACCCTCTCCGGCAGCGGATCCGCGAACCGCCAGCCCTCCGCCAGGAGTCCGTCGACGGCGGCCACCGCCGCCGCCAGCCGCGCCTCGCGGTCCCCGCGGACCACCAGGTAGCGCTTCCCGGTCCGTTCCAGCTCCTCCAGGAACCGCCCGGTCATCCACGGCCGGAGCTCCGCTCCGTCGCGCAGCCCGTCGTCCTCGAAGGGCACGTCCGCGTGGTCGGTGAGCAGGTACAGGTCCCGCCGCGTCCCGGCGGCGATCCGCTCGACCTCCGCACTGCGCCCGCCCATGTACCGCTCGTGCCAGATCCCCGTGGCGAAGGAGTCCGTATCGCAGAAGAGCACGGGAGATCCCAGCCGGGCCGCCCGCTCCTCCTCCTCGTCCTGCCGCCGCGCGATGACCGGGAACTCCACCGAGGTGAAGCTCACGTCGGCCCAGGTCGCCGCCGGGTCCGCCGCGCGCGCCGCCGCCAGCCGCTCCTCGCTGTACTGCCGGCCGTACTCGGCGACCCAGCCCGTCTTCGCCCACACCCCGTCGCGCCGCCGCCAGTGCTCGGCCAGGGCCCGCGACAGCGTGGTCGTGCCGGTGGACTCGGCGCCGAGTACGACGATCCGCCGGGTCAGTGCCGCCCGTACGGCGGGCCCCAGGAACTCCCAGTTCCCGACGGGGTCGGCCCGTACGGCCGTACCGGACACCGGGAAGAGGGTGCGGTCCGGGTCCACGCAGACCTCCTCTGCGCCGAACCGCCGCGCGAGCTCGGTCCCGTAGGCCTCGGAGGTGAAGACGGCGTCGACCGGGCGGCGCACCGCGCGCCGGAAGACCGCCATGTGCGCCTCCCAGACGGCCGGGTCGAGAAGGTCGACCGGGATGTCGTCGACGGCGCCGACCACCTCGGCCCCCGGGTGCGCCTCGCGCATCCAGGCGACCCGGTCGGCGAGCGGTACGGACTCCACGGAGGCCGCGCAGACCAGTACGGTCAGCCGCTCGCACTGGTCCTGCGCGGTGCGCACCAGGTGGTGGTGGCCGGCGTGCGGCGGATAGAACTTGCCGAGGACGAGGCCGTGGCCGTGGCGCTTCATGCCGTCACCTGCCGTACCGCGCGGGCGCCTTCCGCCGGGAGCGCCCGGCGCCAGCCGAGGAGTCCGGCCACGCACAGGGCGAGGAAGCCGACGTAGAGCACGGAGGTCAGGTACAGGCCCTTGTAGGCGTACAGCGGGATGTACACGAGGTCTGCGGCGATCCACAGCCACCAGGACTCGAGGAGCTTGCGGCACTGCCCGTACGTGGCCGCGAGCGAGAGCCCGGTCGTGGCCGCGTCCCAGAACGGGACGGTGGAGTCGGTGGCCCGGCTCAGCAGCAGGGTCAGGCCGAGCACCCCCACCGCCCCCGCCGCGGCCAGCACGGTCCACTCGGCGGCCGTGGTGCGGCGCACCGGCAGGGCCGTGGTGGTGCCCGGGCCACCCCCGTGGGTCCAGGACCACCAGCCGTACGCGGCGAGGGCGATGAAGACGATCTGCAGCCCGGCGTCGGCGTAGAGGCCGGCCTGGGCGAAGAGCACGATGAAGAAGACGTTGTTGGCGATGCCGATCGGCCAGTTGGCGATGTGCTGCCGGGCGACCAGCCACACGCACACGGCACCCGTGACGAACCCGAGGATCTCGGTCCAGCTCGTCTGCCATCCCATGACGCCCCCCATCTCTTTATAGTCAGGTTGACTATAAACAGGTTCCGGGGCCCGGCACAACCAAAAAACCCGCGGCGCCCGAGGGCACCGCGGGTTCTGGAGGCCTTCAGGAGGCCGGGGTCCTACAGACCGACCTCGCGCATGAGCATGCCGACCTCGGTGTTGGTCAGGCGGCGCAGCCAGCCGGACTTCTGGTCGCCGAGCTCGATCGGGCCGAAGGAGGTCCGCACGAGCTTCTCGACCGGGAAGCCGGCCTCGGCCAGCATGCGGCGGACGATGTGCTTGCGGCCCTCGTGGAGGGTCACCTCGACCAGGTAGTTCTTGCCGAGCTGGTCGACGACGCGGAAGTGGTCGGCGCGGGCGTACCCGTCCTCCAGCTCGATGCCGTCCTTGAGGCGCTTGCCGATGTCGCGCGGCAGCGGACCGGTGATCGCGGCGACGTAGGTCTTCTTCACCCCGTACTTCGGGTGCGTGAGGCGGTGGGCCAGCTCACCGTGGTTGGTGAGCAGGATGATGCCCTCGGTCTCGGTGTCGAGCCGGCCGACGTGGAAGAGACGCGTCTCACGGTTGGTGACGTAGTCGCCGAGGCACTGGCGGCCGTCCGGGTCCTCCATCGTGGAGACGACGCCGGCCGGCTTGTTCAGCGCGAAGAACAGGTACGACTGGGTGGCGACGGTCAGGCCGTCCACCTTGATCTCGTCCGAGGGCTTCACGCGCTTGCCCTGCTCCAGGACGATCTCGCCGTTGACCTCCACGCGCGCCTGCTCGATGAGCTCCTCGCACGCACGGCGCGAGCCCATGCCGGCACGGGCGAGCACCTTCTGCAGGCGCTCACCCTCCTCCTCGGCACCCGGGAAGGTCTTCGGGGTCTTGATCACGGGCTTGTCGGCGTACCGGTCGCGCACGCGCTCCTCGATCCGCGCCTCCAGCTCGCGCGGCTTGGACTGGCCGCTGCGGGAGCCGGGGCCGATGCGCGGGCCGCCGGCGCCGCCGATGCCCGGGGTACGGGAGACCTTCGGGCCGCCCTTGGCGCCACCGCGGGCCGCAGCGCCGCGTGCACCGCCACCGCGGTTGCCGTCGGCCGCGCCGCGGGCACCGCCGCCGCCCGCCTTGGCACCGCCGCGGCCGTTGCGCTCGCCCTCGGGGCCCACGTCGTAGCGACGCTCCTCGGGGCGGGGGTTGCGGATGCGGGGGGCCTGCTCGCGGTCACGGTCGGAGCTGCCGCCCTGGTAGCCGCCGGAGGAGCCGCCACCCTGGTAGCCGCCACCGGAGGAGCCGCCGCGGGAGCCGCCACCCTGGTAGCCACCGCCCGAGCTGCCGCCGCGCGAGCCGCCACCCTGGTAGCCGCCGCCCGAGGAGCCGCCACGGGAGCCGCCACCCTGGTAGCCACCGCCCGAGCTGCCGCCCGAGCTGCCGCCGCGCGAGCCACCGCCCGAGCCGCTGCCGCCACCCTGGTAGCCGCCACCGGAGGAGCCACCGCGGGAGCCGCCACCCTGGTAGCCACCGCCCGAGCTGCCGCCGCGCGAGCCACCGCCCGAGCCGCTGCCGCCACCGCGGTAGCCACCACCGCCGCCGCTGGAGGAGCCGCCGCGGGGGGAGCTACCGCGCCCGCCACCACCGCCGCCGCTGTTCCTGTTGCCGCCACCGTTGCCGTTGCCGCTGCTTCGCATCAAAGTTCCGTCGTCTTGTCGTCTTCATCGGTATCCGGAGAGTCCGGATCGAACGACGGAACACCCTCTTGCGTCTCGGCTTCGATCGCGTCCGCCTCGGGGAGGAAGGGCGCGAGCTCCGGGAGCTCGTCCAGGCCACGCAGGCCCATCCGCTCCAGAAAGTAGTTCGTCGTCCTGTACAGGATCGCACCTGTTTCGGGTTCCGTCCCCGCCTCCTCCACCAGACCCCGCTGGAGGAGGGTGCGCATGACCCCGTCGCAGTTGACTCCGCGCACCGCCGAGACCCGCGACCGGCTGACCGGCTGGCGGTACGCGACGACGGCCATGGTCTCCAGAGCCGCCTGGGTGAGACGGGCCTGCTGGCCGTCGAGGACGAAGGCCTCCACCGCCGGCGCGTAGTCCGCCCGGCTGTAGAACCGCCAGCCCCCGGCGACGAGCCGCAATTCGAATCCGCGGCCCTGGACCTCGTACTCGTCCACCAGCTCGCGCAGCGCCCGCGCGACCTCGCGGGGGGTCCGCTCCAGCACCTTGGCCAGGTGCGCCTCGGTCGCCGGCTCGTCCACGACCATGAGGACGGCCTCCAGGGCCGGCTTCAGCGCCAGCCCGGCCACGGGGGTCGTCACGTCGCTCATTCCTTGACCTCCACGATCTGGTCGAACTCGTCCGTCACCGTCGGCATGCCGTCCCCGTCCCCGCCGCTCCAGCGCACCGTGAGCGTCGTCAGGGCCTCCTCCTGGTCCAGGACCACCGCCTTCTCCCGGTAGAGCTCCAGGAGGGCCAGGAAGCGCGCCACGACGGTCAGGGTGTCCGCCGCGTCCTCGGTGAGCTCCTGGAAGGTGGCCTCGCCCCTGGCCTTGAGCAGCGCGACGACCAGCCCGGCCTGCTCCCGGACGCTCACGAGGGGCGCGTGGATGTGGTCCACGTACACCTGCGGCTTCGCCCGGGGCTGCATGGCCTTGACCGCGAGCCGCGCCAGCCCCTCGCCCCCGATGCTGATGACCACCTCGGGGAGCAGCTCGGCGAGGTGGGGCTCCAGCCCCACGGTGCGCGGGTAGCGCTTGCCCTCGGTCTCGGCCCGGTCCTGGAAGATCTCGGCGATCCGCTTGTACGCCCGGTACTGCAGCAGCCGCGCGAACAAGAGGTCCCGGGCCTCCAGCAGCGCGAGGTCCGCCTCGTCCTCCACCTCGGCGACGGGCAGCAGCCGGGCCGCCTTCAGGTCGAGCAGGGTGGCGGCGACGACGAGGAACTCGGTCGTCTGGTCGAGGTCCCAGTCGGGCCCCATCGCACGGATGTACGCCATGAACTCGTTGGTGACCTCCGACAGCGCCACCTCGGTGACGTCGAGCTTGTGCCGGGAGATCAACTGCAGCAGGAGATCGAAGGGCCCCTCGAAGTTCTCGAGCCGCACGGTGAACCGCCCGTCCCCGACGGGCTCCGGCACGGCTTCGCCCTCGGGCAGGGCCGCAGGGGCCGCCACAGGAGCCGCTACGGGCTCCTCGGCCTCCCCGGGTCCCTCGGGATCCCCAGGGGTCTCCCAGGCCGCTACGGGAGCACCCGGGCCGCGGCCCAACGAGCGGCGGGGCGGCAGGCCGGGTTCGGCGGGAGGGGGCATCGCGGTCCAGGGTGGTACGGAACGAACGGCTGACGGACAGGGGCCGGAGCCCGAGCCCCTAAGCCTCCCACGCAGCACCGCGCCGAAGCACCGGGGACTCCGAGCGGCGCTCGAGTCTTTTCAGCCGTCCGGCGTTTCAGGACCGGGGTCCGGGCAGAGCCCGGGGAACGGTGGAAGGGCGGGTGGGGGACTCCGCCCCGCAGGGCCCGCCCGGCCACGGCACCGCACGCGGCGCGGCCTGCGGAAGCCGACGGGACAAGCCCGCCCAGCCCCCGCAGGGGCTCAGCGCCCCCGCAGCCGGCGAACCAGGATGCTCGCGTCACCGCGGGACTCCAGGTCGGCCAGCACCACCGCGACGGCCTCCCGCACGATCCGGCCCCGGTCGACCGCGAGCCCGTGCTCCCCGCGCAGCACCAGCCGCGCGTGTTCCAGGTCCATGAGCTCCTCGGCGGAGACGTAGACCGTGATCTTCTCGTCGTGCCGCTCGCGCCCGCTGGGCCGCCGGTTCGCACCCCGGCCCTGCCCCTTGCCCCGACCGGGGGTGGGGGCGGGGACGGCGTTACCGGAACCTTCCTGCGGCCTCCGCTGCGGGCCGACGCCCGGCTCCGTACCGGCTTCAGCCTCCCGGCTGCGGCCCTCTCCCGCCGTGCCCTCCGCGGCCGAAGCCGCGTGCTCCACGCCCCGCGCCGAGTTCGGCGAGGAGGAGGTCAGCGCCATCCCCCCGGTCGTACGGAACAGTTCGTCGGCTCCGGGCAGACTCACTCGGCGGGACACCGGGCGAGCACCTCCCTGGCCAGCTGGCGATAGGCGGCGGCACCGACGGAGTTGGAGGCGTACGTGGTGATCGGCTCGCCGGCGACCGTGGTCTCCGGGAACCGCACCGTGCGGCCGATGACCGTGTGGTAGACGTGGTCGTCGAAGGCCTCGACGACGCGCGCCAGCACCTCACGGCTGTGCACCGTACGGGAGTCGTACATCGTGGCGAGGATGCCGTCGAGCTCCAGCTCCGGGTTGAGCCGCTCCTGCACCTTCTCGATGGTCTCGGTCAGCAGCGCCACACCGCGCAGCGCGAAGAACTCGCACTCCAGCGGCACGATGACCTTGTGAGCCGCCGTCAGGGCGTTCACGGTCAGCAGACCGAGCGAGGGCTGACAGTCGATCACGATGTAGTCGTAGTCGGGCAGCAGGGGCTTCAGGGCCCGCTGCAGCGTCGACTCGCGCGCGACCTCGCTGACCAACTGCACTTCGGCGGCCGACAGGTCGATGTTGCTCGGCAGCAGGTCCATGTTGGGGACCGCCGTCTTCAGCAGCACCTCGTCGGCCGACATGCCCCGCTCCATGAGCAGGTTGTAGACCGTCAGGTCGAGTTCCATCGGGTTGACCCCGAGGCCGACCGACAGCGCGCCCTGCGGGTCGAAGTCGACGAGCAGCACCCGCCGCCCGTACTCCGCGAGCGCCGCACCCAGGTTGATGGTCGACGTGGTCTTGCCCACGCCGCCCTTCTGGTTGCACATCGCGATGATGGTCGCCGGACCGTGATCGGTCAGCGGACCGGGGATCGGGAAGTACGGCAGCGGCCGTCCGGTCGGGCCGATCCGCTCACGGCGCTGACGTGCAGCGTCGGGGGCGAGAGTGGCCGCGTACTCGGGGTCGGGCTCGTACTCCGCGTCCGGGTCGTAGAAATGCCCTTCGGGCACCTGTTCGTAGTCGGCGAAACCCACGGGCTTGTCGCCGCTCAGGTCGCCGGCCCTGGAGTTCACGTCTAGGCCGTCCATGCTCTTTTGGGGCGTCGTCATGTGCTGGTGGTTTGCGAAGGTGCGGACCGCTACGGATCCCACGGCTTCGATTCCGGCAGGACCCTGGCCCCGCGCAGGCCCTCCTGCTCGACCACCTCCAGGAGCAAATGTCGACTCATTCACAAGTCGTCTTACCTCCTCGGACGTGACCAGGACACTTATCGATAGGTCAGCGTGGCACCATGCCGACGGTTGGCGACTCTATGGCGTGTCACCACTCAGCGGCAACACAATCCGCCGGACCCACCGCGATGTGTCGGCAACCGAACACCACTCTGTCAAGGGCGTACGAGCTGTCGCCGGGAAGTTTCGCGGGTGTGCGAAAGGGTTAAAGGGTTACGTTCGAGGCGAGTTGAGCGGCCTCGCCGGGGACCCCGGGAACGCCTCCGGCCGGACCTCGCGAGCAAGGTCCGGCCGGATACGTGAGATTGACGTCAGTCGTTGACGAATCAGCCGAGCAGCGTGCTCAGCTCGAGGGTCTCGAGACCGTGGGCCTCGGCGACCTCACGGTAAACGACCTGGCCGTCATGGGTGTTGAGGCCCAGCGCGAGCGCCGGGTCACGACGCAGCGCCTCGACCCAGCCGAGGTTCGCGAGCTGCACGATGTAGGGCAGCGTGGCGTTGGTCAGGGCATAGGTGGAGGTGTTCGGCACCGCGCCCGGCATGTTGGCGACGCAGTAGAAGACCGAGTTGTGGACCTGGAAGGTCGGCTCGGCGTGAGTGGTCGCGCGGGAGTCCTCGAAGCAGCCGCCCTGGTCGATCGCAATGTCGACAAGGACACTTCCGGGCTTCATCTTGGCGACGAGCTCGTTGGTGACCAGCTTCGGGGCCTTCGCACCCGGGATCAGCACCGCGCCGATGACGAGGTCGGCCTCGACGACGGCCTTCTCCAGCTCGAAGGCGTTGGAGACGATCGTCTTGATCTTCGTGCCGAAGATCTTGTCGGCCTCGCGGAGCTTGTTGATGTCGCGGTCCAGCAGGGTCACGTGGAAGCCCATGCCGACGGCGATCTGCACGGCGTTCCAGCCGGAGACGCCGCCGCCGATGACCACGCACTCGCCGGCGTGGGTGCCGGGGACGCCGCCGGGGAGCACGCCGCGGCCGCCGACCGAGCGCATCAGGTGGTAGGCGCCGACCTGCGGGGCCAGGCGGCCCGCGACCTCGGACATCGGGGCGAGCAGCGGAAGGGCGCGGTTCGCCGTCTCGACCGTCTCGTACGCGATGGCGGTGGTGCCGGACTCGAGCAGGGCGTCCGTGCACTCGCGGGAGGCCGCGAGGTGCAGGTAGGTGAAGAGGGTCTGGTCCTTGCGGAGGCGGTGGTACTCCTCCGCGATGGGCTCCTTGACCTTCAGCAGCAGGTCGGCGGTCGCCCAGACCTCGTCGGCGGTACCGAGGATCTCGGCGCCTGCGGACACGTACTCCGCGTCCGTGATCGAGGAGCCCACACCGGCGTTCTGCTCGACGAAGACCTGGTGGCCGTTGCGGACCAGCTCATGCACGCCGGCAGGCGTGATGGCGACCCGGAACTCGTTGTTCTTGACCTCGCGGGGGATGCCGACCTTCATCGTGGCTCACGGTCCTTGGCTCAGGGGATGTTTCGGGCTACTTCAATACAAACCCGTCCACAAGAACGCGCAACGGGATGCACCAGAGGATGACCTGGTGAAGCCAGTCTAATGAAGGATGAGCGGCTGTCTAGCCTTGCAAACCAATAATCTCAGTCGGAAACGCTGCGGATTTCGCAGGCTGCGGGGTCATCTCCCAGCAATCTGTCGGCCGCGGACCTGTGCAGCCTGGCAGCCGCGGGATCGCCGAGCCGGTCCAGCGTGTCCGCCAGCCGCACCTGGAGCGCGGCCTGAAGCCGCAGGTCCCCGGCCTTCCGGGCGAGCTCCACCGCCTCGCGGCAGGTGTGCAGCGATTCCTCGGGCCGCCCCGCGTACTCCTGGATCCGCGCCATCTCGCTCAACGCCTTTGCCTGGCCCGGGACATCGGCCAGCTTCCGGTAGCCGGCCGAGGCCGCCCGCCAGCTCCGCAGCGCGTCCCCGTACCGGCCCGCGTACGTGTGTACGTTGCCCAGCCGTCCGTACAGCCGCGCCTCGTCCGCGCGCTCCCCCCGGGCGAGGGCATGGGACAGGGCCCGGCCGAACCAGTCGGAGGCCCGGTGCCAGTCGCCCAGCTCCTGGTGCGCACCGCCTACGGATTCCATCGCGCGGCCCGACGCGTACGGGTCATTCGCCGCCTTTCCCGCGTCCAGCGCGGCCCGGTACCGGTCCAGCGCCTCCCGCGTCCGGCCGGTCTCGGCGTCCAGATCGGCCAGGTTCAGCAGCGCGGCGGCCTGTTCCCGGTGCAGATCGCGCCGCTCGGCCACGTCCAGCACGAGCCGGTGCAGCCCGTACAGCTCGGGCGCGGCCCCGGCGGTGCCGCGGTGCTCGGACAGCGCACGCGCGAGCGCCGCCACGAACCTGCGCGCCAGGGTGTCCAGCTCCCCGTCGGCCACGGCCAGCGAGGCGGCGGCCAGCAGGGCGGGCAGCCGGGTGTCCAGCCAGGTCTCCGCCGCCCGCCGGTCGGCGAAGCGCAGCGCGCGCGGCACCCCGTCGAGCTTCTCGGGCGCCCCGACGGCGCCGCCGGGCCCGTCTTCGTCGGGCTCCGCCATCGCCCGGCAGGACAGGAGCAGCCGTACGGTGCGCTCCAGCATCCGGGCCCGCGCGAGCTGGACCTCGGCGGGCCGCTCCTTGGCCTCCAGCAGGGCCTGGAGCAGCGGCGCGAGGCAGCCGGGCAGCAGGTACAGCCCGTCGTGGGCGGGCCTGAGCAGGCCCAGCGCGGCGAAGTCCTCCAGGGTCGACTGCGCGGCGGCCACGGAGCAGCCCGCGAGGGCGGAGGCCACGTGGGAGTCGACGAGGCCCGCCGGGGCAAGCGGAAGCAGCCGAAGGGTTCGCTGGGCGGGCTGCGGGAGGGATTCGTAGACGAGCCTGAAGGCCTTGGCCAGCGGGCCGCCGACAGCGGCGGGCATATCGTGCAGCTGCTTGCCCACGTCCGCCACGGAGGCCTTGGGGCGCGCGGCGAGCCAGCCGCCTGCCAGGGCGAGCGCTGCGGGCTGGCCGCCGCACTCCTCGGCGAGGGCTTCGGCCGCGCGCGGGTCGTTGGCGACGCGGATGTCGCCGATGCGGTGGACGAGCATGCGGACGGCCGAGGGGGTGTCGAGGCCGCCCAGGGTGCAGGGGCGGACATCCGGAATCCCGGTCAGGGGGCCCTCGGCGGTGACCACGACCAGGCACTCGGGGGTGTCCGGCAGCAGGGCGTCGACCTGGTGCGGATCGGAGGCGTCGTCGACGAGGAGCACCATGCGGCGGCCGGCCAGGGCCGTGCGCAGGGCGGAGCTGAGGTCGTCCTCGGCGGCGCCGGGCGGGGTGGGCTGCCCGAGCCCCTCCAGGAGGGTGCGCACGGCACGCTCCGTGGCGACGGTCTCCCCCGTGGGGGCGGTGAGGCGGACCTTCAGCACCCCGTCGGGATAGTCGTCGGCGATCTCCCGGACCAGCGCTTCGGCGAGGGCGGTCCGGCCGGAGCCCGGGCGGCCGGCGACGAGGAGCACCCGGGCGCGCGGGGCCTTGGCCTTGCGGCCGGAGAGGGTGTCGAGCCCGGTTCGCGCGATGTCCTCGCGGAGCTCCTTGAGCTCACGCCGCCGCCCGACGAAATCCGTCACGGATCCGCTCCTCTCGCTGCCTTCGGATTGCGAGCGTAGTTCACACAGAGCGACGGACAGGGTGGAGCGCGGCGGACAAATCGCCCGATCGGATCAGCGGATGGGCTGTTTTTTAACGCGCCGCTCGCGCGGTGCGGCCCTGGCGGCCCTGGCCGGCTTCGCCCCGCCGCGCCGGACTCCGCCCGCCGGTGGCCCGGCGGGGTGCCCGCCACCGCCGTCCCGGCGCGGGGTCCGGCGGGCGGGTGCGGCCGGGTGCGGCCCTGCGGGGCTGGCTCCCCTACCCGCCCTTCCCCCGTTCCCCGGGCTCCGCCCGGACCCGCGCCTCAAACGCCGGCGAGGCTGGATGTGTCCAGCCCCTCCGGCGTTTGAGGAGCGGGGGTCCGGGGGCCGGCCCCCGGCAACGGCGCCGCACGCGGCAACGGGTCCGGGGCGCAGCCCCGGGG
>NZ_JBIAHN010000013.1:0-326891 GCF_042870555.1 Streptomyces sp. NPDC006487
TGATTTTTGGCACGCTGTTGAGTTCTCAAGGAACGGACGCTTCCTTTGTACTCACCCTCTCGGGCTTTCCTCCGGGCTTCGTTCTGTTCTGTTCTTGCGTTTCAGACTCTATCAGAGTCTGTCTCGCTCGTTTTCCGCTTTCCAGTTCTTCGCTTTCGCGTTTCCCTTTCCGGCGAGTTCGACTCTATCAGATCCTTTCGGGCCTGACTCCCAGTCAACGGGATTTGCCGTTCGGGCTGTTGGGCCCTTGCGACGAGTGAGACAGTAGCGGATTCCTTGCCGCCGAACCTAATCGGCGACTGCGTCCGTGGACGCGGATTCCTCATTCGCAAATACGCATGAAAACGGGACGACAAAGTAAGTCGTTCGTTCGAATGTGTAGTGCGGGATGGCTGTCCGGGGACCGACCGGGGTCGGTTGCTCACTTCGGACAACTCGAAGAACCTTACGGATCGGGCACAGGTGTGTCAACCCCCGGCTGACCCTCAGGCCGGCCCGCCCCGCGGATTCCGGAAACCTCACGCCCTCCTCATCCCTCAGGGTCTAGCCTCTCCCCATGACTACGCGTGCGCTCACGCTCGACCTTCGCTGGTGGGCCGCCTGACGGCGGCCGACCATCCACGCGAGCACGCACGCGCTCGACGGCCGCCGATCTCGGCGGCCGTTTCTGTTTCTCCCCTCCCGGGAGTGGCTCGGTCGCCCGACGCGGTGGCGTCGACGCCCACACCGACACGAGCAGGGAGCAAGGACATGACGAGGATCTTCAGCGGGGTCAAGCCGACGGGGCATCTGACGCTGGGGAACTACTTGGGGGCCGTACGGCAGTGGGTCGCCGCCGAGCAGGAGCCCGACGAGGCGCTGTTCTGCGTGGTCGATCTGCACGCGCTGACCGTCGAGCACGATCCGGCCCGGGTGCGCCGGCTCAGTCGGCAGGCGGCGACGCTGTTGCTCGCCGCCGGGCTGACTCCCGAAAAGTGCACGCTGTTCGTGCAGAGCCACGTGGACGAGCACGCCCGGCTCTCGTACCTGCTGGAGTGCACGGCTTCGGACGGGGAGCTGCGCCGGATGGTGCAGTACAAGGAGAAGGCGGCGAAGGCCCAGGCCTCGGGGGACGGCGTACGGCTGTCGCTGCTCACCTATCCCGTACTGATGGCCGCCGACATCCTGGCGTACCGGACCGGTGAGGTGCCGGTCGGGGAGGACCAGCGGCAGCACGTCGAGCTGACCCGGGATCTGGCGGTGCGGTTCAACCAGCGGTACGGGTACACCTTCACCGTGCCCAGGGCCACGCATCCGGTGGTGGCGGCGCGGGTCATGGACCTGCAGGACCCGCGGTCGAAGATGGGGAAGTCGGGGGACGCGGGGCCCGGGGTGGTGTTCATCCTCGACGAGCCCGAGGCGGTGCGGAAGAAGGTGATGCGGGCCGTCACCGACAGCGGGGGCGGCGCCGATGACGGGGTCGTCTACGACCCGGCAGCGCGTCCCGGGGTCGCGAACCTGCTGGACATCCTCGCGGCCTGCACCGGGGGTGATCCGGCCGCGCTCGCCGACGGGTACACCGGGTACGGGGCGCTCAAGCGGGACGTGGCCGACGCCGTGGTGGAGCTGCTGCGGCCGGTCCGCGTCCGGCACGCGGAGCTGGCGGCCGACCCCGGGACCGTGGAGGCGGTGCTGCGCGCGGGTGCCGGGCGGGCCCGGGCGATCGCGCGGCCCGTGGTCGACTCGGCGTACCGGGCCATCGGGCTGCTGGAGCCCTGAGGAGAGGTGAGGGGCGGGCCGTCGTTACGGGGCTGCGCGCGCAGCCCCGTAACGGCCGGCGGGTGTCAGCTGTTGCCGGAGGCGAGTTCGCGGCTGCGGTCGCGGGCCGCTTCGAGGGCGGCGATCAGGGCCGCTCGTACGCCGTGCTTCTCCAGCTCCACGATCGCGTTGATGGTGGTGCCGGCGGGGGAGGTCACGGCTTCGCGGAGCTTGACCGGGTGTTCGCCGCTGTCGCGGAGCATGACGGCGGCGCCGACGGCGGCCTGGACGATGAGGTCGTGTGCCTGGGCGCGGGGCAGTCCGAGGAGGATGCCGGCGTCGGTCATGGCCTCGACGAGGTAGTAGAAGTAGGCGGGGCCGGAGCCGGAGAGGGCGGTGGCCGCGTCCTGCTGGGATTCCGGGACGCGCAGGGTCTTGCCGACACCGCCGAAGATCTCCTCCGTGTGCGCGAGGTGCGCGGCGGTGGCGTGGCTGCCTGCCGAGATGACGGACATGGCCTCGTCGACGAGGGCGGGGGTGTTCGTCATGACGCGGACGACGGGGGTGCCCTGGGCGAGGCGCTCCTCGAAGAAGGAGGTCGGGATGCCGGCCGCGCCGCTGATGACCAGTCGGTCCGCCGGGAGGTGCGGGGCGAGCTCCTCGAGGAGCTTGCCCATGTCCTGCGGCTTCACGGTGAGGATCAGGGTGTCGGCGCGCTTGGCGGCTTCGGCGTTGGTGACGGCCTCGACGCCGTAGCGGGTGCGCAGCTCCTCGGCGCGCTCCGGGCGGCGGGCGGTGACGAGGAGCTTGGAGGCGGGCCGGCCGCCGCGGATCATCCCGCTGAGCAGGGCCTCGCCGATCTTGCCGGTACCGAGGACTGCGACTGTCTGGGTCATGCCCGATTCACCTCGCCGAACTGTTCGTGCACGCATGCATGGTTTGCGTCCTCATCCTTGCACCCGGGCGGGGAGCGGCGGTGTCGTGTCCGGACTGCGGTCAGCCGGACTGCGGTCAGGGGGTCCGGCGGCGGAGGGTGGCGGCGCCGAGGGCGAGGACCAGGAGGGCGCATCCGGCGACGATGACGGCGTCGCGGACGAAGTCGGCGGTCATGTCGGTGTGGGCGAGGACCTGGCTCATGCCGTCGACGGCGTAGGACATGGGCAGGGCGTTCGAGATCGCTTCCAGGACGGGCTGCATGGTGTTGCGGGCGGCGAAGAGGCCGCACAGCAGGAGCTGGGGGAAGATCACGGCCGGCATGAACTGGACGGCCTGGAACTCGGACGCCGCGAAGGCGGAGACGAAGAGGCCGAGGGCCGTGCCGAGCAGGGCGTCGAGGAGCGCGACGAGCAGGAGCAGCCACGGGGAACCGATGACGTCGAGGCCGAGGGCCCAGAGGGCGACGCCGGTGGCGAGCAGGGACTGGACGACCGCCATGGCGCCGAAGGCGAGGGCGTAGCCGGCGATGAGGTCGCCCTTGCCGAGCGGCATGGCGAGGAGGCGTTCGAGGGTGCCGGAGGTGCGCTCCCGCAGGGTCGCGATGGAGGTGATCAGGAACATCGTGATGAGGGGGAAGATCCCGAGGAGGGACGCGCCGATGCCGTTGAACGTCCGCGGGCTGCCGTCGAAGACGTAGCGGAGCAGGACCAGCATCAGTACGGGGACCAGCAGCATCAGCGCGATGGAGCGCGGGTCGTGCCGGAGCTGGCGCAGGACGCGGGCGGCCGTGGCGAGGGTGCGGGCGGTGCTCATCGGGTGCTCCCGTGGGGGGCGGTGGCGGAGGCCGGGGCGGTGGCGGCCTTGGCCTCGGCGTTGGCGGCGTCGACGAGGTGGAGGAAGGCCTCTTCGACGGTGTCGGTGCGGGTACGGGCGAGCAGGGCGTCGGGGGTGTCCTGCGCGAGGATGCGGCCTTCGCGCATCAGGAGGAGATCGTGACAGCGCTCGGCTTCGTCCATGACGTGGGAGGAGACGAGGAGGGTGGCGCCGCGGGTGGTGGTGATCTCGTGGAAGAGGTTCCACAGGTCGCGGCGCAGGACCGGGTCGAGGCCGACGGTCGGCTCGTCGAGGACGAGGAGCTCGGGGCTGCCCAGGAGCGCGACCGCGAGGGAGACCCGGCTGCGCTGGCCGCCGGAGAGGTTTCCGGCGAGGGCGGTGGTGTGGGTGGTGAGGTCCACATCGGCGATGGCCCGGGTGACGGTCTCGCGGCGGCGCTCGGCGGCGACGCGGCCGGGGTCGAGGATCGCCGCGAAGTAGTCGAGGTTCTGCCGGACGGTGAGGTCGTCGTAGACGGAGGGCGCCTGCGTGACGTAGCCGATGCGGGAGCGGAGTCCGGGGTGGCCGGCGGGGTGGCCGAGGACGTCGAGGGTGCCGGTGACGTGGGCCTGAGTGCCGACGACGGCGCGCATCAGGGTGGACTTTCCGCAGCCGGAGGGGCCGAGGAGGCCGGTGATGCGGCCGCGCGGGACGTCGAAGGAGAGGGCGTCGAGGACGGTGCGGGGGCTGCGGCCGGTGCCGCGGCGGACGGTGAGGCCGTCGGCGTGGACGGCGGCGGCCGCTTGGTTATTCATCATGTGATGAATAATGCTCCCGGCTGTGCCGCGACGCAAGGCTCACGGGGCAAGGAGGCCGGGGCTGGTAGCCCGCGGGGCCGGAGGCCGGGGGCCGGGTTACTTCTTGCGCTTGGGGCGGCGCGCGGCCGGGTTGCCGGTGCGGGAACCGCGCCTGCGGATGAATTCGGCCGAGGCGCGCTCGTACTCGGTGCGGCGCAGCGTCTCGCCGGGGGCCTCGACGAAGCAGCGCAGGAAGTAGGCGATGAGGCTGCCGATGAAACCGATCGCCTTCAGCCCCTTGAGGGCGGTCTCGTCGGAGGACGGGGCCGGCCGGCGGCTGAAGGACTCCCAGGTCTTGACGAAGGCGATGGAGCTGGCGATCGCGAAGAGGACGACGACCGAGATGCTGAGGAAGGCGCCGACGTTGCCGATCTCCAGGCCCTCGTAGGAGAACCGGAGCAGGAAGGCGCTGAGGACGGCGAGGACCAGCGCGCCGGCGGCCGCGCCGACACGGCGTGCGCCGTAGCCGCCGTCGTGGTTCACCCAGGTGGTGCCGAAGAACCGGATCGGCTCGGGCTCGGGGCCGGTGGGCACCGCGGGGGCCGGCTCGGCGGGGGTCTGGTCTCGCTGGTCGTCGCTCACACCAGCGATTATCCCCCGCCGGGCGGGCGGGACCCGGGCTGTCTCACGGGTCGGGCCGGGTGGCGGACCCGAGGATGGGCCGGATGGACCTCAGGCGCAGCGGGTGGCGACGTAGCCGTCGCTGCCCGTCTTCACATAGGTGTCGGCGACGAACTCGCCGTTGCCGATGCAGTCCCAGATGTTCGAGGTGCCGTACGGGCCCGAGACGTTCGTTCCCTCGCACTGGCAGTGGATCGATACGTACGCGCCGAGCGGCAGGACCCGGACGATCCCGTAATTGGTGCCGGGGCCCCTGCGGACGTTCACGCGGTAGCCGGGCGCGACCGGGAACGTCGGGAATCCCGACCCCGAGGTCAGGCTCTCGACTTGGCTTGAATCGCTCTCAACGGACATCGGAAGCTCCCCCTTGGATGGCGCCCTGCGGAACTCGCGCAGGGTAGCAGGACCTTGGAGATTCGCACGGACCATCGACTAGGCTCCGGCGGGGGTGGTGAGCGGTGCGTTCAGCGCGGACGGACTACGCGGGTTTTCCGGAGTACGCCGGGCAGTACCGGCTTGAGTCCGTGCTCGGTTCGGGCGGCATGGGCGTCGTCCACCTGGCCACCTCCGAGTCGGGGCTGAAACTCGCCGTCAAGATCGTGCATCCGCAGCACGCCGTGGACCCGGAGTTCCGGGCCCGGTTCCGGCAGGAGGTCGCGGCCGCCCGCCGGGTGAGCGGAGCGTTCACCGCGCCCGTCGTCGACGCGGATCCCGATGCCGAGCGGCCCTGGATGGCGACGCTGTTCATCGACGCCCCCACGCTCTCCGAGCGGGTACGGGACCAGGTGCTGGAGGCCCGGGAGCTGGCGCGGCTCGCCGCCGGACTGGCGGAGGCCCTGCGGGACATCCACCGGGCGGGGGTCGTGCACCGGGATCTGAAGCCCAGCAACGTGCTGATGGCCTCGGACGGGGTCCGGGTCATCGACTTCGGCATCTCGCGGCCGGCCGACAGCGATCTGCGGACCGAGACCGGGAAGCTCATCGGGACCCCGCCGTTCATGGCGCCCGAGCAGTTCCAGCGGCCGCGCGAGGTCGGCACCGCGGCCGACGTGTTCGCCCTGGGTGCGGTGCTCGTGTACGCGGCGACCGGGCGGGGTCCCTTCGACTCGGACAGCCATTACCTCGTGGCGTACCAGGTGGTGCACAGCGAGCCCGACCTGACCGGTCTGCCGGAGCGGCTCGTCCCGCTGGTCGCGCAGTGCCTGGCCAAGGATCCTGCGGAGCGGCCGAGCGCGGACGCGCTGATCGTGGCGCTGCGGGCGGTGGCGTACCCGACGGATCTGGACACGCAGGCCTTCATCCCGCGGCCGAGGCAGCCGGTGCCCGACGAGGAGGCCACGCACCGGCGGGAACGGATCGCCACCCCTGACGAGTCCGCCCCCGACCCGTCCGCCCCGGGCCACGGACGGCGGACCCGGGTGGCCGTCGCGGCGGCGGTCGGGCTGCTCCTGGCGGGTGGCGCGGCGGGCGGCCTTCTGTGGTCCGCTGCCGGCGACGAGCCTCCGAAACCGGCTGCCGCCACGGGGGCACCCGCACCGCAGCGGGTCCTGCCGTGGTCGGTGCCGCTGGGCGCGTACGCCGCGGCATGCTCCTGGCAGGCTTCGGCCCTGTACTGCTCGGGGCCCGGGTCGGCCGCGATGCGGCTCAGCCCCGTCGACGGGTCGGCGGTGTGGTCCGTACGGGCGGCCGTGGCGGACTCCCGGCCCGCGGCCGACGGCGCGCCGCTCCACGGGGGTGGGCTGGTCCTCGCGGTGGCACCGGGAAGCGGCAGCGAACTGCTGCGGGCACTGGATCCCGCGACGGGCGCGGAGCGCTGGAAGCGGACCCTGCCCATGGGCGCTCTCGCCCTGTCCGTAGGCGGCCATGTGCTGATCACGGCGGCGGACGGAACCGTCACCTCGCTGGATGCCGCGACCGGCGCCCCTCGGTGGACGAAGAAGATCGGCAGGGTCGGTTCCGTGTGGTGGAGCGGCCGGGCGGAGTCGGCGGAGCCGGCCACGCTGTACGTGTCGACGCCCGACGAGAACGGCAGGGCGACGCAGCTCTCGGCCGTGGACCCGGCGAACGGGGCGCACCGCTGGCAGATCCGCTCCGCGGGGCTGCTCCGTCCCGTGGGGACCGCGGGCGGCGGGATGTACCTGCTGGACAGCGACGTACGGACCAGGACGGACGCGGTCGTACGGGTGGACCTGGCCACGCATGCCGTACGGCGCGTGCGGCTGACCTCGCCGCTGTACGAGGCACAGGCGACGGTGGGGCCGGACGGGGTCGTGTACGCCTTCGGGGCCACGGGCGCGCTGGCGGCGATCGGCACGGCCCGGGAGGAATGGCGGCTGGAGACGGGCGTGACCCGGGCCTCCCGGCCGGTGTTCGCCGACGGCAAGGTCTACCTGAGCGCTTCGGACGGGCGGCTGCTCGCCGTCGACGCGGCCGCGGGACGGCTCCTGGGGCAGACCAAGCCCCGGATCCGCGCCGGGAAGGACACCTTCGCCGCGAGTCTGCCCGAGCCCGTCGTCGGGGACGGGCGGGTGTACGCCTCGGCTCCGGACGGGAGCGTCTTCGCGGTGGCGGCGGGGGATCCCGCCCGGTGGTGACACCAAGGTGGCCTCGCCCGCAGGGGCGGCGGGCCGGGGTGGAACGCGGACGGCCCCGCCCGAGGGTGTCGGACGGGGCCGGGGCCGGCGGGTGCGGGGTCAGCGCTCCAGGAGGCTGACGTCGCGGACCGCGCCCTTGTCGGCGCTGGTGGCCATCGCCGCGTAGGCGCGCAGGGCCGCGGAGACCTTGCGCTCGCGGTTCTTCGGGGCGTAGACGCCGCCCAGGGCCTCGTGGCGGGCGGCCAGCGTGGCTTCGTCCACCACGAGCTCGATCGAGCGGTTCGGGATGTCGATGCGGATCAGGTCGCCGTCCTCGACGACCGCGATGGTGCCGCCCGCGGCCGCCTCCGGGGAGGCGTGGCCGATGGAGAGGCCCGAGGTGCCGCCGGAGAAGCGGCCGTCCGTGACCAGGGCGCAGACCTTGCCGAGGCCGCGGCCCTTGAGGAAGGACGTCGGGTAGAGCATCTCCTGCATGCCGGGACCGCCGCGCGGGCCCTCGTAGCGGATGACGACCACGTCGCCGGCCTTGATCTCCTTGCGGAGGATCTTGTCGACGGCCTCGTCCTGCGATTCGCAGACCACGGCCGGGCCCTCGAAGGTCCAGATCGACTCGTCGACGCCGGCGGTCTTCACGACGCAGCCGTCGAGCGCGATGTTGCCGCGCAGGACGGCGAGGCCGCCGTCCTTGGAGTACGCGTGCTGGACCGAGCGGATGCAGCCGCCCTCGGCGTCGAGGTCGAGGGTGTCCCAGCGCTCGGACTGGGAGAAGGCGGAGGCGGAGCGCTGGCAGCCGGGGCCCGCGTGCCACAGCTCCATGACCTCGTCCGGGGCCGTGCCGGAGCGGGCGTCCCACTTCGCGAGCCACTCCTCCAGGTTGGCGGAGTGGACCGTGGTGACGTCCTTGTTCAGCAGGCCGCCGCGGTGCAGCTCGCCGAGCAGGGCGGGGATGCCGCCGGCCCGGTGGATGTCCTCCATGTAGTACGTGCCGCCGGGCGCCACGTTCGGCGCGACCTTGGCGAGGCACGGGACCCGGCGGGAGATCTCGTCGATGTCCGTGAGGTCGTACTTCAGACCGGCTTCCTGCGCGGCGGCGAGGAGGTGCAGGATCGTGTTGGTGGAGCCGCCCATGGCGATGTCGAGGGCCATGGCGTTCTCGAAGGCCTGGCGGGTCGCGATGTTGCGGGGCAGGACCGACTCGTCGTCCTGCTCGTAGTAGCGCTTGGTGATCTCGACGATCGTGCGGCCGGCGTCCTCGTACAGGGCGCGGCGGGCGGTGTGCGTCGCGAGGACCGAGCCGTTGCCGGGGAGGGCCAGGCCGATGGCCTCGGCGAGGCAGTTCATCGAGTTGGCGGTGAACATGCCCGAACAGCTGCCGCAGGTGGGACAGGCGTTCTCCTCGATGCGCAGCACGTCTTCGTCGGAGACGCTGTCGTTCGAGGCGTCGACCATGGCGTCGATCAGGTCGAGCTTGCGGACGGTGCCGTCGACGAGGGTGGCCTGACCGGCCTCCATCGGGCCGCCGGAGACGAAGACGACCGGGATGTTGAGGCGCATGGCGGCCATCAGCATGCCGGGGGTGATCTTGTCGCAGTTGGAGATGCAGATCAGCGCGTCGGCGCAGTGCGCCTCGACCATGTACTCGACCGAGTCCGCGATCAGGTCGCGGGAGGGCAGGGAGTACAGCATGCCGCCGTGGCCCATGGCGATGCCGTCGTCGACCGCGATGGTGTTGAACTCGCGGGGGACGGCGCCGGCGGCCAGGATCGCGTCGGAGACGATGCGGCCGACCGGGGCCAGGTGGGTGTGGCCCGGGACGAACTCGGTGAAGGAGTTGGCGACCGCGATGATCGGCTTCCCGATGTCCGCGCTCGCTACGCCCGAGGCGCGCATCAGGGCACGTGCGCCTGCCATGTTGCGGCCGTGGGTGACGGTGCGGGACCTCAGCTCGGGCATCGGGTTCTCTCCCCATGTGTGCGGTGACGCGAGCGCCTGCCGCGACTGTGGATATGGCTCGGTTACGAGGCTACGCCCCCTGCCCGGGATCCGGACAGGCCGTCCGGATCCCGGGACGGGCGGCTCAGCAATTGGGCACGGTCCGGAGCCTACGGGGCTGCGCGCGCGGATGTTTCCATCCTCGGTGCCGTCATTCCTCGGTCATTCCTCGGTGAGGTAGCGCTGGAGGGTGGGGGCCACCAGGTCGATGATGGTCTCCGGGTCCGCCGATGCGAGGGGCTCGACCTGGACGACGTAGCGCAGGATCGCGATGCCGACCATGTGGGAGGCGGCGAGCTCGGCGCGGAAGGTCGGGTCGGGGACGTTGAGGTCGGCCGCGATCCGCTCCAGCAGGCGGTGCAGGATCAGCCGGCGGAGCACCTTCGCGGCGGCCTCGTGGGTGAGCGCCGAGCGGATCACGGCGAGCAGCGGGGTCCGGGTGACCGGGTTCTCCCAGACGCCGAGGAAATAGCGGGCCAGGCGTTCGCCGATGCCGTCGGGGCCCGCACCGATGATCTTGGGGAGGACGAGGGCGGGCTCCATGCTGAGCTCGATCGCGGCGGCGAAGAGGTCGTCCTTGCTGCCGAAGTAGTGGTGCACCAGGGCCGGATCCACCCCGGCGGCCTTGGCGATCCCGCGGACCGAGGTCTTGTCGTAGCCACGCGCGGCGAACTCGGCGCGGGCCGCGAGGCGGATGCGCTCCTGGGTGCCGGGGCCGTCGTCGGCCTCGTCCTGGCGGGGGCGGCCGGGTCCGCGGCGGGGCTTCGCCGGGGCGGGCGCGGGTGCGGGCGCGGGTGCGGGTGCGGGCGCGGGTGCGGGGTCCGGGTTGAGCTCCGGCGCGGGTTCCGGCTTGGGTTCCGGTGCCGGGTCCGGAAGGGGCTCGGTCACGGGTGCCGGGTTCCCGATACCGGGCCGGGGGCCGTCGCGAGGTGGAGGCGGGTGAAGGCCAGGGCCTCGGCGAGGTCGGCCTCGCGCTCGGCGGAGGACATCGCGCGGCGGGTGTTGACCTCGATGACGACGTGCCCGTCGAAGGAGGTGGCGGCGAGCCGCTCCAGCAGTTCGGCGCAGGGCTGGGTGCCGCGGCCGGGGACGAGGTGCTCGTCCTTCGCGGAACCGTTTCCGTCGGCGAGGTGGATGTGGGCGAGGCGGTCGCCCATCCGGTCGATCATCGCGGTCGCGTCGGTGCGGGCGGTCGCGGTGTGCGAGAGGTCGACCGTGAAGTGACGGTAATCGTCCTTGGTGACGTCCCACTCGGGCGCGTAGGCGAGCATCTCGCGGTCGCGGTAGCGCCAGGGGTACATGTTCTCGACGGCGAAGCGGACGTCGGTCTCGTCCGCCATCCGCCAGATGCCCGTCACGAAGTCGCGGGAGTACTGGCGCTGCCAGCGGAACGGGGGATGCACGACGACCGTGCTCGCGCCGAGCTTCTCGGCTGCCGCCTGGGCGCGCTGGAGTTTGGTCCACGGGTCGGTGGACCACACGCGCTGCGTGATGAGGAGGCAGGGGGCGTGGATCGCCAGGATCGGGACCCGGTGGTGATCGGAGAGGCGGCGCAGGGCGTCGATGTCCTGGCTGACGGGGTCCGTCCAGACCATGACCTCGACGCCGTCGTAGCCGAGGCGCGCGGCGATCTCGAAGGCGGTCGCCGTCGACTCCGGGTAGACGGAGGCGGTGGAGAGGGCGACTTTCGCGGTCGGGATCCGGACTGGTTTTGCCACGGGGACAGGGTATCGGGGTCGTGGTGGGGGCGGGCCCGTCCTGGTGGACGGGGGCATGAGGACGGGCCGGGCCCCGGTGGTGGGCGGGGGCCGGCCCCCCGTACGGAGGCGCCGCACCCGGCGGCGGCCGACGGCCCCGTGCCTCACACCCCGACGGGGGTGGACCTTCCGAGGTGGTCCAGGCGGCGGAGGATGACGCCTTCCCGCAGGGCCCAGGGACAGACTTCCAGGGACTCCACGCCCAGCAGGTCCATCGCGCCCTCCGCCACCAGTGCTCCGGCGAGGAGTTGGTTGGAGCGGCCCTCCGAGACGCCGGGGAGGGCGGAGCGCTGGGCGGTGGTCATCGCCGCCAGTCTCGGGACCCACTCCTCCAGGGATTTGCGGGTCAGGTCCCGCTGGATGTAGAGGCCTTCCGCGGAGCGGGCCGCGCCCGCGATCCGGGCCAGCTGCTTGAAGGTCTTCGACGTGGCCACGACCCGGTCCGGCTGGCCGAAGCGGCTGAACTCGCCGACCGTGCGCGCGATCTGGGCCCGTACGTGGCGGCGCAGGGCCCGGACGTCCGCCGGGTCCGGCGGGTCGCCCGGGAGCCAGCCCGCCGTCAGTCGTCCGGCGCCCAGGGGGAGCGAGACGGCCGCGTCCGGGTCCTCGTCGATGCCGTACGCGATCTCGAGCGAGCCTCCGCCGATGTCGAGGAGCAGGAGCTTGCCCGCCGACCAGCCGAACCAGCGCCTCGCCGCGAGGAACGTCAGGCGGGCCTCGTCGTCGCCGCTGAGGACGGGGAGGTCCACGCCCGTCTCTGCCCTGACCCGGGCGAGGACCTCGTCGGCGTTCGTGGCCTCCCGTACCGCGCTCGTCGCGAAGGGGAGCACGTCCTCGCACCCCTTGTCCTCGGCGGCCTGCACCGCGTCCCCGATGACGGAAACCAGCCGCTCGACGCCCTCGGGGGTCACCGCGCCGTGTTCGTCGAGCAGCTCCGCCAGCCGCAGCTCCACCTTGTGCGAGTGCGCGGGCAGGGGGCGGGCACCGGGGTGCGCGTCCACCACCAGCAGATGGATCGTGTTCGAACCCACATCAAGGACACCGAGTCTCATGAGGGGAAACGCTACTGGTCCAAAGGCGTAGGGGTGGAGTAAGGGGCGCTTAGGCTGGGGTTTGTGCCAAATACGAAGAAGGCCAACAAGTCCAAGACCAAGGTCGGCAAGGCCGCCAAGGGTGCCAAGTCCGCCCGGGCGGACGAGAAGGGGCTCGATTTCCCGCGGGCCTGGGTGGAGTTCCCCGACCCCGCCGACGAGGAGCAGGTCTTCCGCTGCGACCTGACCTGGCTCACTTCCCGCTGGACCTGCATCTTCGGCAGCGGCTGCCAGGGCATTCAAGCGGGCCGCGCGGACGACGGCTGCTGCACGCTCGGCGCGCACTTCTCCGACGAGGACGACGAGAAGCGGGTCGCCGAGAACGTGGCGCGGCTGACGCCGGAGCTGTGGCAGTTCCACGACGTCGGCAGCGAGACCGGGTGGACGCAGCACGACGACGACGGGGAGAAGCAGACCCGTCGCTGGGACGGTGCCTGCATCTTCCTGAACCGGCCCGGTTTCCCTGCGGGGGCGGGCTGTTCCCTGCACATCCTGGCGGTGCGCGGCGGCCAGGAGCCGCTGGAGACCAAGCCGGACGTGTGCTGGCAGCTCCCCATCCGGCGGACCTACGACTGGATCGACCGGCCCGACGACACCCGCGTCCTGCAGGTGTCGATCGGCGAGTACGACCGGCGCGGCTGGGGGCCGGGCGGCCACGACCTGCACTGGTGGTGCACCTCGGCCACCTCCGCGCACGGCGCCGGCAAGCCGGTGTACGAGTCGTACCGCGCCGAGCTGACGGAGCTGATGGGCAAGGAGGGGTACGACGAGCTCGTACGGCTCTGCGAGGCGCGGCTCTCCTCGCTGCTGCCGATGGCCCCGCACCCGGCCGACCCCACGCCCGCGCCGTAGGCCGCGGCGCTACGGGGCCGGCGCCGGGGTCGGCTCCGGCTCCGGTGTGCCTCCGTCCGAGGGGCTCGGCGTCGGGGTCGGAGTCGGAGTGGGGGTGGGCGTCGGCGTGGGGGTCGGCGTCGGAGTCGGGGTGGGTGTCGGAGTCGGGGTCGGGGTCGGTGTGGGCTCCGGGGCGGGCGGGGTGGGTGCCGGGCGGCCCCGGCCCCGGATGGAGATCACCGCGCCGCCCGGGTCCACCCCGACCCGGGCGCTCCAGGCCCCCACGGGCTGGGCTCCGGAGTCCACGGTGATCCGTAGGGTGACCGATTCTCCTGGTGCCAGCCGGCCCGAGGTCGTACTGGCGCGGAGCCACGGGGCGTCGGACCACAGCCGCCAGTCGACCGGTGCGCCGCCCGAAGCGGTGAGGGTGAGCAGGGTGGTCGTTCCGTGGGTGGAGGCGGCCGCGGTGAGCCGGCCCGGGGCGCCCGGGGTGGAGCTCGGTGGCGCGCCGCTGCTGATGACCTCGACGGAGACGTCGGGGGCGGCTCCGGACGGGGCGAAGCCGGGGCCGTCGGTGGTGACGGCGGCGTTGCCCGCGTTCTCGTAGGCCGTCAGCGGGCGGCCGTCGGTACGGGCCTGCGGGAGCTCCGCCTCGCTCGCCGAGATGCGCGTGGAGCCGTTGCCCACCGGTTCCCCGGTGCTCGGGGCTCCCCGGTAGGCAGCCCACAGCGCCAGCACCGGGGCCGCGACGACGGTGGCGACGACCGTGGTGGTCACGGCGCGGGTGCGCAGCCGCTCGCGGCGGGCGGCCCGGTCCTTGGGGTCCATCGGGAAGCCGGTCCGGTCGAAGCGCGGGCCGGTCCCGGCGCCCCGGCGGCCGCCGGAGCGGAGCATCGCGGCGTGCACGGCGGTGCGCGGGGCCGGGACCAGCGGGAGGGCCGCGGTGTTGATGCCGCCCGAGCCGGGCCAGGGGCCTCCTGCGCCGACGCGTTCGGCGACGCGGCGGCAGCGCGGGCAGTCGTCGACGTGGCGGACGAGCTCGGCGCGTAGGGAGGAGGAGAGGAGGAGGTTCCCGTCTCCCCCGCCCTCCCCGTCGTCCCCGGTGAGCCGGGACACGGTCGGGCAGTTGCCCGTCTCCACGACGGCGAGGGCGGCCCGGGTGCGCTCCACCTCGCAGGCGGCGCCGGAGAGCAGCTCGCGGGCGGCGGCCGGGGGCGTACCGAGGACGGCGGCGAGTTCGGGGACGCCGAGGCGGTGGCGGACGGCGAGTTCGAGTGCCTCCCGCTGCTCGGGGGTGGTTCCGGCGGCTTCCGGCCAGGCGAGGCGGGCGAGCTCGGTGCGGCGGTAGGCGTACACGTCGAGACCGGCGTGGCCTGCTGGGCCGGCGGGGCTGCCGTGGCCGGCGGGATCCACCGGACCCACAGGACCCACAGGACCCACCGCAGCGCCCGGCCGGCCGGCCGCCGCAGCGTTCGCTGCCGCGTTCGCGTCGGCGCTCGCCGTCGCGGAATCCGGCGCACGGCCGGCGACGGTGTGCTCCGGTGCACGCCGGGCGGAATGCGCTCCCCCGTACCCGTAGCGCGTACGCCGCCGCTCGGCCAGCCTGCGCAGGCAGGCCCAGCGCGCGAGGGCGTACAGCCAGGCCCGCCGGTCCCCCTCGTCGGGGCAGCGGCCGGGATGGCGGTCGGCGACGGCGAGGACGTCGCCGAGCACGTCGGTGGCGGTGTCGTGGTCGCACAGGACCGAGAGGCAGTACGTGAACAGCCCGTCCAGGTAGGGCTCGTACCGGAACGGTGGCGGCTGCTCCACCCTGGTCGCCTCGGGGGGCGTGCGCCCGTGCGCCCGGTGTGCGCCGGTGCGCGGAGCGGGGTGTCCCTGGTTGCTGCTGGTCACTTGGCGACCGTAGGCGGCGCGCCGGTGGCGCTCCGGAAGCCTTCACCAGTTTTAGCCCTTACGGGTGAACAGATCGGCGTTGCGCTGACGGGGCCCCTGACGGTGCACGCCACGGCGTACACGCCGGGACGGACGGTGGACCGCGGCGGCACCGCGGCGGGACCGCCGCGAGACCACGGCGAGACCACTGCGGGACCGCCCCGGAGGCCGCCCTGAAAGGACTGTCGGTGGCGGCGGCTACCGTGGGCCGCATGGCTGCCCGTACATCTCGTTCATCCGCCAAGGACCGGCCGTCCTACCGTTGTACCGAGTGCGGGTACTCCACCGCCAAGTGGCTCGGCCGGTGCCCCGAGTGCCAGGCCTGGGGCACCGTCGAGGAGCTCGGCGGCGCCCCCGCCGTGCGGACCACCGCGGCCGGCCGGGTCACCACGGCCGCCGTGCCGATCGGACAGGTCGACGTGCGGACGGCGACCGCCCGCAGCACGGGCGTGAGCGAGCTGGACCGGGTGCTGGGCGGCGGGCTGGTCCCCGGCGCGGTCGTCCTGCTCGCGGGCGAGCCGGGCGTCGGCAAGTCCACGCTGCTGCTCGACGTCGCGGCGAAGGCCGCCTCCGACGAGCACCGCACGCTGTACGTCACGGGCGAGGAGTCGGCGAGCCAGGTGCGGCTGCGGGCCGACCGGATCAACGCGCTCAGCGAGCACCTCTACCTGGCCGCCGAGACCGACCTGTCCGCCGTGCTCGGACACCTCGACGCCGTGAAGCCCTCGCTGCTGATCATGGACTCCGTGCAGACGGTCGCCTCCCCCGAGATCGACGGCGCGCCCGGCGGCATGGCTCAGGTCCGCGAGGTCGCCGGGGCGCTGATCCGGGCCTCCAAGGAGCGCGGCATGTCCACGCTGCTGGTCGGCCACGTCACCAAGGACGGGGCGATCGCCGGTCCCCGCCTGCTGGAGCACCTGGTCGACGTCGTACTGAGCTTCGAGGGCGACCGGCACGCGCGACTGCGCCTCGTGCGCGGGGTGAAGAACCGCTACGGCACCACGGACGAGGTCGGCTGCTTCGAGCTCACCGACGAGGGCATCAACGGACTCGCCGACCCGAGCGGGCTGTTCCTGACCCGCCGCGCCGAGGCCGTCCCCGGCACCTGCCTGACGGTGACCCTCGAGGGCAAGCGCCCGCTGGTCGCCGAGGTGCAGGCGCTCACGGTGGACTCGCAGATCCCCTCGCCCCGACGGACCACCTCCGGGCTGGAGACCTCGCGCGTCTCGATGATGCTGGCGGTGCTGGAGCAGCGCGGGCGGATCACGGCGCTCGGCAAGCGGGACATCTACACCGCCACCGTGGGCGGGGTGAAGCTCACCGAGCCGGCCGCCGACCTGGCCGTCGCGCTGGCCCTGGCCTCGGCCGCGAGCGACGTACCGCTCCCGAAGAACCTGGTCGCCATCGGGGAGGTCGGGCTCGCGGGCGAGGTCCGGCGCGTGACGGGAGTGCAGCGGCGGCTCGCGGAGGCGTTCCGGCTGGGCTTCACGCACGCGCTGGTGCCGGTGGACCCGGGGAAGGTGCCGGCGGGCATGAAGGTGACCGAGGTCGCCGACATGGGCGACGCCCTGCGGGTCCTGCCGCGCGGGCGGTCGCGTACACCGGCGAAGGAGCGCCCCACCGAGTAGCACTGGCCGGAGAACAGCAGGTCAGCGGACCCGGAAGGGGTGCTCTGCGGCCCTGCCGGGCCAAGGCACGACGGGCGCCGGGGCCGCGCCGGTAGACTTCGGGATGGTCCGCCCGGCCGTACGCAGGCGGTACATCCCGCGACCGGAGGAGTGCAGTGGCAGCCAAGGACGGGGCAGCAGCATCCGGAAAGTCGGGCGCGAGCTCCAAGCAGGAGGCCATGATGCGCGCCTCGCTGAGCGCGGTCGCACCTGGTCAGCCCCTGCGTGACGGGCTCGAACGGATCGTTCGCGGCAACACCGGAGGGCTCATCGTCCTCGGTATGGACAAGTCGGTCGAGGCCATGTGCACGGGCGGTTTCGTCCTCGACGTGGAGTTCACCGCGACCCGGCTGCGTGAGCTGTGCAAGCTCGACGGCGCGCTGATCCTGGACAAGGACATCACCAAGATCCTGCGGGCGGGCGTCCAGCTGGTGCCCGACGCGTCGATCCACACGGAGGAGACGGGTACCCGGCACCGGACCGCGGACCGGGTCTCCAAGCAGTGCGGTTTCCCGGTGGTGTCGGTCTCGCAGTCGATGCGGCTGATCGCGCTGTACGTGGACGGCGAGCGGCGCGTGCTGGAGGAGTCCGGGGCGATCCTGTCGCGGGCGAACCAGGCGCTGGCCACGCTGGAGCGGTACAAGCTCCGCCTGGACGAGGTCGCCGGGACGCTGTCCGCGCTGGAGATCGAGGACCTGGTGACGGTCCGCGATGTCACGGCGGTGGCGCAGCGGCTGGAGATGGTGCGGCGCATCGCGACGGAGATCGCGGAGTACGTGGTGGAGCTCGGCACGGACGGCCGGCTGCTCTCGCTCCAGCTCGACGAGCTGACGGTCGGGATCGAGCAGGAGCGGGAGCTCGTCATCCGGGACTACGTGCCGGAGCCGACGGCGAAGCGTTCCCGCACGGTCGAGGAGGCGCTGCCGGCGCTGGACGCGCTGACGCATCCGGAGCTGCTGGAGCTGGCGATCGTGGCGAAGGCCCTCGGGTACACGGGCTCGCCGGAAACCCTGGACTCCGCGGTGTCCCCGCGCGGGTACCGGCTGCTGGCGAAGGTGCCGCGGCTGCCGGGGGCGATCATCGAGCGGCTGGTCGAGCACTTCGGCGGGCTGCAGAAGCTCTTGGCCGCCTCGGTGGACGACCTGCAGACGGTCGACGGGGTCGGCGAGGCGCGGGCGCGCAGCGTGCGCGAAGGCCTCTCGCGGCTGGCGGAGTCCTCCATCCTGGAGCGGTACGTCTAGGCTCCGGCCCTGCTCCGGGGGGTGCGGTCGCGCGCCGCTGCCGGGGGCGGAGCCCCCGGCGACGGGCCCGCGCCCCCGTTACTCCGGCTTCAGGACGAACGAGGTGCGAGCCACCGGCATCCCGGGGGACTTGACCTCGACCACGTAGGTGTCCGCCGCCGCCGCACCCGCCGGAGGCGACTGGCACTGGGTGGCCTCGCTGAAGTGGCGGTCCCACTCCAGGTCTTGCTTGGTCTCGCCCTGCGAGGGCACCCGGTAGAAGACGTTGCCCGCACCCGCCGGGCAGTCCGCCGAGGACCAGACCGACTTGGCGTTGCCCGCCTGAGTGATCGTCAGTACCGCCTGCTTCGGGCCGAGGTCGACCTTGCAGGTGGTGCCCGAGATGTTGCGCGCGATGAGCTCGAGGCGCGGCTTCTCGCCCGCCTCGTACTCGTTCTTCACGCTCTTGACCTCCCACTGCAGCGCACTGGGCGCGCACGTGGGCACCGGGGAGTCCGCCGGGACGACCTGGCCCGCGCCGGAGCCGCCGGAGCCGTTCGCCCCGCCCTGGTCCGAGGTGCCGGGCTCGGCGCCCGGTTCGCCGTTCTTGCCCGTGCCGGGGCTCGCGCCCGGGTCGGAGCCCGTGCCGGTGCCGGAGCTCGCGCCGCCGGAGCCGCCCGAGCCCGACTCGCCGCGCCCGCCGGGGGCCTGACTGATCGCCGGACCGGAACCCGAGGGCCCGGGGGTGATTTGGGTGACGGGACCGGAGCCGCCCTGGCCCTTGCCGTTGGTACTCGACTTGCCCGCACCGGAACTGACGGTCCATACGGCGAGCATCGCGAGGAGCGCGGCAACGGACGCCAGCACAGCCCTCCGTCGCCAGTAGATGGAGGAGGGGAGCGGCCCGACCGGATTGCGCAGAGATCCCACGGACGGAACCTTACGAGAGTTCCCGGCGCGATCAGTGCCCCACATGCCGCACACTCGGCTTGTTTTGCCGATGATCATCCTGCGGGGTGATCGGGGGCGCCGGAAATCGGCCTGGAGACTGATGAGGACGTTATTCCGGTTTCGGTACCTTCGGTCACCATGGACAGCTCCGGCCTCTACCTCGACGTGACCGATTTCGCCCACTCGACCCCCGCCTGGGTGCAATCGGCATTCGAGTTCTGGACCGAGTACGGGCTGCTCGTCTTCGGCGCCCTCTTTATAGCCGTGTGGTGGCGATCACGCGGCGCCCGCGACCCCCGCACGGTGGCGCTCGCGGTGCTCGCCCCCTTCGTCACCGCCCTGGCCTACGTCGCCTCCGAGCTGGTGAAGTCCAGCGTCGACGAGGAGCGCCCCTGCCGGGCCGTGGCCGGGGCGGCGGCCTCCCTGGTCAAGTGCCCGGCCACCGGCGACTGGTCCTTCCCCAGCAACCACGCCACCATCGCGGGCGCCGCGGCCGTGGCGCTGGCGCTCGCCGTCCGCGCACTCGTGCTGCTGACCGTTCCGCTGGCCCTGCTGATGGCCTTCTCCCGCGTCTTCGTCGGCGTCCACTACCCGCACGACGTGGCCATGGGCCTGCTGCTGGGCGCGAGCCTCGCCGCGCTCGCCGGCCTCGCGCTCGCCGGCCCGGCGACCAGGGTCGTCGCCGCCGTACGGACGAACGGCGGCCGCACCGCCGTCCTGATCACCGGCGCCGACCCCGCCCGCTGACACCCTCCCCGGCCGGGTGCCGGGGATCGACACGACACCCCGCGGGCCCGAAACGTGCCAGGATGCCGTCTGCCATGACTGCAACCATTCCCACCACCGCGCTGCACGCCCCCGTCATCGCGTGGTTCGAAGCACACGCCCGCGACCTGCCCTGGCGCCGCCCCGAGGCCGGCCCCTGGGGGGTGATGGTCAGCGAGTTCATGCTCCAGCAGACCCCCGTCAACCGGGTCCTGCCGGTCTACGAGCAGTGGCTCGCCCGCTGGCCCCGTCCCGCCGACCTCGCCGCCGACGCCCCGGGTGAGGCCGTCCGCGCCTGGGGCCGCCTCGGCTATCCGCGCCGGGCCCTGCGCCTGCACGGCGCGGCCGTCGCCATAACGGAGCGGCACGGGGGCGACGTACCGCGCGAGCACGCACAGCTGCTGGCCCTGCCCGGGATCGGCGAGTACACGGCGGCCGCCGTGGCCTCCTTCGCGTACGGGCAGCGGCACGCGGTCCTCGACACCAATGTGCGCCGGGTCTTCGCGCGCACCGCGACGGGGGTCGAGTACCCGCCGAACGCCACGACCGCGGCCGAGCGCCGCCTGGCCCGGGCCCTGCTGCCCGAGGACGACGACACCGCGGCCCGCTGGGCCGCGGCCTCCATGGAGCTCGGGGCGCTGGTCTGCACGGCCAAGAGCCCGGACTGCGGGAGCTGTCCGGTGGCCGGGCTGTGCGCGTGGCGGCTGGCCGGGAAGCCCGCCCACGAGGGACCGCCGCGGCGCGGACAGACGTACGCCGGGACGGACCGGCAGGTGCGCGGCAAACTCCTCGCGGTGCTGCGCGAGGCGGTCGGCGCCGTGCCGCAGTCCCTCCTCGACACCGTCTGGGAGGAGCCCGTACAGCGGGCCCGCGCGCTCGACGGGCTGGTGTCGGACGGGCTCGTGGAGCCGCTGCCGGGCCTCATGTACCGGCTTCCGGCCGCCCCCGCGAAGCCCGCCGCCGATACCTCGCCCCCCACCCCCTGAGGCTGACTCAGGGATTCCGCTTGTCCGGAGAAACCGCAGCTCACGGGCGCTGTTACACAACCTATGGGTGTCCGTGCGCCCACCGAAGGCTGACCCGCACAGGGCCGTGACAACGCCTCCGTACCGTCGAATCCGCAAGGCAGCGGAAGAGCGGTTGGTCGGAACGGAGGCGGTCTGAGATGGCGCACGGCGAGGTACTCGAATTCGAAGAGTACGTACGCACCCGGCAGGACGCGCTGCTGCGCAGTGCCCGTCGCCTGGTTCCGGACCCGACCGACGCACAGGACCTCCTGCAGACCGCGCTCGTCCGCACCTACGGCCGCTGGGACGGAATCGCCGACAAGTCCCTTGCCGACGCCTACCTGCGCCGTGTCATGATCAACACCCGTACCGAATGGTGGCGGGCCCGCAAGCTCGACGAGGTTCCCACCGAGCAGCTCCCCGACGCCTCCGTCGAGGACGGTTCGGACCAGCGCGCCGACCGCGCCCTGCTCATGGACATCCTCAAGGTGCTCGCGCCCAAGCAGCGCAGTGTGGTGGTGCTGCGACACTGGGAGCAGATGAGCACCGAGGAGACGGCCGCGGCGCTCGGCATGTCGGCGGGAACCGTGAAGAGCACTCTGCACCGCGCACTGGCCCGCCTCCGGCAGGAACTGGAGAGCCGGGACCTGGACATGCGCGCGCTGGAGCGCGGTGACCACACCATCCGGTACGAGGGGCGTGAGCGGTGCGCGGCCTGATTGGCCCAAGACTGAGCGGCAAGAGCTCGGTGGTACTGATGTCGGCGGGGACGGTCGTCCTCGTCGGCACCGTGCTGTTCGCGGTCGGCTGCTCTTCGGGGGGTACGGGACTGCGGGACGGCGGCCCGGCCCGTACCGAGTCGGTCGCCAAGACCGCGGCCCCCTCCTCGGCGCCCTCCGAACACGACGCGGGCGACTCGACGCTCCTCACCCCCCAGGCCTCCGGCAAGCCGGCCGCCAAGGTCGACCCGATCGCCCTGCTCAAGGCCGACCCCAAGGTCGGCTCCGAGATCAAGCGCGACCTGAAGCCGTGCTCGGGCAACGAGTACCCGGTGGACGTCAGCTACGGGAAGATCACCGGCGGCCCGGAGGTCGACATCGTGGTCAACGTCCTGTCCTGCGCCGACGCGCTGGGCCGCGGGTCCTTCGTGTACCGCGCGGACGGGGGCTCGTACGAGAATGTGTTCTCGGACGAGCAGCCGCCCGTCTACGCCGAGATCGACCGGGGCGACCTGGTCGTCACCAAGCCGGTCTACGGGAAGAGCGACGCGCTCTCCTATCCCTCGGGCGAGGACCTGATCACGTACCGCTGGAACGGGGAGCGGTTCACCGAACAGGACCGGGTGCACACCGACTACAGCAGCGTGGTCGACGGCGGGACCGCTCCCGCCCCGGCCGTCAGCCCCAAGAACTGAGCAACCCGAAGAAGCGGGCAACGAGTACCGAGGCGAGGCGAGGCTCCCGATGGCCGAGACCCATGTGCTGTTCGTGGAGGACGACGACGTCATCCGTGAGGCCACGACCCTGGCGCTGGAACGCGACGGGTTCGTGGTCACGGCCATGCCCGACGGGCTGTCCGGTCTGGAGTCCTTCCGGGCGGACCGGCCCGACATCGCACTGCTCGACGTGATGGTGCCGGGGATGGACGGCGTGAGCCTGTGCCGCCGCATCCGCGACGAGTCCACCGTCCCCGTCATCATGCTGTCGGCGCGCGCCGACTCCATCGACGTGGTGCTGGGCCTGGAGGCGGGTGCCGACGACTACGTCACCAAGCCCTTCGACGGCTCGGTCCTCGTCGCCCGCATCCGCGCGGTGCTGCGCCGCTTCGGCCACGCCGGCGGCCCGCAGGGCGGCGGGTCCGAGGAGGACGCCTCCGCCGAGCGCGGGGTACTGCTCTTCGGCGACCTGGAGGTCGACACGGAGGGCATGGAGGTCCGCAAGGCGGGCGCCTCGGTGGCACTGACCCCCACCGAGATGCGGCTGCTGCTGGAGTTCTCCACCTCTCCCGGCACCGTGCTCTCGCGCGACCGGCTGCTGGAGCGGGTCTGGGACTACGACTGGGGCGGCGACACCCGCGTCGTGGACGTCCACGTCCAGCGGCTGCGCACCAAGATCGGCCAGGACCGGATCGAAACGGTCCGGGGATTCGGATACAAGCTCAAGGCCTGATGCCTTGAGGAGAACGAGCACGGGGGACGAGCGCGGGAATGAAATCTGAATGAAGCGGTTCACCCTGCGGACCGGGATCCGCTGGAAGATCACGCTCGCCATCGCGTCGGTGGGCGCCCTGACCGCCATCGCGCTGAGCCTGGTGGTGCACAGCGCTGCCCGCGTCTCGATGCTGGAGAGCGCGCGGGAGGTGCAGCTCGACCGCGTGCAGTTCATCTCCCGCAACGCCGAGGCCGGCCGCAAGCCCCCCATGGGCGCCAAGCTCAACGACCCGGACCTGCCCGGTGAGCTGCGCGAGAAGGCCCGGTCCGGACGGCGCGGCACCTACATCCAGGACAACCCGCGCGGGCTCCCCGAGGTGTGGGCGGCCGTACCGCTCGGCAACGGGCAGGTGCTGTCGCTGCACACGCAGTTCCGGGAGAGCGCCAACATGGTGCGCGACCTGGACCGGGCCCTGGTCATCGGCTCCCTGGCCGTGGTGGTCGGCGGGTCGGCGCTCGGCGTGCTGATCGGCGGCCAGATCTCGCGCCGGCTGCGCAAGGCCGCAGCCGCCGCTCAGCGCGTGGCGCACGGGGACCCCGAGGTACGGGTGCGGGACGCGGTCGGGGGCGTCGTACGCGACGAGACCGACGACCTCGCGCGGGCGGTCGACGCGATGGCGGACGCGCTCCAGCAGCGGCTGGAAGCGGAGCGGCGGGTGACCGCCGATATCGCGCACGAGCTGCGCACCCCGGTGACCGGCCTGCTCACGGCCGCGGAACTGCTGCCTCCGGGCCGGCCGACCGAGCTCGTGCGGGACCGCGCGCAGGCGCTGCGGGCGCTGGTCGAGGACGTGCTGGAGGTGGCCCGGCTGGACAGCGCGTCCGAGCGGGCGGAGCTCCAGGAGGTGGCGCTGGGCGAGTTCGTGCACCGCCGGGTCAGCTCGCTGATGCCGGAGGCGAGCGTTCGGATCGTCGCGGACGAGATCGTCAGCACCGACCCGCGCCGCCTGGAGCGGATCCTCGGCAACCTCCTCGCCAATGCCGCGCGGTACGGGAAGGCGCCGGTCCAGGTCGATGTCGAGGGCCGGGTCGTACGGGTCCGGGACCACGGGCCGGGCTTCCCCGAGGCCCTGCTGCGGGAGGGCCCGAGCCGGTTCCGGACCGGGTCCACGGACCGGGCCGGGGTGGGACACGGGCTGGGGCTGACCATCGCGGAGGGACAGGCGCGGGTGCTGGGCGCCCGGCTGACGTTCCGCAACGTGGCGGGCCCCGGCGGCTTCGTCCACGGCGGCTCGGCGGCGGGGGCGGTGGCGGTGCTGTGGCTGCCGGAGCACGCGCCGACGGCGACGGGGAGCTTCCCGGTCCTCCGCCGGGAGGGCTGAGAACGTACCGTCCGCGATCGGTTCGGTGTCGTATCGCGACCCTGTGCTGTTCGATTGCGGACGTCGATGTTTTAGCATCCGAACCATGACTGACGGTACGGATCGCCCGCACAGCCCCCAGCCCGAGCCCGCCCCGGAGAGCGGCGGCTACGGGTTCCCGCCGGGGATACCCGCGCCGGGCGGCTACGGGTTCCCGCCCGGCCGGCCCGAACAGCAGGACCAGCACGACCAGACCGCGCCCGGAGGCGGCTACGGCTACCCCCCGGGCGGCGGCTACGGCTACCCGCCGGCCGGCGGGTACGGCTACCCGCCGGGACCGGCCGTGTCCGGCAGCTTCGGCCCGCCGATGCCGTTCCCCGAGGAGGGCGGCCCGAACGGCCCCGGCCCGAACGGACCGGACCTGAACCTGCCGCCCGTGGCCTTCGGTGACCAGCCCGACTGGGAGGCGATGGCCGACCGGTCGGCCTCCGAGCGGCGCAAGAAGCGGCTGTTGACGGTGGTCGGAGCGGTGACCGTCCTCCTGCTGCTCGCCGGCGGCGGAACGTTCTACCTGCTGAAGGGCGGCAAGCCGGGCACGAAGGACGTGGCCGACAACGCCCCCTCGGCGTCCGCGTCCCCGTCCGGATCCGGGTCTCCCGACCCCGAAGCCGCTCCGCCGAAGGCCTACTCCCCCACCGTCGCGAGCGACGTCTCCCTGCTCAGGGACAGCGTCGGCAAGACCAGCATCCGCATGGGCCCCGAGGCCACGGTGCCCAAGGCGAAGACGCGCTACGAGCTCACCCTCAAGGGCAATCCCAACTCCTACGCCCAGGCCATCGAGCCGGGCGTGGACACCACCAAGAGCTTCACCCTCTCGGCCCGCGTCAACAACGCGTCCAATGCGAAGGGCGCGCACATCGTGATGAGTCAGGGCACCGGGGACTCGTTCGCCTTCGAGCTCGGCGCCGACGACGTGGGCGGCAAGCAGGCCTGGGTGTTCCGCGTGCGGACCAACGAGAAGGGCGACACGCCCACGGTGGTGACGGTCTCCTCCGCGGACAAGAGGACGGTCAAGACCTGGGCGGTGCTGACGGCCGTGCACGACGCCGAGAACAAGATGATCCGCTTCTACGTGGACGGCAAGAAGGCCGGCGAGGCCCCCGTCCCGGGGATCTGGCAGAACGGCGGACCCTTGCAGCTGGGCCGGGCCCGCCACCAGGACGCGTGGGCCGGCGCGTTCAAGGGTGCGATGAACCAGATCCGGATCTACGAATCACCCTTCTCCGACGACCAGGCCGCCGCCTACCGCAAGGGCGAGCTGGACGCCGGGGCACGTGCCACGGCGACTCACGCCTGGGTCATCGGCTGATCGCCTGATCGGCCGATCAGATGGTGACGCCGACCGTCCGCAGGAAGGACACCGGGTTCACGGCCGAGCCGTAGTTCGGGGTGGTCCGGATCTCGAAGTGGAGGTGCGGGCCGCTCGAGTTTCCGGTGTTGCCGGAGAGGGCGATCCGCTCGCCCTTGGCGACCTTCTCGCCGATCTTCACCTGGATCTTCGAGAGGTGGGCGTACTGCGAGTACGTGTTGTTCGCGTGCTTGATCACGATGGCGTTGCCGTAGGCCGGGCCGTCGCCGCCGCCGTTCGAACCGGCCTTGACGACGGTGCCCGCCGAGACGGCGTCGACCGGGGTGCCGACCGGGACGGCGAAGTCCTGGCCGGAGTGCTTGTGCGACCACATGGTGCCGCCCTTGCCGAAGGTCGCGGAGAGCGTGTACTTCGACACCGGCTTCTCCCACAGGGCGGCGGCCGGCTTCGCGGCCTGGGCGGCGGCCTGCTCGGCGACCAGCTGGACGGTGCCGGTGAGCTCGGCCTGGGGCGCCTCGTCGGCGAAGGCGGCGGTCGTTCCGGCACCGAGGGCCAGGGCCGCGCCGAGGGCGGTGGCGCCGATGGCGATACGGGTACGACGGATGCTGACGCGCTTCGCGGACATGAAGGAAACCTCCGGGCCGGGGACGGGGACGGTGCTGCGGGAACTGCGGGGTGCTGCGGAGTGCTGCGGAGTGCTGCGGGCAAGAAAGGACCCGGCACGCTGAGCAGGTGCCGGGCTTGCTTGCCCATCCTTGGTAACCCGGGCACCCCGGCTTCCCCAAACGTCCCCGTTACTACCCCGGGTCGTAGGTGCGGAGGGAGCTGTCAGCCCTGTTGACCGCCCCACCACTGGGCCGGCGGTGGGGCAAATCGGACGTCGATCTCTACGAATGCTCCTAGTAGGTCCGATTTGCCCTGTGCGGCTTGTCACCGGCGCGGGACCTCCGGCCGATCCCCGCCGGGACCAAAGCCCTGCGACCGGCGTCACACCGGAGCTACGCTCCCGGTCGTGGACGCATCCGTGGTGGGAATCCGGCTGGCCTCGGGGGTAGTGACCCCCCTCGTGAAGAAGCTCTTCCGCGGTGAGGGGGCGGGCGCCGGGCTCGTCGACCGGCCCGTGCGCATCTCCTCGTACGCCTCCGTGCGCGAGCAGCGCGTACTGTCCCGCTACGACCTGCGCCGGGTGGCCGACAAGCTCGTCGCGGAGGCGTTACGGGCCCCCGGCGAGCGGCCGCTGCCGCCGGGCGAGGAGGCGGGCGTCGCGGCCGCGCTGGCCGCCACCCTGTACTCCCTCGGGACCCTGGCCCTCCAGGACGCCCAAGCGGTCGAGATGGGCGCGCAGGCCTTCGCCGCCGAACTGCGCAAGGCGGCGCCGAACACGGGCCTGGGGCGGGACGCCGAGCTCTTCCACGACCGGCTGCTGGAAACCACCTGCCTGCACATCCTGCACTTCTTCACGACCCGCTCCACCTACATCCCGGCAGCCCTGGTCGAGCAGGCTCACCGGCAGGGCGTGGTGATCGCCAAGATCGACGCCCTGCTCGCCCGGATCCCCCGCCAGGACGGCCGGGACGCGGAGTTCGAAGCCAGGTACCTGGAGTACCTCGCCAAACGGCACAGCACCTTGACGATCTTCGGGCTCGATCTGCCGCCCGGCTCGGCGCGCTGGCCGCTGGACATGGCGTACGTGGCCCTCGAGGTCGTCCTCAGTCCCCTCGACCGCGACGGCCTCGCCGGCCGGGCCCTCCCCTGGTCGACGGCCCAGCCGTGGGACCCCGCCCACACCGCGGACGGGGCGCCGCCCCGCAGCTACCGCGTCCTGCTGCGCGGCGAGGCCGGCTCGGGCAAGACCACGCTGATTCAGCAGCTGGCCGTCTCGGCCGCCCAGGAGGGATCCCACGACCACGTCATCCCGTACGTGCTGCCCCTGCGGAACCTGACCAGGCACGGGGACCCGCTGCCCGCCGCCGCGGACTTCCTGGCCGCCACCGCGCTCAAGGGACAGGCTCCGGAGGGCTGGGAGGACCGGGTCCTGCGCGCGGGGCGCGGCCTGATCCTGGTCGACGGCATCGACGAGATCCCGGAGACCGATCGGGCCAGCGCCCGCGACTGGCTCGTCGAGCTCTTCGCCGCCTACCCCGACAACCGGTGGCTGGTCACCTCCCGGCCCTCGGCGGTACGCCAGGACTGGCTCGCCGCAGAGGAGTTCACCGAGCTGGCGCTCGTTCCCATGAACCGGGCGGCCGTGGCCGACTTCGTCACCCGCTGGCACGCGGCGGCCGAGGCGGGCGAGGACCTCCGGGACCAGCTGCTGACCTCCCTGGCCACCAAGCCGGAACTGGCCCGCCTCGCCACCAACCCGCTGCTGTGCGGGCTGATCTGCGCCCTGCACCGCGAGCGCCGGGGCTTCCTGCCGTCGGGCCGCAAGGAGCTCTACACGGCCGCCCTGTCGATGCTGCTGCACCGCCGCGACCGCGAGCGGCAGCTGCGCCTGCCGGAACTCTCCGAGGAGCCCCAGCTCCAGCTCCTCCAGCGGCTCGCCTACTGGCTGATCCGCAACGGCCGCACACAGATCTCCCGGAAGCGGGCCGAGGAGCTCATCGCCGCCGCGCTGCCCGCCGTACCGGCCGCCCGGGTACTCGGTGACGCCCCGGCCGTCCTGCGGCACTTCCTGGACCGCACGGGACTGCTGCGCGCGCCCACGGAGGACACCCTGGAGTTCGTCCACCGCACCTTCCAGGACTTCCTCGGGGCCCGGGCCGCACTGGACGAGGGCGGCCTCGGCGAGCTGACCCGGCACGCGGACGACGACCAGTGGGAGGACGTCATCCGCATGGCGGTCGCCCAGGGCCGCCCCCACGACCGCGAGGCGATCATCGGCGACCTGCTGGTCCGCGACTCCGACCGGTCGGTGCTGCTGGCCCTCGCGTCACTGGAGTACGCGGCCGAACTGGACCCCGGGCTGCGCCAGGACGTCCACAAGGCGGCCCTGCGGCTCATCCCTCCGAGGGACGAGGAAGCCGCGCGTACGCTGGGCCGGCTCGGGCCGCTGGTCCTGGAGCTGCTCGCGTCCGGCGGGGAGTCGGTCCGCGCCGCCCGCCTCTCGGTGATAGCGGCGGCGGAGACCGGATCCGAGGCGGCCGTCGGTTACCTCGCCGGCTATTGCAGCCACCCCGACGAGGAAATCCGCAAGACGCTGAACACGGTCTGGAAACGGTTCGACACCGGGCAGTACGCGACCGAGGTGCTCGCGCGCATGGTCCCGCCGCCCGACGGCCTCGCCGTCGGATCCGATGCCGCCCTCGCGGCACTGACGGGCTTCACCGGCCCGCCCGGCCTGTTCGTCGGCAGCCAGGTGTCCCGGGCTGCCCTGACCCGCTTCCTGGCCCGTCAGCCGGTGGCGGGCCTGACCCTGTGGTACTTCGAGGGCGGAAGCGACGCCGCGTTCCTGCGCGGCCACACCTCGCTCCGGCGGCTCACCATCAACGCCTGGCCCGACCTGCGGGACCTGAGCGCGCTGCACGGGCTGCCCCTGGAGGAGGTGTCCCTGTACCTCGGCAACGACGTCCCCCTCGGTCCGGCCCTCGCGGGCTGGCCCCGGCTGCGCACGCTGAAGCTGCACTCGGGTCACGGTCCGTGGTCCTTCGCCGACGTCTCCCCCGAAGGCCGCCTGGAAGAGCTCGAACTGGACGACGCGGACCCGGACCTGACCGGCCTGGGCCGCCTGACCGGATTGCGGCGGCTGTGGCTCGGCTTCGACTGGCGCCCCGGCGGGAAAGGCGCGTGGGCGGAGCTCGCGGCGCTCGGGAACCTCCGGGAGATCGCCGTGCACACCAGGGCGATGGCCGGTCTGGCCGCGTGCGCGGGCCTGCCCTCGATCAGGACCGTCAGGCTCTACGACGAGGACGAGGCGTGGGACCCGGGGCTGAGGGCACGGGTGGCCCACCGCTTCCCGGAAGCGGAGCTGACACTGGTGCCGCAGACGTACGACACCTGAACCCGGTCGGCCCCACGGCGAAGGGGCGGCCCCGGAACCTTTCGGTCCCGGGGCCGCCCCTTCGTACCGCTGTGAGCGGCTAGCGCTTACGCACCCTTGGTGAGGTCCGGGCCGGAGCCCGTCGCCTCGATGGGGGGAAGGTCCGAGATCGGAGTCTTCTCCTCACCGCGGAAGGTGAACTTGGCTTCGTCGCCCTCACCCTCCTTGCCGACGACCACGATGTGACCGGGGCGCAGCTCGCCGAAGAGGATCTTCTCCGACAGGATGTCCTCGATCTCGCGCTGGATCGTGCGGCGCAGCGGGCGGGCACCCATGATCGGGTCGTAGCCGCGCTTGGCGAGCAGTGCCTTCGCGTCCGCGCTGAGCTCGATGCCCATGTCGCGGTCCTTCAGGCGGTCGTCCACCTTCGCGATCATCAGGTCGACGATCTGGACGATGTCTTCCTCGGTGAGCTGGTGGAAGACGACCGTGTCGTCGACGCGGTTGAGGAACTCGGGCCGGAAGTGCTGCTTGAGCTCTTCGTTGACCTTCGCCTTCATCCGGTCGTATCCGGTCTTGGTGTCTCCCTGGGCCGCGAAGCCGAGGTTGAAGCCCTTCGAGATGTCCCGCGTGCCCAGGTTGGTCGTCATGATGATGACCGTGTTCTTGAAGTCCACGACCCGGCCCTGGGAGTCGGTCAGGCGACCGTCTTCCAGGATCTGGAGAAGGGAATTGAAGATATCCGGGTGGGCCTTCTCGACCTCGTCGAAGAGGACGACGGAGAACGGCTTCCGGCGGACCTTCTCGGTCAGCTGGCCGCCCTCTTCGTAGCCCACGTAGCCGGGGGGCGAACCGAAGAGACGGGAAACCGTGTGCTTCTCGCTGAACTCCGACATGTCGAGGGAGATCAGCGCGTCCTCGTCGCCGAAGAGGAATTCGGCGAGCGTCTTGGAGAGCTCGGTCTTACCGACACCGGACGGGCCGGCGAAGATGAACGAGCCACCGGGACGCTTCGGGTCCTTCAGACCCGCACGGGTACGGCGGATCGCCTGGGAGAGCGCCTTGATGGCGTCCTTCTGGCCGATGACGCGACGGTGGAGCTCGTCCTCCATGCGCAGGAGCCTCGAGGACTCCTCCTCGGTCAGCTTGAACACCGGAATGCCGGTCGCGGTCGCCAGGACTTCGGCGATGAGCTCGCCGTCGACCTCGGCGACGACGTCCATGTCGCCGGCCTTCCATTCCTTCTCGCGCTTGGCCTTCGCCGCCAGCAGCTGCTTCTCCGAATCACGGAGGGAAGCCGCCTTCTCGAAGTCCTGGGAGTCGATGGCCGACTCCTTGTCGCGACGCACGTTCGCGATCTTCTCGTCGAACTCGCGGAGGTCCGGCGGCGCGGTCATCCGGCGGATGCGCATCCGGGAGCCGGCCTCGTCGATCAGGTCGATCGCCTTGTCCGGGAGGAAGCGGTCCGAGATGTACCGGTCGGCCAGGGTGGCCGCCTGCACGAGGGCCTCGTCCGTGATGGAGACGCGGTGGTGGGCCTCGTAGCGGTCGCGCAGGCCCTTGAGGATCTCGATGGTGTGCTGGAGGGAAGGCTCCGCCACCTGGATCGGCTGGAAGCGGCGCTCGAGAGCGGCGTCCTTCTCAAGGTGCTTGCGGTACTCGTCCAGCGTCGTGGCACCGATGGTCTGGAGCTCACCACGGGCCAGCATGGGCTTCAGGATGCTGGCGGCGTCGATCGCGCCCTCGGCGGCACCCGCACCCACGAGGGTGTGGAGCTCGTCGATGAACAGGATGATGTCGCCGCGGGTGCGGATCTCCTTGAGCACCTTCTTGAGGCGCTCTTCGAAGTCACCGCGGTAGCGGGAACCGGCGACCAGGGCACCCAGGTCAAGCGTGTAGAGGTGCTTGTCCTTGAGGGTCTCGGGGACCTCGCCCTTGACGATCGCCTGGGCCAGGCCCTCGACGACGGCGGTCTTGCCGACGCCGGGCTCGCCGATGAGGACCGGGTTGTTCTTGGTCCGGCGGGACAGCACCTGCATGACCCGCTCGATCTCCTTCTCGCGCCCGATGACCGGGTCGAGCTTGGATTCGCGAGCTGCCTGTGTCAGGTTGCGGCCGAACTGGTCCAGAACGAGCGAGGTCGAGGGCGTGCCCTCGGCCGGGCCGCCGGCCGTGGCCGACTCCTTGCCTCCGCCGGAGTAGCCGGAGAGCAGCTGGATGACCTGCTGCCGGACTCGGTTGAGATCGGCGCCCAGCTTCACCAGGACCTGGGCGGCGACGCCCTCGCCCTCGCGAATGAGGCCGAGCAGGATGTGCTCGGTGCCGATGTAGTTGTGGCCGAGCTGGAGGGCCTCTCGGAGCGAAAGCTCCAGGACCTTCTTCGCCCGCGGGGTGAAGGGGATGTGGCCGGAAGGGGCCTGCTGCCCCTGTCCGATGATCTCCTCAACCTGCTGGCGAACAGCCTCGAGCGAAATCCCGAGGCTCTCCAAGGCCTTAGCGGCGACACCCTCACCCTCGTGGATCAAGCCCAGGAGGATGTGCTCGGTGCCGATGTAGTTGTGGTTGAGCATCCGGGCTTCTTCCTGAGCCAGGACGACAACCCGCCGCGCGCGGTCGGTGAACCTCTCGAACATCGTTTATCGCTCCTCAGAGCGGTCGGGCAGTTCGGGGTCGGTCCCCGCCCTGTCCTTCCGCATGCTAGTCCCGCGGGGCGGGACAGCTCATTCCAACTGCCGACATCCGTCCGCGGCTCACCCTCACGTCCGTGGGAAAACCCGGCTGTAAGTGCCGACAACTGCTCCAACCCGATGGTGCGAGACGATGTTCCCGCAGGCCAGGCAGATACCCGTCACACGTGTACGCCGATGGCGAACGGAAGCCGGTCTCGGACCCTGCAAATCTGCGTGTCGCCCCGATCCACTAGGAATGTCTTACCCGTATGAGCGGACGGTTCACGTCGCTGGACGACCGATCCCTCCGCTACGGGCGAACACGCTTCCGTCCTGAATGTGAGACTCCGAGGAGTCGGACGTTTACGTTCCGCATTGGCACGGGTGCCCTGCGTCACTTCACGTGTCCCCTCGCGCGTAACTCCCGAGCGTTTCCGCAGTTGCTCCGGACATGGCCCTCACCGCGCCGCCCGCCACCGTCCCGCTCCCCCGCGCCCCGATCGGGACGCCCGCGACCGAAGCGACCGGAGCCACCGGTGCGCCGGCGGACTGGTACGCCCGCGTGCTCGGCTGGCCCGTGGCCGGCGGACCGCCCGCGCAGCTGGTGACCGGGGTGCGGTTCGACGTACTGGAGCTGCCGGCCGATGCCGGTGCCGCGGTGCTGCGCGGTCCCTGCAGCGGCGTCACGGGGCCGGTGGCGCTCATGGGACGCAGGATGCGGTTCCTGGTGGCCCCGGGGAGCGCCGACGAGCTGGAGGGGCTGCTCGACTGGCTGGAGTGGGGCGGGGTGGCCCTGGATCTCGCCGCCCTGGGTGCGGGTGGCCGGATCACCGCTCCGACTCCGCCGGGACACCTGGTGGGGCCCGGAGAAAGCCCTCAGGGGGCCGCCGTGTGGCTGCGGCCCCCCGAGCAGGGGTGTGAGGCACTGCTGCCCGCCCTGCCGGGGGCGGACAGGCCTTCCGGGCCCGGTCGTGGCGAGGACGCCGCCGGGCCCGGTCTCGTACGCCTGGTCGCGGCGGCGGCAACGGAATGCCACCGGGCGCGGCTGCGGCGGCGTACGGCCTCCGCGCATCGCATCGGCACCGCGGTGGTGACCGGAGGTCAGCCGCGGTTCTCGTAGGCCTCGCGGATCTCCTGCGGAACGCGGCCGCGATCGTTGACGCTCATGCCCTGGGCCTTGGCCCAGGCGCGGATCTCGGCCGTGTCCGGGTTGCCGGACGTCGCGGCGGCGCGGCCGCCCTTGGTACGACCCGCCGCGGCACGGCCACCGGTGCGGCGACCGCCCTTGGTGAACGGGTCGAGGAGGCCGCGGAGCTTTTCAGCGTTGGCGGTGGTGAGGTCGATCTCGTAGGTCTTGCCATCCAGAGCGAACGTCACCGTCTCGTCCGCCTCGCCGCCGTCGAGGTCGTCGACAAGAAGGACCTGAACCTTCTGTGCCACCGGGATTTCCTTTCATCGAAAAGCAGTACGCGGAAAGGAAACCGCTTTTGCCTGGAAAACACAAACCCCCCGTCACGGGTTCGGGTCCGCAACGGCCGGGGAAACGTGCGCGATTCGGACATAGGCCACGGAGCCGGGGCTCCCGTGAAATCCCCGCGGTGATCGATCAGAGGTGCAGAAGCATCCGGCTGTTGCCCAAGGTGTTCGGCTTCACTCGTTCGAGACCGAGGAACTCGGCGACACCCTCGTCATAGGAACGCAGCAGCTCCATGTACACATCGGTCTCGACCGGGGTCTCGCCGATCTCGGTGAAGCCGTGCTTCGCGAAGAAGTCCACTTCGAAGGTGAGGCAGAAAACCCGGCTGACACCCACCCTCCGGGCGGTCTCCAGCAACTTGTCGAGCACCAGATGACCGACTCCCGCGCCCTTCAAGTCGCGGTCGACCGCAAGAGTGCGGACTTCGGCCAGGTCTTCCCACATCACGTGGAGCGCACCGCAGCCGACCACCTGGCCATCGGAGTCGCGTTCGGCGACCCAGAACTCCTGGATGTCCTCATAAAGGACCACCGGCGCTTTGTCCAGCAGGATCCGCTGCTGAACGTACTGGTCGAGCAGGCGGCGCAGCGCGGGAACATCGCCGGTGCGCGCGCGGCGGATCGTCACTGTTTTTGCATGTGCAGCGGAAAACTCAGCCATGCCCGGACGTTATCGCCCCGACTCGGTGCTCGGCTCCGCCGAGTCGCCTCCGGCATCGGGCGCCGCCGGCGGGGACGGCGGGGAGTCGGCCGCCTCCGCGGACCCTTCGGGTTCCGCGGGCTGCACGATGCGCACGGCGTCCCTGAGCGCCTCGCGCTGTTCCGCCGACATCATGCCGAAGAAGGCCACGAGGGCGGCCGCGGGGTTGTCGCTCGTCGACCAGGCTTCGTTCATCAGTGCGGCCGAGTAAGCGGCCCGGGTGGAGACCGCCGTATATCGATAGGCGCGGCCTTCCGCCTCGCGGCGGACCCAGCCCTTCTGATGAAGATTGTCCATAACGGTCATGACCGTGGTGTACGCGATGGACCGTTCCTGCTGCAGGTCTTCCAGGACTTCGCGAACGGTGACCGGGCGGTTCCACTGCCACACCCGCGTCATGACTGCGTCTTCGAGTTCTCCCAAGGGGCGAGGCACAGCAGCACGATAGTGCGGGTTGTGGTGGATTGCGCGGCTATCCGGGCGGCAAGGCGCAACTAAATCCGGGGTCCCCCAACGAAGTGAGGGGCGCACGGCTGGGGAGCCGTACGCCCGTCCCTCGTCGAGGGGGCCTACTTCTGTGGCTGGGACTGCTGGGCGGCCTCGGCGCGGGCGAGCACGGCGTCCACCGCCGCGTCCTCCTTGCCCTTGTTGGCACCGCCCTGGCTCTTCACGATCGTCACGACGAGCGCGATGAAGAACACGGCCATCACGAAGGGGGGCACGAGCGCGGAAACGTAGTCCATGCCCCCAGCCTAGCTACCCCGCCGCGCGCCCGGCCTCCGGGGGCGGGCTGGGCTTGCGGCGCGGCGGGAAGACCTCGCCCGGGGTCGGGATGGGGCGTCCGGGACGGTCGTCGGGGCGCGGTTCGGGCTTCGGGCGCGCGGGGTCGTTCTCCTTCCCGCCGCCGCCCTTGCCGGTGCCGCCCGTGTCGGTGCCGCCCGCGAGGGTCAGCAGCCGGGTGCGCGGTGCGGGCGCCGTGGACAGCCTGCGGCGTACGGAGCGCTCCGCGATGGTCTGGGCCCGCTCCAGCAGCGCGGCGGCGACCGGGTTGGCGCGCAGCGCCCGGAGGGCCGCGAGGTCGTCCGGCACCGGTTCGTAGCCGGCGGCCAGGGCGTCCTGCAGCAGCTCCAGGTAGCCGGAGAGACTGCCGGGCAGCGCGGCTCTGTACCGCGCCAGGTCGGCCAGGAGGAACGCTCTGAGCCTCCCCGCCTCCTGCACCGCGTCGTCCACCGACGCCGCGAGGCGCAGGCAGTCCTGGACCTCGACGGCCGTCAGTGGGGCCGTCGAGGACTGAAGGGCGTGGGCGAGCGAGCGCCTGAGCACGTGCAGCTCATCGGCGCCGAACGCCATGCCGCCGCGGGATCCGTAGGGCGTGGGCATGGGCCGAAGATACGCGCTAATCGGACAAAATCCCTTGAGTGGACACGTACAGGGCGCGTGTCGGGAAGGGGCCTAGTCCGACTGCTTGACCACGCGCAGGAAATCCGCCCAGGCGGCCTGGGTGGTGGCGAGGACCAGGTGGGCCGGGTCGGCGCGGTCCGCCACGCGGACCAGGGTGCCGGGGGCGGCGCTGACGTACACGCAGTTGTCCCCCTCGCCGCAGAACGAGGACTTCTGCCAGGCGGGCCGAGCGGTCATGACGTCTCCTCCGGTCACAGGCGCTGTGGCGCCGGGGACGGGCTCCCGGTACATGTCGTGGGGCGAAGGTATCCCCGCGATGGCCGCGGTCCGGCCATTTCCGGGGAAATTGTCATGGCGGGCGTCAGGGCGAGGTAAGGGCCGGGCGGCCCGGGGGGCGTGGCCGCCGGGGGATGCAAGCGGCCCCCGGCCTCCCGGGGGGGGAGGGCGGGGGCCGTCGGGGCCGTCGGGGCGATCGGGCGGGCGGCCCGGGCCGGTCAGCCGAAGGCGGGCGCGTTGCGCTCGTAGACCAGTCGGAGACCGATCAGGGTGAGCCAGGGCTCGTGGTCGTCGATGGCCTCGGCCTCGCCGAGGACGATCGGGGCCAGGCCGCCCGTGGCGATGACGCGGACGTCGTCCGGGACGCCGTTCGGGCCGGCCAGCTCCTTGGCCATGCGGGTCACGATCCCGTCGACCTGGCCGGCGAACCCGTAGACCACGCCCGACTGCATCGCCTCGACCGTGGACTTGCCGATGACGTTGCGCGGGCGGGCCAGCTCGATCTTGCGGAGCTGGGCGCCCCGGACTCCGAGGGCCTCCATGGAGATCTCGATGCCCGGGGAGATCACGCCTCCGACGTACTCCCCCTTGGCGGAGACCGCGTCGAAGGTCGTCGCCGTGCCGAAGTCGACGACGATCGCGGGGCCGCCGTAGAGCTCGGCCGCGGCGACCGCGTTGACGATGCGGTCCGCGCCGACCTCCTTCGGGTTGTCCATCAGGATCGGTACGCCCGTCTTGGTGCCGGGCTCCACGATCACCGCCGGAACGTCGCCGTAGTAGCGCCGGGTCACTTCGCGGAGCTCGTGCAGGACCGCCGGCACCGTGGAGCAGATCGCGATGCCGTGGATGCCGTCGCCCAGCTCGTTGCCGAGCATCGGGTGCATGCCCATCAGGCCCTGCATCAGCACGGCCATCTCGTCGGCCGTGCGGCGCGGGTCGGTCGAGACGCGCCAGTGCTCGACGATCTCGTCACCGTCGAACAGGCCAAGGACCGTATGGGAGTTGCCCACGTCGATGGTGAGGAGCACCGGTTACACCGCCTCGCGCAGATCGAGGCCGATGTCCAGGATCGGGGAGGAGTGGGTCAGCGCACCGACGGCGAGGAAGTCGACGCCGGTCTCGGCGTAGGCGCGGGCCGTGTCCAGGGTGAGGCGGCCCGAGGACTCCAGGGTGGCGCGTCCGGCGACCAGGGCGACGGCGTTCGCGGTCTGCTCCACGGTGAAGTTGTCGAGCAGGATCAGGTCGGCACCGGCCTCCAGGACCTCGCCGACCTGCTCCAGGGTGTCGACCTCGACCTCGATCGGGACCTCCGGGAAGGCCTCCCGCACCGCGGTGAAGGCCTGGACGACCCCGCCGGCCGCGACCACGTGGTTGTCCTTGACCAGCGCCGCGTCCGACAGCGACATGCGGTGGTTGACCCCGCCGCCGCAGCGCACCGCGTACTTCTCCAGGGAGCGCAGGCCCGGGGTGGTCTTGCGGGTGTCGCGGACCTTGGCGCCGGTGCCCTCCAGGACCTCGGCCCAGCGGCGGGTGGCCGTCGCGACGCCCGACAGGCGGCACACGATGTTGAGGGCGCTGCGCTCGGCGGTCAGCAGGTCGCGGGTGCGCGAGCGGACCGACAGGAGCACGTCGCCGGCCTTGACGCTGTCGCCGTCCTCCGCGTGCCGATCGACCTCGAAGGACTCGGTGCAGACGACCGAGAACACGGCCTCGGCGATGCGCAGGCCGGCCACGACGCCGTCCTCGCGGGCGACGAAGTCGGCGATGGCCTCGGCCTCTTCGGGGACCGTGGCGACGGTGGTGACGTCGACCCCGCCGTCGAGGTCCTCGGAGAGCGCCATGTGCGCGATGTCCTCGACCTCGATGGGGTCCAGGCCGGCTTCTTCCAGCAGCTCGGCGAGCGCCGGGTCCAGGCCGGTCTCCTCGCCCTCGCCGCAGGCGCAGTCGTCGCCGCAGCCGCCGCCCTCGCTCTGGTCGAGGATCGGGAGCTCCTCGTGCGGGTGGGTGTGGTCGTGCTCGTGCGTGCTCACGGTTACGGCTCCAGGCTGTCGGTGCTGCGGGTGCTGTTGCTGCTGCTGTTAAGGCTGTTACTGCTGTGGCTGCTCAAGGGGACCCGCACGGACGGGAAGTCCGCCGAGTCCGTGGGGGTGACGACCAGGGCCCGCCGCTCGGTCTCCGACAGGCGCACCACCAGGTGGCGCCGCCAGTCCGTGTCGTCCCGGTCGGGATGGTCCTCGCGCCAGTGGCAGCCGCGGGTCTCCGCACGCCGCTGGGCGGCGGCGACCAGCACCCGGGCCACGCACAGGAGGTTGGTGGCCTCCCAGGTCTCGGTGCCGGGGACGGCCGTCTTGCCGCGGGTCTCCAGCTCCGTCAGCGCCGTCGCGTACAGGGCTTCGAGCGCGGCGGCGGCCCGGCGCAGGGACTCGGCGGAGCGGAGCACGCCCGCGCCGTCGGTCATGATGCGCTGGATCTCGTAGCGCGCCTCGGCGGGCTGGAGGGGGCCGGTGGCCGGGACGGGGATGCCGGGGCCGGTGCCGACGGGCGGGTTCCCGATGATGTCGTCGGCGATGCGCTCGGCGAAGACCAGGCCCTCCAGCAGGGAGTTGGAGGCCAGCCGGTTCGCTCCGTGCACTCCGGTGCAGGCGACCTCGCCGCAGGCGTACAGCCCCGGGACGGTGGTGCGCCCGTGCAGGTCGGTCCGTACGCCGCCGGAGGCGTAGTGCGCGGCCGGAGCCACCGGGATGGGCTCGGTGACCGGGTCGATGCCGTGCGAGCGGCATGCGGCGAGGATGGTCGGGAAGCGCTGCTCCCACATCTCGGCGCCGAAGTGCCGGGCGTCGAGGTACATGTGCTCGGTGCCCTGCTCCTGCATCCGGCGCATGATGCCCTTGGCGACGATGTCGCGGGGGGCGAGCTCGGCGAGCTCGTGCTGGCCGGTCATGAAGCGGACCCCGTCGGCGTCGACGAGGTACGCGCCCTCGCCGCGGACGGCCTCCGACACCAGGGGCTGCTGGCCCTCGGCGTCGGCGCCGAGGAAGAGCACGGTGGGGTGGAACTGCACGAATTCGAGGTCCGACACCTCGGCGCCTGCGCGCAGGGCGAGGGCCACCCCGTCGCCGGTGGAGACCGACGGGTTGGTGGTGGCGGAGAAGACCTGGCCCATGCCGCCGGTCGCCAGGATCACGGCGGGCGCGTGGACGGCGCCGACCCCGTCGTGCTGGCCCTCGCCCATGACGTGCAGGGTGACGCCGGCGGTACGGCCCTCGGCGTCCAGGAGCAGGTCCAGGACGAGGGCGTTCTCGACGGTCTCGATGCCGGCGGCCTGGACGGCCTCGACGAGGGCCCGGGAGATCTCGGCGCCGGTGGCGTCCCCGCCCGCGTGCGCGATGCGGCGGCGGTGGTGGCCGCCCTCCCGGGTCAGCTCGATCTCGCCGGTCTCGGCGGAGGTGTCGAAGACGGCGCCGGTCGCGATGAGACGGCGTACGGCGTCGGGGCCCTCGGTGACCAGGAGCCGGACGGCCGCCTCGTCACACAGGCCGGCGCCGGCCACGAGGGTGTCGTCGAGGTGCTGCTCGGGGGTGTCCCCGTCGCCGAGGGCGGCGGCGATGCCGCCCTGGGCCCAGCGGGTGGAGCCGTCGTCGAGCCGGGCCTTGGTGACCACGACGGTACGGCGGCCCGCGGCGGCGCAGCGCAGTGCGGCGGTCAGTCCGGCGACTCCGGATCCGACGACCACGACATCGGCGTCCACGGACCAGCCGGGCGCCGGGGCGTGGAGCCGTATGCCGGTGCTGGTGCCCGCTGCTGCGGGGCCTCTGCCTGGGGTGCTCACGGTTGCGCTCCGAACTCCAATGGGATGTTGTCGATCAGCCGGGTCGCGCCCACTTTCGCGGCGACGGCCAGCACGGCCTGACCGGTGAAGCCGTGGCCGGCCTCGGTGAAGTCCTGTGGGTCCACCAGCGCCAGGTAGTCCAGTACCAGCGGCGGATCGTGCCGGCCCGCCTCCTCCAGGACGTGCCGCGCGGCGGCCCGTACGGCCTCCGGCAGCCCGGCGCCCGCCGCCGCGACGGCGTGCGCGTCGGCGGAGGCGCGGATCTCGCCCAGCCGGGCCAGGCCGGTGGCCCGCTCGTCGCCGGCCGGCGGTGCCTGCGCCTCGGCGCGGGCGCGCAGCGCGGCCTGCGCGGCGAGCCGGTCGCGGCCGGCGAACAGGGCGCGGGAGAGGGCGAGGGCGGCGCCGCGCTCCTTGGCGGAGAGGTAGCGGTTGCGGGAGGACAGGGCGAGCCCGTCCGGCTCGCGCACGGTCGGTACGCCGACCACCTCGACGGGGAAGTTCAGGTCGGTCACCATGCGCCGGATCAGCGCCAGTTGCTGCGCGTCCTTCTGGCCGAAGAAGGCCAGGTCGGGGCGGGTGAGGTGGAGCAGCTTGGCGACGACGGTCAGCATGCCGTCGAAGTGGCCGGGGCGGGTGGCGCCTTCGAGGCGGCCGCCCATCGGGCCGGCGGTGATCCGGACCTGCGGGTCGCCGCCGGGATAGACCTCGTCGACGGCCGGGGCGAACACGGCGTCGGCGCCGGCCTCTTCGGCGATGCGCAGGTCGGCGTCGAGGGTGCGGGGGTAGCGGTCGAGGTCCTCGTTCGCCCCGAACTGGAGGGGGTTGACGAAGACCGTGACCACGACCTGGCCGGTGGGGCCGACGTGCGCCCGGGCGGTGCGGACCAGGGTGGCGTGGCCCTCGTGGAGGGCGCCCATGGTCATGACGACGGCCCGGCGGCCGGCCTCGGCCCCGGTCCCCGCGCGGACAGCGGCGCGGGGCAGGCGGTGCAGTGCGTCCGCGGTGTCGAGGAGAATCACAGTTCGCCGCCTTCGCGTCCCTCGGAGCGGGGGCCGGGATCGCTGCCGGTCGCGCCGTCGGCGAGTACGCCGAGGAGGTCCTCGGCCAGTTCGGGCTTGAGCAGACCGTGCGCGAGGGCGCGGTCGGCGGTCGTACGGGCCATCGCGAGGTATCCGGCCACCGTGCCCGGCGCGTGCTTGCGCAGCTCCGAGACGTGCGCGGCGACGGTACCGGCATCACCGCGGGCCACCGGGCCGGTCAGGGCCGCGTCACCGGAGCGCAGGGCGTTGTCCAGGGCCGCGCCGAGGAGCGGGCCGAGCATCCGGTTCGGGTGCTCGACGCCCGCCTTGGCCAGCAGTTCCATCGACTGGGCGACCAGGGTCACCAGGTGGTTCGCACCGAGCGCGAGGGCCGCGTGGTAGAGCGGGCGGTTCGCCTCGGCGATCCACTCGGGCTCCCCGCCCATCTCGATGACCAGGGCCTCGGCGGCGAGCCGCAGCTCGTCGGGGGCCGTCACCCCGAAGGAGCAGCCCGCGAGGCGCTGCACGTCGACCTCGGTGCCGGTGAAGGTCATCGCGGGGTGCAGGGCCAGCGGGAGCGCGCCCGCACGGCGCGCGGGGTCCAGCACGGAGACCCCGTACCGCCCGGAGGTGTGCACGAGGAGCTGTCCGGGACGGACCGCGCCGGTCTCGGCGAGGCCCTCCACCAGGGACGGCAGGGCGTCGTCGGGGACGGTCAGCAGCACGAGGTCGGAGGCCTGGAGGACCTGCGCCGGGGAGACGACGGGCACGTCGGGCAGCATCCGCGCGGCACGGCGGCGCGAGGCGTCGGAGACACCGGACACGGCGACGGGCCGGTGCCCGGTCTGCTGCAGGGCGCGGGCCAGCGCCGGGCCGACCCTGCCGGCTCCGACGACACCGACGGAGAGCCGGGCGGGGCGCTCCGCCTGGGGGGCTGTGTTCACGCGGGGGAGGCCTTCCGTTCCGTTCCGGTCCGCGGGGGGTACCGGACGATACGTCGCCATGCTAGCTCCTGGTGTGTGGGCCGGTCGGCGATGATCGGGGCATGAACCAGGACACGGAGCGGACGGCGCCCGCGGGGCCGGGCTCGGAGCGCGGCCCGGAGCCCGGGTCGGGTACGAGGACGGAGCCGGGCCCGGGCCCGGGCTCGGGCCCGGGCCCGGGCTCGGGCCCGGTCAGGGGCACGGGCCCGGTCAGGGGCACGGGCACGGGCTCGGGCCCGGTCAGGGGCACGGGCACGGGCGTGCACCGGATCGCGGACCCGGACGCGGCAGCCGAGCGGGCCGCGGGCACGGAGCGGATCGCGGACCCGGACGCGGCAGCCGAACGCGCCGCGGGCCCGGGCCCTGCCCCACGGCGCGGCACGGACGCGGCCGGGGAGCGCGCGGCCGGCCGGGTGACGGACGAGGACGCGGCGCAGGCGGCCGAAGACATGGCGGCGAGGATGGTGGTCGCCGGGCGGGCGGCCCCGCGCAAGCTGTCGGGCAGTCTGCGGGAGGCCACGGTCGGGGAGCTGCTGGCGGAGCTGGGCGGGCTGGCCCCGGACCCCGACGAGCCGGGCGACATCTACGGCAACGGGGTCGTGGAGCGGCTGGAACGGCGGGTCGCGGAGCTGCTCGGCACCGAGGACGCGGCGTTCTTCCCGACCGGGACCATGGCCCAGCAGATCGCGCTGCGCTGCTGGGCGGGCCGGACCGGCAACCCGGTGGTCGCCCTGCACCCCATGAGCCATCCGGAGCGGTGGGAGGGCGGCGCGCTGTCCGTCGTCTCGGGGCTGCGGACCGTCTACCCGACGGGCGAACCGCGCCAGCCGACCGCGTCCGAGCTCGCCGAGCTGCCGGAGCCGTTCGGGACGCTGATGCTGGAGCTCCCGCTGCGGGACGCGGGCTTCCTGCTCCCGACCTGGGACGAGCTGTCGGCCCTGGTGGACACCGCCCGGGAACGGGACGCGGTGGTCCACTTCGACGGGGCCCGGCTGTGGGAGTCGACGGTCCACTTCGGCCGTTCGCTGCCGGAGATCGCGGCGCTGGCGGACTCGGTGTACGTCTCCTTCTACAAGTCCCTCGGGGGCCTCAGCGGCGCCGCTCTCGCCGGATCCGCGTCGCTCGTGGCGGAGGCGAGGGTGTGGCGGCACCGGTACGGGGGCCAGATCTTCCGCCAGTTCCCGGCCGCGCTGTCCGCCCTGGCCGGGCTGGAACGGGAGCTGCCGGAGCTGCCCTCCTACGTGGCCAAGGCGCGGGCGGTGGCGTCCGCGCTCTCCTCGGCGCTCGCCGCGGCTCCGGAAGTGCCCTGGTTCCGGGTCCACCCGGAGGTCCCGCACACCCACCAGTTCCAGGTGTGGCTCCCCTACGACGCGGACCGTCTCACGGAGGCGGGCGTCCGGCTGGCCGAGGAGACGGGCACGGTCCTCTTCCGCCGCTGGTCCCCCGACGGCCCGCCGGGCCTCTCGGTGACGGAGGTCGAAGTCACCCGCCCGGGCCTGTCCTGGACGGACACCGAAGTCACCACGGCAGTGGCGAACTTCGTGGCCCGCCTCTAGACGGCCCAGCCCGGCCGGACGGTTCCTGCACCGCCGGGGTCGTGTGGGAGGGGGGCTGGGGCCGCTCGCCGGGCCGTCAGGCGGTCGGGCGGCGGGTCAGCACGCGGTGGAGCGCCGAGCGCCAGGGGTGGCCGGCCGGGGCTCCGTCGAGGACGGCCCGGAACTGTTCGTAGGTGCGGACCGCGCGCAGGACGGCAACGTCGTCGCGGCCCGGCGGCGGGGGCATCGGGGTGCCGTGCTGTGACGCCCGGTAGGTGTCGACGAGGTACTGCTCGATCGCGGTCATGCATCCACCCTGGCCCTGTCCGCGGGGCCCCGCGCGCTGATTGACCGACGTCGTCAACCGACGTCGTCAATCGGCCCCGCGGGGACGGCGGTGTGGCCGCTGCGCGGGGCGGAGTCCCGAGTCCCCTACCCGCCCTTCCACCGTTCCCAGGGCCCGGCCCTGACCCGGTCCCGAAAGCCGGACGGGCCGAAAGCGGGGTCCCGGGCTGCGCCCGGCCCCCTGGGGCTCCGCACCGGCCCCGCCGGCGTTTGAGGCGCAGGGGTCCGGGGCCCGGGGGCCGGGGGCCGGTCCCCGGCAACCGCGCCGCACCGCGTGGCCTGGCCGCCGCATCCGCATCGCGGCGGCAGAATGATCCGATGAGCGTCACCATCGACATCACCGGGCTCCCCGCGGAGCGGATCGGCTTCGCGCCCTCCCCTCTCGCAGAGCTCTGCATGGCGTTGCACGCGCTCTCCCAGCCTGGCCATCACCCCGGGCTCGCCTCCTGGACCTCCACCACCGCGGCCGCCCTCGACCCGGACCTCGCGGACCGGCTGCTGGAGGGCGATTTCATGTGGCGCAGCTCCTTCGCCGACCTGTTCATGGCCTTCGCCGGGATGCCCGGCGGTTCGGGGCTGCCCGCCGCCACCCTGGCCGGCGAGCTCGACGTACTGGACCGGCTGGACGACGAGCGGTTCGTGACGGCCGCCCTGGAGCACTGCCGGCTGGCCCTCTACAACGACGGCGGCGGGCCGTCCCCGCTCTCGGATCCGCTCGCCCGGGCCAAGGCTCTGGAGACGGCATCCGCGCGCGGGCCGCAGCAGCTGGCCTTCGCCGTTCGGGTGCTCGACGACACCGCCGGTGTCCGGGTCTGGCTGCGCCGGCTGCTGGAGGACTGCGACGAGGCCTTCTTCGCGGAGACCTGGCGCCGGGTCGAGCCCCGGCAGAGCGCGGACGCCCGGCACAAGACGGAGGTGCTGCGGCGCAAGGGGCTGCCGGCGGTGCTGAAGGAGGTCTCCTCGGCGTTGAGCGTCGACGAGCGGCTGACCACGGTCACGGTGGACAAGATGGTCCACGGGTCCACGACCGCGACCGATCCCCGAATAGGTGACGGCCTGCTCTTCGTGCCCACGAACTTCGGCTGGCCCCATTTGCTGGTACTGCACGCCCCCGGCTGGCGCCCCGTGATCCACTACCCGCTCGGTTCTCCCGAACTGGCCTCCTCCCCGGGGTCGGTGGAGCTGCTGCAGCGGCGCATGGAGGCACTGGCCCATCCGATGCGGATGATGCTGTGCCGCAATCTGGCGCGTGCTCCGTACACGACCGGCGAGTTGGCGGCCGCGCACGGGATCACCGCCCCGGAGGTCTCCCGCCATCTGGCGGTGCTGAAGAAGGCCGGGCTGACCCAGACCCGCCGCCAAGGTCGGTACGTCCAGCACCAGCTGGACCTGGCGGCGGTCGCACGGATCGGCACCGACTTCATCGAGGGCATCCTGCGGTAGCCGGGCCCCTGCGGGAGCGAAGAGCGGGCACTGGCTTGTTTTCGACGGCTCAGATGCTCCGATATACGGATTTCACAAACCGGAATCAGTGAAAAGTCTGGCCATGACCGCCACTTGATGCCTAACGTGCGTCCACCGCTCCCCCACTCGGCGCAACGCACCTGACCTGCGTCTGCATCCGCGTACCCGCACCCCTGCACGCCCTGGCCCAAACGCCGCAGCCCACACGCCGTACGCCCAAAGCCCCATGCCCCATGCCGAACGCCATACGCATGCGCACGCGCATCTGCCGTGGAAGGACTTTCATGCCCTCACGCCGTATAGCAGCAGCCACCGCCGCCCTGGCAGCCGCGGCCCTCGTCTCCCCGCTGCTCCTCGCCGGACCCGCCGGAGCCACCGGCAGCCCGCAGAGCGACGCCGCCCGGGGTGACGCGCTGGCCCGAAAGCTGGTCAAGGACTCCACCGGCAAGGGTGCCAACAACCACCTGAAGGTCTTCCAGGCCCTCGCCGACTACAACAAGGGCACCCGCGTGGCGGGTTCCAAGGGCCACGTCCAGTCGGCCCAGTACGTCGAAATCGTCATGCGCGCGGCCGGGTACAAGGTCACCAAGAACGAGTTCGACTTCGTGTACGTCGAGACGGTCGCCGAGACCCTGAAGGTCAACGGCCCGGCCGGCCGCGACGTCCCGATCAAGCTGATGACGTACACCGCCAGCGGCCCGGCGAACGGCGTGACGGCCCAGATCGCCGCCGCCCCGGTCGACGCCGACGGCACGAACGGCTGCGAGGCCGCCGACTTCGCCGCGGGCGCCTTCACCGGCAAGGTCGCGCTGATCAAGCGCGGCGGCTGCGCCTTCGCGGTCAAGCAGCAGAACGCGGCGGACGCCGGTGCGGTCGGCGCGGTGATCTACAACAACGCCGCGGGCGCCCTGAACGGCACCATAGGCGCCGCGGACGCCGGCAAGATCCCGACCGGCGGCGTCACGCTGGCCGAGGGCGAGCGGCTCGCCGCCGACGCCGCCGCGGGACCGGTCGAGGTCACCCTCGACATCCGCGAGTTCCGGGAGAACCGCAAGACGTACAACGTCATCGCGGAGACGCGGGGCGGCGACGAGAACAACACCGTCTTCCTCGGTGCGCACCTCGACTCCGTCGCGGCGGGCCCCGGCATCAACGACAACGGCTCGGGCTCGGCCGGCATCCTCCAGGTCGCGCAGCGGCTCGCGAGCAGCCAGACGAAGATCAAGAACAAGGTCAAGTTCGCCTGGTGGTCGGCTGAGGAGTTCGGCCTGCTCGGCTCCGAGGCGTACGTCGACGGGCTGACGGAGGACCAGAAGAAGAAGATCAAGCTCTACTTGAACTTCGACATGATCGCCTCGCCGAACGCCGCGTACTTCGTCTACGACGGCGACGACTCGGACAAGGTCGGCTCGGGCCCCGGTCCCGAGGGCTCGGCCCAGCTGGAGAAGGGGATCAACGACTTCCTCGACTCCAAGAACATCCCGCGCGAGGGCACCGACTTCTCGGGCCGCTCGGACTACGGCCCGTTCATCGCGGTCGGCATCCCCTCGGGCGGTACGTTCACGGGCGCCGAGGGCATCAAGACGCCCGAGCAGGCGGCGAAGTTCGGCGGGCAGGCCGGGGTCGCGTACGACGTGAACTACCACGGCAAGGGCGACACGATCGCGAACATCGACCAGAAGGCGCTCGACATCAACGTCGACGTCATCGCGGACGCGGTGGGGCACTACGCCTACGACCTGGCACCGCTGGGCCGGCCCGTCGTCTCGGAACCGTCCAACGGCGGGGGCAGCGGTGGTGGCCTCCACGAGGGCCACGACCACGCCACGGAGTAACCGGTGAGGGCGGGCCGGGGCCGGTACAGCCGCTGCGCGGTGCCGGGTTCCCGACCCGCCCTTCCTCCGTTCCCCGGGCCGGGCCGGAGCCCCGTGCCTACCCCGGCCAGGGCCCCACGCCGACCGGCTGGACCAGCCAGCCGAAGTCGCCCAGCCCGCCCCGCGCGGTGAGTTCCGCCGCCTCCCCCGCCCCCGACAGCGCCCGGACGTACGCCACCGGATCGGCGGAGGCCAGGGCCAGCGGAGGCCGGGCCCCCGAGACGCCGAGGGCCGACAGCGCGTCCCGCTGCGTCAGCAGCACCGCCCCCGGCCCGGCGCACGCGTCGAGCGCCACGTGCGCGGTGACGTCGCAGCTCCCGTCCGGGACGGGCGCGGTCTCCCGCCCGGCGCGAAAGCCCGTCAGCGTCCCGAAGGGCGGCCGGGCGTCCCGGGTGTGGGCGTAGTCCACCGCGACCGCGAGCCCCCGCTCCAGCGTGGCGACGGCCGCCGCCCAGGCCTCGTCGCGCGGCCGCCCGATCTCCGCGCGGCCCGAGCCCGCCTCCGCGCCCGTCTCCGCGTCCGCCTGCGGCCACCACCGCTCCAGCCAGGCCCGGTCCGGCCCGTCCAAGGGGCCGCCCCGGCTCTCCGTACCGTCCCGCGCGACCTCCACGTAGCGCCCGTCCTCGGCGAGGTCCAGCGGTACGTTGTCGAGCCACTCGTTGGCGAAGAGCAGCCCCCGGGTCCCCCGGGGCGGCTCGCTCACCCACCGGATGCGCCCGTCGAGCCCGGCGGGACGCCCCGCGCGCTCCACCCCGTACGGCCGCACCCGCGCGGCCGTCTCCGGCGGCAGCGCCGCCAGCACCCCGGCCAGCAGCTCCCCGCGCCCGGCCCCTACGTCGACCAGGTCCAGCTCCTCCGGAAGGCCGAGCTCCCCGTCCACCCACAGGAGCAGCCGGGCCACGGCCCGCGCGTAGAGCGGCGAGGCGTGCACGGAGGTGCGGAAATGCCCCGCGGGGCCGGACCCGCCGGGGCGGACGTAGAAGCCGTCGGGGCCGTACAGGGCCCGCTCCATCGCCGTACGCCAGCGCACCGGACCCGCCTGTACCGTGCCTTCACCCTGAGTGCTCATCGCTGAAAGGTTATGGTCGCCTCCACCTCCGGTAGTACTCGCGTCCCGGACGGATCGCCCCTCTGGTTGACTCCAGCACCTATCTGCTGTCCCTACTCTGGGTTACGTGCAGCGCCTCTACGATTTCCTCCGCAGACACCCGACGGGCGTCGACAGCTTCTGGGCTGTCCTCTTCTTCGGGTTCTCGATGGCCATCGTCGCCTCGGAGCACCAGGGCACCGGCTCCGCACTGCTCGCCACCCCCTGCGTGGTCGCACTGAGCACCGCCGTGGGACTGCGCCGCAGGCGGACCGCGCCGGCGTTCTGGCTCACCGTCGCCACCGGCCTCTACCAGCTGGCCATCGGCGCGCAGGTGAGTTTCTACGACTCCGCGATGCTCGTCATCCTCTTCACCGTCGCCGCCGCCGACGTGCCGCGCTGGGTCTCGCGCACCGCCCTCGGCTGGGGGCTGCTCGCGTCCCCGCTGTACTTCCTGCGCATGGGGGTGGACAAGAACGCCTCCACCACCGACAGCGTGCTCTTCGTCGCCTTCCTGATGGTCCCCTTCGCCCTCGCCTGGGTGATGGGCGACTCCCTGCGCACCCGCCGGGCCTATTACGCCCAGCTCGTCGAACGCAACCAGCGCCTGGAACAGGAGCGCGCCGCCCAGGCCAAGGTGGCCGTGGCCGCCGAGCGGGCCCGGATCGCCCGCGAGCTGCACGACGTCGTCGCGCACAACGTCTCGGTGATGGTGGTCCAGGCCGACGGCGCCGCCTACGTCATGGACGCGGCCCCCGAGCAGGCCAAGGAGGCCCTGCAGACGATCTCCGGCACCGGGCGCCTGGCCCTCGCCGAGATGCGCCGGCTGCTGGGCGTACTGCGCACCGGCGAGCCGCAGGAGTCCGAGGACTACGTGCCGCAGCCCGACGTGGAGCAGATCGAGGTCCTGGTCGAGCAGGTACGGGCGGCCGGGCTCGCCGTGGACTTCGAGGTCGAGGGCGCCCCGCGCAAGCTGCCCAGCGGCGTGGAGCTGACGGCGTACCGGATCGTCCAGGAGGCGCTGACGAACACGCGCAAGCACGGCGGCCCCACCGCGAAGGCCAGCGTGCGGCTCGTCTACTTCGACGACGGGCTCGGCCTGCTCGTCGAGGACGACGGCCGGGGCGCGGCCCGCGAGCTCTACACGGACGGCGGCGCGGACGGCGCCGGACACGGGCTGATCGGCATGCGCGAACGCATCGGTATGGTCGGAGGCACCCTCGACGCGGGCCCCCGGCCCGGTGGCGGCTTCCGGATCAGCGCTCTGCTCCCCCTGAAGAAAAGGTGACCATGTCCTTCCCCACCGGCCCCTCCATCCGCGTGATGCTGGTCGACGACCAAGTACTGCTGCGCACCGGTTTCCGGATGGTGCTCGCCGCACAGCCCGACATGGAGGTCGTCGCCGAGGCCGGCGACGGCCTGGAGGCACTGGAGGTGCTGCGGGCCACCAAGGTGGACGTGGTGCTGATGGACGTCCGCATGCCCCGCCTCGACGGGGTCGAGGCGACGCGCCGCATCTGCGAGCCCGAGGAACACCCCAAGGTCATCATCCTGACCACCTTCGACCTCGACGAGTACGCCTTCTCGGGCCTGAAGGCGGGCGCGAGCGGGTTCATGCTCAAGGACGTCCCGCCGGGTGAGCTGCTGGCCGCGATCCGCTCGGTGCACAGCGGCGACGCGGTCGTCGCCCCCTCCACCACGCGCCGGCTGCTGGACCGGTTCGCGCCGATGCTGCCGTCGACCTCGGCGGAACCCCGGAACAAGGACGTCGAGCGCCTGACGGAGCGCGAGCGCGAGGTCATGCTGCTGGTCGCCCAGGGCCTGTCGAACGGCGAGATCGCCGCCCGCCTGGTCCTGTCGGAGGCCACCGTCAAGACCCACGTAGGCCGCATCCTGACCAAGCTGGACCTGCGCGACCGGGTACAGGTCGTGGTCCTGGCGTACGAGACCGGGCTGGTCCGCGCGGGCGGCGGCGGGGCGGCCTAGCACCGGGCCCGCCCGGCCCGGGGCCATCCGGCGATCGGACCGTCCGGCGATCGGGCCGTCCGGCGATCAGGCCGTCCGGCGATCAGGTCATCCAGCGGTCCGGGCGGGCCGCGGCCCGGGACGTGCGGGAGCGGGCCGCCTGGGCGTGGAGCAGTTCGGCGGCCTGGGCCGCACCGCGCAGGCGGGCCGTGACCGTACCGTTCGCGCCGGTGTCCACGTGGACGTCGGCCAGGCCGCGGGCGCGCTGCCAGGGGCCCTGGGAGCGGCGCACGCTCTGCACCTTGGCGTGCGGGACGATCTCCGTACGCCGGCACAGGCGGCCGTGGCGGGCGGCGAACACGTCCGCGGAGACCGCCAGGCCGTACCCCTTCCACCACACCGGGACCACCCAGCGCGATCCGCTCCGGGGCGAGGGCTCGAAGACAAGGCCTCCGAGGTCGACGCCGGGCAGCACCCGGGCTACGACGGCGTGGGCGTCGGCCCGGGTGGCCACCGGCACCAGGACGTCGTTCTTCGAGCCGGCCACCTCCAGCTCCACCCGGACCCAGCCGCGCCGGCGCCACAACAGCGGCTCGACGATCCGTACGGTCTGCACCCGGCCCGGCGGCACCGTCTCGTGGGCGCGGTCGAGCATGCCGTGGTCGAGCCGGAGCCCGTCCGGGGACTCGGCGACCCGCCAGTCGTACTCGGCGAGGAACCGGCCGGCGCTGGCCGCCCACATCGCGCCCAGGACCGGAAGCAGGGCGACGATGGCCACCCACGGGTTCGAGCTGAACCACCACACCAGCGAGGGACCCACGATCCCGCCGGCGAGGATCGCCCAGGTGGTCAGGGTGAGCAGCAGGGACACCGCCAGATCGCGCGGCCCCACGCGCAGCAGCTCCCGGTCGGGGGCCTCGCCCAGGAGCGGGGCCTCGGCCGGGGTGAAACCGGCCGCGCGGGCCAGCAGCTCGGCGCGGAGCGAGACGGCGTCCTGCTCCGAGAGGAAGGCCAGCTCGTCCTTGGCCTCGGTGCCGATGACGTCGAGCCGCAGCTTGGCGACCCCCGCGACACGGGCCAGCAGGGGGCGGGTGACGTCGACCGCCTGGATCCGGTCGAGGCGGATGTGCGCGGTGCGGCGGAAGAGGAGCCCGCTGCGGATGCGCAGTTCGGAGTCGGTGACGGCGTAGTGGGTGAACCACCAGCTGAGGAAGCCGTACAGGCCGAAGACGAGGACCAGCGCGAGCAGCGCGAGGACCCGCAGGAGGGTGGAAACGGACGTCACCCACTCGGCGAGGTTCGCGCCCTGCTGGGCGACGATGCCGATGGTCGCGGCGATCGGCACCCAGGCACGGCGCAGCGGGGTGAGGAAATGCAGCCGCCGCTCCTGGCCGGGCCCGGCCCCCGCTCCTGTCCCAGTCCCTGCTCCCGCGCCCACCTGAGGAGTCACAGCCCCGCCGACCTTGCCTCGCCGAGCTCGGTCAGCCGGTCGCGCAGCCGTTCCGCCTCCTCGGGCGCGAGGCCGGGGATCTTGGCGTCGGTCGCCGCCGCGGCCGTGTGGAGCTGTACGGAGGCCAGCCCGAAGCGGCGCTCCAGCGGGCCCGAGGTCACCTCCACCAGCTGCATCCGCCCGTACGGCACCACGGTCTGCTCCCGCCACATCACGCCCCGGCTGATCAGCAGGTCGTCCGGGCGCTCCGCGTACCGCCAGGACCGCCAGTTCCGTCCGAGCATCACCCAGCCCCAGGCCAGCACCAGCAGCCAGAACCCGCCGACTGCCGCCCACCCCGGGCCGGCCGTCATCCCCAGGACGACGGCCGTCACCACCGTGAAGAGGGACATCCACAGCGCCAGCACCAGCCTGCGCAGCGACAGCAGTCCTCCCGGCAGGCCCACCCACTCGGGCAGCCCCGTCCCACCCTCTGTCCCCGTGTCCATCCCCCCACCCTAGGCCGGTGACCCGCTCTCCGGGCCGGGCCCGCACCACCTGCCGGCCGCCGCTCCCCGATCCGGATTCCGGACCGAGCCACGGGTCACCCCCGGCGGCTGAGACAATGCCGCCATGACGGAGACCACGGTCGGCATCGGCGGCGCGGCGGAGAGCACCGACATGGTGCTCAACATCGGCCCCCAGCACCCTTCCACGCACGGCGTGCTGCGCCTGCGCCTCGTCCTGGACGGCGAGCGCATCGTGAGCGCCGAGCCGGTGGTCGGCTACATGCACCGGGGCGCCGAGAAGCTCTTCGAGGCCCGCGACTACCGCCAGATCGTGATGCTCGCGAACCGCCACGACTGGCTGTCCGCGTTCTCCAACGAGCTGGGCGTGGTCATGGCGGTCGAGCGGATGCTCGGCATGGAGGTGCCCGAGCGGGCCGTGTGGATGCGGACCCTGCTCGCCGAGCTGAACCGGGTCCTGAACCACCTGATGTTCCTCGGCTCGTACCCCCTGGAGCTGGGCGGCATCACCCCGATCTTCCACGCGTTCCGCGAGCGCGAGGAGCTCCAGGCCGTCATGGAGGAGATCTCCGGCGGCCGCATGCACTACATGTTCAACCGGGTCGGCGGCCTCAAGGAGGACCTCCCGGCCGGCTGGCTGGGCCGGGCCCGCGCCGCCATCGCCGACGTCAGCACGCGCATGCACGTCTACGACGACCTGGTGCGGGGCAACGAGATCTTCCGCGCCCGCACCCGCGGCGTGGGCGTCCTGTCCGCCGAGGCCGTCCACGCGTACGGGGTCTCCGGCCCGATCGCCCGCGCCTCGGGCGTCGACTTCGACCTGCGCCGCGACGAGCCGTACCTCGCCTACGGCGAGCTCCAGGACGTCCTGAAGGTCGTCACCCGCACCGAGGGCGACTGCCTGGCCCGCTTCGAGGTGCTGCTGGAGCAGACCCACAACGCCCTGGACATCGCGGTCGCCTGCCTGGACCGGATGGCGGAGCTGGCGCCCGGCCCGATCAACCAGCGGCTCCCGAAGGTGCTGAAGGCGCCCGAGGGCGAGACCTACGCGTGGACCGAGAACCCCCTCGGCATCAACGGCTACTACCTGGTCTCCAAGGGCGAGAAGACCCCGTACCGGCTCAAGCTGCGCTCGGCTTCGTACAACAACATCCAGGCGCTGGCGGTACTGCTGCCCGGGCAGCTCGTCGCGGACATGGTCTCGATCCTCGGCTCGCTGTTCTTCGTCGTCGGCGACATCGACAAGTAGCCGGGCCCGCAGCCTAGGCTGCCCGCATGACCTCCGGTACCACAGCAGACCCGCACCCCGACGTGGACGCCATATACGCCGCCTACCTGCGGCGACTCGGCATCGAGGAGACCGGCGCGCCGTCCGTGGAGGGGCTGTTCGCCCTCCAGCGGGCGCACCTGGAGCGCGTCCCGTACGAGAACGTCGACATCCAGCTCGGCCGCGCCCCCGGCATCGACCCCGAGCTGACGGCACGCCGCTTCGCGGCCGGCCGCGGCGGCTACTGCTTCCACCTCAACGGGGCCTTCGCGGCGCTCCTGGACCACCTCGGCTACGAGGTCACCCGCCATGTCGGCGGCGTCTACAAGGAATCGCAGGCCGAAGACGCCGCACGGGGCGTGAGCGGAGACCACCTGGCGCTCACCGTCCGCGTGCCGGAGGCGGCGGACGGCGGGACCCGCGTCTACTACGTGGACGCCGGGCTCGGCGACGGCCCGTACGAGCCGCTGCCGCTGCGCGAAGGCTCCCACCGCCAGGGGGCCTTCGCCTACTCCCTGGAGCGGCTGCCCGGAACGGGCTGGCTCTACCGCAACCCGGGCAGTTCCGCCCCCCTCGCGAACTTCCGCGCGGAGCCCGCCGGACCGGCCGCGGCGGCCGCCTTCGAGGCCGAGCACCTCCGGCTGTCGACCTCCGAGGACTCCGGTTTCGTACGGACCTTCGCGGCCCTGCGGCGCGACGCGGACGGCATCGACACCCTGCGGGGACGGGTGCTGAGCCGGATCGACCCGGTGCACGGGAACACGGAGCGCGTGCTGGACGGCCCGGAAGAGTTCTACGCCGTGCTGGAAGGCGTCTTCGGCCGCGCACTCGACGACTTGACCCCGGCCGACCGCGCGGCCCTGTGGACCCGGGTGGCCCGGGCCCACGACAACTGGACGGCCGCCCGGGGGCACTGACCCGGGAGCGGCCGGGCGGGCCGATGTCCGCGGGGCAGGGCAGACTTGGGGGATGTCCCTTTCACCCCGCCGGGCCTGCCCCTCCTGCGGCCGCGACTGCGCCGTCACCGCCGGTCGGATCGCCCGCCACGACCCGCCCGCGGGCCGGGGACGCGGGGACCTCGTCTCCTGCCCCGGCTCCCGCGCCCGCGTGACCCTCGGTGCCGCCGCCGCGACGCTGGACGGCTTCACCTTGTCCCCGCTGCCGGGGCAACTGCCCCTGTTCTAGCGCCCCTGGGCGATCCGGCCGGCCCCGCTGCGCTAGGAGATGGCGGTGCGGAGCCGGACCACGTCGATCGGCTCGGTCTCGTCGTGGGCCGTGAGGTCGATGACCTGGCCCACGGCGCGGTGCTCGTCGGTGGGCGCCTTGAACTCCGGCTCCGCCCCGCCCCGCGCGGACTCCGCCTTGTGGACGGCGAGGGCCTCCGCGCCGACGACATCGGCGAGGTCCTCGTTCTGGACGGACTCTATGACCGCGCGCGCCTGCGCGGCCGTCTTCGTACCGAAGAAGTCGAAGCCGCCCTCGACGCGCGAGGTCGGGCGGCGCTGCGCCGCGTACGGGGCCACCGCGGCCGCGAGCCGGCGTGCGGGGACGGCGGCCGCCGGGCCCGCCGGCACCGGGCCGGTCAGCGCGGGGCGGGAGTGCGACTCCGGCCCCGCGGGCTTCGCGGGGGCGGCCTGCACGGGGGCGGCGGGGACGGCCGGAGCCGCCGGGAGGGCACGCGCCGCCGGGGAGGCGGGGAGAGCCGCCGGCCCGCTCGGGGGCTCCGGGGCGGACCCGGCGGCCCTGGCCGTCTTGTCGGCCAGCGCCACGAGCGCGGCGTGGGCGCGGGCGAAGCCCACCGAGGTGGCGGCGCCGGCGCTGGTGCGCTCCTCGGAGACGGCGGGAAGTTCCTTGGGACCCGGGGCGGCGGGAGCGGCCGCGGCCTCGATGGCCAGCAGCCGGCGTCCCTCCAGGGCGCTCGCCCGCTCGGTCTCCGCGGTGGCGTACCGGCGCAGCAGCGACGCGTGCTCCCCGCGCAGGCCCGCGAGTTCGACCCGCTTGGCGCGCAGTTTGGCGTCGAGCTTGCCGCGCAGCACCCGGGCCTCTTCGAGGTCGGATTCGAGCTCGGCTATCCGCTCGTCCGTGCGCCACTCGTCCTTGACCCGCTCGCGCCCGAGCTCGCTGACCCGGCGGCCGGCCGACAGGTCCCACGCGCGCATGACGACGGCGCCGGCCAGGCCGGCGGCCGCGGTGAGGGCCACGAGCAGGCGCAGCGCCATCGGTTCCGCGAGCAGCCAGGCGGCGCCGGCGCCGGCTATGGACACACCGGCGACGGCCGTCGGCGTGAGCAGCCGGTGAAGGGGTTCGGGATTGCGGTGGCGTCCACGGGGCATGGCCTGAAATTTACAGGGAGTGGACAGGGTGTGGGGTAGCCGCCCGGGAATCTGTTTCCGAGCAGTTACCGCACGTCCCGCACGAAAGGCGCAACTCCTACTTCTTCAGAAGGCCCTTGGACTCCAGATAGGCCTTCGCCACATCGGCCGGCTTGGCGCGCTCGGCGTCGATCTTGCGGTTCAGCTCGACCAGGTCGGCCGTGGTGAGCGCCTTGGTGACCTTGTCGAGGGCGGCCGCGATCTCGGGGGCGCCGGCGTCCTTGGCGTTGACCACCGGGAGCACGTTGTCGGCGTTCTGGAGCTTCTTGTCGTCCTCCAGGAGGACCAGGCCGAAGCTGTCGAGGGTGGCGTCCGTGGTGGTGGTGAGGACGAGCTGGTCGGCGCCGTCCTTCACCGCCTGCTTGGCCTGCGGGGTTCCGACGCCCTTGGGGTCGATACCGGAAACATCGATTCCGTATGTGGTCTTCAATCCGGGTGCGCAGAAGGGCCGCACCGCGCATTCGTCACCGGCAGCGATCTTCACCTTCAGACCGGACTTGCCCAGATCGGAAAGGGTCTTGAGATTGTTCTTCGTGGCGAATTCCTTGCTCACCGCGAAGGCGTTCTGGTCGACCGCCGAGCCCGCGGGCAGCGCCTTCAGCCCCAGCGGGCCCGCCAGCTTCTCCAGGGCCGCCACCGTCGCCGTCACGTCGCTCGACGCGACCGGCTTGTCCGTCGGCGCCTTGGAGCCGTTCACCTTGGCGTTGAGGAACTCCGCGAGGGTCGCCGCGTACTCCGGGACGACGTCGATCTCGCCCTTCTCCAGCGAAGGTTCGTACAGCTCTCGGTTGCTGACCGTGGTGATCGAGGTGCTGTAGCCGGCGTCCTTCAGGACCTGCGCGTAGAGCTCGGCCAGCACGTTCGACTCGGTGAAGCCGGCCGCACCGATCACCAGCTTGCCGCCCTTGCCACCCTCGGACGCCCCGGAGGCGGCGGCGGAGGAGCCCCCGTCCTTGGTCTTCTCCAGGCTGTCGCCGCCGCACGCGGCGAGCGATGCGGTCAGGGCGACCGCGCCCAGGGCCGCGCCGAGGGCGCGTGTGGACTTGCTCATGTCGATCTCCTTCAAGGGGTGGGACAACAAGGGGTGGGCCGGCGTGTTCGGGGCACCGCTCAGCGGGTGGCCGCACCCGGCAGCAGCCGGTCGGCCGCCACCAGCGCGCCCTCCACGAGCAGGGCCAGCGCCGCGACCAGCAGGGCGCCCGCGACGACCTGCGGGGTGTTGTACGTGTTGAAACCGGCGGTGATGATCCGGCCGAGGCCGCCCTGGCCGACCATGGCGGCGATGGTGGCCGTGGCGATGACCTGGACGGCTCCCGAACGCAGCCCCGTCATCACCAGTCCGCGCGCGAGCGGCAGTTCCACCCGCCAGAAGAGCTGGCGGCCGGACATGCCCATGCCCCGTGCGGCCTCCACCACCGCGCGGTCGACCTCGCGCATGCCGACGTAGGCGTTGGTCAGCAGGGGCGGGATGGCGAAGAGCACCAGCGCGGCGATGGTGGGCAGGTACCCGGCGTTGCGCAGCGGGGAGACCATGAACAGCGCCAGCACCGCGAAGACCGGGACGGCCCGCCCGATGTTGGAGACGTTCACGGCGAGGCCGCCGCCCTTGCCCAGGTGGCCCAGCAGCAGTCCGACCGGCAGGGCGACCGCGCAGGCCAGCGCCAGGGCGATCCCGCTGACGTACACGTGCTCGCCGAGCCGGTTCCAGACCCCGCTCTCCCCGGACCAGTTGGCCCCGTCGGCCAGCCAGTCCCAGGCCTGTCCCAGCACTCCCATCAGACGGCTCCCGCGCTGACGTCGGCTCCACTGGCGGCGCGAGCGGCACGGCTCGCGCGCGGCGCCCGGGTGGCACGGGTCCAGGGGGTCAGCAGCCGCTGGAGGCCGAGCAGAAGCAGGTCCGCGACGAGCGCGAGGAGGACGCACAGCACCGAGGCGGTGAGCACCTGCGCCTTGAAGGAGCTGTTCACGGCGGGTGCGATGAGGTTGCCGAGGCCGCCCTTGCCCACGATGGAGCCCACGGTCGTCAGCGCCACGGTGGAGACGGTCGCGATCCGTACGCCGGCCAGCAGGGCGGGCAGCGCCAGCGGCAGCTCGACCTGCCACAGCAGCCGGCCCGGGCCGTACCCCATCCCGCGCGCGGCTTCCCGTACGTCCTCGGGCACGGCTTCGAGACCGGCCAGCACGTTGCGCACGAGGATGGTCAGCGAATACAGCACCAGCCCGGTCACCACCAGCGTCGCCGAGAGCCCGAAGACCGGCAGCAGCAGCGAGAACATGGCGAGCGAGGGGACCGTGTAGAGCAGGGTGGTGATGCCGAGGACGGGGGCCGCCCAGCGGCGGCCCCGGCGGGCCAGCAGCGCGAGCGGGACGGACACGGCGATGCCGATCAGCACCGACACGCCCGTGATCCACACGTGTTCGAGGGTGGCGTCGGTGAGCTCCTGGGAGCGGGACGTGACGTAGTCCCAGCAGATCCAGTCGTTCGCCACCAGGCAGTTCTGCCCGGCCATCGCTCCTCACCCCCCGTCACAGACCGTACGTAGGAGCGACCATAACCCCCGGCACCCACAATGGCCGGAATCCTTCGCACACGGGCAACACGCCCTTCACAAACGGACCCCTCGGGTAGGGAAAGATGGCCGGGTGATCCGATTCGAGCAAGTGACCAAGCGCTACCCCGACGGGACCACGGCCGTCGCCGACCTGTCCTTCGAGGTCGCCGAGGGAGAACTGGTCACTCTGGTGGGCCCGTCCGGCTGCGGCAAGACGACCACCATGAAGATGGTCAACCGGCTGATCGAGCCGACCTCCGGCCGGATCCTCCTGAACGGCGAGGACATCGCCGCCGCCGACCCCGTCGAACTGCGCCGCCGCATCGGCTACGTCATCCAGCAAGTCGGGCTGTTCCCGCACAAGACGGTGCTGGAGAACACGGCCACCGTGCCGCAGCTCATCGGCACCCCGAAGGCCAAGGCCCGCGCGCGGGCCGCGGAACTCCTCGAACTGGTCGGGCTGGACCCGGCCGTCTACGGCGGCCGCTACCCGGAGCAGCTCTCCGGCGGGCAGCGCCAGCGCGTCGGCGTGGCCCGGGCGCTCGCCGCGGACCCGCCGGTGCTGCTGATGGACGAGCCGTTCGGCGCGGTGGACCCGGTGGTGCGCGAGCGGCTGCAGAACGAGTTCCTGACGCTCCAGAAGACCGTGCGCAAGACGATCCTGCTGGTCACGCACGACCTGGAGGAGGCGGTCCGGCTCGGGGACCGCATCGCCGTCTACGGAGCGGGCACCATCGAGCAGTTCGCCCGCCCGGCGCAGGTGCTGGGGGCTCCGGCGACCGACTACGTGGCCGGCTTCGTCGGCTCCGACCGCGGGCTGAAGCGCCTCTCGGTCACCGCCGTGGCGCAGGCCGACCTGGCCGACCCGGCCTCCGACGGCGGAAAGGCCCCCACCGCCGAAGTGGCGCTGGGGGCCAGTCTGCGCGAGGCGCTCGCGCTGCTGCTCCAGGAGGACTCGGGGCGGATCGGGGTCACGGATCCCGACTCCGGCGAGCTGATCGGCGTGCTCACCCCGGAGGGGGTGCACCGGGCCCTGCGCCGGGCCCGGCTGCAGGAGGCCTGAGCCGGGACGCCCGGGTCTTCCTACGCCTGGATCCTGCCGCTCATCCACACCAGCATCGGCGGGATCTCGCGGCGCCAGGTGTTGAAGTTGTGGCCGCCGCTGTCGAGGATGATCGAGGAGACCCGGTCCGGGCCCTTGACCAGCGTGATGAACTTCTTCGTGCCGGCGAGGTTCGGCTCGCCCTTCTCGCTGCTGGTGACCAGGAACGACGTACCGGACGGCTGCTTCGCCTTCACCGACTCCAGCACGTTCGCGCGCGCCTTCAGCTTCGCGTCCCCGTGGAAGAGGTCACCGGTCGTCGGGTCGTCCGCGGCCTCGTAGTACGCGGACAGGCCCGCGGCGGCACCGAAGGTCTTCGGGTAGTGCGCGGCGATCTTCAGCGCGCAGTAACCGCCCGTGGAATTGCCGATGAAGCCCATGTTCTCGGGCTTCTTGCCGACCCGGAAGGTGTTCTGGACGGCCTGCGGAAGGTCCTGGCCGTAGAAGGTCTCGGTCTGCGGGCCACCGGGTATGTCCACGCACTCGGTGTCGCGCGAACCCGGGGTCGGACGGAGCATGACCAGGATCATCGGCTTCATCTTGCCCGTCTTGGCCTGCCTGAAGGCCGTCATCGGGTAGTCCAGCCCTTTGATCAGGTTCTCCGCCATGCCCGGGTAGCCCGTGAGGACGATGGAGGCCGGGAAGTTCCGGTCCTTGTGCTGCGGCTGGAAGTACTCCGGCGGCAGCCACACGAAGCCGGTCGTCGTTATCTTCGACTTCTGGCCGGTTATCGCGACTTTCAGGATCTGCCCGCCGACCGGCGGCTTGGCGCCACCGGGCACGTCCAGCTGCTGCTTGTCGACGACCTTGATGTCGGCACTGCTCATCGAATGGTCGACGACCTTGCCGATCGAGGTCTCCTGGCCGAAGAGGTCGGCCCAGGACCCGTAGAACAGGAACGACTTGTTCGCGCCGAGGCCGATCGCCGCGAACAGCGCCAGCTGCGTCGCCAGCAGGAGGCCGATCCGGCCGAGGACCGCGCGCCAGGAGCGGCCCGAGAGCTTCGGCCAGAACCACACCGTGGCCGCGAACAGCAGCACACCGGCAAGGATGGCCAGCGCCAGAACCGTATTACTGGTGAGACCCATGAGCAGTCAGTCGACTTTCTATGGCAGGACTAGTTTTTTTCTCGAGGAAGAGTGAACCCGCTCCCCTCCGATGTCGTCCTAGTGGACGCACCACCCAGCGGAGGCTCCAGCGGCCTTCGGCCACATGATCTCTCGCGGAGCAACGGGAAGCGATGTCTAGCAGGATAGATGGCGATAAGTCGGGACAGGTTCCGAAGCCTGTCAGCCGAATCCTCCGAGGCCCACGACCGGAGACCGTCCCCGGAATCGTCGGCACCGCCGTCACGGTCGTCGGCTTGCTGGACATCGCGGCGGGAGTCTTCCCGCGCTTCCGGCACAGCCGCATCCACGCGGTCACCGAGGTGCTGCCCGGCTCCGTCGGCCCCTTCGCGGCCGCCCTGGCCCTCAGCGCCGGCGTCCTGCTCCTGCTGCTCGCCCACGGGCTCAAGCGCCGCAAGCGCCGTGCCTGGCGGGCCGCGGTGGTGCTGCTGCCGGCGGGCGCCGTAGCGCAGTTCACGTACCGTCACTCGGTCATCGGCCTGGTCATCTCGGCGGTGCTCCTGGCACTCCTGCTGCGCCACCAGAGTGAATTCAAGGCACTGCCCGACCCGCGCAGCCGGTGGAAGGCGCTCGCCAACTTCGTGCTGATGAGCGCGGGCTCCATCGGCCTCGGTCTGGTCATCGTCAACTCGCACCCCGGCCGCGTTGTAGGCAATCCGGGTGTTTACGAGCAGATCAGCCACGTCGTCTACGGGCTCTTCGGCTTCGAGGGCCCCGTCGACTACGCCGGCCGGGTGTCCTGGACCGTCGGCTACTCCCTGGGCGCCCTCGGCATGCTGACCGCCGTCACCACCATCTACCTGGCCTTCCGCCCCGAGCACCCGGCCGCCCGGCTCACCGCCGACGACGAGGTCAAGCTCCGCGAGCTGCTCGCCCGGCACGGCGGCCGCGACTCGCTCGGCCACTTCGCGCTCCGCCGCGACAAGGCCGTCGTCTTCTCCCCCAGCGGCAAGGCCGCCGTCACCTACCGCGTCGTCTCCGGCGTGATGCTCGCCTCCGGCGACCCGGTCGGCGACGTCGAGGCCTGGCCCGGCGCCATCGAACGGTTCATGGAGGAGGCCAAGACCCACTCCTGGACCCCCGCCGTCATGGGCTGCAGCGAAACCGGCGGCGAGGTCTGGACCCGCGAGACCGGTCTCGACGCCCTGGAGCTCGGGGACGAGGCGATCGTCGACGTCAAAGACTTCTCGCTCTCGGGCCGGGCGATGCGCAACGTCCGGCAGATGGTGAAGCGCATCGAGCGCAACGGCTACACCACCAAGGTCCGCCGGGTCAGCGAGCTGACCGGGACCGAGCTGGAGCAGGTCCGCGGCGCCGCCGACGCCTGGCGCGGCACCGACACCGAACGCGGCTTCTCCATGGCGCTGGGCCGCGTCGGCGACCCCGGCGACGGCGACTGCTACATCGCCACCGCGCACCGCGTCGAGGAGGGCGACACCTCCCCCTTCGGCGACCTCAAAGCCGTCCTGCACTTCGTCCCGTGGGGCAAGGACGGCATGTCGCTGGAGCTGATGCGCCGCGACCGCGCCGCCGACCCCGGCATGAACGAACTGCTGATCGTCGCCTCCCTGGAGGCCTCCCCGGCACTGGGCATCGAGAAGGTCTCCCTGAACTTCGCGATGTTCCGCTCGGCCCTGGCCCGCGGCGAGAAGATCGGCGCCGGCCCGGTCCTGCGGATGTGGCGCAGCCTGCTGGTGTTCCTCTCGCGCTGGTTCCAGATCGAGTCGCTGTACAAGTTCAACGCGAAGTTCCGCCCCCGCTGGGAGCCCCGCTTCGTGGTCTTCCGCACCACCCGGGACCTGCCCCGCATCGGCTTCGCCGCGATGCAGGCGGAGGGCTTCGTCACGCTGGCCCTGCCCCGCCTGTTCGCCGGCCGCAGGCGCCCCAAGCCGGTCCGCACCTGCGCCCACCACCGCGTACAGGCCCCGGCCGTCGTCCCCGTCCAGGCGGAACGCGAGATCCGGGCCGCCTGACGCCCTCCCGGCGGGGCCCCACCCGGCCCCGCCGGGAGTTCGAGGCGCGGGGGGGTCCGGGGCGGGCCCCCCGGGGGGGGAACGGAGGAAGGGCGGGGCCGGGAGCAGCCCCGCGCAGCGGCACCCTCCGCCCCCACCGCCCGGCCAGGGCAGGGGCCAGGACACGGGCCCTACCCTGGGAAGCATGAACACGAACCGCGGCCCCGCCCCCAGGGGCCTGGTGACAGGCCTCCCCGACTGGGACCGCTGCGCGGTCATGGGCGTGGTCAACGTCACCCCCGACTCCTTCTCCGACGGCGGCCGCTGGTTCGACACCACCGCCGCTGTCAAACGCGGCCTCGACCTCGTCGCCCAGGGCGCCGACCTCGTGGACGTCGGCGGCGAGTCCACCCGCCCCGGCGCCTCCCGCGTCGACGAGGAGGAGGAACTGCGCCGGGTCGTCCCCGTCGTCCGCGGTCTCGCCTCCGAAGGGGTCGTCGTCTCCGTCGACACCATGCGCGCCTCCGTCGCCGCCCGGGCCGTGGCCGCCGGCGCCACCCTGGTCAACGACGTCAGCGGCGGCCTCGCCGACCCCGGCATGATCCCGGCCGTCGCCGCCGCCGAAGTGCCCTTCGTCGTCATGCACTGGCGCGGTTTCAGCGACGGCATGAACAGTCTCGCCGTCTACGAGGACGTCCTCGCCGAGGTCACCGCGGAACTCCGTACCCGCATCGACGCCGTCGTCACCGGCGGCATCGCCCCCGAACGGCTCCTGGTCGACCCCGGTCTGGGCTTCGCCAAGAACGCCGAACACGACCTGGCCCTGGTCGCCCACCTCGCCGAGCTGCGCGCCCTCGGTTTCCCGCTGCTGGTGGCCGCCTCGCGGAAGCGTTTCCTCGGCCGGGTGCTGGCCGGCGCCGACGACGCCTCCCCACCGCCCGCCCGCGAACGCGACGCCGCGACGGCCGCCGTCACCGCCATCGCCGCCTCCCGGGGCGCCTGGGCCGTACGGGTCCACGAGGTACGGGCGAGCGCCGACGCGGTTCGGGTGGCCCGCGCCGTGGAAGGGGCACTGCGTACGACCCGCAGCGACGAGGAAGGGGCACGGTGAGCCGTACCGACATCGAATCCGTCGAAGAGGTCAACACGGCCTTCTACGAGGCCATGGAGCGGGGGGACTTCGACACGCTGTCGGCGCTCTGGCTCGAAGACGAGATCTCCTGCGTGCACCCGGGCTGGCCGGTGCTGTCGGGACGCGGCGAAGTGCTGCGCTCCTACGCGCTGATCATGTCGCACACCGAGTACATCCAGTTCTTCCTGACCGACACCAAGGTCACCGTCATAGGCGACACCGCCCTGGTGACCTGCACCGAGAACATCCTCAGCGGCGGACCCGCCGAGGACGGCGGAGAACTGGGCCCGCTCGTCGGTCAGCTCGTCGTCGCCACGAATGTGTTCCGACGCACACCGGAGGGCTGGCGGCTCTGGGCGCACCACGGTTCTCCCGTCCTCACGGACTCCGACGAGGACGAAGAGGAGGAGCCCTCCTAGCCCCTCGGTCAGGGTGCTGTCGGGGGCCGGGGTATTTCGCAGGTAAATTCGAAGATGGACGACGCCGACCGCACTCGGCTTAGGCCATGGATCCGGGGAGTCCCGGACCGGAAGCACCTACGAAAAGCAGGAGTGATTCGCGTGGATCGTGTCGCGCTGCGCGGCCTCAAGGCTCGCGGGCACCATGGCGTCTTCCCCCGGGAACGCGAGGAAGGCCAGACCTTCATCGTCGACCTGGTGCTCCACCTCGACACCCGTCCCGCGGCGGCGGGCGACGACCTGGCTAAGACCGTGCACTACGGGGTAGTCGCGGAGGAAGTCGTCGACGTGGTCCAGGGCGAGCCCGTGGACCTGATCGAGACCCTCGCCGAGCGGATCGCCCAGCAGTGCCTCAAGCACGAGGCGGTCGCCCAGGTGGAGGTCGTCGTCCACAAACCGGACGCGCCGATCACCGTCCCCTTCGACGACGTGACCATCACGATCACCCGGAGCCGCGCGTGAACAACGGAATGAACGCCCAGAGCGACCCCACGGTCCAGCCCGTACCCGCCTCCGTGGTCGAAGCCGTCGACGCGGCGGACGTCACGCTGTCCAACCCCAAGTGGGCCGTCGTCGCACTCGGCGCGAACCTGGGCAACCGCCTGGAGACCCTCCAGGGCGCCATCGACGCCCTCGGCGACACCCCGGGCCTGCGGGTCAAGGCCGTCTCCCCCGTCTACGAGACGGAGCCGTGGGGCGTGGAGCCGGGCTCGCAGCCCTCGTACCTCAACGCCGTCATCTCGGTGAAGACCACCCTGCCCCCCGGCTCGCTGCTGGAGCGCGGCCACGCCATCGAAGAGGCCTTCGACCGCGTCCGCGAGGAGCGCTGGGGACCCCGCACGATCGACGTCGACATCATCGCCTACGCCGACGTGGTCTCCGCCGAGCCCGACCTCACCCTCCCGCACCCGCGCGCCCACCAGCGCGCCTTCGTGCTGGCCCCCTGGAACGACATCGACCCCGAAGCGCAGATCCCGGGCCAGGGCCCCGTCGCCGCGCTCCTGGCCTCGGTCGGCCTCGCGGGTCTCACCCAGCGCACGGACCTGGAACTGCGCCTCCCCGAATGAGCCGCGCCCGCGGGGCGGGCCCGTCGACCACTTAGGATCACCGGATACGCACGCACGGAGAGCGGGCGCTGGGGAATGGCGGGAGAGGCGTACGTGAAGCAACTGAGGCCGGCGGTCCTGGCGGGCATTTTCGCGATCGCCGCGGTGCTGTCCTGGGCCGGAGCCCGGCTGTGGAACGCGTACGGCACGCTCCCCGGCGTCCCGGTGGCCGCACCCATCGTGCTCGGCGCCATCGCGGTGGTCCTGCTGGCGACGGCCCTGTCCCTGCGCTCGCGCCTGAAGGCCCAGCGCGAGCGGGTGCCCGGAGCCAAGGGCGTGGAGCCGCTGATGGCGGCCCGCGCGGTGGTCTTCGGCCAGGCCAGCGCCCTGGTGGCGGCCCTGGTCGCGGGCGCCTACGGCGGCGTGGGCGTCTTCCTCCTGACCAACGCCATGGACGTCCCGGCCCGCCGCGACCAGACCTGGTACGCCGGCTTCTCGGTCCTGGCGGGGGCGGCGGTCGTAGCGGCGGCCCTCTTCCTGGAACACGTCCTGAAGCTCCCGGACGACGAGGACCCGGGCAAGGCCACCGCCACCGCCTAGGCCTCCCAGGGCATCCTGACGAGATGGTCCGGGGTCACGGCGAGGTCGCGTGGTCCGTGCTCACGTCGACGAGGGCACGCGTTTGCCCCACGACCACGTCGACGACCTCGGTCTGCTCGGTGCGTCCGTCCCGGAGCGTCCATAACCGGGTTCCCGGTCGAACATCGCATGCTCGAAGGCGTCCGCCCACTGCATTGACCGTCTGCCTGCTTGGTAGGCCCAAGCATCGGTCCCCCTCCGCGCATTCGTGGAGGGGGACCGTAGCGGACAGCACTGACAACCCGGCTAGCGTGCCAGGATGAGACTCATCGCCTCGGCTCGGGTGGCCGTGGCACGGAGCTGCCCGCGGACCGCGGATGTGGTGGTCTTGGCTCCGGGCTTGCGGATTCCGCGGACCGACATGCACATGTGCTCGGCTTCGACCACCACGATGGCGCCGCGCGCATCGAGGATCTCCATCAGCGAGTCGGCTATCTGCGTCGTGAGACGTTCCTGCACCTGCGGGCGGCGGGCGTAGACATCCACGAGCCGGGCCAGCTTCGACAAGCCCGTGATCTTGCCGTTCTCCGCCGGAATGTAGCCGACGTGAGCGACGCCGTGGAACGGCAGCAGGTGATGCTCGCACAAAGATACGATTTCAATGTCCTTTACCAGGACCAGCTCATCGTGTCCCAGGTCGAACACCGTCGTCAGCACGTCCTCGGGCTTCTGCCACAGACCTGCCAGAATCTCCCTGTACGCCCGTGCCACGCGGCCCGGGGTCTCCAGGAGCCCCTCGCGGTCCGGATCCTCGCCGACCGCGAACAGGAGCTCGCGGACCGCCGCCTCGGCGCGCTTCTCGTCGAACTCGCCGATCGTGCCCTCGCCACCGGTCAGGGTCACTGGGTCGGTCATGTTTTCCTCGTTCCTGTCTGTGCAGTCGCGGCCAAACAAGTATGACCAGATGAAAGTGCCGCGCCCCCCAGGCTAGAACCTGGGGGGCGCGGCATCCATTCCGGGAGGTACTAGGCCTCCGGGTGCTCCTCCGGGGAGGGCTCCGGGGCCTTCTCCACCGATACGGCCTGTGCGGCCGAGGCCGACGTGCCGTTCGCCGCGTTCGTCAGCTGGAGCTCCTTGGGAGAGAGCACCGGCGGACGGGTGGACGGCGTGCGGTGCGAGGAGCCGGTCCACGCCGGGCGGGCCGGGCGCTTCACGATCGTCGAGAAGACCTCGGCGATCTGCTCCTTGTTGAGCGTCTCCTTCTCGAGGAGGGCGAGGACGAGGTTGTCGAGGACGTCGCGGTTCTCGACCAGGATTTCCCAGGCCTCGTTGTGCGCCGTCTCGATGAGCTTCTTGACCTCTTCGTCGACCAGCGCGGCGACCTCTTCCGAGTAGTCCCTCGGGTGCGACATCTCGCGGCCCAGGAACGGCTCGGTGTTGTCCCCGCCGAACTTGATCGCGCCGAGACGCTCAGTCATGCCGTACTGGGTGACCATCGCGCGGGCCGTTGCCGTGGCCTTCTCGATGTCGTTCGCGGCGCCCGTGGTCGGGTCGTGGAAGACCAGTTCCTCGGCCGCGCGCCCACCCAGCATGTACGCCAGCTGGTCGAGCATCTCGTTGCGCGTGGTCGAGTACTTGTCCTCGTCGGGCAGGACCATGGTGTAACCCAGGGCCCGGCCGCGGGACAGAATCGTGATCTTGTGGACCGGGTCGGAGTTCGGGGAAGCCGCCGCGACCAGGGCGTGGCCGCCCTCGTGGTACGCGGTGATCTTCTTTTCCCGGTCCGACATGATCCGGGTCCGCTTCTGCGGACCCGCCACGACGCGGTCGATCGCCTCGTCCAGCGCGTGGTTGTCGATCAGCTTCTGGTCCGAGCGGGCCGTGAGCAGCGCGGCCTCGTTCAGGACGTTGGCGAGATCGGCACCCGTGAAGCCGGGCGTACGACGGGCGACCGCACCCAGGTCGACGTCCGGGGCGACCGGCTTGCCCTTCTGGTGAACCTTGAGGATCTCCAGACGGCCCTGCATGTCCGGACGGTCGACCGCGATCTGGCGGTCGAAGCGGCCGGGGCGCAGGAGGGCCGGGTCGAGGATGTCGGGACGGTTCGTGGCGGCGATCAGGATGACCCCGCCCTTCACGTCGAAGCCGTCCATCTCGACGAGCAGCTGGTTGAGGGTCTGCTCGCGCTCGTCGTGACCGCCGCCGAGGCCCGCACCGCGGTGCCGGCCGACGGCGTCGATCTCGTCGACGAAGACGATCGCCGGGGCGTTGGCCTTGGCCTGCTCGAACAGGTCACGGACACGCGAGGCACCGACACCGACGAACATCTCGACGAAGTCGGATCCGGAGATCGAGTAGAAGGGGACACCGGCCTCGCCCGCGACGGCACGCGCGAGCAGGGTCTTTCCGGTGCCGGGCGGGCCGTACAGCAGCACGCCCTTGGGGATCTTGGCGCCGACGGCCTGGAACTTCGCCGGCTCCTGGAGGAACTCCTTGATCTCGTGGAGTTCCTCGACGGCCTCGTCCGAGCCCGCGACATCGGCGAACGTCGTCTTCGGGGTGTCCTTGGTGATGAGCTTGGCCTTGGACTTCCCGAACTGCATGACCCGGGAACCACCGCCCTGCATCTGGTTCATCAGGAACAGGAAGACGACGACGATGAGGACGAACGGCAGCAGCGAGAGCAGCACGCTCAGGAACGGGCTGGTCTTGTCCGGCGTGACGGAGTATCCGTCAGGGATCTGACCGGCTTCGTACTTGGTCTGGAGGTTCTGGGCGAGTTGTACGCCCTGGTCCCCGATGTAGTTGGCCTGGAACTTGGTGCCGTCGTTGTCGCCGAGCTTCTGGTCCTTCTTCAGCTCGATCTTGATCATCTGGCTGTCACCGGTGGTGAGCTTGGCGCTGTCCACCTGGCCACTGTTGATCGCCTTGATGACCTCGCTGGTCTCCACCGACTTGTAGCCGCCGCCGGAGCCGACGACGTTCATCAACACGACCACGGCGAGGACGGCCAGCACGATCCACATAACCGGCCCACGGAAGTATCGCTTCACGTCCATCCATACGGGGCGCTAGGCACCCCGTCCCTCCTGCCCGTAGGTAAATGCTGCTGTGAGTAAAGACTGTTCTTCGGAATGTACCCCTGCATTGTCACCCGCGGCCTCATGGGACGGCTGACAGACCCGCCTTTCCATGCTCCAACGGCGGGAAACGCTCCAGGGTTCCCCTGTCGGGCGCTGGATCAGCCGCCGTAGACGTGGGGAGCGAGGGTGCCGACGAACGGCAGGTTGCGGTACTTCTCGGCGTAGTCGAGGCCGTAGCCGACGACGAACTCGTTCGGGATGTCGAAGCCGACCCACTTCACGTCGATCGCGACCTTGGCGGCGTCGGGCTTGCGCAGCAGCGTGACGACCTCCAGGGAGGCCGGCTGGCGGGAGCCGAGGTTCGACAGCAGCCAGGACAGGGTCAGGCCCGAGTCGATGATGTCCTCGACGATCAGGACGTGCTTGTCCTTGATGTCGGTGTCCAGGTCCTTGAGGATCCGCACCACGCCCGAGGACTGGGTCCCGGCGCCGTACGAGGACACCGCCATCCAGTCCATGGTGAGCGGGGTGGACAAGGCGCGTGCCAGGTCCGCCATGACCATCACCGCGCCCTTGAGGACGCCGACGATGAGCAGGTCCTTGCCCGCGTACTCCGCGTCGATCTTCGCGGCCAGCTCTGCCAGCTTCGCGTCGATCTCTTCCTTGGTGATGAGCACCGACTGGAGGTCGTTGCCCATGTCCTTCTCGTCCACCCGCATCACTTTCGTTGTCGGCTGGGGCTCCGGGGGGTGACCCCGGAGGTCTCAGCCGTGTTTCAGCACCAATCAGCCCTGCCGGATGACCAGTCTGCCACCCTGCCGCTGGGCCTCGACCCGGCCGGGCAGGTTGATGGCTCCCTGACCGCGCCATCCGGTGATGAGCCGGTCGACTTCCTCGATGTGGCGGGCGAAGAGGGAGCCTGCGGGAGAACCGGCGGCGACGACGGCCCGGCGCAGCACGCGGCGGCGGACCGCGGGGGGCAGTGCGTACAGCTTGGCGCACTCCAGGCGGCCGTCCTCGTCCCGTACGCCGCTCTCGGCCTCGGCGGCCCAGGCGTCCAGGGCGTCGGCGTCGTCGCGGGAGAGCTGGGCGGTGCGGGCGAGCGCCTCCACGACCCCCTTGCCGAGGGCCTTCTCCAGGGCGGGCAGCCCCTCGTGGCGCAGCCGGGAGCGGGTGTAGGCGGGGTCGATGTTGTGCGGGTCGTCCCAGACGGCCAGGGACTGGACCATGCAGGCCTTGCGGGCGGTCTGCCGGTCGACCTGGAGGAAGGGCCTGCGGTAGCGGTGGCTGCGGCCCCGTGCGCCGGGTTCTCCGGGGCCTCCGGAGACTTCCGCCATGCCGGAGAGCGAGCGGATGCCGGAGCCGCGGGCGAGGCCCAGCAGGACGGTTTCGGCTTGATCGTCGCGGGTGTGGCCGAGCAGCACGGCGACGGCGCCCAGCCGGTCGGCGGCCTCGTCCAGGGCCGCGTAGCGGGCGTCGCGGGCGGCGGCTTCGGGGCCTCCCTCGCGGCCGACGCGCACGGCGACGGACTCGACGGGGTCGAGGCGCAGCGCGGTCATGCGGGAGACGACCTCGGCGGCGCGCAGGGCGGAGCCGTCCTGGAGGCCGTGGTCGACGGTGATGCCACCGGCCCGGATTCCGAGTTTGGGGGCCTCGAAGGCGAGGGCGGAGGCGAGCGCCATGGAGTCCGCGCCGCCGGAGCACGCCACGAGGACGAGCGGGGCGGTGTCGGGGAGGGGGTCGTGGGGGGCGGCACCGGCCGAGGAGCCGACGGTGCGGCCGGGGCGGCCGACCCGGGGTGCGGGGGTGGTGACGGGCCGGCTGTTGAGTTCGGTGAGGTCGGTGAGGACGTCGTGGAGTGCGCGGCGGACCGCCAGGCGTATCGCCGCGACCGCAGGATGGGGACCCATGTCCGGTGCCCTTCGGTGGAGTTCGGATGCCTCGGAGGCGCTGGGGAGGCGTTGGGGGAGGTGGTGTGCCGGAGTGCTGACCGGCTCTCCCCCGCGGGTGGGGTTGTCACTCAGAGTGCGTCGATGGTGACAGAACCGAGCCGTTCCCCGAGCATCGCACGCCCTTCCACGCCCCACGGTCCCTCGGACGGGTGACGCTGCTTCCCCCAGAGGGACATCTTCACGCCTCTCCGGTCACACCTCTTCGCTTGCCTCGCTCTGCTCGCTCCCCTTGCGGTGGACCCGGGCCACCCAGTCCGCGGGGCTGGCGATCTCGGACTTGGTCGGCAGTGTGTTCGGGGAGGTCCAGACCCGGTTGAAGCCGTCCATGCCGACCTGGCCGACGACGGCGCGCACGAAGCGTTCCCCGTCGCGGTACTGGCGCAGTTTGGCGTCGAGGCCGAGGAGTTTGCGCAGGGCGGCGTCGAGCCGGCCGGCGCCGCTGGCCCTGCGCTGCTGGAACTTCTCGCGGATCTCGGCGACCGAGGGGACGACCTCTGGGCCGACCCCGTCCATGACGAAGTCGGCGTGGCCCTCCAGCAGGGACATGACGGCGGTGAGCCGGGCCAGCACCTCGCGCTGTTCGGGGGTCTGGACGAGCTCGACGAGGGAGCGGCCCTCGTCTCCGCCTTCGGCGTCGGGGCGGGCGCCGGCGAAGGACTGGGCGGCCTCGCGGAGTCGCTCCAAAACGGTCATCGGGTCCACTTCGGTGGCGCCGAGGAACGTCTGGATTTCGCCCTCCAGGTGTTCGCGGAGCCACGGGACGGCCGTGAACTGGGTACGGTGCGTCTCCTCGTGCAGGCAGACCCAGAGCCGGAAGTCGTGCGGGTCCACCTCCAGCTCCCGCTCGACGTGGACGATGTTGGGCGCGACGAGCAGCAGCCGGCCGCCGGTGGCGGAGCCCGGGAGGTCGAGGCCCGCGGGCGCGAAGGTCTCGTACTGGCCGAGCACGCGGGAGGCCAGGAAGCTGAGCAGCATGCCCAGCTCGACGCCGGTGACCTTGCCGCCGACCGCGCCGAGCACGGCGCCGCCGGGGGTGCCGGCGCGGCGGTCCTGCATCTTTCCGAGGAGGGGGGACAGGAGCTCGCGGAAGCCGGCCACGTTGGCCTTGACCCAGCCGGCCCGGTCCACGACGAGGACGGGGGTGTCGGCGGGGGTCATGCCTTCGGGCATCATCCGCGTGAACTCGCGTACGTGCCGTTCGGAGGTTTTGGCGTGCCTGCGCAGCTCCGCGACGACGGCCCGCGCCTCGTCCCGGCTCACCTCCGGGCCGGGCCGCACGAGCCTGGTGGCGGTCGCCACCGCGAGGTTCCAGTCGACCATCTCCGCACCACCGAAGCTCGTCATGCGTCAACCGTACGTGGACCTGCGCGCGGACGGGATCCCCGGACGTGCCTAGGAAGTCGTGGCCACGGCTGCCGCGAGCTTGTCGAGGCCCTTCTCGGCGGCGCCGGGCTCCGGGGTGTTCGCGGTCAGGAACGCGAAGGCGAGCAGTCGGCCGGTGGGGTCGACGACGGTGCCGGCGAGGGAGTTCACGCCGCTCAGGGTGCCCGTCTTGGCCCGCAGCAGGCCGGCCGCCGGGGAGCCGCCGGAGTTGCGGGTGCGCAGGGTGCCGGTGAATCCGGCGACGGGCAGTCCGGTGAGGACGGGCCGCAGTTCGGGGTGCTGCGGATCGGCGGCCTTGGCGAGCAGGGCGGTGAGCAGGCCGGCGCTGACCTTGTCGGCGCGGTTGAGGCCGCTGCCGTCGGCGAAGCGGGAGCCGGCGGTGTCGACGCCGAGGGCGGCGAGTCTGGCGCCGACTGCCTGGGCGACGCCGTCGAAGCCGGCCGGTGCTCCGGAGGCGAGGGCGGTCTGGCGGGCCAGGGCCTCGGCGATGTCGTTGTCGCTGTGGGTCAGCATCCGCTCGACGAGCCCGGCGAGCGGCGGCGAGAAGGTGGTGGCGAGCGGGACGGCCCCGGTGGCGGCCTTGGCCCTGGCCGGTTCGCCGGTGACCTTGACCCCGCGTTCCTTGAGCAGGGCGGCGAAGGCCCGTGCGGTGTCGCGGGAGGGGTCGGGGCTGCGCTTGACGGGGCCGGAGAAGGAGGCGTCGGGGCGTCCTTCGTCGGCGGTCAGGGCCGTGACGGGCGCGAGGTTGGGGTTCTCGCCGATCGGGTGGAGGACGGGGCCGGTGTAGAGCGAGTCGTCGTAGCCGAGGGCCACGGAGTCGGTCCCGGAGGCCTTGAGGGCCTGGGCGGTGTCCGCGGCGAGGGCGACGAGGCTGCCGCCGGAGCCGGCGGGCGCCTTCTTCCTGGCGGTGAGCGAGGGGTCGCCGCCGCCGACGAGGACGATCCGGCCGGGTGCGGAGCCCGGGGTCACGGTGGTGCGGATCCGGTGGTCGGGGCCGAGGGCCGCGAGGGAGGCCGCGGCGGTGGCGATCTTGACGGTGGAGGCGGGGGTCATGGGCTGCCGGGCCCCGGCTTCGTAGAGGACCTTCCCGGTGGCGGTGTCGATCACGGAGGCGCTGCGGACGGTGCCGAGGGCGGGGTCGGCGAGCAGCGGCCGCAGGGCGGCGGCGAGCGCGCCGGGCTCCGCGGCTGCGGCCGGGTCGCCGCCGGCTCCGGCCGGGCGTACGCCGGCGAGCACTCCGGGGGCGCTGGGGGCGGCCTGCGGGAGCGCCGCGGCGGGGTCCGTGCCGTGATCTGCGCCACCCGTACGGCCCCAGGAGGCGGCCTTGTCCCGCTCGGCCTTACGCTGGCCGGAGTCCCAGGGACCCGCGGCGGCCACCGTCGCGGCCGACAGGGCGAGGCCGGCGACGGCCGACACCGCGATGAGCTGCCAGGTCTTGACCACCAATGGCACCTCGGACCAGCCCCTTTCGCGATCACACATATGCGTGAGGGACACTTAACCATTGCGTCTTGCCGCGAGCATGGCACCCCACCCGGCAGGGCCGGGTCGGCCACGCACGCAGGCGAATCAACGCAGTCTCGAAGCAATCAAGCTGCTGAAGCTGATCATGGAGGAGCAGGACGTGGAGTTCGACGTCACCATCGAGATCCCCAAGGGTTCGCGGAACAAGTACGAGGTGGACCACGAGACCGGCCGGATCCGTCTGGACCGTCGTCTCTTCACCTCGACCAGCTACCCGGCCGACTACGGCTTCGTCGAGAACACCCTCGGCGAGGACGGCGACCCGCTGGACGCGCTGGTCATCCTTGACGAGCCGACCTTCCCGGGCTGCCTGATCAAGTGCCGCGCGATCGGCATGTTCAACATGACGGACGAGGCGGGCGGCGACGCCAAGCTGCTGTGCGTGCCGGCCTCCGACCCGCGTGTGGAGCACCTGCGCGACATCCACCACGTGTCCGAGTTCGACCGCCTGGAGATCCAGCACTTCTTCGAGGTCTACAAGGACCTGGAGCCGGGCAAGTCGGTCGAGGGCGCGAACTGGGTCGGCCGCACCGAGGCCGAGGCCGAGATCGAGGCCTCGTTCAAGCGCCTCGAGGCGCAGGGCGGCCACCACTGAGCTCCGCTCGGTGACGGGGCGGGCCTGAGGCCCCTCCGGCCCCTTTGACACCGCGGGCGGTACCCCTTGAAGGGGGTGCCGCCCGTTGTCGTGTCCGGGTACGTCTCCGGGTACGGGCAGGGGTCCGGGTGCGTCGCACGGGGGCGGGGCGGAAAGATCGTGGGCGTGGCTGAAAGTTCAGCTGCGGGGCAGATGCCTGTTTCGCCGTGGATGAAACGGTTCCGCATACTGATACCGGCTGGGTCGGGGACTGGAGGACGCGTGGCGGAAGGCGAAGGATCCGGGACCGAGGACCGGAAGCCGAAGTCGGACGAGGCGCGCAGCGCGTTTTCCGTGCCGGACGGGGTCGGGGTGGACCCCGAGGCGACCGAGGAGGACCAGCCGACCTCGGAGTTCGCCGTCCCCGACGGGCTCGCGTCGGTGGCCGTGGACCCCGATGGCCCCGCGTCCGCGTTCGCCACGCCGCACACCTACAGCGCCGCCCACTCCCCGCCGGCCTACACCGGCCCTCCGGGCTTCCCGGTCACCCGGTTGAAGGAGTCCCCCTGGCAGGACCGCATGCGCACGGTGCTGCGCATGCCGGTGGACGTCCGGCCGGTGCCGGAGCCCTCGCAGCGGCTGGCCGTGGAGACCGGGCCCGCCGTGGGGCGCGTGCTCGACCTGACGCTGCGCATCGGCGAGCTGCTGCTCTCGGGCGGCGAGGGCGCCGAGGACGTGGAGGCCGCGATGTTCGCGGTGGCCCGCAGCTACGGCCTGGACCGCTGTGAGCCCACCGTCACCTTCACCCTGCTGTCGATCACCCACCAGCCCTCCCTGGTGGACGACCCCGTGTCGGCGAACCGCACGGTCCGCCGCCGCGGCACGGACTACACCCGGCTCTCGGCCGTGTTCGGCCTCGTCAACGACATCACCGCGCACGAGGTCGAGATCTCGCTGGAGGACGCCTACCGCCGGCTCGCCGAGATCCGCCGCAACCGGCACCCGTACCCCGGCTGGGTGCTCACCGGCGCCGCCGGCCTGCTCGCCGGCGCGGCCTCCACGCTGGTCGGCGGTGGCGTGCTGGTGTTCTTCGCAGCCGCACTCGGGGCGGTGCTCGGCGACCGGCTGGCCTGGCTGTGTGCCGGGCGCGGGCTGCCGGAGTTCTACCAGTTCGTGGTCGCGGCGATGCCGCCGGCCGCGATGGGCGTGGCCCTGAAGATGACCGACATCGACCTGCGCTCCTCGGCCGTGATCACCGGTGGGCTGTTCGCCCTGCTGCCGGGGCGGGCCCTGGTGGCAGCCGTGCAGGACGGTCTGACCGGCTACTACATCACCGCCTCCGCCCGGCTGCTGGAGGTGATGTACCTGTTCATCGGCATCATCATGGGCGTCCTGGTGGTGCTCTACGTCGGCGTGCAGTTCGGCTCCAATCCGCAGCCGGAGGACGTCCTGCAGATCGAGCAGCGGCCGCTGCTGCAGATCGCCGCCTCGATGGTTCTGGTGTTCACATTCGCGATCCTGCTTCAGCAGGAACGTTCCACCGTGTGGTTCGTGACGCTGAACGGCGGGATCGCCTGGGTGATCTACGGGGCCCTGCACTACGCCGCCAAGATGCCGCCGGTGCCGTCCACCGCGATCGCCGCCGGCCTGGTCGGCCTCTTCGGACAGCTCCTCGCCCGGCACCGGTTCTCCTCGGCCCTCCCCTTCGTCACGGCCGCCATCGGCCCGCTGCTGCCCGGCTCGGCCACGTACTACGGGCTCCTGCTGATCGCCGAGAACCGGCTGAACGAGGGGCTGGGCTCGCTGACGAACGCCGCCGCCATCGCGCTGGCCATCGCGATCGGCGTCAACCTCGGCTCCGAGACCTCCCGCCTGTTCATGCGCATCCCCGGCGCGGCCAGCGCGGCCAAGCGCGGCGCGGCGAAGCGCACCCGCGGGTTCTAGGGCCTGTCGATGCCCCGCCGGAACGCCGATGCCCCGCCGACCGGGACATCCTGGTCGGCGGGGCATCGTACGAGGCGTGGAGCGGAGCAGCCCTAGCGCTTCGCGTGGCGGCCGCTGCGCTGCTGGCCCGGGGCCTGGGGGTCCTCGCCGGCCCCGGACTCGGCGCCGCCGGCCTGCGCCGCCGCCTTCTTCTGCTTGCGGGACTTGAGCACCTCGAAGATCACCGGGATGACCGAGATCAGGACGATGCCGATGAAGATCGGCTCGACGTTGTTCTTGATGACCTCGAACTGGCCGAGCTGATACCCCAGGACCGTGACGCCCGCGCCCCACAGGACTCCGCCGATGACGTTGAACGTCAGGAAGGTGCGGTACTTCATCGCGGTCGCGCCCGCGACCATCGGCGCGAAGGTGCGGATGATCGGCACGAACCGCGCGAGCACGATGGCCTTGGGGCCGTGCTTCTCCATGAACTCGTGCGCCGCGTCGAGGTTCTCGCGCTTGAAGAGCTTGGAGTTCGGCTTGTTGAAGATCTTCGGGCCGAAGACCTTGCCGATCATGTATCCGACCTGGTCACCGATGATCGCGGCGGCCACGATCAGGGTGCACACCAGCCACAGCGGCTGGCTGATGGTGCCGCTCGCGACGAACAGGCCCGCCGTGAAGAGCAGGGAGTCTCCGGGCAGGAAGGCGAAGAGACCGGATTCCGCGAAAACGATGACCAGGATGCCGATCAGGCCGAAATGGCCGATCAGGTACTCCGGGGAGATCCACTCAGGACCGAGCGCAAGCGTGTTCACGGGTTCCGGGCTCTCCTGGATCAGGTGGGGGGTGTCCGTCCAATTATGAACGCACACCACCCCCGCCTGGTTCCAGGGATCGGCGCTACGCCTTGCGGACGGCGTTGGCCAGGATGGCGTCCCGTACGTACACCGCCAGCCCGGGCCGGACGGCCTCGTAGTACGCCGTGAACCGCTCGTCCGCGACGTACATCTCCCCGAGACCCGTGTGGATCTCGTACGTGCAGAAGTAATAGCTGCCGTTGATCCAGCCGCGGTGCTCCTCGGCCAGGTCCATGGCCTCCTCGGACTCCGCGGACGTCCCGGAGTCCAGCAGGGCGGCGAACCGCCGGTTGATGTCCTCGGCCAGGGCCTGGATCCGCAGCCAGTCCTCCTTGGTGTGGGAGGCGGTCCGGCGGGCGGACTCCCGGTACGTGTCGCCCCAGCGGCGCTCGGCCTCCTCGGCGTGCTCCTCGGGATCGAAATCCCCGAAGACCTCGAACTTCTCCTCGGGCGTGAGGTTGATGCCCATCTTCTTCGCCTCCATGGCGTGCTCGACGGCCGCGGCCATCTGCTGGAGCCGGGCGATCCGGCCGGTCAGGAGGGCGTGCTGCCGGCGCAGGTGCTCCCCCGGGTCCGATTCCGGGTCGTCCAGCAGGACCGCGACCTCTTCGAGCGGAAAGCCGAGCTCCCGGTAGAACAGGACTCGCTGCAGCCGGTCGAGATCGGCGTCGTCGTACCGCCGGTGTCCCGCACGGCTGCGGCCGCTCGGGGAGAGCAGCCCGATCTCGTCGTAGTGGTGCAGCGTGCGCACCGTGACTCCGGCGAATCCGGCGACCTGGCCCACGGAGTAGCCCATCGCTTTCCGCTCCTCTTCTCGGGTACGCGGCCCAGCCTGGTCCCTCACGCCGCGTGAGGTGCAAGCGCGGCGGGCCGGGAGTTCAGGAGGAAGGGGCGAGGACCCCTTCGAAGGCGTCGCCCGGGTCGTCGGCGAAGGAGTACGCGCCGGCCTCGATCCGGGCGATCAGGCCCCCGGTCCAGTCCGCCTCGGCGTCCGCCGAGTGGATCCAGCGGTGCATGATCTCGCCGATGTGGCCCAGCGGCTCGGGGCCCTCCTCGGGGACGTAGTGGTCCGTGACGGCGGAGCGCCAGGCGGCCAGCCGGCCCAGGCGCTCCCGCAGCAGGGACAGGGCCTCGGCCCGGGGCAGGTCGACCATGAAGCCGAGGGCCGAGGCGAGGACGTCGGCCCGCTGGTCGTAGGAGGACAGGGCCTCGCGGAGCAGCTTGAAGTACTCCGCGCGGCCCGCCTCCGTCAGCTCGTACTCGGTCCGCGGCGGGCCGCCCGCCGCGGACGGGGCCACCTCGTGGGCCAGCAGTACGCCCTGCTTCGCCATCTGCTTCAGCGCGTGGTAGATCGACCCGGGTTTGGTGTTCGACCACTCGTGGGCGCCCCAGAACTCCAGATCGGCCCGGACCTGGTAGCCGTGGGCCCGCCCGTGCTGGCGGACTGCGCCGAGGACGAGGAGGCGGATCGCTGACATGGGGCCAGGCTATCGAGCCCGCCGGGAGCCCCCGCCTCCCCTGCCTCCCCCGCTCACGGCGCTTTCTCCGCTACTCCGCGGACCAGCTCCGCTTACTCCGCGGACCAGCTCCGGCCGGAGGCCAGGGCCACCAGCTCGAAGGCCGTCTTGCCGTCGAGGGACTCGCGGATGACGTCGGCGTGACCGGCGTGCCGGGCGTCCTCCTCGACCAGGTGCAGGAGCAGCCAGCGCATCGAGACCTTGCCGTCCTTGGGGAACCAGGGCGCCGGGGGCAGCGGGAAGGTGTCGTCCAGGCTCGGGACCGAGGCGATGAACTCCGCGAGCTCCGCCGAGACCCCGTCCCAGAAGGCGAGGATCTCCTCGACGGACTCGCCGTCGACGAGCTTGAAGCTGTCGCCCCAGGTCTCCTGGGTCCGCTCCTTCTCGTTGACCCGCTGCTGCGCCATGCGCAGCCAGTTCAGCTCGCACTCGGCGACGTGCTTGAGCAGGCCGCCCAGGGACAGCTCGCTCGCGCTGGGCCGGCTCGCGGCCTGCTCGGGGCTCAGGCCGAGGACCGAGCGGCGCAGGGCCCCGCGCTGGGCTTCGACAAAGCTCAGGAGCGCGCCGCGCTCGTCGCCGTACGACTCGGCCGGGACGTGAGTGACCATGCTGACCTACCGCCTTCGTGGTGTGGCTCCTGCTGACAAGAACCACACTACGAACCCTTGCGGTCAGTTCCTGTCCGCAATCGCGCCGATCGCTTGAATCACTGGTTTTCCTGCCGGACCGGGGGGAGTTCGGTCCGCGGCTTGGGGAGCAGGGCCTTCTTCAGGTCCTGGGCGCCCTTCTCGTCCAGGCCGTACATCGCCTCGTAGATGTTGCGGACGGCCGGTCCCGAGGCCCCGGAGCCGGTGCCGCCCTGGGAGATGGTCATGACGATCGCGTAGTCCTCGGTGTAGGAGGCGAACCACGAGGTGGTCTGCTTCCCCTGGACCTCGGCCGTACCGGTCTTCGCGTGCATCGGGATCTGCTTCTGCGGCCAGCCGCCGAACCGCCAGGCCGCGCTGCCGGTGGTGGCCACGGCGGCGAGGGCCCCGTCGATGTCCTTGCGCAGCTTGGCGTTCATCGGGAGCTTGCCCTGTTCCTTCGGGGCGATCTCCTTCACCGAGGTGCCGTCGGCACTGACCACGGCCTTGCCGATGCTGGGCTGGTGCAGGGTGCCGCCGTTGGCGATGGCGGCGTAGACGGAGGCCATCTGGATCGGGGTGACGAGGGTGTCGCCCTGGCCGATGGAGTAGTTGATCGCGTCGCCCTCCCGGAGCTGATTGCCCTGGCGGCAGTTCTCGTAGGCGATCTTCTCGGCGTACGAACCGTTCTTCTTGCCGTCGCGGCACCAGGCGGACTTGTTCGCCTCGAAGAAGTCCTTCTTCCACTGGCGGTCCGGGACCCGGCCCGGGACCTCGCTGGGCAGGTCGATGCCGGTGCGCTTGCCGAGGCCGAACTCGTGGGCGGTCTTGAAGAACCAGTCGCCGGGCTTGGCCTTGGGCTTGATGCCGCCGTCCTTCTTCCACTCCTTGTCGGCGATGGCGTAGTAGACGGTGTCGCAGGAGACTTCCAGGGCCTTGCCGATGGTGATGTCGCCGTAGCCCTGGGACTCGAAGTTGGTGAAGACCTGGCTGCCGACCGAGTAGGAGCTCGGGCAGCCGTAGAGCCTGTTGAAGGGGTAGCCGGCGTTGACCGCGGCCGTCGAGGAGACCACCTTGAAGATCGAGCCGGGGGCCGCCTGGCCCTGGATGGCGCGGTTCAGCAGCGGGTAGTTCGATTCCTTGTCGGTGAGGGAGGCGTAGTCCTTCGCGGAGATCCCGCCGACCCAGGCGTTCGGGTCGTAGGTCGGGTTGGACGCCATCGCGACGACCCGGCCGGTCTTGGCCTCCATGACCACGACGGCGCCCGAGTCGGCCTCGTAGTGGCGGCCCGTGTTGTTCTTGTCGATGCCCTTGCGGGCCTCGATCATCGCGTTGTTCAGCTCGCGCTCGGCCACGGCCTGCACGCGCGAGTCGATCGAGGTCACGATGTTGGCGCCCGGCTGCGGCTTGTCGCTCGTGCCCTGGCCGATGATCCGGCCGAGGTTGTCCACCTCGTAGCGGGTGATGCCCGCCTTGCCCCGCAGGTCCTTGTCGTAGGTGCGCTCCAGGCCGCTGCGGCCCACCTGGTCGGAGCGCAGGTACGGGGAGTCGGATCCCTTCGCCTTGGTGATCTCCTCGTCGGTCACCGGGGAGAGGTAGCCGAGCACCTGGGAGGTGTTGGCGCCGTCGGGGCCGGCATAGCGGCGCAGGGCGGTGGGCTCGGCCGTGATGCCGGGGAACCGCTCGGCGTGCTCCCGTATCTCCAGGACCTGGTCGGTCGTCGCTTCGTCGGTGATGGGGATCGGCTGGTACGGGGAGCCGTTCCAGCAGGGCTTGGGGGTCTTGGCGTCGCACAGCCGGACGCCGTCGACCACGTCCTCGGGGTCGAGGCCCAGCACCCCGGCGAGCTCGGTGAGGACGCCCTTGCCGCGGTCCTTCATCTTGGAGAGCTCGGTGCGGCTGGCGGAGACCACCATGCGGGTCTCGTTGTCGGCGAGCGGGATCCCGCGGGAATCGAGGATCGAGCCGCGCACGGCGGGCTGGACCACCTGCTGGGTGTGGTTGTTCTTCGCCTCGTCCGTGTACTCCTGCCCGTTGCGTATCTGCAGGTACCACAGACGCCCGCCGAGGGTCAGCAGCAGCGAGAACACCACGATCTGGATCATGACGAGCCGGTTCTGGACCCGGGGTGTGCGCCCGGTCTCCGGTATGTTGCTCAACTCGGCTCTCCCCCGGACTGGTCCTCGCCTGACCCGCCCGAGTCTAGATCCCCCGCGGAGCTAGAAAGGGAACTGCGTCCGGCCGTGCTGGACCGAGATCCATTTCTGGGTGGTGAAGGCCTCGATGGTGGCCTCGCCGTTGAGCCGGCCCATGCCGGAGGCCTTCTCCCCGCCGAACGCCGCGAGCGGCTCGTCGCCGATGGTGGAGTCGTTGACGTGGATCATGCCGGTCTCGATGCGCTGCGCGAAGCGGACCCCTCGCTCCACGTCACGGGTGTGGACGGCGCCGCTGAGTCCGTACGGGGTCGCGTTGGTGAGGCGGACCGCCTCGTCCTCGCCGTCGAAGACGACGAGGAGGGCTACGGGGCCGAAGATCTCCTGGCCGAGCAGCGGGGAGTCCTCGGGGAGTCCGGCGAGCACGGTCGGCTCGACCAGGTTGCCGCGCGTAGAGCCCCGTACGAGCGCCTGCGCGCCGGATTCGACGGCGCGGTCGACGAGCGCGGTGAGGGCGTCGGCCTGGAAGGAGTTGATCAGGGGGCCGATGTGGGTGTCGGCGTCGTGCGGGTCGCCGGTGACCAGGGCCCGCACGCGGGTGGTGAACTTCTCGGTGAACTCCTCGGCCACCGAGGCGTCGACCAGGATCCGGTTGGCGGCCATGCAGACCTGGCCCTGGTAGACGAAGCGGCTGAAGACGGCGGCGTCCACCGCGTAGTCGAGGTCGGCGTCGTCGAGGACGACCAGCGCGCTGTTGCCGCTCAGTTCCAGGACGGTCCGCTTGAAGTGGCGCGCGGCGACCGCGCCGACGTGCCGGCCGACCCGGTCGGACCCGGCGAAGGAGATGACCTTGGGGACGGGGTGGGTCAGGAGCGCATCGCCTATTTCGGCTATGTCGGTGACCAGGACGTTGAGCAGGCCGGCCGGGAGGCCTGCCTCCTCGAAGATCTTGGCGATGACCCCGCCGCCGACGACGGGCGCGTTCTGGTTCGGCTTGATGACCACGGCGTTGCCCAGCGCCAGGGCCGGGGCGACCGACTTCAGGGTGACCAGGAAGGGGAAGTTGAAGGGGCTGATCACGGCGACGACCCCGACGGGCAGCCGCTGGACCCGGTTCTCCTTGCCCTCGACCGGCGAGGGCAGGATGCGGCCCTCGGGCCGGACGGCCAGCTGCATGGCCTCGCGGATGAACTCCATGGCGAGGTGGACCTCGTACTCGGCCTTGGGACGGGTCCCGCCGAGCTCGTCGATCATCGCCTCGACGATCTCCTTCTCGCGCTCCTCGGTGATCCGCAGGGCGCGTTCCAGGACGGCTCGTCTGGTGTAGGGGCTGGTGGCGGCCCATTCCTTCTGGGCCAGCTCGGCGGCCCGGTAGGCCTGGTCGACCTGCTCGACGGTGGCCACGGTGATGGCCGCGAGCTTCTCCCCGTTGTACGGGTTGACGTCGATGATGTCCCACGACCCGGTTCCGGCCAGCCATTCGCCGTCGATGTACTGGTGAGCCAGGTCCTCGAATATGGACATGCCATCCCTTACGTCGAACGCGCTTCCTTGCGCTGCACCGGAGACCCGGGGGTCATCCGGGTCATCGTCATGCTCTGATCAGGCGTCATAGTACGTGCGAATCAAGACAGTTGGAGCAGACCACGGAGGAGATCGCGGGTCTTGTCGGGGTCCGGGCAGTCGCTCTGGAGGCGCAGCATCGCCCGCTCGTACTGCCCCACTTCCTCGTCTTTGTCGAGGTAGAGGGCGCTGGTGAGCTGTTCCAGATAGACGACGTCCTGGAGGTCGGACTCGGGGAAGCGCAGCAGGGTGAAGGCACCGCTCTCGCCGGCGTGACCGCCGAAGGAGAAGGGCATGACCTGCAGGTGCACGTTCGGCCGCTGCGAGATCTCGATGAGGTGCTCCAACTGACCGCGCATCACGTCCCGGTCGCCGTACGGGCGGCGCAGCGCGGCCTCGTCGAGGACGGCGTGGAAGACGGGGGCGTTCTCGGAGACCAGTACCTTCTGGCGCTCCAGGCGCAGCGCGACCCGGCGGTCGATCTCGGCGCGGCCGGCGCCGGGCATGCCGCGGCTGACCACGGCCTGGGCGTAGGCCTCGGTCTGCAACAGGCCGTGCACGAACTGGACTTCATAGATGCGGATGAGGGAGGCGGCGCCTTCCAGACCCACGTACGTCTGGAACCAGCCCGGCAGGACATCGCCGTAGCTGTGCCACCAGCCGGCCACGTTGGCCTCGCGGACCAGTCCCAGGAGGGACTCCCGCTCCGCGCCGTCCGTGACTCCGTAGAGCGTGAGGAGATCCTCTACGTCTCTGGCCTTGAAGCTCACCCTTCCCAACTCCAAGCGGCTGATCTTCGATTCGGATGCGCGGATCGAGTAACCGGCCGCCTCACGGGTGATGCCGCGGGATTCTCGGAGTCGCCTGAGCTGGGAGCCCAGGAGGATGCGGCGCACCACAGAACCACTGGCTTCTGCGGTCACGAGTCCTGCCCCTCCCCATGCCGTGGATGGATACGTACACCGAACGCGCGTGCGGCCGCGTCAGGCTGCGTCGCAGGGGCCCCCGTGCCCCTCAAAGCCCGCAGTCTGCCACCAAAACGCATCCGCCCGTACTCGTTCTGTAACGGATTTGGCCTCGCCGTAAAAGAAGTCCGTAAGTATGCGTAGGAAGAAATGGGCAAGAACCGTCACGGGGTCGGACAGGTCCGGCGCGTGCACGTGCATCTGCCCTTGCATCCGGCTCCGCCATTCGGAACCATGGTCCCGCGCACCTGCGTGCCCCGCAGTTCTTTCGAATCCCGGGAGTGCCTCGCATGGGGACGAATGGATCGACCATGCTCGAGCCGTTACGGCAGGGGCTTCCCCCGGTCGACCCCACGGCTGTCTCCGGGTCCGCGTCCTGCGCCCTGCCCGCCCGCTTCGAAGCGGTGCGCGGTGCACGCACCTTCACGCGTTCCACCCTTGCCCAGTGGGGTCTCGACGACCGGTTCGACGACGTGGCACTGGTCGTCTCCGAACTCGTCACCAACGCGCTGCGCCATGCCCTCCCGGACGACTCCCGGCCGGCCGCGGGCGAGAGCGAGCCGCCGGTGCGCCTGCACCTGATGCGGTGGAGCACCCGGCTGGTGTGCGCGGTGCGGGACCCCAGCGAGGACCGGCCCGGCGGGAGCTTCGCGCCGGAGGCGACGGAGCGCAACTGTGACCTGGAGTCGGGGCGCGGGCTCTTCCTCGTCGACTCCTACAGCGACAGCTGGGGCTGGCACCCGCTCGCGGGGCGGCTGACCGGCAAGGTGGTCTGGGCGCTGTTCACGCTCCAGGACTGAATCACCGCGGGGCCACCGCACGGCCACCGCACGATCACCGCATATGCGACAAGCGGCCGGGATTGATCATGGCGATCAATCCCGGCCGCTGCACGTGCATGGCTGATCTTCGGCTGGTCTTCAGCCGATCAGGTGGTCGAACTCGCCGTCCTTGACACCCAGCAGCAGCGCTTCTATCTCGGCCGGCGTGTACACGAGTGCCGGTCCGTCCGGAAACCGCGAGTTGCGCATGGCAACGTCGCCTCCGGGCAGTTTCGCGAACTCCACACAGGAACCTTGCGAGTTGCTGTGTCTGCTCTTCTGCCAGGTCACCCCGTCAAGCTCTGCAGCTGCCATCCCGTTGTACGCGTGGTCCACAGGAAGCCCCCGATAGTGCAGATGTCAACTGCACCGGATCATAGCTGTGTTCATGAACGCCTGCATGGGCAGATGCACGTGCACGAACGGAGGGCAAGGCACCACTAAGGGTGACGACCTTCCTCCGGCTCGGGGCGGGATGGGGTTCGGGGTGGGTTCCGGGGTGGGGTCCGCAGCGCGTCGGAGACCTCCTCCAGGGAGTCCAGCAGCTGCCGCGCCGCCCCGCGCAGCACGCCCGGGTCGGGGGTTCCCCCGTCGGCCAGGGCCGCGCGGACCCCCTCCCAGTCGGGCACCCGGCGCTCCCGCACCGCCTTCGCACCCGCCTCCGTCCCCGCGCGCAGCGCCCGGGCCAGCTCGGCCGCGCCCGGGACCGGAGGCCGGGACCGGTCCGGGAAGTGCGCCTCCAGCAGCATCGCGTGGCGGCCCATCGCGGCCAGGGCCCGGCCCGCGTCCTCGGCGGCATCCCGGGAGATCCCGCGGTGGCGCACCGGCTCCCCCGAGGCCCGGTCCACCGCCTCCTGCCAGGCGACCCGGGCGTCGCGCACCTCCAGCAGGGCCGCCCGCACGTCCTCGCGCCGGGCTCCGGCCGGGTCGGCGTACTGCCCGAGCACGGCTGCCGCGTACCGCCCGTTGGCCGCCACCCAGTCCGCCAGCCGGGTCCGCAGCCGCGGGGTCTCCCAGGCCGGGTAGACGGCGTAGGAGATCATCGCGAGGACCCCGCCGACCAGGGTGAGGGCGACGCGGTCCGGCACCGTCTGGTCCCAGCGCAGGCCGCCCATGCCGAGCAGGAAGACCACGTAGGCGGAGACGAAGACCATCGCGACGGCGTACCCGGTGCGCATGAAGGTGTACATCAGGCCCGCGCTGACGACGGCGAGCAGCCCGGACACGTACATCCCCGGGTGTGCGAGCTGGACCACGGCCGTCGCGAGGGCGACGCCGACCAGGGTGCCGCCGAAGCGGGCGACGGCGCGGGTGTAGGTCTGTGTGAAATCGGGCCGCATGACCATGACGGAGGCCATCGGAGCCCAGTAGGCGTGGCCGAACGGCAGCACGTGGCCGATGCCGTAGCCCGCGCAGGCCACGGCGGTGACCCGCACGGCGTGCCGCAGGATCGGCGACCCCGGGCGCAGCTCGGCCCGTACGGCGGCCAGCACCATCGGCGCGAGCGCCGGCAGGGTGGGCCGCAGCATCGACTCCCCGGGATCGGCGGTGCGCCCGGAGCCCGGCTCGGCGGTGTCGAGTACGTCGTCCAGCAGGGCGGCGAGCCTGCGCGCGGCGCGCAGCGCGGGGCCCCGGAGCAGGTCGGCGGTGCCGGGGTCCTTGAGCACCGCGAGGGCCGGCCCGGGCAGCCGTACGGCCTCGCCGCGCCGGATCGCGGACGCGGCGGCGTCCAGCACCGACCCGGCGGCGGCGAGCAGTTCCCGCGCCCGGTCCCGCGCCGGGCCCTCGGCCGGGGCCCCGACGGCCGGGTCTGCCAGCAGGGCCAGCACCGGACGGATCCGCTCCGCTAGCCCCCGCGCGCCGTGCAGCTCGGCGGGGCGGCGGCGGGCCTGGCGCACCGTCACCGTCGCGGCGTCGCGCGCCCGCATCAGCGGCTGCGGGTCGAAGGAGGCGACCGGGTCCTGGCGCAGACGGCGCGCGTAGTCGGCCTCGGCGGCGAGGGCGTCGGCCAGCGCGTCGCGCTGGGCGCCCCACCGCCGGATGGGGAAGAGGAGGATCAGCAGGGCCTGCACCACCCCGCCGGCGGCGATCATCGCGGCGTGCCCGGCGGCCTGCGGCACGGAGGTGGGCAGGGTGACGGTGACCAGCATGATCGCGACGTTGCCGGAGGCGATGATCCCGGCGGTGGGGCCGGCCGCCCACATCAGGCCCGCGGCGAAGCTCCAGACGGCGAGCAGCAGCACGAAGGCCAGGGTGTGCGAGGACCCGACGAGGTAGCCGATGAAGGTGGACACGGCCAGGGTCAGCCCGGCGGCGAGCGCGAGCACGGGCCGGGGCCGCCAGCTCTTCTGGAAGGTGGCCACGGCCGCCATGTACGCGCCGAAGGCGGAGCTGGCGGCGGAGCCGGGCCCCAGGAAGGCCAGGCCCGCGCCGATGACGACGGCCAGGCCGACGGCGGCGCGCAGCGCGACGAGGGGTTGCAGCCGGGTCCGCTCGACCCGCAGTCCGGACCGGGCGGTGTCCTTCAGCGCCCGGACCCAGCTCATGGCTCCGAGCGTAGCCCCGCCGGGGGCGGAACCCGGGAGCCCGGCACGAGGACGCCCGCGCGTCGGGACCGGGCTCGCCGCTGCGCGGGGCGAAAGTCCCCGACCCGCCCTTCCACCGTTCCCTGGGGCTCCGCCCCAGAGCCCGCCCCAGACCCCGCGCCTCAAACGCCGGCGAGGCTGGAATCTTCCGGCCCGTCCGGCGTTGGGGGACCGGGATCCGGGCGGCCGGGGCGCGTCGCCCGGGCTTCAGGTGTTCTTCAGGCTTGGCGTGATCTATGGCGCCGTCGGCCGACAGCGTCGATCATCGGCCCGGACGGGCCGATTCCGGCACCGTCCCGGCAGGCTGCCGGCACCCACCGGAAGGCGGACGCACACATGCTCAGGAACGCCCTGGAACCCTGGCACGTCGCCATCATCGTGCTCGTCTGCCTGATGGTGTTCGGCTCGAAGAAGCTCCCCGAGATGGCCCGCGGGCTGGGCAGGTCCGCCCGCATCCTGAAGGCGGAGGCCCGTGCGCTGCGCGAGGAGGACCCCGCCGCGCCGGCCCCCACCGAGCGCTGATCGGGGCTTCCCGGCTTCCGGGCTTCCGGGCTTCCGGGCTCAGCCCCGCAAGGACGCGCGACGGCCGTCCGCCATGTGGGCCCGGTCGGCGGCGGCCGTGCCGTCCTCCCAGCCCGCGAGGTCGGTCGCTCCGCGCAGCCGGGTCGTCGTGGTCCGGGGGAACATCTCCTCGGCCCGCGAGGTGACGGCCACGTCCCGGGCGACCAGGGCCGGCAGGTTGTCGGGGGCCTCGGCCACGGTGTCGGCCACCGTGTGCTCCGCCGTCTCCGCGAGACGCTGGCCGAGCCGGCTCGCGTAGGCCAGGAGGAAGGACTGCCGGAAGGTCTTGGTGCGCTTGCGCCCGCCCGCCCGCTGCCCGGCCTCCGCGCGGGTCATCGCGGCGGTGCCCTGCACCAGCAGCGAGGTGTAGAGCAGCTCGACCGCCTCCAGGTCGCTCTCGAAGCCGACGACGGTGGAGAACTCGTAGGCGCTGTTCCACACGGACCGGCAGCGGTTCGCGCTCGCCACCGCGTCGAGCAGCACCGCCTTGGCCTCCTCGTACGGGGCCTCGACGCCGATCCGGCAGGCGCCGGGTATCTGCGCCGTGCCGGACTTCACCGCGAGCAGGGCGGCGTCCACGGTGTGCCGGGCCATGAGCTCCTGCGCCTTGGCGCTGAGCGCCTCCGCCTCCTCCGGGAAGGTCGTCGCCTCGGCCTTCGCGAGCAGCGCCCTGATCCGGCCGAGCATGCGGGGCTCGATGTGCGCGTGTTCGAGTACGTCGGCGGGGTCTCCCGGCAGCGGCCCGACCGGCTCGATCGACGGCAGCCGGATCAGCAGCCGGAACACCTCCAGGACGGCCCCGGCCAGGCTGAAGCGGTCGGTGCGCTCCCGCTGGACCAGCCGCTCCCCGTACCGGGGGTCGTCCCCCCACCAGACCTCGGCCTCGGTCCACCGCTCGGGCAGCCGCGCGTACCGCCGGGCCTCGGCGGCGATGAGGTCCTCGGTGATCCGCAGGTGTGCCTGCTCCAGGTCCCGGCGTACGAGCCGCAGCACGTCGGCGGGCCGCCACCCGCGCTCCCAGGCCTGGCGCACGTACTCCTCCCCGCGCGCGAGCAGCGCCTGCCCGACCGCGCCCCACCGGTCCCCCTCGGCGACGAGCACCGACGCCCCGGCGTCCAGCCCGGCGTCGTCCTGGTTGTACAGCGCGGCCTCGCAGGCCCGGTCGACGATGTCTCTCACCTCTTCAGCTTGGCATGCCGCCCGCCGCACCCTCCGGGCGGAGCCGGGCCCGGCCGTCCGGCGGCTTGAGGACCGGGGTCCGGGCAAGGCCCGGGGAAGGGGCGAAGGGCGGATGGGGGACTTCGCCCGCCCAGCGGCGCTCGCCCGCCCACCGGCGCACGCCTGTGCGAGCGCGCCGCGCACGGGCGCTGTCGGACCCCGGTGGGACACTCGCACTCATGAGCGAGCACGCCCCTCGGTGGGCCCTGGCCGAGGACGGCGACGGCCGCTGGCACGCCTCCCCCCTGGACGGGCCCGCGGGCGGAGCCCGCGTCACGGTCACCGACCCCGCGGACGCCATCCGCGCGGCCCCCGCCACCACCCGCTGGGTCTGGCGCTCCACGCAAGCCGTCTACCCCCGACTGCTCGCCGCCGGCATCCGCGTGGACCGCTGCCACGACATCGAGGACGCCGAGCTGCTCCTGCTCGCCCACGAGGGCCGCCTCGGCGAACCCCGCTCGGCGGCCGCCGCCTGGGCCCGCCTTACGAACGCCCCCGTACCGCCCGATCCCCCGCAGCGCGCGGCGGAGCCCGCAAGCCAGCACTCCCTCTTCGACCCCCAGCCGGCCCCCGTACCGCTCGACGCCCTCGTCGCCGTCCACGCCGACCAGGCGAAACGGCTCGAGGCCACCGCGCACCCCGACCGGATGCGGCTGCTCGTGGCCTCCGAGTCGGCGGCCTTCCTCGTGGCCGCCGAGATGAACCGCGCGGGCCTGCCCTGGCGGGCCGACGTCCACCGGGCCCTGCTCACCGAGCTGCTCGGCGAGCGGTACGCGGGCCGCGGCCAGCCCCGCCGGCTCGCCGAGCTCGCCGACGAGGTCTCGGCCGCGTTCGGCCGGCGCGTCCGGCCCGAGCTGGCCGCCGACGTCATCAAGGCCTTCGCGGAGGCCGGGATCAAGCTCAAGTCCACCCGCCGCTGGGAGATCCAGGAGCTGGACCACCCCGCCGTGGAGCCCCTCATCGCCTTCAAGAAGCTGTACCGGATCTACACCGCCCACGGCTGGTCCTGGCTCGCGGACTGGGTCCACGACGGCCGCTTCCGACCCGAGTTCATCCCCGGCGGCACCCACACCGGCCGCTGGGTCACCAACGGCGGCGGGGCCCTGCAGATCCCCAAGGTCATCCGCCGGGCCGTCGTCGCCGATCCCGGCTGGCGGCTCGTGGTGGCCGACGCCGACCAGATGGAGCCCCGGGTGCTCGCCGCGATCTCCCGCGACCCCGCCTTCATGGAGGTCGCCGGCCGCCCCGAGGACCTCTACACCTCCATCTCCCGCCAGGGCTTCTCCGGCGACCGCGACATGGCGAAGATCGCCGTCCTCGGCGCGGTCTACGGGCAGACCTCCGGGGACGGCCTGAAGAACCTGGCCGCGCTGCGCCGCCGCTTCCCCCGGGCCGTGGCGTACGTGGACGACGCCGCGAAGGCGGGCGAGGAGGGGCGGCTCGTACGGACCTGGCTGGGCCGTACCTGCCCGCCGGCGGCCGATCCGGAGGAGGCAGAGGAGGCCCCCGACGGCTGGGTCCCCGGCTACGCCTCCACCGACGCGCGGGCGCGCGGCCGCTTCACCCGCAACTTCGTCGTGCAGGGCAGCGCCGCGGACTGGGCGCTGCTCCTGCTCGCCGCCCTGCGCCGGTCCCTCGCGGAGGCGGGGATGCGGGCCGAGCTGGTCTTCTTCCAGCACGACGAGGTCATCGTCCACTGCCCCGAGGAGGAGGCGCAGGCCGTGGCCGCGGCGATCCGCGAGGCGGGCGAGCTGGCCGGCCGCATCACCTTCGGCGAGACCCCGGTCCGCTTCCCGTTCACCACGGCCGTCGTGGAGTGCTACGCGGACGCGAAGTAGCCTCTACCTCCCGTACTCCATGGCCACCTTCGGGCTCGTCGCGAGCTCCTTCATCCGCGCCAGGGTCAGCACCGGCTCCTTGCGGGTGGCCGCCGTCATCTGGCTCTCGGCGTTGAAGGCGGACACGATCACGCGGGTGCCGTTCGGGAGCAGCGCTTCCGCGCTCCACCAGACCACGCCGGCCCCGCCCTTCTCGCCGGCCTGCTGCCGGGTCAGGAGCTTCGTTCCGTTCGGCAGGGTCTCGGCGGAGGTGAACAGATCGGCCCACATCCCCGGGTGCTTGGCGCTGTCCGGCTGGATCTGGAGGCTGACCAGCGACTTGCCCTTGCCCTCGTCCAGCACCAGGTAGCCCAGGTCGGCCCCGTCCTCGTCCCGGCTCACGACCGGGATGTCGTCCTTGCCCAGCAGGTCTTCCAGGACGACCACCGCCTTCATGCCCGAGTGGCCGGGCTGCGACGGGGGTGACTGGGGTGACTCGGCCGGCGCGGCCGGGAGGTCGTTCAGGGCCGGATGCCACAACGGGGAGGTCACGAGCGCCTGGAGCTGCGCGAGCGTCAGCGGCGGCGTCGGCCGGGTGATGGGCGCGTCCTTCTCCGCCGCCGCGTTCCACTCCTGGGCGTCGATGAGGAACCCCTGCGGGGTGACCACCGTGGCCCGCCAGCACTTCGTGTCCACGCGGCGGTCGGGGTACTCGTAGCCCTTGAAGAGCAGCAGCCTCGAACCGTCCTCAAGCTTCTTGGAGGAACAGCTGTCGTAGTTCAACGTGGCCTTGGAGGGGCACTTCACCATGTCGTCGGCCATCGGTCCCGTCGGGTCCACCCGGCTGAGGCTGAAGCCGAGCCTTCCCTTGCCCTCGCCGTCGTCGAAGACGCCGGTCACCATCGGCCCCGGCTGGTCGCCCGTGCCCCTGGCCTCGATGTCGCTCAGCCCGCCCTGCGGCAGCAACTGCTTGAGCACTGCGGTCATCTGATCGGCCGTCACGGCTCCGGTGCCGATACGGTCCCCGCTCGAGGCCGGCGGCCGCTGCGGTGCGGGCGGCTCCGGCGAGGACGCCACGTCCGCCCGGCCGTCCCCGCCGCCCGACCAGAGCATCCCGTTCGCGTAGGCCCCGGCAGTGCCGATCAGCGCCAGGGCGAGCACCGAGCCGCCGGCCACGGCGAACCGGCGGCGGGCCAGCATCCGCCGGCCGCGCCGCTCCCCGGCGTCCACGAGGTCCCGTCCTTCGGCCGTGAAGCCGTCACCCGTACGCCGGAGGGCTTCACCGAGCTCATCTTCAAAGGGCATGCGGAATCAGACCTTCCGTTTAAAGGGATCGTGGAATGAGAAGAGCGGAACGAGAAGGGAAGAAGGGATGCGCGCAGAGGAGGGCGAGGGGCACGGGTCGGGGGGTGTGAGGCGATCAGCGCCCCGCGAACTCCGCGAGCGAGCCGCCCAGTTGCTCCCGCAGCCGGGTCAGCGCTCGCGAGCTGCGGGTCCGCACCGCCGCCGAGCTGACGTTCATCGCGTCGGCGGTCTCCTCGACGCTGCGGTCCTCCCAGTACCGCAGCACCAGGACCGCCCGGTCCTTCGGCGCGAGCCGCCCCAGCGCCTCCAGCAGGGTCAGCCGCAGCGCGGGATCGCCGCCGGCCGGTGCGCCCGCATCGGGGAACTCCCCGACCGGGCGCTCCCCCGCCGACCGGCGGCGCTGGTGCGTCAGGAAGGCACGCACCAGCACGGTTTGCGCGTACGCCGCCGGATTGTCTATCCGGGAGACGCGCCCCCAGAGGAGGTACATCCGCCCGAGGGTCTCCTGTACGAGATCCTCGGCGAGGTGGGTGTCACCGCTCGTCAGCAGACAGGCCGACCGGTACAAATGCGCCGACCTGCCCGCCGCGAACTCACGGAACCCATCTCTGCGTCCGTACCCCATACGCTCCCCCTCGCGTCCGTCTCACACCAATGACGCGACGGGGGCCGGGAATGTTTCATCCGATCTCAAACCGATGCGGAGGAGCCCGTCTCGGAGAGGTCGTGGAAGTACATGTGGAACTCCTCCCGGACGAACCCCTCCGCCTCGTACAGCCCCTGCGCGACGAGGTTGTCGTACGCCGTCTCCAGCTGCACGCCCGAGACCCCGGCCTCCCGCGCCCGGCGCAGCACCTCGCGCAGCAGCGCGCGGCCCGCGCCGGTACGGCGGCCGGCGGGGGCCACGTACAGGTCGCCCAGCAGCCACGCGGGCTTCATGGCGAGCGAGGAGAACATCGGGTAGACCTGCGTGAAGCCGACCGTGCCCGCACCGGGGACCTCGGCGAGCAGGATGAAGGAATCCCCGCCCGCCAGCCGCTCCGCCAGGAAGGCGCGCGGCCGCTCCGGGTCCTCGACCTCCACCTCGTAGAACTCCAGGTAGCCGCGGAAGAGCTCGGCGGCGGTGTCCAGATCCGCCTCGCCCGCCTCGCGCAGGACCACCTTGTCCCCCTTGTCGGCGGATCCCGCCCCCAGGACTTCACCCTGCGTCGTCCGACCGTTCATGCAGCTCTCCCTCGTCCACTCCCACGCGCCGATCCCATTGTGCGCGGGGGGTCCCAATCCAGCGCCGTCGCCCTACGCTACGGCGCCGATGGTCAGTGGTCCGCGTCCCCGGTGACGGGCTGGGCGGGCAGGGTGAAGACGTGCTGCGGGGTCACGATCTTGGTGATCGCCTCGCCGAACAGGGTGCTCGGCTCCTCTCCCTTCGCGGAGATGTCGGTGTTCAGCATCACCACCAGGGTGGCCTTCGACTGCGGGTCGTAGACGGTCAGCGACTGGTAGCCGGGCAGCGAGCCGTTGTGCCCGATCCACCCCTGGACGTTGAAGATCCCCAGTCCGTAGCCGGTGCCCGGGAGGGCCGGTACGACGTCGAGGCGCTCGGCCTGGGTCGCGGGGGTGAGCAGCTCACCGGTGGCCAGCACCTTGGCCCACTGCCGCAGGTCCGTGAGGTCGGAGATCATCGCTCCGGCGGCCCAGCCCCAGGAGGGGTTCCAGTCGGCCGCGTCCTCGGTCTTCCCCGAGGCCGTCTGGTTCGTGTAGCCCTGGGCGTGCGGGGTCGGGAACTCGGCGCCGGTCGGGAAGAGGGTGTTCTTCAGCCCGGCGGGCTCGACGACCTCCTCGGTGATGTAGTCGGCGAGCGTCTGCCCGCTGACCTTCTCCACGACGAGCCCGATCAGGATCAGGTTGGTGTTGCAGTAGTAGAACTCCGCGTTCGGCTCGAAGAGCACCGGGTGCTTGAAGGAGTACGCGAGCAGTTCTTGCGGGGTGAAGGGCCGGTCGGGGTCGCTGGTCAGCGCCTTGAAGAAGTCCTCGTCGGCCGAGTAGTTGAACAGCCCGCTGCGCATGCCCGCCAGTTCGCGCAGCGTGATGCGGTCGCCGTTCGGCACGCCGTCGACGTACTTGCCTATGGGGTCGTCCAGCCCGATCTTGCCCTCGTCGACCAGCTTCAGCATCGCCGTCACGGTGAAGGTCTTGGTCTCGCTGCCGATCCGCATGTCGAGGCGGTCGGTCATGGGCGCACCGGTGGCCTTGTCGGCCACGCCGAAGGCCCGTACGTACGTCCCCTTGCCCGGCGCCGACAAGGCCACCTGCACCCCGGGCACCTTCGCCTCGTCCATCACCTTCCGGATGGCGTCGTCCAACTGCCGCGCCACGGCGGGGGTGAGCTGCGGAAACTCGTCGGAGACGGCCGAACCGCTCGCCGCCGGGGGTGTCGGCACGTCCACGGCGTACCCGACACCGGCCCCCACGGGCACCATGAGGAGCCCCACGGCGGCTGCTCCCACAGCCGCCCTGCGCAACCGTGTCGTGCTCACCCGTCCAACGTAGCCCCGGGGCGGTTGCCGGGCGACCGGGGGCGGGGCGGGTGCCCCGGCACCGTGTACGGCCGGCTCATTCGGCCCGATAGGCCCGCAGGAACGCGGCCACTCCGCCCGCGATCAGCCGGTCGGTCCGCTCCTCGGAGAGGGGCACGACCTCGTGGTGCGAGAGCTGGGAGAGGGAGTGCGAGGTCAGCGCCATGAAGTGGGCGCCCGCCAGCATCGCGTCGCCGCGCACGTCGATCAGCCCGGCGGCCTCGAGGCCCGCCATCGCGTCGGCGAGCGCGCGGGACACCGGCCCGGGTCCGGCGTTCACCCAGGCCTCCAGCACCTCGCGCGGCACGTGGTCGGCTTCGGCCCGGATGTGGCGGACGAGCGCGAAGTGGTCGGCGTAGTCGGTCATGAGCCCGACGATCCGGTGGGCGAAGGCGACCAGGTCGCGCTCCAGGTCCTCGGGGCGGGGCGGGCGTCCGGGGTTCAGGGCGGCTTCGATCTGGGCGATCTGGGCGTCGCGCACCTGTCCCGAGGTCGAGGTGACGACGGCGGCGAAGAGCATCGCCTTGCCGCCCGGGAAGTGGTTGTAGAGCGTGCGGGTCGAGATGCCGGCGGCGGCGGCGAGCCCGTCGACCGTGGCCCGGGCGTAGCCCTCGCGGCCGAAGACCCCGCGGGACGCGCTCGCGATGGCGAGCTGCTTCTCCAGCTTCCTGGCATTGGTTCCGCTGCTCATTTCGCCTCCACACCCGGGAAGTACAAGAAAACTACAAGCGAAGTACAAGACCACGACCGGGAAGTACAGAAGAAGTACAACGACCGTTGCAGTTTTTACAACGCTCGTTGTAATTTACCGGAAAGGCGGCCGCCCCGAACGGCCGCCCCACCGACGAGGGGACCCCGCCATGCCCGCCGCCCACGCTTCCACCCCCGCCTACGCCCCCGACGAGGACGCGCCGCTGCGCGTCGCCGTCATCATCGGCAGCGTCCGCCAGGGCCGGCAGGGCCCCGCCGTCGCCGACTGGTTCCTCGGCGAAGCGAGCGCCCTCGGCGGCCTCGACCTCGACCTCATCGACCTCGCCGACGTCGACCTGCCCCTGGTCATGCCCGGCTGGGGCGGCTCCCCGGACCCGCAGACGGCCGCCGCCCTCGCGGAGGTCAGCCCGCGGCTGGCCGCCGCCGAGGCCTTCGTCATCGTCACCCCCGAGTACAACCACAGCTACCCGGCCGCCCTGAAGAATCTCATCGACTGGCACCGCGAAGAGTGGCGCGCCAAGCCGGCCGGCTTCGTCTCCTACGGCGGCATCGGCGGCGGCCTGCGGGCCGTCGAGGCGCTCCGGCTGGTCTTCGCCGAGCTGCACGCCGTGACCGTGCGCGACTCCGTCAGCCTGCACGGGCCCTGGTCCGGGATCGGCCGGGACGGCGTACCGCGCGACACCGCCGTCGCCGAGGGCGCGGTCAAGGGCATGGTCGGCCAGCTGGCCTGGTGGGGCCGCACGCTGCGCGACGCCCGCGCGAGCCGCCCGTACCAGGGCTGAGGGCGGCAGGAGGATGCGTACGACGCAGGGACCCGGCGGCCCCGGACAGCCGGCGACGCCCACGGACCCCGTACCCGCCGCGGACCCCGCACTCGCCGCTGACGCCGCCGGCTCCCCGGCCGCCGGCTCCCCCGCCTCCGCCCCGCCCGCTTCCGCATCCCCCGCTTCCGCCCCGCCCGCTTCCGCATCCCCCGCCGCCGCATCCCCCGCACTGCTCCGGCGCACCCTGGCGGTCGTCGTCGCCGGCTCGATCATGTCCGTGCTCGACATGACGATCGTCAACGTCGCCCTGCACCGCCTCTCCGAGGCCTTCCACGCACCCCTCGCGACGATCCAGTGGACCGCCACCGCCTACACGCTCGCACTGGCCGCCGTCATCCCGGCCTCGGCCTGGGCGACGGGCCGCTTCGGCGCCAAACGCACCTACCTCGGCGCCCTCACCCTGTTCACGCTCGGATCGCTCCTCGCCGCCTGCGCCTGGAGCGCGGGCAGCCTGATCGCCTTCCGCGCGGTACAGGGCCTCGGCGGGGGGCTGCTCGTCCCCGTCGGCATGGCCATGGTGATGCGCACGGCGGACCCGGCCCGGCTCGGCCGGGTGATGGCCCTGCTCGGGCTGCCCATCGTCGTCGGGCCGGTGGCCGGACCCGTGCTCGGCGGCTGGCTGGTCGACTCGGCGTCCTGGCAGTGGATCTTCCTGGTCAACCTGCCCATCGGCGTCGTCGCGCTGTTCCTCGCCGCGAAACTGCTGCGCCCCGACACCCCGAGCGCCCCGGCTTCCCCGCCCCGGCTCGACGTACCCGGCCTGCTCATGCTCTCCCCGGGCCTCGCCCTGCTCCTCTACGGCCTGGCCCGCGGCGGGGAAGGCGGCACCTTCACCGCACCCGACGCCCTGCTCCCCACCCTGGCCGGCGCCGCACTCGTCGCCGCCTTCACCCGCCGGGCCATGACCGTCCGCGAGCCCCTCCTCGACCTGAGGCTCCTGCGCGACCGCACCTTCCGGGCAGGCATCACCACGCTCGCCCTCTTCACCTGCGGCTACTTCGGATCCATGCTGCTCGCACCGATGTACTGGCAGGAGGGCCGCGGCATGAGCGCGACGGCGGCCGGGCTGCTGGGCGCACCGACCGGGCTCACCATCGGGCTGGTCATGCAGGTCGCCTCCCGCCGCGTCGACAAGGTCTCCCCGCGCCGCCTGATCCGGACCGGGATCTCGCTGGCCGCGCTGGGCATGACCCTGATCGCCCTCCAGGCGGGCTCACCGGACGTGGCGCCCTGGCGGTTCGTCAGCGCTTCGCTCGTCATGGGCCTCGGCGCCGGCATGGTCATGATGCCCACGATGACCACCACGAGCCGGGACCTCCCCCGCCTCCACCTGAGCGCGGCGACCACCTTCATCAGCATCAACTCGCAGATCGGCGGCTCGGTCGGGACCGCCCTCCTGTCCGTCACCCTGAGCAGCGCGGGCACGACCTCGGCGGGCTTCCGCACCACGTACGCGATCGCGGCGGCCCTCGTCACCCTGGCCCTGATCCCCGCTTCCTTCCTCCCCACACGCCACACCTGACGGTCAGGCACTCCTGACCGTCAGGCACTCCTGACCGTCAGGCCAGCGACTCCGTGGTGCCGTCCGGGTGGATCAGGATGCTGATCGCACCGCCGTAGCGGTCGTCACTGATCGTCGCGGGGGCCGGCCCGCCGATCTGCTGGGCACGCTGCTGGAGGATCGCGATGACGACCTCCTGGATGTCGACGAAGGGCGGGGCCGTCACGGGGACGCCGTCGATCAGGGCCGCGTTCTGGGAGAAGACGCGGACTTCGGCGGCCGGCTGGCTGGGATGCACGGTGCGGTCCCCTTCAGGAACTGGCGGCGAGGACGCCGGTGGGCAGGACTGAGGACACGGCGTAGGTGCCGCGGGACATGCGGAGCAGACGACCCGACTTGGCCATGGCGCACAGGACGTTGCTGACCGACTTCGCCGGATCCTGGTACGCCCCCGGGGGCAGCGCCAGCAGGACGTCCCGGCCGGTGAAGGGACCCGGGAAGGAGGTCACCACCTGCTCGACGGCCCGCCGCAGACTCGGCGTGGTCCACGCGGCGGGCGGGTGCGCCGTCCCGGAAGCGGCGGCCGGTACGGACCGCAGGTGCGTCTCGTGCTGCGCGGTGTCGCGCGCGGCGGGGTGGATCCGGTTCCGCGGCGCGAGGGCGGCGTACTCCTCGATGTGGGAGCCGAGTTCGCACAGCGCCGCGTGCAGGTCCGCCAGTTCCGGCCCGTGCGGGGCGCTGATGCCCGGGGCGCCGAAGGACAGGGTGGTGTCGTCCGGGGCGGCTATCAGCACCGCCGTGAGCGCTTCCATTCGCCGAATCGATTCTGCAAGCCGGTGCAGCAAGGGTTCGAAGACGTCCTGGCGCAGCGCGGAGAGCGGGTCCGTGGTCGCGAGCTCGACGCTCACCGATCCCGTGAGTCCGCTGACCGCCGGACGCTTCGTGGCCTCGTCCCCGGACGCCGCGCGCCACGCCTCCATGCACCGGCGCGTTCGCCGGAAGCCCTCGAGGAGCTCGGGCGCGAGCCCGGAGGAGGGCGTGCGGACCAGGAGTGCGGCGACGTGCCCGGTGGCTTCGAGGGTGGGCAGCGTGGAGTGAACCAGCGGGCCCAGAAGTGCCTTCTGTATGCCCTGGACCGGATCATCGAGCGAGAAGGTGATCCGTTCGCCTGCCGGGGCCGCCATCGATGCCTCGCGTGTGTTGAGGTGCTGTTGAACGACGTGCGGCTGTCCACTTGCCGCGACGCGGTGTGCCGTGTCACTACGGGGGTCGGCCCCCGAGCCCTTGCCCGTGACCGCCCCTGCCCTCGAAAGGGCGGGCCGGGTCGCCCGGTGCTCCTGGAGCGCGTCGAACGCGTCGAGTACGACATCGACTTCCACGAGTCGGTCCCCAGGGTACGGCCGGGAAGCGAGCCGCCCCTGCGCGTCACCGATTCCTATCTGACGGCGGATCCACCGCCGGTCCTGCCGGGTGGTCGCTGCCGCGTAGCCACCGGGATCCGACTGGGCGACGGAGTCCCGCAGGCATTCCGCCCAGAGGGGGCATGAGGAGCAGAGCTGGCGCGCCGCGTGGGCGAGGGCCTGGCGCCTGCGCGCCTGTACCGGGATCCCGCTCACGCCTTCGGGCGGGTTCCTGAGCAGGGGCTGACCGAAGATGTCCGGCCGCCGCTGGCAGGGCAGCGCGGTAACCGAAGCCGCTCTCTGTATGGGTATGGGCGGCATTTTTGTTGCTGTCGTGACCATATGCGATCTCCCCCGAGGCGACCATGACGCAAGGGGACACTAGAACACGTGAGTTGGCAACGGCAAAGTTGTCTCATCCGGCAGTTTGTGCACGCGCCGCCCCCGAGGGCGACGGTCCATCGATCAACTAACCGTCCGTGTCCCCGGTCGATGCGGTGCGTCGCGATCCGATGCCCTTCACCCGTGCGAACCAGCCACGGACCGCCGCGATTCCGCCCCCACGCGCCGTCAGCACCAGCACCAGGCCGAGGAACCCGAGGGGAACGGAGAGCGCCGGAAAGACCGTTCCCACTCCGGACGTCACGAGGAGAACCAGGTCTGCGGCAACCACGGTGACGCCGCGGCGGCCGGGGTGGTCCTTGGCCATCCAGGCTCCGAGCAGCGCCATCCCGGCGAGCGCCCAGTACCCGAACACGGCCTGCCCGCTCAGCAGTCCGCTCGCCTGGCCCCGCGCGATGTCGCCCGCGGCCGCGAAGTAGCCGGTGACCGCCGCGGTGATGACCGTCGAGGCGAGCGCCAGCAGCAACTGCCCGCGGCGGCGCAGCAGCCAACCGGTCGCGACCAGGGCGAGCACCGCGCACACCGTGAGGAAGGAGGACATGCCGGCCGAGGCGAGCACGAAGAGGGTGTAACCGGCGGCCAGCCCGAGGACGACGCGCGGGAGCAGGCGCACGGCCCAGTCGTCGCTCTTCTCCTGACCCAGGAAACGACGGAGGGAGCCACGGGCGGCGCTGCCGGCTCGCGAGGGACGAGAGGTCATGCCATGCCGTCCATTCCTGTGGTGAGGGGGCGGGGTGCGAGGTCGGGGGCGGCGCCTGCGCCGGTCCCGGTACCGGCGGACGGGCCGCGGGACGCGGGCCGGGCGGCGGTGGGCGTGGACTTGAAGCCCACCTGCCAGAGCGGAGTACGGACGCTCTTGGGCGGGGCCTGCCCCACCGGCGCCGCGACGGCCTCGGCCTGGGCCCCGGCCTCCTGCGCCGGTGTGGCGGCGGTCAACACCTTGTCGATCTTCGCCTTGCGGGCCTCGGGGGCGTCGGCGGCGAACGCCTTCGGGTCGATGTACCGGGGAAGCGTCGGGTCGTTGAACTGTGCGGCAGCGCGTACCGCGTCGGTACCGGCCTCCGCACGGGTCTCCACCGGCCAGTCCCGAGGTGCCTCGTAGGCGAAGTGGATGTTGTCCAGCCCGACCTTCTCATTGGCGCAGAGGGTGCGCAGTTCCTCCTGGTGGAGGATCGACAGCGTGTGAGCGGTCTGCCCGAAGACGACCGCCCGCCCCTCGGCCACCTCGGCGTAGGACGTGGAGATCCGGCCCCAGCACTCCCTGGCGTACCCCGGATTGAAGCCCTTCTGCGCACCACCGAGCGCCCCGATGACCGCGTCTTCCCAGAGGAACATGTCGTCGAGTTCACGACCGCCCTCGGTGGTCTCCAGTGTCTGCGCGACTCCGGGATTGGCCTTGTTCCGCTGGGCCGCCCACTCCTCCGCGATGAAGCGCTGGTCCAGGAAATGGACGCCCTTGTTGTTCGGCGGCGCCTCCGGGTGCTCGATGCCGAAGGACCAGAAGGCACTGATCGGGTGTGTGCCCTCGGGCGCGACCAGCTTCTCCTTGTCCTTGACCAGGCTGTCGATGTAAGCCTTCGGCTTCATCTGCTTCGCCTCGGCGGCGGCTTTGATGCGCTCCACCACGGACTCGGGGTCACGCCTCGCCTCCAGGGTCGCCTGGTACCGGGCGTTCGCCCGGCGCAGGGCTCCCTGTTCGATGTACTTCGGTATCGGTTCCGGGCTCACCGTCGCCCGGCCTTCAGGGGACGGGGATAGACCCGGAGTGCCATGTTGACGGCCCCGTCGTCGGACCCGTCCGCGGTACCCATGCCGGGAGTGACGGTCAGGCTGACGAGGGCTCCGCCCGGAGCCGCAAGCTCCCAGTAGGCGATCCGATAGGGGCGCTTCTCCCGGAACCGGGTCTCCGGCTTCGGGACGACATAGTCATCGAGCTCATCCGGGAAGAAAGCGGAGTCCCAGGTGCCTTCCCAGGCCGGCTCGCCCAGCACCGAGGACACGGCGCCCTGGTAGACCGGCCAGGCCCGATCGGCCTCGGCAAGCACCTGCGGGTTGCCTTCCGGGCTGTCCGCCGACGCGCCCCACACCCAGTGGGAAAGGTTCTGCACGGGCGCCCAGCTCCCGCCCTGCGCGTGAAGCGTCAGCTCGCCACCCGTGTCCGTCACCACGTTGAGCACGTACTCGAACTGGGTCGGCGTCCACCCGAACTGCGCGCACCACATGTCCAGGCCCTGCCCGGCGAGCGGCGGGCCGTTCCACACGGTCTCCCAGTGCACGCCCGACAGCCCGCGCAGCTCGGTGACCAGCTCCTGCGGGGTCCGGTTCACCGGCGGTTCGAAGGTCGTGCCCATGTCCCTGTCTCTTTCTCGCGTCTCGTACGTCACAGCAGCCAGCCGGGGCCGGCCACCGCTTCGGGGTCGGCCGGTCCATGGCAACTGAGAGAGATCGTCCCACTGCCCGCACCCCGGCCCGACCGGCAGTCCAGGTCGAGCACGAACACCGGGGCGAGCGGGTTGGCGTAGCTCCACTGGGCGAGCCGGTACGGGGCCTGGTGCTCCAGCCGGTCCTCGGCGTCGCCCCAGCGGCCGGGAGCGGGCGGCGGCGGGAAGTCGGGACTGTCCCAGGAGCCCTGCCAGCCAGGAGGGCCCAACAGGGTCGTCATCCGGGCGAGGTGGGCCTCGTAGCGGTCGAGGGCGACCGCCACGAGCCCGGCGTCCCCGGACGCCGCGTCCTCGCGGGCCTTCCAGACCGTGTACGAGGCGCGGGTCACGGGCCGCCCGGGAGCGGCCGAGGCGGCCAGGTGCAGGCGACCGCCCCGCCGCGTACGGACCCACAGCCCCGACTCGGCCCAGAGCGGCTGCCACCCGAAGGCCTCGCACCACTCCCGGCGCTCAGCCTCGCCCGCCGGGATCCCGTCCCATACGGTGCGCCAGTCCACCCGCAGGAGCGCGCCCAGTTCGGCGGCGAGCTCCCGCGGCGGGTGGTCGGTGATCAGGCGTGCCACGGGCAGTCCTCCTAGCGGGATATCCGACCGTCGCCGTCACGGGGCGGCGGAGGCTGGCGGGGAGGGGTCGGCTGGCGGGGCGCGGTCGGCGGCGGCGACTGCGGCATGCGCGGGTCCGCACTCCGCGCGGGCTGCTGCCGCGGCGGAGCCGCGTCGTCACCGCTGACCCGGCCTCCGGAACGCGGAGCCGGCAGCGGCGCGGGCCCGGGGGCCTGCGGTGCGGGCGCGGGCGCGGGCGCGGACGGTGCGGCGGGGGCCGGTGCGGCAGGGGCTCCCTGCTGCGGCGCCGGCTGGGTGGACGCGCTGACCCGTCCACTGCGACGACGGGGCTGCTGGGATCCCTGGTCCGGGGACGGTGTGCCTTCCGGAGCCTCGTCCCTCTTCTTCACCATCTCGTCGTACTGGTTCTGCTGGATCTCCGCCCCCATTGCCGCGGACTTGCGCTGCTTCCGCTTGGTGTTGCTCGGGGCGACCCAGCCACCCTTCTGCAGGCGTCCCTTGAGTACGGCATTGTCCATGCCCCGGCCGACGTTGCCGGCGCCCCGGCCGGCCACCCGGCCCGCGAACTTCGCCGTCCTCGCCGTCCCGGAGGCGACACCCGAGGCGGCACCGGCGGCGACGCGGCCGCCCTGCGCGCCCAGCTTGCTGGTCAGCGTGTTCGCCATGTCCCCGACGCCCAGCGCGTCTTCGGCGCCCGCGATCTTCGGGCTGTAACTGCCCGAGAGCAGCTTCTTCAGCATCATCACTACGGCGATCGTGACCAGCAGGAGCATCAGCAACTGCATACCGAGGGATATCCGGGCAGGCAGGATCATCTGGTACAGCACCAGCAGCACGGTGAGGACGACACCGAAACCTGCACGCAGCACGAAGCTGTGAATGAAGGTCTCCAGCCAGCCCTTGAGCAGCTTCTGCTGGGACGGATGAATGCCCAGCGTGGCGATCAGCGGCAGCATGATGATCATGATCAGAGTCACGGCGTGCCACAGCAGCGTGAGCGCACTGAGCACGATCACCATGATGCCGACGATCAGGGCGGCGACCAGGGAGTAGAAGGAGATCGCGAGCCGGTCACCGGCGTTGTGGCCGGCCCACTCCTCGAAGGAGACCGGATAGATGAATCTGTCCCCGTCCTCGGGCTTGTGGTTCTTGCCCTTGCCACCCGCCATCTCGTATCGGATGGGAATCCAGCTGTCGTTGTACTTGTCGAGCGACTTTTCGATCTCTTTGTTGGTACGGGCCTGCGACACCAACTGGCGCACTCGGAGATCCTCGCAGCGGGCACTTCCGGGGGCGCCCCAGTCACACTTGCTTTTGCCCTTCGGTACGCAGTCCTCCCGGGCACCGCCATCCTTGTTCTTGAAGATGCAGTTGGTGCCGGGCTCGCCAAACTGCCCCAGAGCCCACGGACGGAAGAGCAGGGTGTCGTACATGGCACAGCTGTTGACCCGTACACCGCGGTTGCGCGCATCCTCGGGCAGGTCACAAGGGGGCGGCATCGTCCCGGAAAGGCCACCCAGGACTGCCTCACTGAGCAGGGCATTGGCCTGAGCGATGCCCGAATCCGCCGTGTCGATGAACTTGTTGTAGTTACTACCGGTGAGCATGACCACGACGGCGACGGTGGTCAAAGAGGCCCAGGCAACGCCCGACCAGGCCTCTCGCATCTCGTTCTTGCGCCATTTGCCGAACACCCAGATACCCGTGAGTGAGATCATGACGGGTACTGCAGGTATGAAGAGCTTCAGCTTGAGCGTCTCCACGGCACTGTCGCGCCCCTTGTACAGACCGGAGAGCGGGCTGGGGTTGGAGGCGTACTCCTTGATGGAGATGGCCGAGCGGGTCAGCATCTTGGTGAAGTCGAAGACCGTGTCCGCCAGGCCATTGTTGATGTAATTCATGATGGAGCAGCTGTCGGCGCCGTTGAAGTTCGTCCCCGCAATCCCCCCGTCCTGGGAGGCATCTCCAACACCTCGCATGGTCATGGACCAGTTGAGCCCGCGCACGCCGGCGAGCTCGTACATCGTGTAGTTCTTGGCCTCCAGCGGCATGTCGGGGGGGCCGCCGGTGAAGCCCGTCGTGTCGTTGAGGTTCTTGCCGCGCTTGTCTTCCCACTGCTTGACGGCCGGAATGATGGATTCGATCTGGCCGGGATTGTCCATCTGGTAGCTGTCGCTGCCCGTGAATTCGCAGGCGAAGCTGATGGCGTTCGCCGAGTTGGGCATCGCCATGGTCAGGGCGAGCAGCGCGAACGTCAGGAACGCGCCGACCCGCACCGCACGCCCGGCCGCCTTCACCTGTTGACGGGGCGAGCGTCGGGCGGAGACATCTCCACGTGACTTGGCGCTACGGCGCACGGACATCAGCTTCCTTCTGGATTTCCGCAACGGACGAGTGGTGAGGAAGAGGTGTGGGCTACACCGGGAGGTAGTCCGTCATGATGCAGCCCTCGGCGGTGCTCTCACGCTTGAAGTACCCGCTCGGGATCTTGCTGTTGTAGTCGGCATCGCACGACGCGATGATCAGCCCTGCGTTCTTCAGCGCGGTCGAGGTCTCACCATCGCTGGGAAGGACGGCGAAGTCCGCCCCGACCAGGGCCACCCCGTCCTTCCCTTCTTCCTTCTTCGCCTTGAGCCCCGCCACGAACTTCTTCATGTCGGAGACGGCCAGCATGACGATCGGCTCGCCCCTCTCGGCCTCGCAGAATGCCCGCTCCTTCACACCGCCCTTGGATCCCTCGGGCAGATCCGCAAAGGCCTCGCGGGCCGCCCCGCCGGCCGAGGCCTCGGTCTCCAGGTCCTTGCACACGGCGTACTGGTTGACGAAACGCTCCATCGAGGCGACGTCGTTCGCCTTCGGCAGGCTCTTGCCGCCGGTCCCCGTGGCCGCCTCGTCGCCGTCCCCGCCGCAGGCGGTCAGGGCCGTCAGCGCGAGGAGGGCGGTAGTGGTGACGGTGAGGGTCTTGAACAGGCGCATGAAGGTTCCTTCGGAAGGTCCGGGAAGGGGGCTGTGGGGAGTGGGTGACTACGAGCGAACGTAGTCCGTCATGACGCAGCCCTCGGCCAGACCCTTGAGCTGCTTGTAACCGCTGGGGATCTGGTAGTCGTTCGGGTCACAGGTCAGCAGCAGCATCTTGGCGGCCACCAGTGCGGTGACGGTGTTGTCACCCTCCGGCACGACCGCGAAGTTCTTTCCTACGATGACTTCGAACTTCTCGCCGTCGCGGTTCGCGGCCTGGAACTTCGCCATGTCGGAAATCACCAGCAGCGTGATCACGTTGTGACTGCCGTCGTGGCAGACGGCGCGCTCCTTGATGGCGAAGGCAGGATCCTTGGCCTCCTCCTCGAAGAGCCCCGACCCGTCCTCGTCGAAGGGCTGCAGGTTGTTGCACTGGGCATGCTGATTGATGAACTTCTCGATGGACGCCATGTCGCCGGCCGACGGCAGGTCGGCGCCGTCCTTCGGAGCGCCGTCGTCCTTCGGAGCGCCGCCGCTGATCCCGGCGCCACCGCCGAGGTCCTCGCCGCTCTCGCCGGCGTCGCCCCCGCAGCCGGTCAGGGCCGCCAGCACGAGTACGGCCGTTGCCGTAGCCGCGAGGGTCCTGGACAAGCGCATGGTGTCTCCTTGGGTACGGCTGGTACGGCGTTCGGAAGAGGAATCGGTACGGGCCGGCATCACGACGCGGAGGCCGCGGCCTCTGCCGCCGCGGTCGCCTCCTGCATGAAGGTCCAGTCCCAGACGCTGAGCGGCGGGTCGATCGACTGCCTGCCGGGGCGGGTCGTGCCGTTGGTGTCCGTGGCGGCGAGGATCTCCTTGAAGACCAGGTCCACGGCCACCGTGCCGACCCGCTTGTCGACGTCGCGCTGCAGGCAGACACCCGTACGGAGCTCCTGCAGGGCCGAGACGACCTTGGCGTCGTCCTCGGGCCGGCCGAGCAGCGGGGCCACCAGGGAGGCTTCCTGCGCGGACTTCTGCTTGAAGGCGAAGACCGTGTGGATCTGGTTGGCACCACCGCTGCGGGCTTCGGAGTCCTCGATCTGGACGAGGTCGATGGCCTGCTGGGTGATCAGGACGGTGACCGCGAGGTACGAGCGGCCCTGCTTGAGCGCGCGCCGCATCAGGTCGCGGCCGCTCTCGGTGGCGGTGACGACGTACGCCTCGTCGACGAAGAGGGCCTTGGGCCGCAGGCCGATCTCGCCCGTCACCGGGTTCTTCTCGTAGCCGACGTCGAGCATCTGGCTGCCCAGTTCCACGACCGCCATCAGCGCGGTCGCGGCAAGGCGTTCGGCCGGGTTCCAGTTGCGCGGGTCCGAGGAGGACGGGGACTGGAAACCGCGCAGGGTGATGACCGTCCGGCGCTTTCGCATCGCGGACAGCGTCTGCGGGTGTTCGGCGAAGGCGAGTCGCGCGTACGGCAGGGTCCTCAGCTCGGTGAGGAGCATCTGGGCGAGCTTGAGCTCCTTGATCGCCTCGCGGTCGCCCGAGGAGACCGCGTGGTCGTACGCCTGCACGACCTCGTCGACGACCTGCCACAGCGTCGGCCGCGGCACCTTCTGCTCGGTCTCCCGGGCGGTCAGGCCGTGTTCGGTGGCCTGCCGCATCGCGGAGTTGTACCGGCCGACGACCGTGGCCATCCCCTCGATGACGGGCAGGCGCACGCGCTGGTAGTCCTCGTCGCCGAGGAACCCGCGCAGCATCGACTCGGCGAGCAGCCGGCCCGAGGGCACGTCGCGTGCGACCACCCACGGGTCGAGCACGCCGGCCTGGCCCTTGAGGAGGTCGACCACCTCGGTCTCCGCCCAGAACTCCGGGTTGACCGGCTGGAAGCGGCTCCGCTCGGTACCGAGGATGCCCGAGTCGGCGTCGTGCGCGAACTCCGGGTCGTTCACCTGGGAGCCGAAGCCCAGGTAGTAGCAGAGCTGGGCGAAGTCGGTCTTCGGGTCGATGACCAGGCAGCGCACGCCCGACTCCGACTCCTCGTAGAATTTCTGGAGCGCGAGCGAGGACTTGCCGCCGCCGGACGCGCCGACGATGGCGAGGCCACCGCCGTCGTTGCGGGCGGGCCCGACGTGCAGGGAGTAGTGGACGGGCATCTTCCCGGCCCAGCCCACGAGGTTGCCCACCCAGCCGAGCTGCTTGCCCGACCGGTGTTCGGGGTTGTCGCCGAGCTCGGTGCCCGCGGTGGGCAGCCCGGCGCCGAGCTGCTCGACCTCCTGCAGCCGCAGGTACGGCGCGACGGGCAGCTTGGGGGCGTCGCCCGGCAGCTGGGACTGGAGCAGCCGCCACTGCTGGCGGGTGGGCCGCAGCAGGGTGACCTTCAGGTCCTGCTTGAACTGCATTTCGAGGATGCGGCGGCGGCGTTCCAGCTCGGCGATGTCCGGTGCGGAGATGGTGAAGCGGATCTGCGCCTCCATGCCCGGCATCTTGTGCTCCTCGACGTCGTCGAGGAGGTGCTGGGCGCGGGTGACCTGGTTGGCCAGCTGGGTGCCGGGCGAACGGCCCGAGTTGGCCATGTCGTTCATCTCGTCGACGAGGTTGCCGCTGATCTTCTTCGCCCGGTCCTTGAACTTCAGGTACGGGATCAGGGTGAACCGCATGTCGATCTCGACCGGGAAGTCCACGTGCTGCGAGGCGTAGCGCGCCCAGGCGGTGGACTGCCGGAAGCGGGTCTCGGTGGGCCAGCTGGCGGCCACCAGCGTCGTCGTATAGCTGGTGTGCTGCTCGCCGGTGACCTCGTCGTACTGGTGGAGCACGATGTGCGTCTTGTGGTTCTCGCCGGAGAAGTCGACGACCAGGTCGAACTGGTCCGGGCCCCAGGAACGGGATCCGAGCACCGGCTCGGGCGGCACCGCAAGGTCGCCGTGGAGCGGCTTGCGGATCAGCCAGACCAGCTCCTCGCGGTCCAGCGGCGCGCCGTTCAGGCCCTCGAGGCTCTCGTGCACCTCGCGTGCGACCTGGCTCCACTGGGCCAGTACGCCCGGCGACAGGTACTCGTCGTGCACGCCGGTGGCGCCCGCGGCCGCCTTGTCGGCGGTGCCGCGCAGGGCGCGGGTCAGACCCGGCTCCTCGAACGGGTCGTCGCCGCCGGGGAGCACGCCGCTGCCGCTCGAACCGCGCGCCAGCGAGCCCAGCTTGACCAGCAGGATGTTGCGCTCGCGCGTCGCCCCGATGCGTTCCTGGTACTCCGCCTTGCGGAGGTTGTACGCCTTGTAGTTCTCGGTCGGATCCCAGGCGATGGTGTTGAGCTGGTCGGCCCATTCGAGGGCGGTGATCGGCCGGTACACCTTGCGGTAGTGGCACTCGACGTTGCGGTCGCCGCGGGCGAGGTTGAGCAGCCCGCGGGCGGGGCCCTCGGCCATCGCCTGGAGCTCGGTGGCGTTGAGGTACTCGTCGATGGCGGTGGGCAGAACGATCCCGGTCCACACCGACTCGCCGTGGATGAAGATCAGGTCGTCGGCGTAGCGGTAGGGCAGCCGCATCTCCTCGCGGCGCGTGGACGTGGACTTGGCCTGGTTCCGGGAGCCGCCCGAGTTCCGCGTACCGCCGGAGCCCTGGCCGCCGGAGCCCTGGTTTCCCTGGGACTTCTTGGAACCTGCGGCGGTAATGACCATGGCGATCACGAAGAAGGCGACCGCCCCGCCCAGAAGGATCATCATGATCATGAAGGAGTCATCCTGCGGTCTCGGAGTGTGCGGTGGGGGTGTGTGCGGCTGCGGGGTGCGCCGCGTACGGCTGCGCTTCGGACGGCTGCGCGGCGTACGACGAGCCGTTCCGGGCCGCCGTCACGAGGGCCTCCTCGTACTGCCGGTGCCAGCGCTGCGAGCCCGGCTGCCAGAGGATCACCTGCCAGTGCAGTTCCTCGGGTTCACGGTCGGCGGCCAGCCCCTGCAGACGCTTGGGCTGGAACCAGTAGTCGCCCCAGACCACCAGCTGCTGGCTGAGGGTGAGGGCGGAGGGCAGCGGCCGGCCCCAGACGAAATAGACGCCGACCGGCGGGCCGATGTAGAGCACCGACGTCAGCATCGACAGGCCCAGGAAGGGCAGGAAGGCGGAGAGCGAGAGCAGGGCCACCAGCCACAGGACCGCGAAGCCGAAGGCCGCGCCCAGGGCCGGCAGCAGCAGACCGGGAAGCGGGATGTTGCCCCAGTTCCAGATGCGCTTGGGCCGGTTGAGCAGATCCGTGTGGTCGTAGGCGACCATCGGTTCGGGTCCGTCGGATGCGTTCCCTGCCATCAGCCGATCCCCCTCTCTGATGACGTAAATGCGGGCCGTGAATTACGGGTGCGTGCCGGAACGACGTCCCGGCCGCTCCCGGCTTCAGTTCTTGGCGCCGCCGCCACCGATCTGCTCGCCCAGGGAGATGAGCAGACCGGCGAGACCGGTCGCGCCACCGATGATCAGGGCCGCCAGCGCGATCATGCCGAAGCCCTGGAAGGCCTCGCGCATGCCGTCGCCGCGCTTCATCGACAGCAGCATCCGGATGCCGAGGATGAGCAGGGAGCAGATGGCCACCGTGGTGCCGATGCCCAGGAGGATCTCCTGGATCTCTCCGAACATGTCCTTGAGGGTGGTAGCCGCCAGGTACATGGCGAGGTCCTTTCACTTGGGTGCGCGGGACGGGATACGTCGATGGATCGCGGGTCGGGTCGGGACGGTCGGGAAGGTCAGGGCGTTTTGCCCGGACCGGGGGTGCCGTCGCCGGCGGCCGGGGCGCTCTCCTCGGGCACCGGCGAGGCGGGCACGCCCGCTCCGGCGTCCGCGGTGCCGCCCGTCGGGTCGAGGACGCCGCCACGGATGTCCTTGATGAACCAGCCCTGGGCGGTGTTCACCACGGTCAGCCGGTACGAGCGCTGCACGGTCGGGCCGGGGTTCCCCTTCGACCCGGAGGCCTCGGCACCGCCCCAGACGACCGTCACCCGGGCCTGTACGGCCTGACTCGGCCCGTACTGGACGGTCTTGCCGCTCTCACTGCCTGCCGGCGCGAGCGCGACGACCTCCCGGACGTCGGGCGAGGCGAGCGCCCCGGCCAGGCCCGAGATCGCCGCCAGGGACGCGTCGGTGGTCGTGAACCGGGTCAGCCCCGTCGCGTCGGAAGCCGCCCAGGCCTTGAAGTAACCGGGCAGGACCTGTGACTTGAGCTGGTCGGAGAGCGGCCGGTCGACGACCTCCTCGTCCTGCTTGACGACGGGAACGCTGCCGCGCGAAGGCAGCGGCATCTCGCCCAGGTTGCCCGCGACGCGCAGCCCCGTCCCGGTGGCCAGGTCCTTCACGTACACCGGCACGGAGACTCGGGTGGTGCGACCGTTGGACAGCTTGACCTGGATGCTCAGGTAGCGCCCGTTCTCCCCGTACTCGGGGAGCTCCTCGACGGTCCCGTCCCACTTGGCCTGGCGCACGGTCTGGCTGCCCTGACCGCTCACACCACAGTCACGGTCCACACCTGACGAGGCGTAGCGGCTCAGTGCGTCGCGGCGCTTGTCGGCCGACTGCGCGGAGTACGTCATGCACAGCGTCACGTACTCCTCGGCGAAGGTCGCCGCCGCCTGCGTCGGGAACGCGGTCAGCCGGTACCGCTGCACGTCCTCGTCGTCCAGGGCGGCGCTCTGCACCGCGACGGACGACTTGCCGATGACCAGGCCCGCGACACCGCAGGAACCCAGCGCGAAGGCGCACGTGGTGATCAGGAGGGTCGCACGGAGGGCCACATGGGTGCGCCGGCCCTGGGCCGGCAGCCGCCCACCCGGGCGCGGCACGTCGAAGCCCGCGCCGGCTCCGGCGCGCACCCGGGCCTGGGCCTGGGCCTGCGGCGAAGTGGCGCCCGCGGTCCCAGCGGCCGGACCGGGCCCGGCAGCCGTCGGCGAACCCGTCGACGGCGCCGGCACGGATGCGGGTGCAGACGCGGAAGCGGAGCCCTTGCCGCCGCGCCCCTGCTTGCGGTTCTCGCGCTCGGCCTTCTTCTGCTCGTACGCGGCCTTGCGCTCCGCCCGCTTCGCGTCCTGGGCGGCCTTGCGCTGGTCCTTCTTCGAGCCCCCGGCCGGAGGGTTCACGCGCGGCGGCAGGACCGGTACGGCGGCCTCGCCCGGCGGTACGGTCCCGGGCCGGGCGGCGCGCACCCAGGCGGCGGCCAACTGCGCCCGCGCGGCATCCGAGGGCTGCTGCATCGGCGCGGCGGCGCTGTCCGGCTGGCCGTACGGATTGGGTCCCTGATGGGGAAACTGCTGTGCCTGTGCCTGCTGCGCCTGCTGCCCTGCGGGGCCGAACTGCCCCTGCTGCCCGGAAGGCTGGCCCCCGCCGACCCCGCCAGCAGAGCTGTTGTGGTCCGTCATCGAGTCCGTCTCTCCCACGCGTCCGATCCCCCTCCGCCGTCGACCGCCCGGCGGGCCCCTGGTGAGGCCAGGTGCGCACGGCAGTGTGGCAAACCGCGGGACCATCCCCTCTCCCCTTTTCCCCGCCGGGAAAAGACGAGGAAAGCCGGGGAAGACTTCGGGGAATCCTCGTGAGGAAATCCCGGGCCCCACAGGGACCGCGCTCCCGGCGCTCGGCCAGAATGACGGGTTGCGTCCGGGTGACGGGCGCTGAACCGTCCCCGATCGTGCGAAGGACGAGAGTTGAGCGACCACAACGCCCTCCCTCAGCAGAACGTGTCCCCTGCGCCGGCGCCCGCCGACGGAACGTTCGCCCCCGTTCCCCCCGTTCCCCCCGTGACCGAAGCCCAGGAAGCCTGGATCGACGGCTACGAGCCCGGCAACCCCTGGCAGTCGAAGCTCTGCCTGCAAACCCCGTACGGCACGGTCGCCTATCCCCTCACGCCGCACACGATGCCCGAGCTCCTGGAGGGGCTGGTCATGGTGGCGCAGGCCCAGCAGGGGACGACCGGCATACCCGACACGGACGAGGAAGAGGCGGCCGACGGCCCCGACGGCGACCGGCAGGACCCGGCCCACGGCACCAGCATCCACGAAGGCCGCGCGGCCCGGATGACCGGCTGGACCGTGGTCCACGAGCTGTGGGAGCGGGAGGACCCGACGATCCGCTTCATCATGGGTGCGGTGGTGGTCGGGCTGCTGATCCTCGGGATCGTCCTGTCCTGACCCTCTGCCACGATGCCCCCAGGTGTACCGAGCGAGGAGCTGACGAGGATGCTGACGGAGACGTCGGGCCGCAGTGCCCAGGACCTGGCCGCCGAGCTGGAAGGCCTGCGCGACGTGGACTGGGCCTCCGTGTGGGAGGGCCCGCCGCAGGGTGGCTCGTCGGAGTGCCGCGAGTGGTGCGCGAGGTACGGCTGGGAACCGCAGACGGCCGACCGCAACCTGGTCGTGAGCACCCCCGGCGGGGGCAGGTGGACCCTGGAGTCGAATTCCAACTGGCATCCGGTCTATCGCCTCACCCACTGGGCTTGGCGCACCAAGGTCGACGAGGCATCCGAGAACCCCGGCCTCCTCTCCCACGCGTCCAAGGAGTGGCCGGCATTCCTGAAGGCGGCCGAGGACGTGCTGGGACCGGCGGCCTGGAGCGGCCCGTGGGACGCGCAGGACTTCCCGGAACCGCCGGAGCCGGACTTCTGGCCCGACGGCGGATATCGCGTCAAGACCCGGACCCCGTACCGGATGGCGTACTGGAACCCGACGGGAGTGAACCCCGGACAGGCCGTCATCGTCCTCAGGCAGTCCGTCTCTTTCGCGGCCTGGACCACGGACACACCGGGCAGCGCGCAGATCCGGCTGAGCGTGCACGCCCCTGAGGGCTCACGGAGGCACATGTGAGGCCCGATGCTCCTGCGACCCCTCAGGAGATAGCCAGGGCGATCGCCTTCCAGCAGGAGCATGCCGCGGCGGAGCCCCGCACCATGGAGGCCGGGCTCGAACTGGCAGGGCGGATCTTCAGTGACTGCCAGTCGGCTCAGGCGGGCCGCTCCCGACTGGATCTGCCGGCTTTCGTCAAAGACCTCTCGGAGAACACGTCCGTCACCAATGAGGAACGGGGTCCCGACCGGGCGTTCTGGTCCTACGAGTCCCAGCCCGAGGGAGCCGACGGCCCCGTACCGCACCGCTTTCTGGCGCGGGCATTCGGAGAGTCACGCGGTCTTCAGGTACTGGAGGACACTCCGGCGGGGCACCAGTTGAACTCGTACTTCCTGGGCAACGCCAACGTGATGGAAGCCATGGTCGAACACTTCGGCATCGATGCCGACGAACTCGGCGCCGCTCACGGCAAGGCGTGGGACACGCTCTCTGCCAGGTATGCCGAGGCGACCGAAGGCCTGGTCATCGCCTTGGCCGCGGACATCACCGAGGACTCGGTACTCGGCAAGACCGAGATGCCGGCGCTGCTCGAGAACTCCAAGGTCGGCAAGGAAGGCATCAAGTTCGCGACACCGATGCCCCGCCATGAGCACATTCCCGCCGGGATCGATGCGCTGCTGGCGGACGACCCCGTCCGCTGCCAGCTGCGCAAGGAGGACTACGACCCCGAGAAGTCCCCGAAGGACCTCGCCGCGAAGCTCGCCGCCATCGACGTCCCCGACAACCAGCGGATGGCACACGAAGCCGCGATGTGGCAGCTGGCCTCGGCCAACACCTACCCCGAACTGTCCGCCCGTACCGCCGCGAAGCAGTCCCTTCAGGCAGCTCAGACAGCTCAGACAGCGCAGACGGGCAACGCGTTCCTGCCCGGCATGGGCGGCCGACCCGCCGCCCGCGCGACGGCCCCCCGCGGCCCCACCGGCCACGGTGTGATCAACCCGGCGGCCGCACTCCCGTCCGTCGCACCGGCGCAGTCCGGCGTCGAGCGCTAACCGTCCAACCCCGTGCGAGAGGCACCTCACTTGAACAGCGAACATGAGCGGATCGCCCGGGACGTGGCGGAGAAGGCGGTCTTCTTCGCCACGACCAAAGCCTGGGACGGCATGCACATGAAGCTGACGCTCTTCCTGGCCGGAGCCCGTTCGGCCCATGAGGAGAGTCAGCGCTCCAGGCAACTGGAGGACTGGCAGTGGCGCGCGGCGGCCGCCCGCGAGAGCGGCGACACGGCAGCCTGCCAGGCGGTCGAGGCCGAACTCCGCGAGCTGGTGCTGGCCGAGCTGCGACGCCGGGACGACGCTCTGGCCCAGCTGTGCGAGGCGTTCCCCCTCCTTGCCGCCGACCAGCAGGGCGCACAACAGGGCGCCCAGCCGGACACACCACAGGGCGAGCAGACGCCGGCCGACGGCGAGGTGGAGTTCTACTTCGCCGACGTCTTCGTCTTCGTCTCCGACTACCTCGCCCAAATGGTGCGGCGCCGCCTGAACGGAGCGTCCGCCACCTGGTGTCCGCGCTGGTGGGAGCACCCCGAGGCCGGCGCCCGGCTTTCCGCGCTCTGGCTGGCCTGGGAACACCTGCGTCACGACCCGGCGCTGGGCATGTCCACCTGGTGGCTCCACCACGCCGACCCGCACCTGCGGGTGCTGCTGGATCCGGACATGGGCCCGTTCGCGTCCTGTTCGCCGAAGGACGGGCACACGGCCTATCCCTTCGATCCACTGCCCGTCGATCCGTACGACCCCGGGGCCTCGTCCGTCTGAGCGGGATCGGTGAAGAGTCCCGCCGGTCTCTTCACCGATTCCCCGCACGGACTTCGCCGACTCGACCCACCCCGAACGCCCTGTTCTTTCCTCGCCTTTTCCCCGCCTTTCCTCGCGAGGAAAAGGCGAGCGCCATTGCACGTCCCTCCCCCTACCGTGTCCGGGCGACCTGACTGAGGGAGGCCCGGGACGGTGGAGTCACCTGCCGAGAACAAGCGAAGTGCGGCACTGGCCCTGGTGGTGATGGGTCTTCTGCTGATCGGCGCCCTGGTGGTGTTCACCGTCTTCGATGGAGAGGCCGACGCCAAGGACCCGTCCGACGGCAAGCCCGCCGCGACGGCCGAACAGGACACGAACACCGGCGCGACCGGCGGCGGGAGTTCCGGCGTGCAGCCGACGGGCGCCTCCGGCGCCGTACCGCCCATCGTCACGCCGGAGGAACTGGCCGAGGCCCACCAGGCGATGGCCGCCTACATGGCCGGCCTGGGCACGTACAAGTACACCGATCAGACCGGCACCTGGGCGCAGCCGCTGCTGGAGCTGACCGTCGCCGACGATCAGATGACCCGGCAGACCGCGCTTCCCACGGGCAAGGACTGGGCCACCTGCCGGGCCGCCCGCTGCACCTCCGTGGGCAAGGCGACCGTGGTCCGCGACGCGCTGATCGCGGACGACCTCGCCCGCGGCAGCGGCCGGATGGTGTCCAGCGTGGTCTCGCTGACCTCGGTCCGTTCCGAGAACGGCAAGCAGACCCGCACGGAGAACAACTCCTGGCTGGTCAGCTCCCGCAAGGACGGCGGGAAGTGGAAGGTCTCCGCGTTCGATCTGCACGGTCTCGGCAACGTGGGCGCATCCGACAAATCGGGGGAGTGACGCGCGATGGTGGCTCCTGCCGTACTGGCAGCCGCATCGAAGGCCGCCAAGGTGGCCAAAACCGCAAAGATGGCCGCCCAGTTGGCGGGAGGCCAGGGGGGCGGCAACGGCGGTGGCAAGAAGGGCGGCGGCGGCAAGTGGCTGCTGATCGCCGGCGCCGGCAGCCTGCTGCCGATCGGCGGTGCGGGCTTCCTCGCCGTCGTCATGATCAGCGGCCTGCTGGGGGGCATCGGCAGCGGCGCCGCGCAGGCGGCCTGCGGCAACTACGGTGAGAACGCGGGCGGTGGCAACACCGGCGACCAGGCGGCCACCAACCCGATCATGCCCGCCGGCAAGGTCTACATGCCCAGCGAGACGGCCCGCAACGAGATACCCCCGCGGATGATCCTGGCCGCGATGCGGGCCGCGGCCCGCTACGAGGGGCTCGACTGGACGCTGATCGTCGGGCAGATGTACCAGGAGACCAAGTTCGGCCAGGACCCGTCCGCCGCGCCGGGAGGCAAGAACAGCGCGGGCTACATGGGCCTGCTCCAGTTCGGCAACGATGCCTGGACGGACTACGGCGCCGACGGGAACGGCGACGGCACCAAGGACCTCTACAACATCGACGACGCGTCCTTCGCCGCCGCCAACTTCCTGCACGCGAAGAAGGCCGAGACGCAGCCCTGGGACGCCCTGCTGTCCTACTCGGGCTCGACCAAGGACAACACCATCTACCCCCGGGTGGTCCTCACGCAGGCGGCCCGCTACCGCGGCAACCTCACCGGTGAGAAGAGCCTGATCGAGGGCTGGTACGCCCACTTGAAGACGACCGTCGAGAAGAACCCCAACTTCCCCACGCTCGGCCGGCATTCGGACATCCCCGAGCCGGTCGGCAACGACGCCCAGCCGAACGAGGCGCTGAGCATCGTCGCGTCCCCGCCCCGCTCCTGGTCCACCCCGCCCTACGGCGGCGACGCGCCGGCGAGTCAGGGCACGGCGGGCAGCATGGAGCCGGTCGCGTTCTCGCGTCCGCTGATCCGGCCGGCCGCTCCCCCGCCCCCGGACGGCAAGAACTGGCAGTGGCCGATGAAGGAAGGCACCTACAAGGTCGGCACCCAGTACCACGCGAGCGGCCCCCACTGGAGCCTCGGCTACCACACGGGGCTCGACCTGGTCGCCGACAGCGGCGTCCCGATCTACGCCCCTGCCGACGGCAAGGTGATCAAGGCGGGCAACGGCGGCTCGTACGGCAACGAGACCAACATCGAGCACGCGAACGGCGTCGTCACCCTGTACGCGCACCAGACCACCATCTCGGTCTCGGTGGGCAGCACCGTCAAGCGCGGCGACCAGATCGGCACGGTCGGCGCCACCGGCAACGTCACCGGCCCGCACCTGCACTGGGAGGTGCGGATACCGGGCGTCGACAACCCCTTCGTCCCCGGCCAGGACAACGGCCCCGGCATGATCGACCCCCAGGGCTGGCTGCAGGGCAAGATCTCGGGCGACCCCGACTACGGCACCGTTCCCGGCGGCGACGGCAAGGGCAAGGACGCCTCGCACGCCGAATGCGCCGCGAACGGCAAGGGCACCGGCGTTCCCCCGGACGGTGCCGGCGTGACCGGCGTACTGCCGCAGGCCAACGACCCGGTGGTGCGCGCGGCGCTCCGCTGGGCCCAGCGCGGCATCGGCCAGCCGTACGTCTGGGGCGCCCCACGGCTCCAGGGCGACAACCCGGTGTCCTTCGACTGCTCCAGCTACACGCAGTGGATCTACTACCAGGCCAGCGGCGGCAAGATCGACGTCGGTGCGACCACCTACGTGCAGGAGGACCGGCTCCGTGCGTACAAGATCGACCTGAGCCAGGCGCAGCCCGGCGACCTGATCTTCTTCAACCCCAGCAGGAGGGGTTCCGAGCACGTGGGCATCGTGTGGGACCCGGCCGGCAAGAAGATCCTCCACGCCCCGCGCCCCGGCAAGAACGTCGAGTTCAGCACCTGGGACGTGCAGGACCCGATCACCGCCGTGTACCGGGTACCGATCCCTCCGGGCACCGATCCCGCCGAGGCCGGTAACGATGAACATGCCTAGAGCAGAAGCACGTTGCCCGGAGCGGAAGGGCGGCGCCGTCGGCGCCACCCTCTCCCCGTGCGACGGCATCCCGGAATTCACCAGCAACGGATACGGGATCCTCCGGGACGGGAAAGGCCTCGTCGTCTTCCGTGCCGCGCCCGCTCCTGCGGAAGGAAAGACCTGACCATGACCGCCCAACAGCAGAAGAAGCCGCGCTCCGACGAGGACTGGACGATCGAGATCGTCGTGCTCGTCGGCTCGGTCCTGCTCCTCCTCTGCGGAGCGTGGCTCGCCGCCCTCGCCGGTGCCTCCTTCGAGGGTGAACCGGACCCGCCGGGCAACCCCTTCTCCTTCGCCGTGTCCTTGGTCAAGGGCGACTACACGTGGCCGGGCGGTGCGGCGAACGCCGTCGCGGCCGGCGAGGCGCTCCTCCTCGCCGGCGCCGGCGTCGCCGTGTACCGGATCCGCCAGCGCATGCGCAACAAGCCCGACGTCGACGGCGCGGCCCGCCACCTCGCCCAGGGCGAGGAGCTCGGAAAGCTCACCATGAAGGGCGCCGCCGCGACCGCCGAGCGACTCGGCGTGCAGAGCAGCGTGCCCGGCGTCTTCATCGGCCGCTCCCTGCGGGGACGGCAGCCGTTGTTCGGCTCCTTCGAGGACATGCACATCGACATCTGGGGCCCGCGCACCGGCAAGACGACCCGGCGCGCCATCCCCGCGATCCTCGACGCCCCCGGCGCGGTGCTCGTCACCTCCAACAAGCGGGACATCGTCGACGCGACCCGCGGCCCCCGCGAAGCGCGCGGTCCGGTGTGGGTCTTCGACCCGCAGCAGGTGGCCCAGGAGCCGCCCGCATGGTGGTGGAATCCGCTGTCGTACGTGACCGACGTCGCCAAGGCCCGCAAGCTGGCCGACCACTTCGCGTCGGGCTCGCGGGACGCCGACGCCTCCACGGACGCGTTCTTCGACCCGGCGGGACAGGACCTGCTGGCCAACCTCCTGCTCGCGGCGGCCACGGCCAAGTCCTCGATCACGCAGATCTACACCTGGCTGGCCAACCCGAAGGACGACACCCCCGAGCGCATCCTGCGCGGCGCGGGACAGATCATGCCGGCCGACGCCCTGGCCGGCGTGATCACCGCCCCCGACAAGCAGCGCAGCGGCATCTACGGCGTCGCCCAGCAGATGGCGTCCTGCCTCATCAACCCCGAGGTCAACCGGTGGGTGACGCCGGCCTCCGCCGCCGACGACCGTCCGGAGTTCGACCCCCGCGAGTTCGTCCGCAGCGACTCCACCCTCTACTCGCTCTCCCGCGAGGGCAGCGACTCGGCGGGCCCGCTGGTGACCGCCCTGACCGTGGCCGTCGTCGAGGCCGCCGAGGAGTACGCCACGACCCAGCGCGGCGGCCGGCTGGCGCGCCCGCTGGTCGGCGTCCTGGACGAGGCGGCGAACGTCTGCCGCTGGCGCGCCCTGCCCGACCTCTACTCGCACTACGGATCACGCGGCATCATCCTGATGACGATCCTCCAGTCCTGGGCCCAGGGCATCGAGGTGTGGGGCGAGCGCGGCATGGAGAAGCTCTGGTCCGCCGCGAACGTACGGGTCTACGGCGGCGGCGTCTCCGACACCCGCTTCCTCGGCGACCTGTCCGAGCTGGCGGGCGAGTACGAACTGCGCGAGTTCACCACGACCCGCGAATCGGAGACCGGCGGCTGGTCCGGCAACCGCACCATGAACGAGTCCGTACGCCGCGACCGCGTCCTGAAGGTCTCTGACCTCGGCGCGATGCCCCCCGGCCGGGCCCTCGTCCTGGCCTCCGGCACCAAGCCGGTCCTGGTGGAAACGATCCCCTGGTGGGAAGGCCCGTACGCCCGCGCGGTCAAGGCCTCCCTCACCAAACACGACCCGGGCGCCCGCCCCTAACCCCACACGACACCCCAACCGGACGGCCACGACGGGCCGTCCGGCCCAGCCCGCAAGGTCATCCTTGCGGGCCAGGGGCCGTACCACGGAACCCTGTTTCCCCAGGTCAGCCGGGCCCGCCCCGTCCCCTGCGTGCCACCGATCCACCCCGCGCCACCCGTCCACTCACCCGGCGCCCCTCGCACGAACCCACCATCCAGGAACGCCGGTTACGGGTGGCCGGCATGCCAATCCGCTGATCACCCTTCACAGCGGACTGCCCCGCCGGGCAGAACCTCGGGCCGACGACGGGCGTTCCGTTCGGCAGACGCATTCCGCCGGAAGGGGACACCGATGGGCAAGCTCTTCACAGCCCGGATCATTGCCGCTCTCGCCACAGCGGCCACGCTGATCGGCTTACCGCCCGCCGAGGCGCACGCCGGCGCCATCGGCTCAACGCCCGTCACCGGCTTCGACTACCAAGTCGGCGGCGTCACCATGAAGGTTCCCACGGGTTGCATGTTCACCCATATCGTCCGCGGCGACGGCAAGGCGACGGCAAGAAGATCACTTACCAGAACGCCGGCGTCGACTGCGGGTTCGTCGGCGCCCTCAACGCCGGCTTCTGCAACTGGCGCATCGACTTCACCTACGCGGACACCGACAACAAGACCTACCGCACCTCCCGCGGCACGACGCACCGAGTGCGAGATCCACCCGATGCGTGACAACGCGCCCCAGACGCTGCCCCGCTACGGCAGGGCATGCGCACACCTCCACGTCAACGGCGTGCGCCGGGTCAGCCAGTGCCACCACATCACGAAGTGAGCCGCACATGACCACCGAGCCACCCCCCGAAGCCCCCGACCGGGAAGCCGAACGCCGCCGCGCCGGCATCGCGGCCTTCCTCGCCGCCACCGCCGGATCCTTCGCCTTCTTCGCCTTCTTCCCCGGCCTCCCGCACGTCATCGACTGGGGCGCGATCATCGCCTCCCTCGCCGTCGGCGGGCTCGCCCGCTGGGCCTGGCTCAAGCGACTCACACAGAAGCATCCGAGCCTCAAATAGCCCGGGCATGTGGTCGAGGGTCGAGGGCCTCGGCCCGATCCCAGAAATAGCAAGAGCTCCAGGTCAGTCAGTTGCGGGCACGGCCCCGCGTGCCACCCCATCCACCTCATGCCAACCAGTCCGCTCACGCATCGATCTCGCAAGTGGGGCTGACCCTCGGCCGACGACAACGCGCCGAAGGGCGGCGGGCACTCAGCAATGAGGTCAGATCTGGCCGAGGTCGAACTCCACCGGGAAGGGAGCCGATACCTTGACGACACCGGTGAACACGTCCCCGTTTCGGTAGGCCCTGGTCGCGGGGTCGAGAACATAGGTGTACACCAAGGGGACACCGGTCGCGGCCTGCTCGACCCGCCAGTAGAAGGCGATGCCGGCCTTGGCATACTGGTCCGTTTTCACGATCCGATCGGTTGTCTCCGATCCCGGTGAGACAACCTCTACGACCAGCAGCACGTGCTCGGGACGAGTGGGCGTGATGTCGATCGTGTCCGCGCGGTACACAACGACATCCGGACGACGATTGGTGAGCGGGACGTCCTGAAGTCGGACGTCGAAGTCGGTATCGGCGTTCCAGTCCGGCCCGGCGGCTGCCTCCAAGACGTTCGCCAAGATCCGAGCGAGTCGATTGTGGCGCTTGGACGCACTGGGACTCACCACAACCATCCCGTCCACGACCTCGATCCCCGCACACTGCTCCTCGGACCAGGAGTCGTACCGCTCCGCCGTGATCTGCTCGTGCATCCACGCAGGGGCTGCCGTCTCGGCAGTCATGACGCACCTCCCGGAGACCATGCGAGCGGGCCCGATCCCGCCGAGTTCAGCGTACTGTCTCAGCTCGGCCGGCACTCTGGACGCCGGTACAGCTGACAGAGACGGCGCCCTCCGGACTCTCGTCCGGCCCAGGGGCCGGCAGGTCCAGGAGAGGACCGCGATCGAGTACCAGGGCCGAGGGGGACAAGGCTCGCATGCCGGCCAAGAGGCCCGGGGACGCCGGGAAGGCCGCCCGCAAGGTCGGACAGCCGCGCTGCTCACGCACTGGCTCTCGAACCCCGACCGACAGCATGCACTGGCGGACCCTGAAAATAGCAAAACCCCCAGGTCACGGCGAGTGAGTCCTGGGGGTTCTACAGAGCCGCCTTCGGGATTCGAACCCGAGACCTACGCATTACGAGTGCGTTGCTCTGGCCAGCTGAGCTAAGGCGGCACCGCTGGGAAGACAAGAATTTCCCTGGTGGGAGCCTCTCATCAGCAGCGGAGCAAAGTCTACAGGGTTAAACGGGGTGCCCCGAACAAGGGCCCGGGGCGGGTGCTTCGGTGGGGGTCAGCACTTCTTTCCGTCCTTCGGAGCGGTGCCTTCCAGGAGGTACTGGTTGATCGCCGAGTCGATGCAGTCGCTGCCCCGGCCGTACGCGGTGTGGCCGTCGCCGTCGTAGGTCAGCAGGACGCCCGAGTCGAGCTGGCGCGCCAGGGCCTCGGCCCACTTGTACGGGGTCGCGGGGTCGCGGGTGGTGCCGACCACCACGATCGGCGGCGCGCCCTTCGCCTGCAGCACCCCCGCCGTACCGGTGGCCTTCGTCGGCCAGTACGTGCAGTTCAGCGAGGCCCAGGCCAGGCCCGCGCCGAAGACCGGTGAGGCCTTCTCGAAGGACGGCAGCGCCTTCTCGACCGCCTCGGGGCCGGCGAAGGCCGGGGGCTGGTCCAGGCAGTTGACGGCGGCGTTCGCCGACATGAGGTTGGCGTACTTGCCGTCCTGCCCGCGCTCGTAGTAACTGTCGGCGAGGGACAGCAGCCCGTTGCCGTCGTCACCGTCCATCGCGGCCCTGAGCGCCTCGCGCAGCTGCGGCCAGGCGTTCTCGTCGTACAGGGCGGCGATCACCCCGGTCGTCGCCAGCGACTCGCCGAGCGTGGGACGCGCCCGGTCGGTCGTGGGGACCGGCTGGGCGTCGACCTTGCGGAAGAACTCCTCCAGACGTTCCGCGATCTGCTCCGGGCTGCCCTGGCCGAGCGGACAGTCGGTCTGCTTGGCGCAGTCCGCGGCGAAGGCGCGGAAGGCGGTCTCGAAGCCCTCCGTCTGGTCCCGGTTCAGTTCGACCGCGGGCCGCGAGGGGTCCATCGCCCCGTCCAGGACCAGCCGGCCCGTCCGGCCCGGGAAGAGGTTGGCGTACATCGCCCCGAGGAAGGTGCCGTACGAGGCTCCGACGTACGTCAGCTTCTCGTCGCCCAGCGCCGCACGCAGGACGTCCATGTCGCGGGCGGCGTCGACCGTGGACACGTGCGGCAGGATCCGCCGGGAGTGCGCCTGGCAGGCGGCCGCGAACTCCTTGAAGGCGGCCACCAGCAGGGCCCGCTCCGCCGGCGTGTCCGGCGTCTGGTCCACCTGCGTGTACTTGTCCATGGCCGGGCCGTTCAGGCATTCCACGGGGCTGCTGCGGTCCACCCCGCGCGGGTCGAAGGAGACCATGTCGTACGCGGCGCGGACCGGGGCCGGGTATCCGATGCCCGCGTACGCCTGGAGGTACCCGATGCCGGAGCCGCCCGGGCCGCCCGGGTTCACCACCAGCGACCCGAGCCGCTTGGAGGGGTCGGTGGCCTTGCGGCGGGCCACCGCGATGTCGATGTCCCCGCCCGCGGGGTTCTCGTAGTCCAGCGGGACCTTCAGGGTGCTGCAGTCGAAGCCGGGCACACCGCACTCGCGCCAGCTCAGCTTCTGGTCGTAGTACGGGCGCAGCGCGGCCGGGACGGCCGTCGGCTCGGCCGACGGAGCCTCGGAGGCCCCACCGGACGACGCGGCGGCGCGGGGTGTTCCCGAACCGCCCGAGGTGCACCCGGAGAGCAGTAGCCCCGCAGCGGCGATCACGGTCCCGGTGGTGCGCAGCAGGCGACTGGTGTCCATTCCCGGAGCCTACGGCCTGCGGCCCTGCCCGGGGCGGTGGCACCCGCGGCGGGCGGCGGGCGGCCGCCCGGGGCCGGGGCGCCGCCCCGCACGGACCGGCGGCATCCGCGGCCCGCCACACGGACCCCTCGAACGGGTGAGGCGGTCAACCGGAGTCGCCGAACCGGGGAGAGTCGCGCGCGTCAGCCCGCACGCAGCGACATCGTCATCGCCTCGACCGCGAGCAGCGGGGCGACGTTGCGGTCCAGCGCCTGCCGGCACGCGATGATCGCCTCGATGCGCCGCAGCGTGCGCTCCGGGCCCGACTCCCGGGCGATCCGGTCCAGGTCCAGGCGTATTTCCTCGTTCGCGATGGCCAGCGAGGAGCCGAACTGGAGGGCCAGCACGTCCCGGTAGAAGCCGGTGAGGTCGGTCAGTGCCAGGTCGAGGCTGTCGCGCTGCGTGCGCGTGCGCCGGCGCTTCTGCCGGTCCTCCAGCTCCTTCATCACGCCCGCCGTACCGCGCGGCATCCGCCCGCCGGTACCCGCTCCGGCGCCGAGCGCGGCCCGCAGCTCCTCGGTCTCCTTGGTGTCCACCTCTTCAGCGACCTGCTTGGCGTCCTCGGCGGCGGCGTCCACCAGCTCCTGCGCCGCCTTCAGGCAGTCGCCCACGTCACTCACACGCATCGGCAGCTTCAGGACGGTGGCACGCCGTGAGCGGGCCGCCCCGTCGGTGGCGAGCCGGCGGGCCCGGCCGATGTGCCCCTGGGTCGCGCGGGCGGCGGCCTGCGCGACGTCCGGCTCGATGCCGTCTCGCCGCACGAGCACCTCCGCGACCGCGGACACCGGCGGGGTGCGCAGCGAAAGGTGCCGGCAGCGGGAGCGGATGGTGGGCAGCACGTCCTCCAGCGAGGGGGCGCACAGCAGCCACACGGTCCGCGGAGCGGGCTCCTCCACGGCCTTGAGCAGTACGTTTCCGGCACCCTCCGTCAGCCGGTCGGCGTCCTCCAGGACGATGACCTGCCAGCGGCCGACGGCCGGGGAGAGCTGCGCCCGGCGCACCAGCGCCCGGGTGTCCTTCACGCCGATGGACAGCTGATCGGTACGGACGATCTCCACGTCGGCGTGGGTACCGATCACGGTGGTGTGGCAGCCGTCGCAGAACCCGCAGCCCGGCTCGCCTCCGAGGGCGCGGTCCGGGCTGGTGCACTGGAGCGCGGCCGCGAAGGCGCGGGCGGCGGTGGACCGCCCGGAGCCCGGCGGGCCGGTGAACAGCCAGGCGTGCGTCATCTTCGAGGCGGCCGGCGGCGGGGTCCCCGCCTCGATGGCGGTGACCAGGCCGTCGGCGTCGACCGCGGCGGCGGCCAGCTGCGTCTGGACCCGCTCCTGTCCCACCAGGTCGTCCCATACGGGCATCCCGCCCACCACCTTTCGCCTCGCGTACCGTCCGTGCCGTCTGCTCACCCAGTGTGGCGGCTCCCACTGACAATCCCCGTCAGCCGGCCCCGACGACGACCACCGCCGTCACGCCGTCACGGCGCGACCACCGTCACTCCGATCACCGCCGCCACCACCGTCAGCGGCGGCGCGGCCCCCGGCCCTGCTCGTCCTCGTCGTCCCGGCGCCGTCCCAGCAGCTCGTCCGCCAGGGTCGGCAGATCGTCCAGCGGAGTCTCTTCCGCCCAGTCCGAGCGGGGCCGGCGCGGCCGGCCGTCCTCGGCGAGGAGCGGCAGTTCACGGGTCGCGTCGTTGCCCGAGTCGCGGAAGATGCCCGGCGGGACCCGGTCGGCCGGGTTCTCCTCAGGTCGCTGGGCCGTCGGCCGCGACGCGGAGTACGAGGCCCTGGGCGCAGCCGGCCGCGTCGCCGCAGCCCCACCCGAGCCCTCGCCCGGGCCCTCGCCCGAGCCCGCGCGCTCGCCCGCACCCGAGCCCGTGGGCCGTACGGGCGGCAGGACCGCCGTCTCGTCCGCCGGACCCGTCGCACGGACGGGCGGCAGCACTGCGGTCTCGTCCGCGGGACGCGCCGCCGGATCGGCCTTCGGGACCGGGACCGTCTGGGTGACGTCGTCCGGCTGCACGACCCGCCTGACGATCGGAGTCTCGATCGTCACGGCCTCGTCGTGGCGCGAATCCTTGCGCAGATCTGCCTGGGGAGCGGAAGCCCCCGGAGCCGCGGGAGCCGCCGGTGCAGCCACGGACGCCGAGGCAGCAGCAGCCGCGGCCGCCGCGGACTTCGCCGCCGTCTCCGCCGCCGAGGCCTCGGCCAGCCGCCGGGCCTCCTCGGCCTTCAGCAGGGCCTCCTCGGCCCGCCGCTGCTTCTCCAGCCGGCGCTCCTCGGCCTCGGCGTGCAGCCGGGCCTCCTCCTCCGCCTGCTTGCGCAGCCGCTCGGCCTCCACCGCACGGGCCTTCTCCTCGGCCTCCAGCCTCAACCGCTCGGCCTCGGCCCGCTCGCGGGCCTCCTCCTCGGCGCGCAGCCGCTCCTCGCGCTCCTTGCGGGCGGCCTCGGCCTCGGCCGCGAGGCGGGCCTCTTCCGCCTCGCGGGCCTTGCGGGCCTCTTCCTCGGCCAGCAGCCGCGCTTCCTCGGCCTTGCGGGCCGCCTCTTCCTCGGCCTTGCGCGCGGCCTCCTCGATGGCGAGCCGGCGGGCCTCCGCCTGCGCGGCCACCTCGGCCTCCGACAGCGGGAGCATCCGGTCCAGCCTGTGGCGCACGACGGTGCTGACCGACTCCGGGTCCTGGCCCGCGTCGACCACCAGGTAGCGCCCGGGGTCGGCCGCGGCCAGGGTCAGGAATCCGGCCCGCACCCGCTGGTGGAACTCCGCCGGCTCCGATTCCAGCCGGTCCGGCGCCTCGGTGAACCGCTCGCGGGCCGTCTCCGGCGACACGTCGAGCAGCACGGTCAGGTTCGGGACGAGACCGCTCGTGGCCCAGCGCGAGATGCGGGCGATCTCGGTCGGGGAGAGGTCCCGGCCGGCGCCCTGGTAGGCCACCGAGGAGTCGATGTAGCGGTCGGTGATGACCACCGCGCCGCGCTCCAGGGCGGGCCGTACGACGGTGTCCACGTGCTCGGCGCGGTCGGCCGCGTACAGCAGGGCCTCGGCGCGGTTCGACAGGCCGGCGGAGGACACGTCGAGCAGGATCGATCGCAGTCGCTTGCCGACCGGGGTGGCCCCGGGCTCGCGCGTGACCACGACCTCGTGACCCTTCGCCCGTATCCAGTCGGCCATCGCCTCCACCTGGGTGGACTTGCCGGCGCCGTCGCCGCCCTCCAGGGCGATGAAGAACCCGGCGTCGGACGCGGCCTGCACCGGCTCCCCGCCGCGCAGCGCCTCGCGCAGGTCGCGGCGCAGCGGTACGCCGCTGCGGTCGTCGGCCTTGGCCAGGACGATGACGGCGACCGGCAGCAGAAGGGCGCCGACCAGCATCAGCGTGAAGGCCGCGCCGCCGTGCGCGAAGACGACCTCGCCGGCGGCCAGCCGGTGCGGTCCGATCAGGGCGGCCAGCAGCGGGGCGGCCACGGCCCCGACGGCCACGGAGACCCGGACGACGGCCTGCAGGTGCTCGGTGACCCGGGCCCTGCGGAACTCCTCGGTCTCCTGGTCGAGCAGCGTGTGCCCGGTGTTCGCGGCGACGCCCGCGGCGCTGCCGGCGAGCAGCGAGAGGAACACCACCGTCGAGGTGTCCGGAACCAGCCCGGTCAGCAGCAGCGCCAGCCCGGCCACGGCGACGGACAGCGCCAGCAGACGGCGCCGGGACAGCGCGGGGAGGACCTTGCCGGCCTGGGTGGCACGGATGCCGAGGGCGGTGCCGCCGAGCAGGGCCAGGACGAGCAGCGAGAACGCGGCTGCTCCGCCCCCCAGGTCGGTGGCCTGCAGAACGGCCACGGCGGCGGCCGAGGCGACGGCTCCGGCGACGGCGGCGCAGACGAGGACCAGCAGCGGGATGGCCCCCGTACGCCCCTTCTCCGGCCGGTCCCCCGCCTTGGGGGCGCGCAGGCCCTCCAGCGGGGAGCGCGGACGCGGGGTCTTCGTGCCGGGCAGCACCAGCGGGAGCAGCAGCGACACGGACGCCGCGAAGAGGCCGGAGGCCACGTACGAGCCGAGAGCCGCCTGGTTCTCGGTGAACCAGCCGATGCCGAGGCCGAGGGCCTTGCCGATCAGGGTCGCGGCGAGCAGCGCGGCCGCGGCGATCGGCAGGGCGGCGAAGCCGGTACGCAGGTTCAGCCTGCGCAGTGCGTCGAGGTGGTCGGGCAGCGGCCGTACGGTCGCCCCCTCCGGCGGCGGCGCCGGCAGCAGGCCGGGCGCGGCGCTGTCCTTGGCCAGCACCCACAGCCGCTCGGCGGCGCCGGAGACGAAGACGGTGGCGAGCAGGGCGGTCAGCGCGTTCGGGCCGATCCAGTCGAGCCACAGCGGGGCCACGACGAAGAGGCCGAGCCGGAGCCCGTCGGCGCCGATCATCGTCCAGCGGCGGTCCAGCTTGCCGCCGGGGGCGGTGAGCTTGGCCAGGGGGCCCAGGAGGACCGCGCCGAAGAGGACGGTGGACAGCACGCGGACGCCGAAGACGGCGGCGACGGCGAGGGCCCAGCCGGTGTAGCCACCGCCGAAGGGCTCCTGCTCCACGGCCGTCTGGAAGACCAGCAGCACCAAGACCAGCAGGGCGAGGGCATCGCCGATGCCGCTCACCAACTGCGCGCTCCACAGCCGGCGCAGCCCTGGGGTGCGCAGCAGGGCGCGCACCGCCCGCTCGCGGGAGTCCGCGGCGAGGGCTTCGTCGTAGGTGGGGGCGGTGTCGGTGGTGGCGGTCACGACCGTCGGCTGCTCGGCTCGCGTCATCCGCCCAGCCTATCCGCTGCACTGGGCGGGCGCGGAGCCCTGTGGACAAGGCCCGGTGTGACCCCCGACCCACCTCTCCGGGGGCGTGCCCGAGGGCCGGTGCCGCTACGCCGGGGGCTGTCCCCTACCCGCCCTTCCACCGTTCCCGGGGCGCAGCCCTGAACCGCTTCCGGGGCTCCGCCACAGACCCCGGTCCTCCAACACCCGACGGCCGGAAAGACACGCAGGGCCCGTGCGATGCGCACGGGCCCTGTCGTGACTACTAGGTGACCACTCGGTGACTACCAGGCGCCTACTCGTCCGCTGCGGCGGCCGCCGTCTTCTTCGCGGCCGTCTTCTTGGCGGTGGTCTTCTTCGCCGCCGTCGTCTTCTTGGCCGTCGTCGTCTTCTTGGCGGCAGCGGTCTTCGTCGCCGTCGCCTTCTTCGCCGGGGCCTTCTTCGCGGGCGCCTTCTTGGCCGTCTTCTTCACCGGGCCCTTGGCGCGCTTCTCCGCGAGCAGCTCGTAGCCCCGCTCCGGCGTGATCGTCTCGACGTCGTCGTCCCGCCGCAGCGTCGCGTTCGTTTCGCCGTCCGTCACGTACGGACCGAACCGGCCGTCCTTGACGACCACCGGCTTCTCGCTCACCGGGTCGGTGCCCAGCTCCTTCAGCGGCGGCTTCGCGGCCGCGCGCCCCCGCTGCTTCGGCTGCGCGTAGATCGCGAGCGCCTGCTCCAGGGTGATCGCGAAGAGCTGGTCCTCGGTCTCCAGCGACCGCGAGTCCGTGCCCTTCTTCAGGTACGGGCCGTAGCGGCCGTTCTGCGCGGTGATCTCCGCGCCCTCGGCGTCCACGCCCACGACCCGGGGAAGGGACATCAGGCGCAGCGCGTCCTCGAGGGTGACCGTGTCCAGGCTCATCGACTGGAACAGGGAGGCCGTCCGCGGCTTCACCGCGTTCTTGCCCGTCTTCGGAGTGCCCTCGGGCAGGATCTCCGTCACGTACGGCCCGTAGCGACCGTCCTTCGCGACGATTTCGTTCCCGCTGATCGGGTCCTTGCCGAGCTCGAACTCGCCGCTCGGCTTCGCGAACAGCTCCTCCGCGTACTCGACCGTCAGCTCGTCCGGGGCCAGCTCCTCGGGCACGTCCGCCCGCTGGTGGCCTTCGGCGTCCTTCTCGCCGCGCTCCACGTACGGCCCGTAGCGGCCGACGCGCAGCACGATGCCCTCGCCGACGGGGAAGGAGGAGATCTCCCGGGCGTCGATCGCGCCCAGGTCGGTCACCAGCTCCTTCAGACCGCCGAGCGCGTCGCCGTCGGCCGGCACGACCTCGGTGGCGTCCTCCGCGCCGAAGTAGAACCGCTTCAGCCACGGGACGGACTGGGCCTCGCCCCGCGCGATGCGGTCGAGGTCGTCCTCCATCTTGGCGGTGAAGTCGTAGTCGACGAGCCGGCCGAAGTGCGTCTCCAGCAGGTTGACCACGGCGAACGACAGGAAGGACGGCACGAGCGCCGTGCCCTTCTTGAAGACGTACCCGCGGTCCAGGATCGTGCCGATGATCGACGCGTACGTCGACGGGCGGCCGATCTCCCGCTCTTCCAGCTCCTTGACCAGCGAGGCCTCGGTGTAGCGGGCCGGCGGCTTGGTCGAGTGGCCGTCGACCGTGATCTCCTCGGCCGACAGCGCGTCGCCCTCGCCGACCTGCGGGAGGCGCTTCTCACGGTCGTCGAGCTCGGCGTTCGGGTCGTCCGCGCCCTCGACGTAGGCCTTCATGAACCCGTGGAAGGTGATCGTCTTGCCGGAGGCCGAGAATTCCGCGTCGCGGCCGTCGGCCGACCGGCCGCCGATCTTCACGGTCACCGAGTTGCCGACCGCGTCCTTCATCTGCGAGGCGACGGTGCGCTTCCAGATGAGCTCGTACAGGCGGAACTGGTCGCCGGTCAGACCGGTCTCGGCCGGGGTGCGGAAACGATCACCCGAAGGACGGATCGCCTCGTGCGCCTCCTGCGCGTTCTTGACCTTGCCCGCGTAGACGCGGGGCTTCTCCGGCAGGTACTCGGCCCCGTAGAGCTGGGTGACCTGCGCCCGCGCCGCCGACACCGCGGTGTCGGACAGCGTCGTGGAGTCGGTACGCATGTAGGTGATGAAGCCGTTCTCGTACAGCTTCTGCGCCACCTGCATCGTCGCCTTCGCACCGAAGCCGAGCTTGCGCGAGGCCTCCTGCTGGAGCGTCGTCGTGCGGAACGGGGCGTACGGGGAGCGGCGGTACGGCTTGGACTCCACCGACCGGACGGCGAACGAGGTCTCGGCCAGCGCGGCGGCCAGCGCCCGCGCGTTCGCCTCGTCGAGGTGCAGCACCTCGCTCTTGAGCTGCCCGGTGGAACCGAAGTCGCGGCCCTGTGCGACGCGCTTGCCGTCCACCGTGTTCAGGCGGGCGACCAGCGTGGACGGGTCGGAGGCGTCACCGGCGCGGCCGGTGGCGAAGGTGCCGGTCAGGTCCCAGTACTCGGCCGAGCGGAAGGCGATGCGCTCGCGCTCCTTCTCGACCACCATGCGGGTGGCCACCGACTGGACGCGGCCCGCCGACAGCTTCGGCATGACCTTCTTCCACAGGACCGGCGAGACCTCGTAGCCGTAGAGGCGGTCGAGGATGCGGCGGGTCTCCTGGGCGTCGACCATGCGCTGGTTGAGCTCGCGCGGGTTGGCGACGGCGTCGCGGATCGCGTCCTTGGTGATCTCGTGGAAGACCATCCGGTGGACGGGGACCTTGGGCTTGAGGACTTCCTGCAGGTGCCACGCGATGGCTTCGCCCTCGCGGTCCTCATCGGTGGCGAGGAAGAGTTCGTCGGACTCGGCCAGCAGCTCCTTGAGCTTCCTGACCTGGGCCTTCTTGTCGGCGTTGACGACGTAGATCGGCGCGAAGTCGTGCTCGACGTCCACACCGAGGCGACGGACCTCGCCCGTGTACTTGTCGGGAACCTCGGCCGCGCCGCTGGGGAGGTCGCGGATGTGCCCGACGCTCGCCTCGACGACGTATCCGGGGCCGAGGTAGCCCTTGATCGTCTTCGCCTTGGCAGGGGACTCGACGATGACGAGTCGGCGGCCGCCCTTTGCGGTCTCGCTAGTCGGGGACAACTTGGCTCTTCTCTCCGGTCGGCACTCGGTCGCAGTACGGCGACGCTGCGGAGTGTGACGGTACAACCCGCCCCCGTGTCAAACGGCAGAAGCCCGCAACGGCCACTCGAACGGTAACCCGACAAGTGCCATTTCTGCCGCCCGGATGCCGCGGCAGGCCCTCCGCACTCACCGGGCAGGGTGGCCGAAGGGCCGTCTGGCCCCGCCCCGGCACCCCGCTTCACGTCGTTCTTTACGATCCTGCGCACATTCCGGACGAGCGGAGGAAACCCGGCGCGCCGCCGGACGTGGGCGACATCCGGCCGATTCCGCGGCCTCGCCCCCCAAGCCCCGCCCCCGCCGGACCGAGGCACCCCCCACCATCAGGGAAGACACCGCCCGGGCCCCCGGGGAGCCGCCCGCCGAGGCCCCCGAATGCCGAGGGGCACGGGTGCCGCGGGCACCCCGTCCCGTGAGCTTCGCCTCAGCGAGCCCCGCCCTCAGAGCCGTCCGAGGCACCAGACCCCGAGGGCCAGCGACACCCCGCCGGCGAGCAGGGCCACCGGTACGGCCACGACGGGGCGCACGCCCTCGGCCACCGGCGCGCCGCGTAGGGCACGCGCCCCCGTCCAAGCCAGCAGAGCGGCCCCGAACAGCAGGAACACGGCCGCCGCGAAGATCGCCGGACCGTGCTCCATGCCGTTCACCTCATCCCCCGGGCCGCTCCCGGGATCCCCCCGGATCCCGCTGAGCGGAGGATTTCAGCCGGGGGGAGACAGCAGGCGAACCTGGGGTTACATCCCGGCTCCGACCTGCCCGGGGCCCGCACGGGGCGCACCGGCGCACGACGGCGCACACCGGCGCACGGCAGCCTCCGCCCCTACTCCCCCGGGGCTCCCGCCCCGGCTTCCGCTCCGGCGTCCGCCCCGGTCAGCGGCTCCAGGAACCCCTGCTCCACCAGCATCCGGATCGCCTCGGGCGTCCGGTCCCGCAGGACCACCGGGTCCTCCTCGACCAACTGGGCGATGGCGTCCAGAATCCGCCCCGCGCTCAGTGATCCGTCACACACCCCGGCGAAGCCGGCCCCGACCGTGTCGACCTTGGTGGCGCGCCGCATGCCCCGGTTCTGCCGGAGCACGACGTGTTCCGGATCCTCCGCGCCGGGCGCGCCGACCTGCTCCTGCACGACCTCCTCGGTCAGCCGGAAGTAGCCCGCGAGCAGGGCCGCGTCATCGTGGTCGCGCAGGTAGTCCTGGCGCGCGAAGTGCTCGAGGACGGCCTCCCCGAGCGGCTGTTCCACCGAGTGCGGCCACTCCTCGACCACGATCGAGGGCTCGGCCGCGTCGCTGCGCCGCAGCGTGATCCAGCCGAAGCCGACGGCCTTGGTCTTGCGGGCTTCGAACTCGTCCAGCCAGTCCTCGTACCGCTGTTCGTACTCGGCGGGGTCGGTGCGGTGATCGCCCGCGTCGCGCAGCCACAACTCCGCGTACTGCGTCACGTCCTGCACGTCACGCTGCACGATCCAGGCATCGCAGCCGCGTGGCACCCAGGCCCGTACCCGGTCGTGCCAGTCCTCGCCGTCCACGTGCTGCCAGTTGCCCAGGAACTGAGCGAATCCGCCCGGGTTGAGCCGGGCTCCGGCCTCCTGGACCAGGGTCCGGCACAGGTCGTCGCCGCCCATCCCGCCGTCCCGGTACGTCAGCCGGGCCCCCGGGGAGATCACGAAGGGCGGATTCGACACGATCAGGTCGTACGTGGCCGCGCCGACCGGCTCGAACAGCGACCCGGTCAGCAGTTCCGCCTCGGGGGCCCCCGACAGCGCCAGCGTCAACCGGGTGAACTCCAGGGCCCGCGGGTTGACATCGGTCGCCGTGACCCGGGTCGCGTGCTGCGCGGCGTGCAGCGCCTGGATCCCGGATCCGGCACCCACGTCGAGGGCCGAACCGACCGGCGTGCGGACGGTGATCCCGGCCAGCGTCGTGGAGGCACCGCCGACGCCGAGGACCACGCCCTCCTCGCGATGGCCGATCCCGCCGGCCCCGCCGACGGCGCAGCCGAGGTCGGAGACGATGAACCAGTCCTCGCCGTCCGGACCGCCGTACGGGCGCACGTCCACGGTGGCGTGCACCTCATCGCCCTCGCGCCGCAGCCAGCCGTCGGCCACCGCCGCGTCCACGGGCAGGGCGGCCGCGGCGTGTACGTACGGCACCGGCTGGCGCAGCAGGAAGAGCCGGGTCAGGCTCGCGAGCGGCCCGTCGCCGCGGCTCCGCGTGGCGCGCAGGGCGGGGACCGTCTCGCTGCGGGCCAGCGCGGCGTACGCCGGGGCACCGAGCAGGTCGAGCAGCCCGTCGGCGGTGAAGCCCGCGGCGAGCAACGCGGCGCGCAGCTCGGCCGCGCGGGCCGACGAGGGGAGGCGGGCGGGCAGACCGGGGGGAAGGCTGGTGGTACTCACCCGCCCATTGTGGCCGCTGCCGCCGCCAATGCCCGCGCCACACGGCCTTCGGCGTGGGCGCCCGTCGCCCCCCGCGAGCTCCTGCCCGGGGTCCGCACCCCGGGACGGGCCCCGGCCGGGCGCAGTTCCGTACGGCCGGACCCGACCCGGACATGCCGGGGCGGCCGGGTCCCGAAGGATCCCGGCCGCCCCGGTGTGTGCGGAGTCGCCGGCCAGGCGGCCGCCCTCGCGTCCTCGCCCTCGTCGTCCTCGACCGTTACCGGGACGAGGACGAGGACGAGGACGAGGCCGACGAGGACGAGGTCTAGGACTGCGCCGGCGACGGAGTCGTCACCTGGCAGCCCTTCTGACCGTTCATCGACTTGTCCAGGCCGCCCGCCTTGAGCTGGTCGAGGGCTTCCTTGCCACCCTTGGTCGCCTCCTCCAGGCCGCCCGCGACCTCCTTGAGGCCCTCGGCGAACTTGCCCTGGTCCTTGGCGTCAAGGGCGTCCATCTTCGTCTTGAGGGCGGTGTAGCCCGCCGACGTCGACTCGAAGCCCATGACCGCGGCGGCCTGGGTCTTCTCCCCGTCCTTGACGGGCGGAACTCCCGCGTTCGTGAGGGCCGTACCCATCGCCTTGTACGACTCGGCCATGGTCCCGAAGGCCGCCGAGTCGGTCGACTGGACCTCCTCGGGCTTGCTGCTCTCGGTCGCCACCCGCTTGATGTCGGCGTTCGCCTTCTCGATCTTCTCGAGCTCGGGCTGCCAGCTGTCGCAGACCTTCTTGGCCCAGGCGTCGGTCTTCTTGTCGCCGTCGTCCCCGCCGCAGCCGGACAGGACGAGCATCAGCACCGCAGCGCCCGATACCGCGGCCGCAAGCTTCTTGTTCACCGGATTGGTCCCTTCGAAGGCTCTCGGCCCGGAAGATACACGTCCACCATCCGGGAAACGCAAAGGCGGACGGACGGCGCGTCAGTCCGCGCCCCCCGTCCGCCATTCGGGCGTACGGTCGAGTCGAGCCCCGGGTCGAGCCGGATCGGGCCGGTTCAGGCCCGCGTCGGCCGTCTCAGGAAGAGACGGCCGCCGCCGGGTCGGCCTGCTGGCCCACCCGCTCGGCGGTCGCGCCCTCGCCCGTCCCGTCGTCGCCCACGGCGATGCCGCGGCGCTTGGAGATGTACACCGCACCGACGATGACGCCGATCGCGAGGACCGCGACGATGGCCCGTACCGTCGGACTGGCGTCCGCCCCGTAGCTGAACTGCACGATCGCGGGGGCGATCAGCAGCGCCACCAGGTTCATGACCTTGAGCAGCGGGTTGATGGCGGGACCGGCGGTGTCCTTGAACGGGTCGCCGACGGTGTCGCCGATGACCACGGCCTCGTGGGCCGCGCTGCCCTTGCCGCCGTGGTGCCCGTCCTCGACGAGCTTCTTCGCGTTGTCCCACGCGCCACCGGAGTTGGCGAGGAAGACCGCCATCAGGGTGCCCGTGCCGATCGCGCCGGCGAGGAAGGAACCAAGGGCTCCGACGCCGAGCGTGAACCCGACGGCGATCGGCGTGAGGACGGCGAGCAGCCCGGGCGTGGCGAGTTCGCGCAGCGCGTCCTTGGTGCAGATGTCCACGACGCGCCCGTACTCGGGCTTCTCGGTGTAGTCCATGATCCCGGGGTGCTCCCGGAACTGGCGGCGCACCTCGTAGACCACCGCACCCGCCGAGCGGGACACGGCGTTGATGGCGAGGCCGGAGAACAGGAACACGACGGCCGCGCCCAGGATCAGCCCGACCAGGTTGTTGGGCTGCGCGATGTCCAGGCTGAGGTTCATCTCCCCGGCCGTCTTGGCTCCGACCTCCTTGACCGCGTTCGCGATGGCGTCGTTGTACGAGCCGAAGAGCGCGGCCGCGGCGAGCACGGCCGTGGCGATCGCGATGCCCTTGGTGATGGCCTTGGTGGTGTTGCCCACCGCGTCCAGGTCCGTCAGCACCTGCGCGCCGGCGCCCTCGACGTCCCCGGACATCTCCGCGATGCCCTGGGCGTTGTCGGAGACCGGACCGAAGGTGTCCATGGCGACGATGACGCCGACCGTGGTGAGCAGACCGGTGCCGGCCAGTGCCACGGCGAAGAGCGCCAGCATGATCGAGGTGCCGCCGAGCAGGAACGCCCCGTACACGCCGAGGCCGATGAGCAGCGCCGTGTAGACGGCGGACTCCAGACCGACCGAGATGCCGGCGAGCACGACCGTGGCGGCGCCCGTCAGGGAGGACTTGCCGATGTCCCGGACGGGACGGCGGTTGGTCTCGGTGAAGTAGCCGGTGAGCTGCTGGATCAGGGCCGCGAGCACGATGCCGATGGCGACGGCGACCAGCGCCAGGATCCGCGGGTCGCCGGAGTGCCCGGAGATCGCGGCGTCGTCGACGCCGACGAGCTCCTTGTAGGTGCCCGGCAGGTACGCGTAGACGGCGATCGCGACGAGGACCAGCGAGATGGCCGCGGAGATGAAGAAGCCGCGGTTGATGGCGGTCATTCCGCTGCGGTCGGTACGCCGCGGGGAGACCGCGAAGATGCCGATCATCGCGGTGACGACCCCGATGGCGGGGACGATCAGCGGGAAGGCCAGGCCCAGGTCGCCGAAGGCGGCCTTGCCGAGGATGAGGGCCGCCACGAGGGTGACGGCGTACGACTCGAAGAGGTCGGCGGCCATTCCCGCGCAGTCTCCGACGTTGTCGCCCACGTTGTCGGCGATGGTCGCGGCATTGCGCGGGTCGTCCTCCGGAATGCCCTGCTCGACCTTGCCGACCAGGTCGGCGCCGACGTCGGCGGCCTTGGTGAAGATGCCGCCTCCGACACGCATGAACATCGCGATGAGCGCGGCACCGAGGCCGAAGCCCTCCAGGACCTTGGGGGCGTCGGCGGCGTAGACGAGCACGACGCAGGACGCGCCGAGCAGGCCGAGACCGACGGTGAACATGCCCACCACGCCGCCGGTGCGGAACGCGATCCGCATGGCCTTGTGGGAGACCTCGGTCAGGTCCTTGGCGGGCTCGCCCTCGGCGGGGGTGGCCTCGCGCGCGGCGGCGGCGACGCGGACGTTGGCACGGACCGCGAGGCGCATGCCGATGTAGCCGGTGGCGGCCGAGAAGATGGCGCCGACGAGGAAGAAGGCGGAACGTCCCGCCCGCTGCGTCCAGTCGTCGGCGGGGAGCAGGAACAGCAGGAAGAACACGACGACAGCGAAGACGCCGAGCGTGCGGAGCTGCCGGCCGAGGTAGGCGTTGGCGCCTTCCTGGACGGCGGCGGCGATCTCCTTCATCTTGTCGGTTCCCTCGTCGGCGGCGAGGACCTGGCGGACCAGGATCTGCGCGACGACGAGCGCGGCGATGGCAACGGCCGCAATGACGATCACGATGAGCCGGTTGTCATCGGTGAGTACTGCGGATGCCAGGTCAGTGGTGCGACCGGGCGCGATAGGGGTGAAGAGCCCCGTCATTCGTCCTCCTTGACGTGATGAGCTCAAGATGTGGACGGATTGTAGGGAGCGGGACCCGATCAAAACAGTACGCAGGAAACGGAATTGGCTCGCACTTGCTCCTCACCAATAGATCTGGTCACTCCATTACCCTCGAAAGCGGTAACGGGGCAAAAGCATTGACGCCTGATCACCGATCTGCAAAACCGCTGGAGAACGATCACGAAATGGATCTACGGTTACCCGAAAGGCCCTGCTCGGCAGGGCCTTGAATAAGATCAGAAGATACGTCGGCACGCGCGGCGGAACATCATCGGTGCCCCCGCCCCCGGTGCTCCGACGCCTTACCGGCACCCGCCCGGTCCCCCGTCGCCGGACGGCACGCCTCCGGGAAGCGACCGCCGCGAGGGCCGGCCGGGACAGGAAACAGACCGGGAACCACGAAACCCCCCGGCCGGGACGAGAACCCGCCGGTCACCACGAGAACCCGCCAAGCGGCGTCCACAAGGGACGGGCACCCCCGGGGCCGGCCGGCCCACCGCAGGGCAGCACGAAGCCCCCGAGCGGGACACGGCCCCCCGGGGCAGCACGAAAACCCGCCGGGCGGCACGAGGCCACCCGGCGGGCACGAAGCGATGGGCAGGCCGAACCCAGGCCGGAGCCGAACTCGGACCCAGACCGGAGCCGAACTCGGCCCCAGACCGGAGCCGCACTCGGACGGCGGCCGGAGCCGGACCCCGGCCCGACTGCAGCCGCGGCCGGACTACGGCCGGCTACGACAGTTCGGAGGTTCCCGAAACGGGCCAGCTCATCCGGATGGTCCCGCCGTTTTCCCCGCTGATGACGTCGACGTCGTCGACCAGGCCGCTGATCACGGCAAGGCCCATCTCGTCCTCGCCCTCGGTGTCGGGGTCCAGGACGGCGTCGATTCCGGGCACGGCGGCAGACGGGCCGCCGGCCGGTCCGGGTACTTCGTCGCTGACCTCGATGGAGAACACCTTCTCCTCCTCGGTCAGCACCACCCGGACGGGCGCGGTCAGCCCGTTGCTGCGATGTAGTCCGACGGCACGCGAACAGGCCTCGCCCACGGCGAGGCGGACCTCGTCGAGGACGGCTTCCTCCACACCGGCCCGCCGCGCCACGGCGGCCGCGACCAGGCGGGCCGTCCGGACGTGTTCGGGCTGGGCGCTGAAGCGCAGTTCAACGGTGGCCATGCGCGTCCCCCTCGGACTACGGGCGTGCCTTACAGGGGCCCGGACCGCTTGTGGCCCGGTACCCCCCGCTCCATCTTCGGCCGTTTCGCCGCCGAGCGCCGTCAGTCGGTGGCGTTGACGGCGTCTTCCACCGAGTTGTGGATCGGAAACACCTTGGTCAGACCGGTGATTCGGAAGATCTTCAGGATGCGCTCCTGGTTGCAGACCAGACGCAGCGAGCCCTCGTGCGCGCGGACGCGCTTGAGGCCTCCCACGAGCACACCAAGTCCGGTGGAGTCGAGGAAGTCCACTCGCTCCATGTCGACAACCAGGTGGTAGCTGCCGTCGTTCACCAACTCGACCAACTGCTCGCGCAGCTTGGGCGCGGTATACACATCAATCTCGCCACCGACCTCCACGACCGTACGGTCGCCGACAGTGCGAGTCGACAGGGACAGGTCCACGGATCCTCCAGCACCTTGCTATCGAGCGGCGCCCCCCAGGGGCCTCCCCACCCGAAGGTGGGCGAGGGATTGGCTGCCGCGATGGCATTCAATCACTTACCGGCAGGCGCGCACGACGCCTTCGGACCATTGTCCCGCACGCCGGTGACACACTCGGTTCCAATGGCCAACACTCACCGTCCCGGTCCGCCCACGGCACCCGAGGACGTCAGACCCACCCCCGGCACGGTCCTGGACCGGCTGTCACGGGGGCCTTCCCGGGCTGCGCGCATCACCCATACGGAGCACTTGCCCCCTCGGGAGGGTCGTCATGCGGTCTGGCCCGATCGCATCCGAACCGATGTCGTAGCCGCGATTCAGGCCGCCGGGATCGACCATCCGTGGGAACACCAGGCCGCGGCCGCCGAGCACGCCCTCGACGGGGAGTCCGTCGTCGTCGCCACGGGAACCGCCTCGGGCAAGTCGCTGGCCTACCTCGCGCCCGTGCTCTCCGCCCTCGCCGACGGCGCCGAAGCTCCCAACGGCCGGGGCGCGACCGCCCTGTACCTGGCCCCGACCAAGGCCCTGGCCGCCGACCAGCGCCGCGCCGTACGGGAACTGGCAGGCCCCCTCGGCAACGCCGTCCGGCCCGCCGTGTACGACGGGGACACCCCGGTCGAGGAGCGCGAGTGGGTGCGCCAGTACGCGAACTACGTCCTCACCAACCCCGACATGCTGCACCGGGGGATCCTCCCGGCCCACCCGCGCTGGTCCTCCTTCCTGCGGGCCCTGCGCTACGTGGTCATCGACGAGTGCCACACCTACCGGGGCGTCTTCGGCTCCCACGTCGCCCAGGTCCTGCGGAGACTGCGCCGGCTGTGCGCCCGCTACGGCTCCGATCCCGTGTTCCTGCTGGCCTCGGCCACCGCGAGCGACCCGGCCACCGCCGCGTCCCGGCTGACCGGCCTGCCGGTGGTGGAGGTCTCCGACGACGCCTCCCCGCGGGGCGAGGTCGTCTTCGCCCTGTGGGAGCCGCCCCTGACCGACCTCAAGGGCGAGCGGGGGGCTCCCGTACGGCGTACGGCCACCGCCGAGACCGCCGATCTCCTCACCGACCTGGTCGTCCAGGGCGTCCGCACGGTCGCCTTCGTCCGCTCCCGGCGCGGTGCCGAGCTGATCGCCGTGATCGCCCAGGAGAAGCTCGCCGCCGTCGACCGCTCGCTGCCCGGGCGGGTCGCGGCCTACCGCGGCGGCTACCTGCCCGAGGAGCGCCGGGCCCTGGAGCGGGCCCTGCACTCCGGCGACCTGCTCGGCCTGGCCGCGACGACCGCCCTGGAGCTGGGCGTGGACGTCTCCGGCCTCGACGCCGTCCTGATCACCGGCTACCCGGGCACCCGCGCCTCCCTGTGGCAGCAGGCCGGCCGGGCCGGACGCTCGGGCCAGGGCGCGCTGGCCGTCCTGATCGCCCGCGACGACCCGCTGGACACCTACCTGGTCCACCACCCCGAGGCCCTCTTCCGGCAGCCGGTGGAGGCCACGGTCCTGGACCCCGACAACCCGTACGTCCTGGCCCCGCACCTGTGCGCGGCCGCGGCCGAGCTACCCCTCACGGAGCCCGACCTCGACCTCTTCGGCCCGGCGGCACGCGATCTCCTCCCCCAGCTCGAAGCGGCGAAACTGCTGCGCCGCCGGGCCACGGCCTGGCACTGGACCCGCCGGGAACGGGCCTCGGACCTCACCGACATCCGGGGCGGCGGCGGACGCCCGGTCCAGATCGTCGAAGCCGCCACGGGCCGGCTGCTGGGCACGGTCGACGAGGAGGCCTCCCACACCGCCGTCCACGACGGGGCGGTCCACCTCCACCAGGGCCGCACGTACCTCGTGAAGCACCTGGACCTGGCGGACTCCGTCGCGCTGGTCGAGGAGGCCAGCCCGCCGTTCTCCACCACGGCCCGCGACACGACCGCCATCTCGGTCCTGGAAACCGAGACGGAGATCGCCTGGGGGCGGGGCAGGCTCTGCTTCGGCTCCGTGGAGGTCACCAACCAGGTCGTCTCGTACCTGCGCCGCAAACTGATCACCGGCGAGGTGCTCGGCGAGGCCAAACTGGACCTGCCGCCCCGCACCCTGCGCACCCGGGCCGTGTGGTGGACGGTCACCGAGGAACAGCTGGACGAGGCCCGGATCAACCCGGAGATCCTCGGCGGCGCCCTGCACGCCGCCGAGCACGCCTCGATCGGCCTGCTCCCGCTCTTCGCCACCTGCGACCGCTGGGACATCGGCGGGGTTTCCGTCCCGCTGCATCCCGACACCCTCCTCCCGACGGTCTTCGTCTACGACGGCCACCCGGGCGGAGCGGGCTTCGCCGAGCGCGCCTTCCACACGGCCCGCGCCTGGCTGACGGCGACCCGGGACGCGATCGCCGCCTGCGAGTGCGAGGCCGGCTGCCCCTCCTGCATCCAGTCCCCCAAGTGCGGCAACGGCAACGACCCCCTGCACAAGCGCGGCGCCGTCCGCCTGCTCACCCACCTCCTCTCGGAATCCCCGGCACCGGCACCGTCACCGTCAGAGACGCCCTGAGCCCCTCAGGTCCCCCGGACGGGCCGGGCCCCTCCGGGCGAACCCCGGGCCGGAGCCGCCGCCCCGGTCGCAGCCGGCGCGGCCGGGGCACCGGCTTCGCGGGATCGTCGGCGATTGGCTTGATATCGCCCCTAGGGCCACCCGGACAGTGTCAGGTGGCCGGTGGCCGGTCACTGGTCACTGGTCACTGGTCACTGGGACAAGTGGCAGCCGGCCCGGACCACTCCCCCGTACCTCCCCTCGACCGCGCTCGTATTCCCGGGCCCTCTCCCAGACGGCCCACCCGGACGGGCCACCCGGACATCCGTGGCCCCGCAGCCGTGCAGCCCTGCAGCCCCGCAGCCCCGCAGCCCCGCAGCCCCGCAGCCCCGCAGCCCTGCAGCCCGCCCGCCACCGCCCCGGGGGACCCGGTCCCGTGGAGGCCCCCTCAACGGGGCTCCCCGGGCAACGGCGGGCCCGCGCGAGAGCGCAGCTCCGGCCCGAAGGGGCCCGTCGGGGCGCGGGCGGTGACCTCCGCGACCTCGCCCGTCACCCCGCACTCGGTGACCCGCGCGCCCTGCGCCACCGCCACCCGTATCGCCGTGGCGCAGGCGGCCTCCGGGCCGTGGGCCCAGCTCGCCGCCGCCGCGAGGGCGGCCAGGTCGGCCGCGGCCGCAGCACGGTGCCGGGAGACCACCGCCTGCCCGAGCAGGAGCACCCCGCCGAACACCGCCACCAGCACGGTCGCCACCACGACCGCCCACACCGTGGCCGACCCCCGGTCCCGCGCGCCCGCACACCTCCCGGTCACGGCGGCGGCCCCACGGTGTCCTCGGCCAGGGCGGCGGCCAGGGCGGTGAGCCGGACCGGCAGCGCGGCCGGTCCCGGAGCGGGAGCCGTGACGCGGACCCGCCACAGGTCACCCGCCCGCGAGAGCTCCACCCGCGCCCCGGGCGGGGCGGCCGCCTCGGCTGCCGCGACCGCCGCGCCCGCCGGCTCCGAGCGGGCCGCCGACCGGGCACCGGCCCGAGCGGCGTCCACACACCGGATCTGCGCGGCCGCCGCCATCAGCGCCCACACCAGCAGCGCCGCGAACAGCACCAGCGCCGGAATCACCAGGGCCGCCTCCGCCGTCACATATCCGCGGTCAGAACCGCGGTCAGAACGGCGCATCGAGCGCCTTTCCGATGGTCGACTGAAGTGCCGTCGAGACCAGTTCACTCGTCACCACCTTGTACAGAACGGCCGCGAACGCACACGCCGCGATCGTGCCCATGGCGTATTCGGATGTGGACATTCCCGCGTCGCCCCCGCGGCCCTTCAGTCCCGCCCGCCCCGCCAGCCCCGTCATTGCCGCCCGCACGCGAATCCAGATGATCGACATGACAACCTCCCGTTGATTCAGCTTTTTGACGTGATCTCAGATCTCAGATGTCAGATGGTCATTTCAGGTGGCCAATTCGATCGGCCCGTCAGTCAGCCCCTCAGCCGGCCCCTCAGCCGGCGGAGAGGAGGCCGGAGGCCATTCCGATCACCACCGGCGCCACTCCCAGCGCGAGGAAGGCGGGGAGGAAGCACAAGCCCACCGGCGCGGTGACGAGGACCGCCGCCCGCTGCGCCCGGGCTCCCGCCCGGCGGGCGCGGTCTGCCCGGAGCGTCGACGCGAGCCGGGACACCGGTTCCGCGGCGGGCGCCCCCGTGCGTGCGGAGCGCTCGAGGCATTCGGCCAGGGCGCGCGCTCCCGGTATCTCCGCCAACCTCCCCCACGCGGCGCCCGGTTCGCCGCCGAGGCGCAGCTCCGCTCCGGCCATCGCCAGCCGGTCCCCCACCGGGCCGCCCAGCGATTCCCCCACCGCCTCGGCGGCGTCCACCGGCCCGGCCCCGGCCGCCAGACACGCGGCCAACAGGTCGGCTGCGAACGGAAGCTGACGCTCCGCCTCCCCGTGGTCGACCCCTGTGGCCGGCCGCCGTCGCGCGAGCCACCTGCGGACCGCGAAGCCCGCCGCGCAGCCTGCCGCCGCTCCAGCGAGCCCCCCGATCAGCAGCCAGGCCGCCGCCAGTGCTCCGGCGGGCCCGGCCCAGGCCGTCACCGCCACCCGCAGCCGGGGCCCGGCGGGCGGCCGCCTGTGCGCCGCCTCCGCCGCGAGCATCCGGGTGAGCCGTCGCCGGGCCGCCCGCTCCCCGATGCGCGCCGCCACCGCCGAGGCCGCCCACAGCGCCGCCGCCGCGAGGCACAGGGCCATCCCCAGCCTGTGGATCGCGAAGCCGTCCATCACCGCTCCCCCACCCTTACGATGCGCCGGCACCACAGCAGCCCCAGCGCCTCCAGTGCCGAGCCCGCGAGCAGGCAGCCCCACCCCACCGGCGTGTGCAGGAGCACCCGCAGCGGATCGGCCCCCAGCCCGGTACCGATGAGCAGACCGACCGCCGGGAGCAGGGCGAGCACCGCCGTCGTCGATCTCGCTCCCGCGAGCTGGGCGCGCAGTGATTCCTCCCGGTCCCGCTCGGCCCGCAAGGCCCCTTCCAGCCGGTCCAGTCCGGCGGCCAGCCCGGCGCCGCCGTCCACCGAGACCCGCCAGCAGGCCGCCATCGCCGCCAGCCCCTCCGCGCCGGGCTCCCGGGCCGCCTGCCGCAGTGCTGCGGCCACGTCCCCGCCGAAGGCAGCGGCCGCCAGGACGCCGGCCTCCGCGGCTCCCGGCCCGCCGGGGCCGGACACCGTGCGGCGCATCGCCTCGGTCAGCGCCCGGCCGGGCTGCGCACCGGCGCGCAGCTCGCCCGCCACCGCTCCGCACAGGGCCACCACTTCGGCGGCCCGCGCCGTCCGGGCCCGCGCCCGCTCCCTGGCCCGCAGCCACCGGCGGACCAGCGGCACGGCGGCCGCCCCGGCGACCATCGGGATCACCGACCCGCCCAGCAGTGCGAGCACCAGCCCGGCCCCGAGGCAGGTCCACTCCCGGCTGCGCGTGGCCCGGAGCCTGACTGCGGCCACCAGGTGTTCCCAGGGCGCCGGTCCGGCCGGTACCGGTGGCCCCGCCCCGGCCAGTACCGCCCTGGCCCGCCGGGGCACCCGGTCGGCCCCGGCCAGCGCCCAGGCGGCCGCTCCGGCGCACAGCACCCCGGCGATCACCGGCAGCGGCACCACCGCCCCGGCGCTCACCGGGCACCCGCGAGCAGCGGGCGCAGCCGCTCCCAGCCCCGGTCCCGTACGAACCCCCGGGCGCCCCAGCGCAGCGCTGGCACGGTGACCACGAGCCCGGCCGGGTCCCGCTCCAGGACGTGCACCTCGGCGACCCGGCGCCGGCCGGCCCGGTCCCGTACGAGGTGGACCACCAGCGTCAGGGCCGCCGCCAACTGGCTGTGAAGGGCGGCCCGGTCGAGTCCGGCGGCCGTACCGAGGGCTTCCAGCCGGGCCGGCACGTGGGCGGCGGCATTCGCGTGGACCGTGCCACAGCCGCCTTCGTGTCCCGTGTTGAGGGCGGCCAGCAGGTCCGCGACCTCGGCGCCGCGGACTTCGCCGACGACGAGCCGGTCGGGCCTCATCCGCAGGGCCTGGCGGACCAGGTCGGCGAGGGTGACCTGGCCGGCACCCTCCTGGTTGGCCGGCCGGGTCTCCAGCCGGACCACGTGCGGATGGTCGGGCCGCAGCTCGGCCGAGTCCTCGGCGAGCACGATCCGCTCCCCGGGGCCGACCAGCCCGAGCAGGGCGCTGAGCAGGGTGGTCTTGCCGGTGCCCGTCCCGCCCGAGACCAGGAAGGACAGCCGGGCCCGCACCATGTCCCGCAGCAGCCGCTGCCCGCCGGGCGGCAGCGTGCCCGCCTCGACCAGCTCCTCCAGCGTGAAGGCGCGCGGCCGCACCACCCGCAGGGACAGGCACGCCGAGCCGACGGCCACCGGAGGCAGTACGGCGTGCAAGCGGGTGCCGTCGGGCATCCGGGCGTCCACCCAGGGCCGGGCGTCGTCGAGGCGGCGTCCGGCGACGGCGGCGAGCCGCTGGGCGAGCCTGCGCACCGCGGCGGCGTCGGCGAAGGTCACCCCGGTCAGCTCCAGCCCGCCGCCGCGGTCCACCCACACCCGGTCGGGGGCGGCCACCAGGACGTCGGTGACCTCGGGGTCGGCGAGGAGCGCCTCCAGCGGGCCCGCGCCCACCAGTTCGGACCTCAGTTCCGCGGCGACGCCGAGCACCTCCGCGTCGCCCAGCAGCCGGCCCTGGGCCCGCAGGGCCGCCGCCACCCGCGCCGGGGTCGGCTCCGCCCCGCTCTCGGCGAGCCGCTGGCGCACCGCGTCGAGGAGCACGGCGCTCATGCCGACACCCCCTGGGCGGAGCCGAGCGCGCGCTGCCAGAAGCCGTCGCAGAAGCGGGCGAGGGCGCCCCGACCGTGCGCTCCCGGGGGCTCCCCCTCGGCCACCCGGCCCGGGAGCCCGACCTCGACCGGTACTTCCCCGGCCAGCGGCACCCCCAGCAGTCCGGCGACGGCCTCCGCGTCGAGTCCGCCGGGCGCGGGTCCCCGTACGACCACGCGAACGTCGCGGGCCACCATGCGGACTCCGGCGGACACCCGGCCGGCGGCGGCCACCGCCCGCAACTCGCCCCGCACCACCATCAGCACCAGGTCCAGCTGCGCGAGCACCTCCGCCACCGCTTCGTCGACGCGGCGCGGCAGGTCGACCACGACGACCCCGCCCCGGCGCCGCGCCGCGGCCACCACCGAGCGCATGGCGGCGGGCGGCACCACCACCCGGTCCCCGCGGTCCCAGCTGAGCACCCTCAGGGCGTGCAGCTCGGGCAGGGATTCGGCCAGGGCTCCGGCGCCGACCCGGCCGCGCGAGGCGGCGAAGTCGGGCCAGCGCAGCCCTTCGGCGGCTTCGCCTCCGAGGAGGACGTCCATACCGCCGCCGAGGGGGTCGCCGTCGATGAGGATGGTCCGCTCGCCGGCCCGGGCCGCCCTCAGGGCCAGGGCGCAGGCGAGGGTCGAGGCTCCGGCTCCGCCGCTGCCCCCGATCACCCCGACCGTGAGGGCGGGCCGCCCGGCGCCTTCCACCACGTCGGCGATCCTGTCGACGAGCCTGCTCTCGGCGTCGGGGAGGGTCAGCACCTCCTCGGCGCCGATCTCCACCGCCCGCTGCCAGACGTGGGGGTCGTCCAGATCCCGGCCGACGAGGAAGACCCCGTCCCGCCGGGGTGCGCCGCGCACCCGCCGGGCGGCGTCGTCGCCGACCAGCACGAGGGGCGCAGATTCCCAGCCGACCCCCGCCACCCCCGTGACACCAGCGGCACCTCCGCCGCTCCCGTCGCTCCCGTCGCCACTCTCACGATCGGCTCCGCTTTGCTCCGGCACCGCGTGGTGCACATGCGGCTCGGCGCCCGCGGCGGCGCACAGCCGCAGCAGGTCGTCGAGCAGCAGGGGGTCCTCGGTGATGATCAGCGGCCGTCCACCGGCGGCCAAAGGCCCGCCGGCCCCGGGATTCGGCCTGTCCCCGCCCGCCACCGCGAGATCCCGGACTTCACACGACTTCGATCCAGCCACGATCTCCGCCTCCTTCTCACCGCAAATCCAGCGCCGCGGACTTCGCGGCCGGAATCACCGTGACGGGATCAGGGAAAAGAAGTGGATCTTGCTCTAAAACCGTGGACAGCCGCCCCATTGTGAATAACCCGCTCACCCCTACAGGTGAGTTCCGGAGCGCGCCGGAACCACTACGCAGCGTGACGAGTTCGATGGGGTGAGGGCCTTCGACGCGCGGGCCCCTCACAGACGAGGAGGACCCAGGAATGATCACTTGGGGTCGAAAGCAGGGACGCAAACCGCGTCCGGACATGCGACGACCCCCGCCGGGGGGGAGAGCGGGGGTCGTCCCCACGGTCCGACTCGGGGGGGGAGGAGCCAGACCGGGTTAGCACGGTCGCGAACGATCCGTGACTTCCATGGTGTACCCGAGAGCCTTCTCAGGCAAACCCACGCGCCGCACTTTACGCCGAATGGTGGGCGCATATGCTCGGGTCGTGGAAAATCAGCCCTTGCCGCACTCCTTGCCTCGCACCGCAGCCTTCTTCGACCTGGACAAGACGGTCATTGCGAAGTCGAGCACTCTGACGTTCAGCAAGTCCTTCTACCAGGGCGGCCTGATCAACCGAAGGGCCGTGCTGCGCACCGCCTACACGCAGTTCATCTATCTGGCCGGCGGCGCCGACCACGATCAGATGGAACGGATGCGGGAGTACCTGTCCGCCCTCTGCAAGGGGTGGAACGTGCAGCAGGTCCGGGAGATCGTCGCCGAGACCTTGCACGACCTCATCGACCCACTGATCTACGACGAGGCCGCCTCCCTCATCGAGGCCCACCACACCGCGGGCCGCGACGTGGTGATCGTGTCCACCTCCGGAGCCGAGGTCGTCGAGCCCATCGGCGAGATGCTCGGCGCCGACCGGGTCGTCGCCACGCGGATGGTCGTCGGCGAGGACGGCTGCTTCACCGGCGAGATCGAGTACTACGCCTACGGCCCCACCAAGGCGGAGGCCGTACGGGAACTCGCGGAGTCCGAGGGGTACGACCTCTCGCGCTGCTACGCGTACAGCGACTCGGTCACCGACATCCCGATGCTGGAGACGGTCGGGCACCCGCACGCGGTCAACCCCGACCGGGCACTGCGGCGGGAGGCGGTGGCGCGCGAGTGGCCGGTACTGGTCTTCAACCGGCCTGTACGGCTGAAGCAGCGGCTCCCGGGGCTGTCGATGCCGGCACGGCCGGCGCTGGTCGCCGCAGCCGCGGTGGGCGCTGCCGCGGCCACCGCCGGACTGGTCTGGTACGCGAGCCGGCGGCGCGCCCTGGCCGCCACGGCACCCCACTGACCTGCAAGAACACCGGATGTCCGATACATCAGGAATCGCACCGGAAAGCAAAGAAATGCGGCCAGGGGTTTCGCTCCACTCCGAAGCGGAGTACAAATGAAGCAACGGCCCGCGAGACCAAAGAACATCCGAGAGGATCATCTTTAAAACGCAGTAAGGCCCACGGACCGAAGCATGAACGCCGAGCACCCACGCGACGTCGACCCGTCGATTACGGGCCAGCCGCACCAGGGAACGGGCAAAGATCCCGACCTGATGGGCAATCATCGAGGACGCTTGGTAACTGGGCGTAAATGCCAGCGGCGACACCAGAGCAGTACGGTGTCGCCGCAACCCATGTCCGGGGCCCGCCAGGCCCCGTGAGGCCGTGCCCGGACCCGCGAAGAGGCCCCCGTGAGGCCCTGCCCGGACCCGCGAAGGCCCCGCCCGGACCCGCCCGGCCCCACCCGGACCCGTCAGGCCGCGCCGCGCTGGAGCGCCTCACAGACCGCCGTCGACTCGCGGACCCCGAGCTCGATCGCCCGGCCGCAGTGCGCGATCCAGGCCGACATCCCCTCCGCCGTTCCCGAGACGTAGCCCTTGAAGGCCTCCACGTAGGCCTCCTTGCCCTGCTCCGCGTGACCGACCTCCGCCGGACAGATCGCCTTCGGGTCCAGGCCGCTGTTGATGAGTACGATCCGCTCCGCCGTCCGCGCCACCAGGCCGTTGTACGAACCGAACGGACGCAGCGCGAGCAGCTCGCCGTGCACCACCGCCGCCGTGATCAGTGCCGGAGCGGATCCGCCCGCGATGATCAGGCGGGAGAGCCCGTCCAGCCGGCCCGCCACCTCCTGCGCGTCGGGCAGGGGCAGGTCGATCAGGGGCTCGTCCACCGGCTCACCGGCCAGGCGGGGCCTGCCGACCACGTCGCCGTCGGCCGTGGAGCCCGAGGCCACCAGGTGGAGCCGCGCCAGGACCCGTAGCGGCGACTGGCGCCAGATGCTCAGCAGCTGGCCCGCCTCCGCCGTCAGGCGCAGGGCGGCACCCACCGTGCGCGCCTCGGGCTCCGAGCCGAAGTCGCTCCGGCGGCGGACCTCCTCCAGCGCCCAGTCGGCCCCGGACAGCGCCGCGCTCCCGCGGGCCCCGCGCAGCGCGGCCTCCGAGGTGATCTCCCCGGCGCGGCGGCGCATGACGCGGTGGCCGTAGACCCGGTCCACGGCCTTGCGTACGGAATCCACGGACTCGGCGACGCCCGGCAGACCGGACAGGGGAGCGAGCGGGTCGGCGGCGGCTCCGGAAGAGGCCGCGGCGGCGGAAGAAGCGGAAGGGGCCGAAGAGGCGGCGGAAGCAGAGGCGCTACTCATAAGTAAGGAGCCTACGCACTGCTCCCCCATAGCACCGACCCCTCCTTGGAGTGGTCTTCTTCACTCAGGCATACAACACAAAGCCACCGACCCACTACCCTTCGTGAACATGAAGATCGCTTTCGTGGGGAAGGGCGGCAGCGGCAAGACCACGCTGTCCTCCCTTTTCATCCGCCACCTCGCCTCCAATGAAGCCCGTGTCGTCGCGGTGGACGCCGACATCAACCAGCACCTGGGCACCGCGCTCGGACTCAGCGAGGACGACGCGGCCTCGCTGCCCGCGCTGGGCGCGCACCTGCCTCTGATCAAGGACTATCTGCGGGGATCCAACCCGCGCATCGCCTCCGCCGACACCATGATCAAAACGACTCCGCCCGGCACCGGCTCCCGGCTGTTGCGGGTCGACGAGGACAACCCCGTCTACGACGCCTGCGCGCGCACCCTCACCCTCGACGGCGAGCCCGTGCGGCTGATGGCGACGGGCCCGTTCACCGAGTCCGACCTGGGCGTGGCCTGCTACCACTCCAAGGTCGGCGCGGTCGAGCTGTGCCTCAACCACCTCGCCGACGGCCCGGACGAGTACGTCGTCGTCGACATGACGGCCGGTTCGGACTCCTTCGCCTCCGGCATGTTCACCCGCTTCGACGTGACCTTCCTGGTCGCCGAACCGACCCGCAAGGGCATCTCCGTCTACCGCCAGTACAAGGAGTACGCGCGGGACTTCGGGATCACGCTCAAGGTCGTCGGCAACAAGGTGCAGGGTCCGGAGGACATCGAGTTCCTCCAGGACGAGGCCGGCGAGGACCTGCTGGTCACCGTCGGGCAGTCGGACTGGGTGCGGGCGATGGAGAAGGGCCGACCTGCCGCCTTCGAGCTGCTGGAGGCCACCAACCGGCTGGCCCTGCAGGCGCTCCAGGACGCCGCGGACGACTCCTACGCGCACCGCGACTGGGAGCGGTACACCGAGCAGATGGTCCACTTCCACCTGCGCAACGCGGAGAGCTGGGGCAACGCGAAGACCGGGGTCGACCTGGCTGATCAGGTCGACCCCGGTTTCGTCCTACGGGAGCTGCTCACTCCTCGCTCTGACTCGCTTCTGCCGGCTCCGCAGCCGGCTTGACCCCGGCGGGGGCGGCCGGCTTGGCCGGCGGCCCCGCCGTCAGGAAGGTGTTCCAGCCCGCCTTCGGCGCCTCGCCGACGTCGAGGGTGCGCATCCACTCCAGGGCCTTCGGGTCCTGGGCGTCCAGCCAGTCCACCAGCTCCCGGAAGGGCACGCAGCGGACCTCCTTCTGCGTGCACATGGTCTTGATGGAGTCCTCGACGGCACGCATGTAGGTGCCGCCGTTCCAGGATTCGAAGTGGTTGCCGATGATCAGCGGCGCACGGTTGCCCTGGTAGGTCCGCTCGAAGGCCTTGACCAGGCCGTCTCGCATCTGCTCACCCCAGTAGGCGTGCTGGGAGGGATCGCCCTGCGTGGTCGTCCCGGACTGGTTGACCAGGTAGTTGTAGTCCATGCTGAGCGTTTCGAAGGCGCGGCCCGGCATGGGGACCAGCTGAAGCGGGATGTCCCAGAGGCCGTCGGTCTTCTTCGGCCAGATCTGCTTGCTGATGCCGCTGGAGTCGTAGCGGAAGCCGCCCATCTCCTTCGCCGCCAGCATGAAGTTCTTCTGGCCTTCGAGGCACGGGGTGCGGGCCCCGATCATCTCCTTGTCGTAGTCGAACGGGAGCGCCTCCATGCCCTTGAGGGCGGGCGAGTTCGTCTTCCAGTTCTTGACGAAGGACTTGGCCTGGTTGATCTCGCTCTTCCACTCGTCCACGGACCAGGTCCCGACGCCGCCCTCGGGTCCGCAGAAGTGGCCGTTGAAGTGGGTGCCGATCTCGTTGCCCTCCAGCCAGGCCTCGCGCACCTGGAGAGCGGTGTCCTTGATGCCCTGGGGGTCGCCGAAGCCGATGTCGGAGCGGCCCGCGGAGTGCTGGGGTGCGGTGTAGAGGGAACGCTTCTCCTCCGGGAGCATGTACACGCCGCTGAGGAAGTACGTCATACGGGCGTTGTACTTCTTGCCCACCTCGCGGAAATGCGAGAAGAGCTTCTGGCTGTCCTCTCCCGCCCCGTCCCACGAATAGACGACGAACTGCGGCGGCTTTTCGCCGGGCTTCAGCTTCTCCGCCTTCCGTACGTTCGGCTGCAGGCCGGTGTACGAGGTCGAGCCGTCCCCGATGAGCCGCTTGACACTGCCCGGAGCCGGGCCTTCCGGCGCGGGCGCGCCCTTCTTGGCCGCCTGACCTCCCGGGGCCGGACGGCCGGCGGGCTCCGAGGTGCTGCACCCGGCCACTCCCAGGACCAGCGCCGTGGCGACGAGACCGCCGGCGATCCTCTTCTTGGCGGCCTTCTTCGTGGCGGGCCTCTTCGTGGTGGCAGTCATCCGCCGCACCTCTTCCCTCGCAGTTCCGTCGCAGGACTTCCGCGCCGCAACGTCCCATGCGGTCCGTTTTAAGGAAGGTGTGACAAGCCGGACTAAATGCTTAATCACCCGTCAGCGCTAATTCCTAGGCCGTTTGCCCGCATTACTCACCACAGGGCTTTACTCTCCATTACCGTTCATTTACCGAGTGTTGAGAATCCCGCCGCTTCACCCCTCCCCCTCGAGGAGACGGGACCTATGCCAGCCACCCCCTCCCCCACTTCCCCTCCCCCCACCAAAGGCCTCCCGGCCGGCCTCCAGGCCGACCTCTCCGCCTCCGTAGCCGTCTTCCTGATCTCCCTGCCGCTCTCCCTCGGCATCGCCCTGGCCACCGGCGCTCCGCTACAGGCGGGGCTCGTCGCCGCGGCGGCCGGCGGGATCGTGGCCGCACGGCTCGGCGGAACACCGCTCCAGGTCAGCGGTCCCGCGACGGGACTCACCGTCGTCACCGCCGAGTTGATCCAGCACTACGGCTGGCGCACCACCTGTGCCATCACGGTGCTCGCCGGGCTGTGTCAGCTCGGGCTGGCCGCGCTGCGGACCGCCCGGTCCGCGCTGATGGTGAGCCCGGCGATCGTCCACGGGATGCTCGCAGGTGTCGGCGTGACCATCGCGCTGGCACAGCTGCACATCGTGCTCGGCGGCACCCCGCAGAGCTCCGCCCTGGCCAATGTCCGCGGACTTCCCGACCAGTTGGCCGATCTGCATCCCGCCGCGCTCGGCGTCAGCGTGCTCACCCTGGCCGTCCTGCTCTGCTGGCCGCGACTGCCGGGACGCGCCGGACGGAACCTGCGCAAGGTGCCCGCCGCGCTGGCCGCCGTGGTCGTCGCCACGGCCTGCGCCGCCCTCGCCGGGCTCACCCTGCCCCGCGTGGACCTGCCGTCCTGGCGCAGCCACGCGCTGCCCGAACTGCCCGAGGGCCCGGTCCTCGGCATCATCGCCGCCGTCCTGACCATCACCCTGGTCGGCAGTGTGGAATCCCTGCTCTCGGCAGTGGCCACCGACAAGCTCATCGCCACCCAGCGGGGCACGCAAGGGCGTCCCGCGCGGGCCGACCTCAACCGCGAACTGCGCGGCCAGGGCGCGGCGAACATCGTCTCCGGGGCGCTGGGCGGACTGCCCGTCGCGGGCGGCGCCGTCCGCAGCATGGCGAACGTCAAGGCCGGTGCCGTCAGCCGCCGTTCGGTCATGCTGCACGGGCTGTGGATCCTGCTCGCCGCCGGACTGCTCGTCCCCGCCCTCGACCTGATCCCGCTCGCCGCGCTCGCCGCGCTGGTGATGGCGGTGGGCGTGCAGATGGTGAGCGCCACGCACCTGCGCACCGTCACCCGGCACCGCGAGATCCTCGTCTACGCCACGACCATCGTGGCCGTGGTGCTCGGCGGAGTCCTCGAGGGCGTCGCCATCGGCATCGCGATGGCCGTCGCCCTGGCCCTGCACCGCCTGGCCCGGACCCGGATCACCGTCGAACAGCTCGACAGCGGGGTCCACCGGGTGTGGGCCCGCGGGCAGTTGACGTTCCTCGCGGTGCCGCGACTGAGCCGGGTGCTGAACCAGATCCCGCACCACGGGCACGCCGTCATCGAGCTGGACGGCTCGTTCATGGACCACGCCGCCTACGAGACCCTCCAGGACTGGCAGGACTCCCACCTGGCCCACGGTGGCTCGCTGGAGGTCACCGGCCGGTCGGGGGCCAGGATCGCCGAAGCCGAGCAGGCCCAGCGGGCCGAGCGGAGTGCGCAGCGCGGGGACCACCAGTGCTGCCGGCCCTGGACCCCGTGGCAGAACCACTGCGACCACCGGGGCACGGTGGCCCGTACGGACCCGGCGGCGGCCGAGAGCCCGGCCGCGCCCCCCGCTCCCACCCCGGCCCCCGTGCCACAGGCCGGGCCCCGTGGGCGCGGCGCCGGTCAACTGGCCAACGGGATCAGCGCCTTCCAGCGGGACACGGCACCGCACGTCCGCGAGGAGCTGGCCCGGCTGGCCCGCGAAGGGCAGCGGCCCTCTCAGCTCTTCCTCACCTGTGCGGACTCCCGCCTGGTGACGAGCATGATCACTGCCAGCGGCCCCGGAGACCTGTTCACGGTGCGCAACGTCGGCAATCTCGTCCCGCTCCCGGGGGCCGAGTCCACGGACGATTCGGTCGCGGCGGCCATCGAGTACGCCGTGGACGTCCTCCAGGTGGACAGCATCACGGTCTGCGGGCATTCGGGGTGCGGGGCCATGCAGGCACTGCTCAGCTCCGCGCCCGGGGTGCCGATGACCCCGCTGCGGCGGTGGCTGCGGCACGGGCTGCCGAGCCTGGAGCGGATGGCCAGCCGCCATCACGCCTGGGCGCGGATCTCCGGGAGGCTGCCGGCCGATGCCGTGGAGCAGCTGTGCCTGACCAATGTGGTGCAGCAGCTGGAGCACCTGAGGGCCCACGAATCGGTGGCCCGGCGACTCGCCGAGGGCACGCTGGAACTGCACGGGATGTACTTCCACGTCGGCGAGGCGCAGGCGTACCTGCTGTCGGAGGGGGAGGACTTCTTCGACTGCCGGGTCTTCGACACCGTCGGCGCGGGCGCGCTGCGCGGCTGAACGGCCAACCGAGCCACCCGGCCGACCGGCTGAACGGGTAGCAGCCCTCCGAGCGGGAGCTTTGAACCGATACCCTCCCGTATCCGTGCCACTGAGTGGCCCCTTCCCGCACCCTGTAGCGGGAGGGGGCCACTCGTGCGTGGGCCCGGCCGGGTAATAGGTCTACACCAATTCCCGGCAACCTCTTGTCACCCGGGCCATTGACTGATGAGCTATGCCCGGGGACACAACCGGGGACACAACGGACACCCTGGGAAAGGGAGATGCGTCGTGAGCAATGAAAGCCTGGCCAATCTGCTCAAGGAGGAGCGGCGGTTCGCACCGCCCGCCGATCTGGCCGCCGCCGCCAATGTGACTGAGGCTGCGTACGCACAGGCCGATGCGGACCGGCTGGGCTTCTGGGCCGAGCAGGCGCGGCGGCTGAGCTGGGACACCGAGCCCACCGAAACGCTCGACTGGAGCAACCCGCCCTTCGCGAAGTGGTTCGCGGACGGCAAGCTGAACGTCGCGTACAACTGCGTGGACCGCCACGTCGAGGCCGGCAACGGCGACCGCGTGGCCATCCACTTCGAGGGCGAGCCCGGCGACAGCCGCTCGATCACCTACGCCGAGCTCAAGGACGAGGTCTCCCGGGCCGCGAACGCCCTGACCGAGCTGGGCGTACAGGCCGGCGACCGGGTCGCCGTCTACCTGCCGATGATCCCCGAGGCGGTCGTCGCGATGCTCGCGTGCGCCCGCGTCGGCGCCGCGCACTCGGTCGTCTTCGGCGGTTTCTCCGCCGACGCCGTCGCCTCCCGCATCCAGGACGCCGACGCGAAGCTGGTCATCACCTCCGACGGCGGCTACCGCCGGGGCAAGCCCTCCGCCCTGAAGCCCGCCATCGACGAGGCCGTCGCCAAGTGCCCGCAGGTCGAGCACGTCCTCGTGGTGCGCCGCACCGGCCAGGACACCGCCTTCACCGAGGGCCGGGACGTCTGGTGGCACGAGATCGTCGAGCGCCAGAGCACGGAGCACGCGCCGCAGGCCTTCGACGCCGAGCACCCGCTCTTCATCCTCTACACCTCGGGGACCACGGGTAAGCCCAAGGGCATCCTGCACACCTCCGGCGGCTACCTCACGCAGGCCTCGTACACCCACCACGCGGTGTTCGACCTGAAGCCGGAGAGCGACGTCTACTGGTGCACCGCCGACATCGGCTGGGTGACCGGGCACTCCTACATCGTCTACGGGCCGCTCGCCAACGGCGCCACCCAGGTGATGTACGAGGGCACGCCGGACACCCCGCACCAGGGCCGGTTCTGGGAGGTCGTGCAGAAGTACGGCGTCACCATCCTCTACACCGCGCCGACCGCGATCCGTACCTTCATGAAGTGGGGCGACGACATCCCCGCGAAGTTCGACCTGTCGAGCCTGCGCGTGCTGGGCTCGGTCGGCGAGCCGATCAACCCCGAGGCCTGGATCTGGTACCGCAAGCACATCGGCGGCGACCGCTGCCCGATCGTGGACACGTGGTGGCAGACCGAGACCGGCGCGATGATGATCTCCCCGCTGCCCGGCGTCACCCAGACCAAGCCCGGCTCGGCGCAGCGCGCACTGCCCGGAATCGCCGCCACCGTCGTGGACGACGAGGCGAACGAGGTCCCGAACGGCGGAGGCGGCTACCTGGTCCTCACCGAGCCGTGGCCGTCGATGCTGCGCACCATCTGGGGCGACGACCAGCGGTACATCGACACGTACTGGTCGCGCTTCGAGGGCAAGTACTTCGCGGGCGACGGCGCCAAGAAGGACGAGGACGGCGACATCTGGCTCCTCGGCCGCGTCGACGACGTCATGCTCGTCTCCGGCCACAACATCTCGACCACCGAGGTGGAGTCGGCTCTCGTCTCGCACCCCTCGGTCGCCGAAGCGGCGGTCGTCGGCGCGAACGACGAGACCACCGGCCAGGCCATCGTGGCCTTCGTCATCCTGCGCGGCAGCGCCTCCGAGACGGACACGCTGGTCGGCGAGCTGCGCAACCACGTGGGTGCCACGCTCGGCCCGATCGCCAAGCCGAAGCGGATCCTGCCGGTGCAGGAGCTGCCGAAGACCCGCTCGGGCAAGATCATGCGCCGCCTGCTGCGCGACGTGGCCGAGAACCGCGCGGTCGGTGACGTCACCACGCTCGCGGACTCCTCGGTCATGGACCTGATCCAGAGCAAGCTGCCGGCAGCCGGCAGCGAGGACTGACACCCCGTACGGCACGTGAGGGAGGGGCATTCGGCGCGCCGCGCCGGATGCCCCTTTCGCGCATAAAGTGACGATCACCGGATACGCCCATGCGTACACCCTGTAAAGTGTTAAGAGCGTAAAAAATTACTCCACAGGGTGCGCCGGGAAGTCTGGTCGGCAACGTGCTTCGCCATGCCGTCCAACCCACCCCGGAGGTCCCACCCGTGGCCGCGCCCACCCCCACCGACAGCCAGAACCGCAAGCTCCTCGGACGCCTCTCGCTGCCCGAGCGCCGCTTCGTGGCCGACGCCCTGCGCGCCGAGACGGTCGGCGGCGTCCTCCTCCTCGCGGCCGCGATCGCCGCCCTCATCTGGGCGAACGTGCCCGCCATCTCGGCGAGCTACGACAGCGTCCGCTCCTTCCACATCGGGCCCGCCTCCCTCGGCCTGGACCTTTCGCTCCAGCACTGGGCGGCCGACGGCCTGCTCGCCGTCTTCTTCTTCGTCGCCGGCATCGAGCTCAAGCGCGAGCTCGTCGCGGGCGACCTGCGCGACGCCAAGGCGGCCGCGCTCCCGGTGATCGCCGCGATCTGCGGCATGGCCGTGCCCGCGCTGGTCTACGTACTGACCAACGTGCTCGGCAACGGCTCCACGGACGGCTGGGCGGTCCCGACCGCCACCGACATCGCCTTCGCGCTCGCCGTCCTCGCCGTCATCGGCACCTCCCTGCCGTCCGCGCTGCGCGCGTTCCTGCTGACCCTGGCCGTCGTCGACGACCTGTTCGCCATCATGATCATCGCGGTGTTCTTCACCAGCGAGATCAACTTCCTGGCGCTCGGCGGCGCGGTCGCCGGCCTGGTCCTCTTCTGGTTCCTGCTCCGCGTGAACGTGCGCGGCTGGTACGTCTACGTCCCGCTCGCCCTGGTCATCTGGGGCCTGATGTACAACAGCGGCGTCCACGCCACCATCGCCGGTGTCGCCATGGGTCTGATGCTGCGCTGCCACCGCAAGGAGGGCGAGGAGCACTCCCCCGGCGAGCACATCGAGCACCTGGTCCGTCCCGTCTCGGCCGGTCTCGCCGTACCGCTCTTCGCCCTCTTCTCGGCCGGCGTGTCCCTCTCCGACGAGGCCATCGGCCAGGTCTTCACCCGGCCCGAGACCCTCGGCGTGGTGCTCGGCCTCGTCGTCGGCAAGACGTTCGGCATCTTCGGCGGCACCTGGCTCGCCGCCCGCTTCACCAAGGCCGAGCTCAATGACGACCTCGCCTGGCCGGACGTGTTCGCCGTCGCCTCGCTCGCCGGCATCGGCTTCACCGTCTCGCTGCTGATCGGCGAGCTCGCCTTCACCGACGACCTGGTCCTCGCCGACGAGGTCAAGGCCGCCGTCCTGATCGGCTCGCTGATCGCCGCGGTCTTCGCGGGCATCCTGCTGAAGATGCGCAACCGGAAGTACAAGGCGCTCACCGAGGACGAGGAGCGCGACGAGGACCTCGACGGCATCCCCGACATCTACGAGCAGGACAAGCCGGACTACCACCTGCGGATGGCGAAGATCTACGAAGCCAAGGCCGCGGAGCACCTGCGCAGGGCCGAGGAGGCCGCCGCCGGTGCGCAGGGCGCCGCGGCCGAAGCTCCGGGCGGGTCCAGCGCCGACGGCGGCCGTCCGGCATGATCTGACCTGACGACAGGACAGCCGTCGCAGTCGGACGACAGAGGGAGAGAGCGATGAGCGCAGTGGACCAAGGGGCCCCAGGAGCCGAGCGCACACTCGGCCAGCTGGTCGCCTCGGCCACCGCCGAGATGTCCGCCCTGGTGCACGACGAGATCGCCCTCGCCAAGGTGGAGATCAAGCAGGACGTCAAGCGCGCGGGCATCGGCAGCGGCGCCGCCATCGTCGCGGGCGTGCTCCTGCTCTTCTCGCTGCCGGTGCTGAGCTTCGCCGCGGCGTACGGGATCCACAACCTCGGGCTCGGCCTGGCCTGGTCCCTCCTGATCGTCGGTGTGGCGTTCTGGCTGCTCGCGGGCGTGATCGGTCTGATCGCCATGGCGAAGTTCAAGAAGATCAAGCCGCCGGTGAAGACCATCGCCTCCGTCAAGGAGACCGCGGCCCTCGTCGGTACCGTCAAGCCCCACGCCCGGTCGGTCAGTGACAACGCCGTGGGTGTGGCACGCTCGTCTTCATGACAGCCCCCTCGTCCGATTCCGGCACGTTCGGTACGCCCCCCACCGCCGCCACGGCGGTCCGGATCGCCATCCCCGGCGGGCGAGAAGTGACGCACCGGGACGTCGCGGCCAACGGGGCGCGGTTCCACGTCGCCGAGCTGGGTGACGGACCGCTGGTGCTGCTCCTGCACGGTTTCCCGCAGTTCTGGTGGACGTGGCGGCACCAGATGACCGCGCTGGCCGACGCGGGCTACCGGGCAGTCGCGATGGACCTGCGCGGGGTGGGCGGCAGCGACCGCACCCCGCGCGGCTACGACCCGGCCAACCTGGCGCTCGACATCACCGGGGTCGTACGGTCCCTCGGCGAGCCCGACGCCGCCCTCGTCGGGCATGACCTGGGCGGCTACCTCGCCTGGACGGCGGCGGTCATGCGGCCGAAGCTGGTGCGCCGGCTGGTGGTGTCCTCGATGCCGCACCCGCGCCGGTGGCGCTCCGCGATGCTGTCCGACTTCGGACAGACCCGCGCCAGTTCGCACATCTGGGGCTTCCAGCGGCCGTTCGTGCCGGAGCGTCAGCTCGTCGCCGACGACGGAGCGCTCGTCGGCGAACTGATCCGCGACTGGTCGGGTCCCCGGCTCCCCGAGGAGGACGACGTCGCGGTGTACCAGCGTGCGATGTGCATCCCCTCCACCGCGCACTGCTCGGTCGAGCCGTACCGCTGGATGATGCGGTCCATGGCCCGGCCCGACGGCCTGCAGTTCAACCGGCGCATGAAGCGGCCGGTGCGGGTGCCGACGCTGCACCTGCACGGCTCGCTCGATCCGGTGATGCGCACGCGGAGTGCGGCGGGGTCCGGGCAGTACGTCGAAGCCCCGTACCGCTGGCGGCTCTTCGACGGGCTCGGGCACTTCCCGCACGAGGAGGACCCGACGGCGTTCTCGACCGAGCTGGTCAACTGGCTGAAGGATCCCGAGCCGGACCGCTGAGCCGGACCGCTGGGCCGGACCACCGAGTCGGACCGTCGCTTATATGACAAGCATTCAATTGCCTGACGCATAGGCCAATTGGCCGCCCCGAACGCGATTACCGACCTTGGGCCCCGGGCACAGCTCGGAGTATGGGCTGGACGCACGACTACGGTGACACCGCACACGAACGCCGCTCGACGGTCACGCCGGGCACGCACAGGGGGCAGGGCCGCGAAGGCCACGACGACCCCCGACTCGGGATTCCGCGCATCCTGCGCCGGCGGGCCCGCTGGGTCTCCGCCCGGCTCAGGCACCAGCGTACGTAGACAGGGGCCAGGGCAGGGGTTCCGGGGTCCGACAGGGCCACGGGGCCCCTCAAGGCTCCTGTGGGCTCAGAGGGCGCAGCCCTGGCTGCCGACCCGCTGGTTCGCCGTCTCGCCGATCCGGATGTCCTCGCGGATCTCGTCCGTGGTCAGGGCGTAACCGGTGTTGGGGTCGTCGAGGGACTTCGCGAAGACGACTCCGTACACCTTGCCCTCGGGCGTCAGCAGCGGACCGCCGGAGTTGCCCTGGCGGACCGTCGCGAACAGGGAGTAGACGTCCCGTCGCACGGTTCCCCGGTGGTAGATGTCCGGGCCGTTGGCGTTGATCCGGCCACGGATGCGGGCCGAGCGGACGTCGTAGGCGCCGTTCTCCGGGAAGCCCGCGACGATGGCGTCGCTGCCGCTCACCGCGTCCTTGTCGGTGAACTCCAGCGCCGGCGCCTTCAGCTTGGGCACGTCCAGGACGGCGATGTCGCGCTCCCAGTCGTAGAGCACGACCTTGCCGTCGTAGAGCTTGCCCTCCCCACCGACCTGCACGGTCGGTTCGGCGACCCCGCCGACGACGTGCGCGTTGGTCATCACCTTGCCCGGCGCGAAGACGAAGCCGGTGCCCTCCAGCACCTTGCTGCACGCGGGCGCCGTGCCGACGACCTTCACGATCGACTGCTTGGCGTACTCGGCCACGGGGCTGCGCGCGAGCAGCGGGTCCGGCGGCTTGACCTCGGTGATCGGCTCGTTGGAGAACGGGCTGAAGACCTGCGGGAAGCCGTTGCGGGCCAGTGTGGAGCTGAAGTCCGAGAACCAGGTGTTCGCCTGCGCCGGGAGCACCCGGGAGACACCGAGGAGCACCTTGGAGTTGCGGACTTCCTTGCCCAGCGTGGGAAGTGACGTACCGGCGAGCGCGGACCCGATCAGCCAGGCCACCAGCAGCATCGCGACCACGTTCACCAGGGCGCCGCCCGTCGCGTCGAGCGCGCGCGCCGGCGACCACGTGATGTGGCGCCGGAGCTTGTTGCCCAGGTGGGTGGTCAGCGCCTGGCCGATCGAGGCACAGATGATGATCACGACCACGGCGATGACGACGACGGTGGTGGACACCTGGGTGCCGTTGTCGGTGACCCGGTCCCAGATCAGGGGCAGCAAGGACACGGCGACGAGACCACCGCCGAGGAAGCCGATCACCGACAGGATGCCGACGACGAACCCCTGGCGGTAGCCGACGATCGCGAACCACACGGCGGCGAGCAGCAACAAGATGTCCAGCACGTTCACAGAGGTCACCGTCTCATGCGCGCCAGTCGAGCGGGACTTCCCGGGACCGGTCCCAGGGGCGCTCCCAGCCGGCGAAGTGCAGGATCCGGTCGATCACCCCGGCGGTGAAACCCCAGACCAGAGCCGATTCCACGGTGAAGGCCGGGCCCTGGAAGCCGCCGGGGTGCACGACGGTGACACGGTGCTCGGGGTCCGTGAGATCGGCCACGGGCACCGTGAAGACGCGGGCGGTCTCGGCCGGGTCGACCACGCCGACCGGGCTGGGGGCGCGCCACCAGCCGAGCACCGGGGTCACGACGAACTCGCTGACCGGAATGTAGAGGCGGGGCAGCACCCCGAAGAGCTGGACCCCGGCCGGATCCAGACCGGTCTCCTCCTCGGCCTCGCGCAGCGCGGCGCGCAGCGGGCCGGTGGTGTGCGGGTCGCCGTCCTCGGGGTCGAGGGCGCCGCCGGGGAAGGAGGGCTGGCCGGGGTGCGAGCGCAGGGTGCCGGCGCGCTCCATCAGCAGCAGCTCGGGGCCGCGGGGGCCCTCGCCGAAGAGGATCAGTACGGCGGACTGGCGGCCGCGGCCGTCCTCCGGCGGCAGGAACCGGCTGAGCTGGGTGGGCCGCACCGTCCGGGCCGCCCCGACGACGGGGTCCAGCCAGTCGGGCAGGCCTTGGGTACGGAGCTCGGTGCTTCCGCGCCGGCCGCTCCGGGTGTCGTACGGGCCGCCGTACGGAACTTCCTGCGCGGCGGTGCCCGCCTGGCGGTTCTGCGTGGCCTCTGTCATAGGCACCCCTGTCCGTGTTCCCCCACACCGCCAAACGCGGTGCGGGTAGCGATTCGTTCCTGGCACTGCGGGTCCGTTGCCAGGGGCCGGCCCCCGGACCCCCCGCTCCTCAAACGCCGGAGGGGCTGGATCTGGCCGGGGCCGGACGGGACGCGGCTGCGCTCGAAGAGGCCGCGGGGCTGCTCACGGGGCGGAGGAGCCGCCCAGCGGTAGCGCCGGGAGGCCCGGGTAGTCCGGGGGCGGGGTCAGGCGCTGGCCGGGCTGGCCGCCCTTCTCGTACTTCAGGAGCTTCGCGGCCTTCTCCGGGTCGGTCTCGCCCTCCCCGTAGGCCGGGCAGAGCGGTGCGATCGGGCAGGCCCCGCAGGCGGGCTTGCGGGAATGGCAGATCCGGCGGCCGTGGAAGACGACGCGGTGCGAGAGCATCGTCCACTCGCTCTTCGGGAAGATCGCGCAGATCTCCGCCTCGACCTTCTCCGGGTCCTCCTGCTCGGTCCACTTCCAGCGCCGCACCAGGCGCCCGAAGTGGGTGTCGACCGTGATGCCGGGGACGCCGAAGGCATTGCCGAGGACCACGTTCGCCGTCTTGCGGCCCACCCCGGGCAGCGTCACCAGGTCCTCGATCCGGCCCGGCACCTCACCGCCGAAGTTGTCGCGCAGGGACTGTGAGAGGCCGAGCAGGGACTTGGCCTTCGCCCGGAAGAACCCGGTCGGCCGGATGATCTCCTCCAGCGCCTCCGGATCGGCTCCGGCCATGTCCTCGGGGGTCGGGTACGCGGCGAAAAGGGCCGGGGTCGTCTGATTCACGCGCAGGTCGGTGGTCTGCGCGGACAGGACGGTGGCGACCAGCAGCTCGAAGGGGTTGCGGAAGTCGAGCTCCGGGTGCGCGTACGGGTAGACCTCCGCCAGCTCGCGGTTGATCCTGCGTGCTCGCCGCACCATCGCCAGATGGCTCTCCGGCTTCGTCCCGGCCTTCTTGACCTTGCTCTCTGCCATCCCCGAAGGCTACGCCGCGCGGCCCTCCGCCCGTGGCCGGACGTGAGCTCCGCCCGGCGGGGGTTTCTTGGCCGAAGTTTTGCCCTGAAGCGGGGGTGACTGCTCCGGGAGGGCTCCCACCAGGCCGTGTTCGCCCACGGCTGAATTTACTGTCGCCGTCACTCCCCCGGACCCCTTGGCCTGTGCTCTCACCGGCCTGTTGGACACCCCGCAGGTCCGGGACACGGCGGCGACGGCCGCCCCGGACCTCAGGTAACACCACCCCGATCGGCCTCTCGCCGCACAGCACACCCGTACGTCCGGCATCCTTGTGATGAACGTGATTGATCGCACTGTTTGAGCCGTCCGGCAAAATGGGGGAGCGATCCCCCGGCTGGTCGACATAGGAGAGAGACTCGTGGACGACGTACTGCGGCGTGCCCCGCTCTTCGCGGCGCTCGATGACGAGCAGGCCGCGGAGCTCCGCGCCTCCATGGGCGAGGTGACCCTCGCACGTGGTGACGCCCTGTTCCACGAGGGCGACCCCGGTGACCGGCTCTACGTCGTCACCGAGGGCAAGGTGAAGCTTCACCGCACCTCCCCCGACGGCCGCGAGAACATGCTGGCCGTCCTCGGCCCCGGAGAGCTGATCGGCGAGCTGTCGCTGTTCGACCCGGGCCCGCGCACCGCCACCGCCACGGCGCTGACCGAGGTCAAGCTGCTGGGTCTGGGTCACGGAGACCTCCAGCCCTGGCTGAACGCCCGGCCCGAGGTGGCGACCGCGCTGCTGCGCGCCGTCGCGCGGCGCCTGCGCAAGACCAACGACCAGATGTCCGACCTGGTCTTCTCCGACGTTCCGGGCCGCGTCGCCCGTGCGCTCCTCGACCTGTCGCGCCGCTTCGGCGTGCAGTCGGAGGAAGGCATCCACGTGGTGCACGACCTCACGCAGGAGGAGCTGGCCCAGCTCGTCGGCGCCTCGCGCGAGACCGTGAACAAGGCACTGGCCGACTTCGCGGGACGCGGATGGCTCCGCCTCGAGGCCCGCGCGGTGATCCTGCTGGACGTGGAGCGGCTGGCGAAGCGGTCGCGCTGACGCTGGTCTTGGCTGGTCGAGGGGTCCTGCCCGGTCGGGCGGGGCCCCTTTTCGTGTACCTGCGGCGCCGTTCCGGGGCTCTGCCCCCGCGCCCCCGCGCCCCAAACGCCGGCGGGGCTGATTTTGGCTGCGCATCGGTCCCGAGGGGAGGAACCCCGGCGTTTTGTCAGGAGGCCCGGAGCCTGCGGCGAGGCACAGTGGACCCATGGAGCACAGAGGCCTCGACGCGTACGGGTACTTCGAGCGCGAAGGCTCGCTCGGGCAAGTGCAGGCCGAGTTCCGGGGACTCGTCGCCGCCGCGCGGAAGCGGATCGGGGAGGCGTACGGGCGACGGCTGCACAGCGCCTACCTGTACGGGTCCGTGCCGCGCGGGACGGCCCGGCCCGGGCGGTCCGACCTCGACCTGCTGATCGCCCTGCACCACGCGCCCGGCGAGGAGGACCGCGACACCACCGAGGCTCTGGCGCGCGGCCTCGACGAGGAGTTCGCGGAGATCGAAGGGGTCGGGATCCTGCTGTACGGCAAGGACCGGCTGCTGAGCGAGCAGGAACGTTACGACCTGGGCTGGTTCCTCGCCTGCCTGTGCACCCCGCTGCTCGGCGCGGACCTGGCCGAGCACCTGCCCCGCTACCGGCCGGACGGCCTGCTCGCCCGCGAGACCAACGGCGACCTCGCCGAGCTGCTGCCCAAGGTGCGCGAGCGGATCCGCGAGGCGGCCACGCCCGAGGAGTACCGGAAGCTGTGCCGGGGCGTCTCCCGGCACCTCGTACGGACCGGGTTCACCCTCGTCATGCCTCGGTGGGGCGGCTGGACCAGCGACCTCACCGAGTCGGCGGAGGCGTTCGGGCAGTACTACCCGGAGCGCGCCGACCAGATGCGCGCCGCGGCCGCCGCCGCACTGGACCCGGTCGCCGACCCGGCCGTGCTGCGCGCCTACGTCGAGGACCTCGGGCCGTGGCTCGCGGACGAGTACACGGCCCGGCACGGGAAGAAGACTCCCCGCCCGGCGGGCTAGCCCGCCCCCTGCCCGCTCACTCGGGAGCCCCGGGGATCAGCCCGTGCTCCTTCAGGTACTCCAGCTGCGCGCGTACGGACCACTCCGCGGCCGGCCACAGCGACCGGTCCACATCGGCGTAGACGTGGGCGACGACCGCCTCGGGGGTGGTCAGGCCGTTCTCGACCGCCGTCTCGATCTGCGCGAGGCGGTGGGCCCGGTGGGCGAGGTAGAACTCCACCGCGCCCTGCGCGTCGTCCAGGACCGGCCCGTGCCCCGGGAGCACCGTGTGGACCCCGTCGTCGACCGTCAGCGAACGCAGCCGGCGCAGGGAGTCCAGGTAGTCGCCGAGCCGCCCGTCGGGGTGCGCGACGACGGTGGTGCCGCGCCCCAGGATCGTGTCACCGGTCAGGACCGCTCGGTCGGCCGGCAGGTGGAAGCAGAGCGAGTCCGCGGTGTGGCCGGGCGTCGGCACCACGCGCAGTTCCAGACCGCCCGTGCGGATGACGTCCCCGGCGGCCAGACCCTCGTCTCCCAGGCGCAGGGCCGGGTCCAGGGCGCGGACCTTCGTCCGGGTCAGCTCGGCGAAGCGGGCCGCGCCCTCCGCGTGGTCGGGGTGTCCGTGGGTGAGGAGGGTGAGCGCGACCCGCTTGCCCGCCCGCTCGGCGGCGGCGATCACCGCGCACAGGTGTACGTCGTCCAGCGGGCCGGGGTCGATCACCACGGCCAGGTCGGAGCCGGGCTCGGAGACGAGCCAGGTGTTGGTGCCGTCGAGGGTCATCGCGGAGGCGTTCGGGGCCAGGACGTTCACCGCGCGGGCGGTGGCGGGCCCGGAGACGACCAGCCCGCGGGGCTGGCCGGGCAGGGCGGCGGCATCGGTCATGCGGGGGCTCCCCCCGGGTTCGCGGGGCCGGGCTCCGCGTGGCCCGGCCCCGCGGGGGCGGCACCTGTGAGGCGGACGCGCTTGGTGAACTCGTCGTGGCCCGGCCAGCTGAGCACGAGCTCCCCGTCCGTGAGGGTGGCCTTGGCGAGGACCGGGGTCAGGTCCTGGGCGCCGGCCGCGGCGAGGGCCTCGGCGGGGCTCCCGTACGGCTCCAGGGAGCGCAGGGTGGTGATGGTGGGCGGCATCATCAGCAGCTCGCCCTTGTCGTAGCCGGCGGCGGCGTCGGCGGGGCGGATCCAGACCGTGCGGTCGGCCTCGGTGGAGGCGTTGCGGGTGCGCTGGCCTTCGGGGAGGGCCGCGACGAAGAACCAGGTGTCGTAGCGGCGCGGCTCGAACTCCGGGGTGATCCAGCGGGCCCACGCGCCGAGCAGGTCGGAGCGCAGGACGAGGCCACGGCGGTCGAGGAACTCGGCGAAGGACAGCTCACGGGCGACCAGGGCCGCGCGGGCGGCCTCCCAGTCCTCGCCGGTGGTGTCGCCGACGACGGTGTCCGCGGACTCGCCCGCGAGCAGGACCCCGGCCTCCTCGAAGGTCTCGCGGACGGCTCCGCAGACGATCGCCTGGGCGGTGGCGGGGTCGGTGCCCATCCGCTCGGCCCACTCGGCGCGGCTCGGGCCGGCCCAGCCGATGAGGTGGTCCTCGTCGCGGGGGTCCACACCGCCGCCGGGATACGCGTAGGCGCCTCCGGCGAAGGCCATCTCGGCGCGGCGGCGCAGCATGTGCACGGCGGGGCCGTCGGGGGTGTCGCGCAGCAGCATCACGGTGGCGGCGCGCCTCGGTTCCACCGGGGTGAGGGCGCCGTCCGCGAGGGCGCGGATCCGGTCGGGCCACTCCGGGGGGTACCACTGACCTCCGGCGGAGGTCTCTTGCTGACCGTACTGACCATTCGGCATGGCGGGATGCTACGGGCATCCGGGCCGATGTTCGAGGGGCGGCCTCCGCACACCGCTGCGCGGGGCCTGTCCGGCTGCGGGTGGGCCGCTGCGCGGGGCGGAGTCCCCGCTGCAACCCTTGCCGCTGCGCGGGGCGGAGTCCCCTACCGCCCTTCCACCGTCCCCCGGGCGCTGCCCGGACCCGTGAAGACCCTGGGGCTCCGCCCCAGACCCCGGTCCTCAAACGCCGGACGGCTGAAAAGCAAACGCCGGCGGGGCTGGATGCATCCAGCCCCGCCGGCGTGAGAACGCTGGGATCAGGCTCCCGGGACCAGCTCGACCTGGATCTCGATCTCGACCGGGGCGTCCAGCGGGAGGACCGCCACGCCGACCGCGCTGCGGGCGTGGACGCCCTTGTCGCCGAGGACGGCGCCCAGCAGCTCGCTCGCGCCGTTCAACACGCCCGGCTGGGCCGTGAAGTCGGGGGCGGAGGCGATGAAGCCGACCACCTTCACGACGCGCGCGATCTTGTCGAGGTCGCCGATGACGGACTTCACCGCGGCCAGGGCGTTCAGCGCACAGGTCGCGGCCAGCTCCTTGGCCTGCTCCGCCGAGACCTCGGCGCCGACCTTGCCGGTGACCGGCAGGTTGCCCTTGACCATCGGGAGCTGACCCGCGGTGTACACGTAGGCACCCGACCGCACGGCCGGCTGGTACGTGGCCAGCGGCGGGACGACCTCGGGGAGGGTCAGGCCGAGTTCGGCCAGCTTCGCCTCGACGACTCCGCTCATGCCGCCTTCTCCCGCTTCAGGTAGGCCACGAGCTGCTCGGGGTTGTTCGGCCCGGGGACGACCTGGACGAGCTCCCAGCCGTCCTCGCCCCAGGTGTCCAGGATCTGCTTGGTGGCGTGGACCAGCAGCGGGACGGTCGCGTATTCGAACTTCTTGGTCATGGGAGCGAGCGTAGTGCCTGCCGTGCGGGGCCCCGCCACCACCGCCGCCGCACGGGAGGAATTAGGCTCGGGCCCTGTGAGCAGGCTCCAGGTGGTCAGCGGCAAGGGCGGCACCGGCAAGACCACGGTCGCCGCGGCACTCGCGCTCGCCCTCGCACGCGAGGGCAAGCGGACTCTTCTCGTGGAGGTCGAGGGCAGGCAGGGCCTCGCCCAGGTCTTCGGGGCGGAGGCGCTCCCCTACGAGGACCGGAAGATCGCCGTCGCCTCGGGCGGCGGGGAGGTCTACGCGCTCGCCATCGACGCGGAGCGGGCGCTCCTGGACTACCTCCAGATGTTCTACAAGCTCGGCTCGGCCGGCCGGGCCCTCAAGAAGCTCGGCGCCATCGACTTCGCGACGACCATCGCGCCCGGGCTGCGGGACGTGCTCCTGACGGGCAAGGCGTGCGAGGCGGTCCGCCGCAAGGACAAGTCCGGCCGGTTCGTCTACGACCACGTGATCATGGACGCTCCGCCGACCGGCCGGATCACCCGCTTCCTGAACGTCAACGACGAGGTGGCGGGCCTGGCCCGGTTCGGGCCGATCCACAACCAGGCGCAGGCCGTCATGAAGGTGCTCAAGTCCCCCGAGACGGCCGTGCACCTGGTCACCCTGCTGGAGGAGATGCCCGTGCAGGAGACCGCCGACGGGATCGCGGAACTCCAGCAGGCGGGCCTGCCGGTGGGGCGGGTCGTCGTCAACATGGTCCGGCCGCACCACCTCGACGAGGACGCCCTGCGCGCCGCCGCCGGCGAGCGGCGCTCGGACGTCTCCCGGGCGCTGTCCCGGGCCGGCCTCGGCAGCGCCCGGCGCGGCGGGCTGGCCGAACGGCTGGTGGACCCGCTGCTCGCGCAGGCCTCGGAGCACGCGAGCCGGGTGGAGCTGGAGCGCGCCCAGCGCGCCGTACTGGCGGGGCTGGACGTGCCGACGTACGAACTCCCCCTGCTCGGCTCGGGGATGGACCTGGCCGGGCTCTACGGGCTCGCCGCGGAGCTGCGCAAGCAGGTGGGCGAGGAATGAGCGAGGCCGGGACGGTGGAAGCGAAGATGGAGGCGAAGATGGACGCTCCCCCGCGGCTGGACGTCGACCGGCTGCTGGACGATCCGCAGACCCGGATCATCGTGTGCTGCGGTGCGGGCGGCGTCGGCAAGACCACGACCGCGGCGGCGCTCGGGGTACGGGCGGCCGAGCGCGGGCGCAAGGTGGTGGTCCTGACCATCGACCCGGCGCGCAGGCTGGCCCAGTCGATGGGGATCGACTCGCTCGACAACACCCCGCGCAGGGTGAAGGACGTCCAGGGCGCCGCCGGCGGTGAACTGCACGCCATGATGCTCGACATGAAGCGGACCTTCGACGAGATCGTCGAGGGCCACTCCGACCCCGAACGCGCCGAGGCCATCCTCGCGAACCCCTTCTACCAGTCCCTGTCGGCCGGCTTCGCGGGCACGCAGGAGTACATGGCGATGGAGAAGCTGGGGCAGCTGCGGGCCCGGGACGACTGGGACCTGATCGTGGTGGACACCCCGCCGAGCCGCTCCGCGCTGGACTTCCTGGACGCGCCGGGGCGCCTGGGGTCCTTCCTGGACGGGAAGTTCATCCGGGTGCTGATGGCTCCGGCGAAGGTGGGCGGCCGGGCGGGGATGAAGTTCCTCAATGTCGGCATGTCGATGATGACGGGCACGCTGAGCAAGCTGATGGGTGCCTCGCTGCTGAAGGACGTACAGACCTTCGTGGCCGCCATGGACACCATGTTCGGAGGGTTCCGCACCCGTGCGGACGCGACCTTCCAGCTCCTCCAGGCTCCCGGCACGGCGTTCCTCGTGGTCTCCGCGCCCGAACCGGACGCGCTGCGCGAGGCCGCGTACTTCGTGGAGCGGCTGGCCGCCGAGCGGATGCCGCTGGCCGGGCTCGTACTGAACCGGGTGCACGGCAGCGGCGCCGAACAGCTGTCGGCGGAGCGGGCGTTGGCCGCTGCGGAGAATCTTGAAGAAGGCCGCATTGTGGATCAGGAGTCCGGGAAAGCTGGACTTCGTGACTCTACGGACCCCGGCTCCGCCTCCGCCTCCGACTCCGACACCGCCCCCCGCACCGCGCGAGAGACCGGCACCGACGCCGTAGACGTCGACCAGGACGTCGCCGTGGAGGCCGACGCACACGCCGGCGCGGACGCCGACGTGGATGTGATCACGGCAGGACTGCTCCGCCTGCACGCGGAGCGCATGCAGGTCATCGCGCGCGAACAGCGCACGCGTGACCGCTTCACCTCGCTGCACCCCGAAGTGGCGGTGGCCGAAGTGGCTGCCCTGCCCGGCGACGTACACGACCTCGCCGGGCTGCGGGCCATCGGAGAGCGACTCGCGGCCGGGGTTCCGGCCGGAGCTTAGGCGTTCCTACGACTTGGCGCCCGGGTGGTCTACCCGGCTGCCAGGTACGCCTCGTACGGAACGTCGATCTCCTCATCGGCATCCATGGTGAGGATGCCCGTACTGCGCTCGTACTCCGTGCGTGCGGTTTCGAGCAGTCGCCGCCACGAGGTGACGGTGGGACGCCGGCGCAACAGCGCACGTCGTTCCCGCTCGGTCATTCCGCCCCACACTCCGAACTCGACACGGTTGTCGAGCGCGTCGGCCAGGCACTCGGTCCGCACCGGACATCCGGTGCACACCGCCTTGGCCCTGTTCTGTGCCGCTCCTTGAACGAACAGTTCATCCGGATCGGTAGTGCGGCAGGCTGCCTGCGCACTCCAGTCGGTAACCCAGCCCATCCCGGCGCCGTCCTCTCCCGAATCGAGGCTCCCCCACGGCGGTAGCGGCATATTCACCGCTGCCAGTTGAGGACGTTACGGAAGGTGGGCACAGTGCAACACCCCCGACGGGCCCAATCTTGAATGGTCCGAACGGACTATGGGTAAGCGGCAGATCACCCGACGGAGTGATCCTGCGACATGCCCGACCATTCCGGCGATTTGGGTGAAATCGACGGGGCACGCTGATCACAGGAGGCTAGATTCGGACATGCGTCCACCCCATTCGGGAAGGGTGAAAAACAAGCCGGGGGGTTGATGTCCCACCGCACTGCTGTGACAGTTGAGGACAGCTTAGGCCAAGGCATTCGCGCGTGTCCGGCGAATGAGAACGTAGGCTGCCCTCTATGGGAAAGAAGCGCTCGGGCGGCGGGCTCACGGGGCCACAGCAGGCCGCCAAGTTCCTCGGTGTGTCCGTTCTCTCCGGAGTTGTACTCGCGGGGATCGCGATCCCGGGCGCCGGCGCCCTGGGGCTCGCGGCCAAGGGCACGGTCGAGGGGTTCGATGAGATCCCGGCCAATCTGAAGACACCACCGTTGAGTCAGCGCACCACGATTCTGGACTCCGAGGGTGGCCTGATCGCCACGGTCTATTCACGTGACCGGCAGGTGGTCCCGATCACGGCCATGTCCCCGTACATGCAGAAGGCCATCGTCGCGATCGAGGACTCCCGCTTCTACGAACACGGGGCGATCGACCTCAAGGGCATCCTGCGTGCGGTCAACCGCAATGCCCAGGAGGGCGGCGCGGCCCAGGGCGCGTCGACGCTGACGCAGCAGTACGTGAAGAACGTCTTCGTCGAAGAGGCCGGCGACGACGAGACGAAGGTGCGCGAGGCCCAGGAGAAGAGCCTCGGACGCAAGATCCGCGAGCTGAAGTACTCGATCCAGGTCGAGGAGGAGCTCGGGAAGAAGAAGATCCTCGAGAACTACCTCAACATCACGTACTTCGGGCAGCAGGCGTACGGAATCGAATCCGCCGCCCGGCGCTACTTCAGCAAGTCCGCCAAGGACCTGACCCTGGACGAGTCGGCGCTCCTGGCGGGCGTGGTGCAGTCGCCGAGCCGGTACGACCCGCTGAACGACTCGCAGGAGGCGATGAAGCGACGCAACGTCGTCCTTCAGCGCATGGCGGACATAAGGGATATTTCTCAGGCCGAGGCGGACGCCGCGAAGGCGAAGCCGGTCGCGCTGAAGGTGACCAAGCCGAAGAACGGCTGCATCACCGCCGTCAAGGGCGCGGGCTTCTTCTGCGACTTCGTGCGCAACACCTTCCTCGACGACACCGCCTTCGGGAAGACCCGCGAGGACCGGGCCAAGGTCTGGAACCAGGGCGGCCTGACCGTCCGTACGACCCTGGACCCGCAGTCGCAGGACTCCGTCAACGAGTCCATCAAGGACCACGTGGACCAGGACGACAAGGTCGCCACGGCCGTCACCCTCGTCCAGCCCGGCACCGGGCGGGTCCTCGCCATGGGGCAGTCCAAGCCGTACGGCTTCGGCAAGAACGAGACCCAGATCAACTTCTCGGTGGACAAGAAGATGGGCGGCTCGAACTTCGGCTTCCCGACCGGCTCCACCTTCAAGCCGTTCGTCGCGGCCGCGGCCCTCGAAGGCGGACTGCCGCCGACGAAGATGTACCAGTCCCCGTACGACATGGACTACCCGAGCCCCGTGCGGACCTGCGGCGACAAGCCCTGGGTCAACACCGACCGGGCGAAGGTGGAGAACGAGACCGAGTCCGAGGTCGGCCCGTACGGGATGAAGGAGGCGATGGCCAAGTCGGTCAACACCTACTTCGTGGAGATGATCTCCGAGGTGGGCCTGTGCCCCGTGACCGAGATGACCACCAAGCTCGGCGTGATCCAGGCCGACGGCGTCAAGCTCCCCGAGGTCCCCGCCATCGCGCTCGGCAGTCAGGGCATGTCCCCGCTGACCATGGCCAACGCCTACGCCACCTTCGCCAACCGCGGCGTGTACTGCACCCCGGTCACCATCGAGTCGATCACCGACTCGCACGGCAAGGCGCTGACGGTCCCGAAGTCCAAGTGCGGCCGTGCGATGACCGAGCGGACCGCCGACACCATCAACACGCTGCTGCTCGGCGTGGTCGACTCCGGTACGGGCCAGCAGTCGGGCCTGAAGGACCGGGAGAACGCGGGCAAGACGGGTACCACCGACAGCCGCTACAACGCCTGGTTCGTCGGCTACACCCCGAACATGTCCGGCGCGACCTGGGTCGGCTCCGGCGGCGCCAAGCAGGTGTCGATGGAGAACATCACCATCGGCGGCCAGTACTACGACAAGGTCTTCGGTGGTGGCCTGCCCGGCCCGATCTGGAAGCAGGCGGTCTCCGGCGCGCTCTCCGGCCGCGAGGCCCCGAGCTTCGTCACGGTGAACATCCCCGACACCCCGAGCCCCTCCCCCGGCGGCAAGCCCAGCGGCAAGCCCAACAAGCCCGGCAAGCCCGGTCGGGGGGACGGCAAGCCCGGTGACGGGCGGCCCGGCGGGCAGACGTCCGGAGGGAACTCCGGCGGGAACAGCGGCGGGACGGACGGCGGCACGGGCGGGACCGACCCGCTCGGCGGGATCACCCTCCCGCCGGGCGTCATCGGCGGTCGCGACTAGGACCCGCCGGCGAAGCCGTGGGGAACCCGCGTGGGGAACCCGCGTAGGGAACCCCACAGGAACCCCCACAGGAACTCCTCGTAGGGAAAAGCGGGGGAGGGCCCCCACCAGATCCGCATCCGGATCGGTGGGGGCCCTCCCTGTTTGCCTTGCGGGGCCCGCGTACCGGAACGGCTAGGACAGGTGCTTCTTGACGGCGGCGGCGACGCGCCCGCCCTCCGCCAGACCCGCGACCTTCGGGTTCACGATCTTCATCACGGCGCCCATGGCCCGCGGCCCCTCGGCGCCCGCCGCCTTGGCCTCCTCGACGGCCTGCGCCACGATCGCATCGAGCTCCGCCTCGCCGAGCTGCTGGGGGAGGTAGGTGTCGAGGAACTCGCCCTCGGCGGTCTCCCGCGCGGCCTGCTCGGGACGGCCACCCTGCGCGAAGGCGTCCGCGGCCTCGCGGCGCTTCTTCGCCTCCTTGGCGATCACCTTGAGGACTTCCTCGTCGGAGAGCACCCGGGCTTCCTTGCCCGCGACTTCCTGGTTGGTGATGGCGGAGAGGGTCAGGCGCAGCGTGGACGAGGCGAGCTCGTTGCGCGCGCGGATGGCGGTGGTGAGGTCTTCCTGCAGCTTGGCCTTGAGCGTGGTCATGCCCCGAGTCTGCCAGGTACGGGGGCCCGGGCGCCCGCCGGTTTCCCGGCGTGCTTGCCGGGTCTGCGAACATGTGGGCATGCGTGCGCGTTACGGAGTACCCCTGAAGGTCACCGCCGGGATCGCCGCGGCGGGGGCCGCCGGTCTGGCCTATGCCGCCGGTTTCGAAGCCCGTTCCTTCCGCCTGCGCCGGGTCACGGTTCCCGTGCTCCCGCAGGGGATGCGCCCGTTGCGCGTCCTGCAGGTCTCGGACATCCACATGGTCGGCGGGCAGCGCAAGAAGCGCGCCTGGCTGCAGTCCCTCGCCGGGCTTCGCCCCGACTTCGTGGTGAACACGGGCGACAACCTCTCCGACACGGAAGGCGTGCCGGAAGTGCTCGACGCGCTCGGCCCGCTGATGGAATTCCCCGGCGTGTACGTCTTCGGCTCGAACGACTACTACGGGCCCCGGCTGCGCAACCCCGGCCGCTACCTGCTGGAGAAGACGCAGGGCCGGCACGGGCTGAACGGCAACGCGCCGGTCGTCGGGGCCGTCCACAACCCGTGGGAGGGAATGCGGGACGCCTTCGACGCGGCCGGCTGGCTGAACCTCACCAACACCCGGGGCCGGCTCAAGCTCGACGGGCTGGAGCTGGCCTTCACCGGCCTGGACGACCCGCACATCAAGCGCGACCGGTACGCGAAGGTCGCGGGCGGGCCGGAGGCCGACGCGGACTTCTCGATGGCCGTGGTCCACGCCCCGTACCTGCGCGTCCTCGAATCCTTCACCGCGGACCGGTACCCGCTGATCCTGGCCGGCCACACGCACGGCGGGCAGCTGTGCATCCCCTTCTACGGGGCGCTCGTCACCAACTGCGACCTGGACACCAAGCGGGTGAAGGGCCTCTCGACGCACGAGACGCAGGGGCAGCGCGCGTACCTCCACGTGTCGGCGGGCTGCGGGACCAACCGCTTCACCCCGGTGCGCTTCGCGTGCCCGCCCGAAGCGACACTGCTGACTCTGACCCCGAAGGCCTGACGCGGTCCGGCCCGGTCCTGCGGGTACGTTGACAGGATGATCACACCCGCCGCACTCCGCCTGCCGACCGTCGCCTTCCGCGCGCTGATCGCGGCCGCGGCCGGCACCGGCCTGGTCATCGAGTGCGCGTACGGCAGCGTGCCCGTGGTCCTGAGCTTCTTCACGATCTGGACCAACATCCTGGTCGCGGTGACCTTCGGGCTCTCGGCCCACCGCCTCCACCGGCGCGAGCCGGACGTGGCCCCCTTCTGGCGGGGCGGGGTCCTCCTCTTCATCCTGATCACCGGGCTGGTCTTCCACCTGGTCCTGGCCAACCCGTCGAGCCCCTTCAACGTGCTCGACTCCCTGGACAAGCTGTCGGGCGCGAAGTCCGTCGCCAACCAGCTCCTCCACACGGTCACCCCCATCGGCGCCGTCCTGGACTTCCTCTTCCTCACGGCCCCGCGCACCCTGCGCCCGCGCTACGCCGCGCAGTGGCTGGCGTACCCCCTGCTCTACGTGGTCTTCGCGCTGATCCGCGGTGCCCTCCTCTCCCCCGACGTCCCGAGCCGCTACACCTACCCCTTCATCGACGCCGCCCAGTACGGCTACGCGAGGGTCGCCCTGAACGCGGTGGTCCTCGGCCTCGTCTTCTACGCCGTCGGCCTCGCCCTGGTCATCGCGGACCGCTACCGCCCGCCACGCGAAAACCGGATTTCGTCTCCGGCCGAGGGTCCGCTAAAGTAATCGATGTCGCCAGGGCAGCAAGCGCTGCAAGGGTGGACATCGGGGTGTAGCGCAGCTTGGCAGCGCGCTTCGTTCGGGACGAAGAGGTCGTGGGTTCAAATCCCGCCACCCCGACTTCGTAAGACCAGGTCAAGGGCTTGATCCACTTAGTGGGTCAGGCCCTTCCTGCGTCTGCGGAGACTGTTCTCCGCGCACCCGCTCGCCGGGGGGTGGGGTGTTCTCGCCGAACCTGAGGTCCGTGCCCGTGTCTTCCTTTCCTGCTCCCCTGTCCGCGCGGCCCGCGCGGTTGTCGCCGAAGCTGGTGCGGACCGAGGTGCTGGGTGGTCTGGTCGTCGCGCTGGCGCTGATACCCGAGGCGATCTCCTTCTCGGTCATCGCCGGGGTGGATCCGGCGATCGGGCTGTTCTCCTCGTTCACGATGGCCGTGGTGATCTCGGTCGTCGGCGGCCGGCCGGCGATGATCTCCGCCGCGACGGGGGCCGTCGCGCTCGTGATCGCGCCGCTCAACCGTGAGCACGGGCTGGGGTACCTGGTCGCGGCGGTGATCCTCGGCGGGGTCTTCCAGATCGTGCTCGGGGCGCTCGGGGTGGCGAAGCTGATCCGGTTCGTGCCGCGGTCGGTGATGGTCGGCTTCGTCAACTCCCTCGCCATCCTCGTCTTCATGGCCCAGGTCCCGGAGCTGCGGAACGTGCCGTGGGCCGTCTACCCGCTGCTCGCCGGCGGGCTGGCGCTGATGGTGTTCTTCCCGAAGGTCACGAAGGTGGTGCCGGCGCCGCTCGTGGCCATCGTCATCCTCACCGGCATCACGGTCGCCGCGGGGATCGCCGTACCGACCGTCGGGGACAAGGGGGCGCTGCCGTCCTCGCTGCCCGTCCCCGGTCTGCCGGACGTGCCGTTCACCCTGGACACGCTGACGCTCGTCGCCCCGTACGCGCTGGCCATGGCGGTGGTCGGGCTGATGGAGTCGCTGATGACGGCGAAGCTCGTCGACGAGATCACCGACACCCGGTCGAGCAAGACCCGCGAGTCCGTGGGCCAGGGCGTCGCGAACATCGTCACCGGGTTCTTCGGCGGCATGGGCGGCTGCGCCATGATCGGCCAGACGATGATCAACGTGAAGGTGTCGGGGGCCCGGACGCGGCTGTCGACCTTCCTCGCCGGCGTGTTCCTCATGGTGCTGTGCATCGTCTTCGGGCCGGCGGTCTCCGAGATTCCGATGGCGGCGCTCGTCGCCGTCATGGTGATGGTCTGCTTCGCGACCTTCGACTGGCACTCCATCGCCCCGAAGACGCTGAAGCGCATGCCGGCCGGCGAGATCACCGTCATGGTGCTGACCGTGGCCTGCGTGGTCGCCACCCACAACCTCGCCGTCGGCGTCGTCGCCGGGTCGGTCACCGCGATGGTCGTCTTCGCCAAACGGGTGGCGCACCTCGTGGACGTCACCGCCGTCACCGACCCCGACGGGGGCATGGTGGTGTACTCGGTGACCGGCGCGCTGTTCTTCGCCTCGTCCAACGATCTGGTCGGGCTGTTCGACTATGCGGGCGACCCCGGCACGGTCGTCATCGACCTCTCCGGCGCGCACGTCTGGGACGCGTCCTCCGTCGCGGCGCTCGACGCCATCGAGGAGAGGTATCGCCGGCGCGGCAAGAGCGTGGAGATCACGGGGCTGAACGAGGACAGCGCCCGGATGCACGGATCCCTCACCGGCGAGCTGCGCGCGGGTTCCTGACGGGCCGTGGCGGTCAGCTCGCGGGGTGCCGCGTCCACGGGTCCGGGCCGGGGTCGCCGCCTTCGGCTCGGAGTGCGAGGCGGTCGACGTAGTGCTGCCAGCCCTCCGCGTACGCCTCGCACGCCTCCGAGGTGGGCAGGCCGCTGTGGATCAGGTGGAGCAGGGTGCCCCGGGCCGTGGGTTCGAGGGTGATCTCCACCGTGGTGGAGGCCGCCCCGACGGGCGTACCGCCCTCTTCCCAGCCCCAGGTGAAGACGAGCCGCTCGGGCGGGTGGACCGTCAGGAAGCGGCCGGATGCCATGTCCTCCCCGGTGACGCGGATGCGGTACGAGCCTCCGGGCTCGAACGCGAACGTACCGTCGGCACCCATCCAGGACAGCCACTTCTCCCGGTCGGTGAGGAAGGCGAAGAGGGTTTCGGGGCGGGCCGCGATGCGGCGCTCCAGTGTGACGGTGTCCATCGGGGTCTCGGGATTCGCGGGAGTCGCGGGAGTCCCGGTCGCGGGAGTCTCGGGGGGCGTCATGCGGGCCATTCTTCCGCGACGAGGTGGCCGCGGCCGTGAGGCCCGCTGCTCGGCAGCGGGCCTCACGGGCGTTTCACCAAGGGGTCGGCTCGCCAGGGGTCAGCCGGTGATCTCGATCTTTCCGTTCGGGGCCGGCGCGTCCGGTGTGGCGGAGGCCTTCGGGGCGGCCGCGGTGAGGCCCTTCAGGAGCTGGGCCAAGTCGACGCCGGTGGTGGAGCTCAGGAGCTCCATGCCCTGGGCGACGTTGTCGGTGACCGTGCGGGAGAGCTTGCTCGCGCCGTCCGTGGAGATGACGGTCATCTTGTCGATGGCGGAGAGGGGTTCCGCGGCCTTGGCCACGACCTGCGGGAGCGCCTCGACCATCATCTGGATCATGGCCGCGTCTCCGTACCGCTCGAAGGCCTCGGCCTTCTTCCGCATGGCCTCGGCCTCGGCCGAGCCCTTGGCCAGGATGGCCGCGGCCTCCGCCTCGCCTTCCAGGCGGACGGCCTCGGCCAGGGCGGAGCGGTGCTGCTTCTCGCCCTCACCCGTCAGGCGGGCGCGCTCGGCCTCGCCCTGGGCGGCGGCGATCGCGGCGAGGCGTTCGGCTTCGGCCTGCTTGACGCGGGCCACGCGCTTGGCCTCCGCCTCCTGCTCGGCCTCGTAGCGGCGGGCGTCGGCGGGCTTGCGGACCTGGGTGTCGAGCTGGCGGTCGGTCAGGGCGGCCTGCCGCTCGGCCACCTTCTCCTGCTCGGCGAGGATCTGCTGCTGGCGATCGGCCTCGGCGAGCGGGCCGGCGGCATTGGCCTGGGCCGCGGCCGCGTCGGTCTCGGCCTTGATCTCCGCCTGGCGCAGGTAGAGGGTGCGCTCGGCGACCGCGATCTCCTCCTCCGCCTTCAGGCGGGCCTGCTCGGCGGCGCGGCGGGAGTTGGCCTCGGCGATGTCGGCTTCCTGCTTGGCGCGGGCGGCCTCGGGACGGCCGAGGTCTTCGAGGTAGGAGCCCTCGGTGGTGATGTCCTGGATCTGGAAGGCGTCCAGGACCAGGCCCTGCCCGGACAGGCTGGCCTCCGCCTCCTCGGCGACCTGCCCCGCGAAGGCGGCACGGTCACGGATGATGTCCTCCACGGACATGCGGCCGACGATCGCGCGCAGGGCGCCCGAGAGGACTTCCTGGGTGAAGCCGACGATGCCGTCCTGCTGCTGGAGGAAACGCTGTGCCGCGGCCCGGATGGCGTCCTCGTTGCCGCCGACCTTGACGATCGCGACGCCTTCGAGGTTGGCCTTGATGCCGCGCAGGGTGACCGCGCCGCGTACGGCGACGGGGATGTGGCGGCTGGAGAGGTCCAGGGTGTAGCGCTGCTGCACGAAGGGGACGACGAAGACTCCGCCGCCGACCACGACCTTCTGGCCGCTGTTGTCGGTGGATATCCGCCCGGTCTCCGGGTCGGTGGAGCTCTTGCCGCGCCGGCCGGTGATCAGGAACGCCTCACTGGGCCCGGCGACCTTGTAGCGCGTGACGACGACCAGGGCGAGCAGGACGAGGAGTACGAAGACTCCCACGACCGCGGTGACGACTGGACTCATGACGGATCTCCCCTGCCTCCCCCGTGGGGGCAGATCGGTGGTGGGTGCGGGTGACGGCCATCGGCGACGGCCATCGGTGACGGGTGGGATCGACGAGTGGGATCGACGGGTCCGGTGGACGGGTCGGGTTCGGTGGACGGGTCGGGACCGGTTGTTCAGTGCTCCACGGCGCGGACGCTGACGGAGGTCGACGACGGAGTCGCCGTCACCCACACCTCCGCGCCGCGGGCCAGCGGGCCCTCGGCGGTGGCCGCGTACTTCGCGGGCTGGCCGGCCAGGCGCAGGAGGACCTCGCCGTAGCCGGCCGCCGGGATCGCGGTGACCACGGTCCCGGTCGAGCCGATGAGGGAGTCCTGGTGCGGGGCGGCCCCGCCGCGGTCCCGCATCAGGGCGCGGCTCAGGCGGTACGTCGCCCAGCCCGCGCAGGCTCCCGCGAGGGCGCCCGCGGCGGTCGCCGGGCCCGGCCCGAACCCCGTGGTCCCGAGCACGATCGCCCCGGTGAACCCGAGCATCGAAACGAAGCCCGCGAGCACCGGAAGGGACAGCCAGCCGTCGAACAGTGCGCCGATCGCGCCGTCGAAGATGCCCTCCAGCACGCCGTCGAGGAGCAGGGAGAAGGCCAGCAGCACGATGCCCGCAATGCCGAGACCAAGAAACAAGCCCATGCAACACCTCCCCGCCCCAGTGGCATTTCCGCCGGACATCCGCATCGTGTCATTTGAGGCGCGCTCCGCGCATTGCCTGCCGTCGGCAATCTTTACGGTTCTTTGACGCACGGACTCAGGTCACGCGTCGCCGCCCGGCCAGCCCAGCAGGCGGGCACCGATCACCGCCGTCTGGAGCGTGTAGCGGTTCAGCGGGTCGGCCGGGTCGGCCCGGGTGAGGGTGTGGATGCGGTCCAGCCGGTACGTCAGCGCGCGCACGCTGAGCGAGAGGCGCCGGGCCGCCTCGGTGGAGACGCAGCCGCTGTCGAAGTACGCGGTGAGCGTGTCGAGGAGCGGCCGGGCGCCGCCGCGGGAGGTGCGCAGGGGGCCGAGGGTGCTCTCGACCAGATCGGCCATGGCCTGGCGGTCCCGGGTCAGCACCGGGAAGACGAGCAGGTCGACGGCGTGCAGCACCGGTCCGTCCAGGTCCATCCGCCGGGCCAGGTCGAGTGCGTTCAGGGCCTCCTCGTAGGAGTGGACGACCCCGCCCGCGCCCGGGTGCGAGCGGCCGATCCCGACCCGGCCGCCGTCGGTGGCCGCGTGCGCCCGCTTCGCGAAGTACTCCAAGACCTCGGGCTGGTCCCCCGGGGCCACACAGATCAGCCGGCCGTCCTTCGTGGTCAGCAGGATCTGCCGGCCCGGGAACCGGGCGAGGACCGCCGACTCGATGCCGCGTGCCATGGGGTAGCCGTCACCGTACGTCTCGGGGCCGGTGGCCACGGCGACGCCGTGCGACTGCGAGAGGCGCAGCCCGAAGCGCCCGGCGCGCTCCGCCAGCCGGCCCAGGTCGCTGCCGCCGTAGAGGAGGTCGTCGATGAACTCCCGGCGCGCCGCCTCCTCCTGGCGGACGGCCTGGTGCTGGGCTCGTTCGTAGCCCTCGACGAAGGCGTCCACCGCCTGCTCGACGGCCGCCAGGAGCGGGCCGGATGCGGGGAGGGGACGTACGAGCTGCGCCGCGGCCAGGTGCTCGCGGATCAGGGCGCGGAGCGGGAGCCCGGCCTCCGCCGCCCGTTCCCCCTCCTCGCGGCGCGCCTCCAGCTCCTCGCGGGTCAGGCGGCGTCCCGTGGCGCAGGCGTCGACGAGCAGGTCGGCGTATCCCGGGAGACGACTCTCCGGTGCCTGTGGTCCCGCCACGGTGTGCCCCCGATCCCGACGCGCCCGTGACGCGTCCTTGGTACGGGGACAAGCGTGACATGGCGGTCTCCGCGCGGTCGCGGGTCACACGCTCGTGAGGGCCGCCGCGCCGAAGGAGACGTCGAAGCGGTCGCACCAGATGGTGATGCTGCCGTAGTCGGACGGGTTCACACCGGCCGGGATCGCGTAGTTCTGGTCGCCCTTGTTGCCCTTGAGCTTGCCCAGGCTGACGTACTTGCCGTCGTCGAACACCCGCCAGCCCGCCGTGCCCTCCTTCACCGGGGCGTCCGTCAGCCAGACCCGCAGGTCGGGGCCGTTGCTGGTGTCGAGGTTCTCCAGGCGCAGGGTGTGGGAGCCGTCCGGGAGCCGGATGAGCTTCGCGGTGCCCGTGGTGGTGTGCTCGTGGCTGATCAGCGTGCCCTGGGCGAGGGTCCGCGGGGTGGCGGGCGAGCGGGTGGGCGCCGGCGCGGCCGCGGAGGGGGCCGCCGCCGGGAGGGACTCGTGGACCGTGGCGTCCTGCCAGAGCTTCCACGGCTGGAACCAGTACAGGCCGAAGCCCAGCAGGAGGGCCGCCGGGAGGGCGAGGAAGGCCGGGAGCCGGCGGCCGCCCCGCTTCTTCGCCGAGGTCCGCGGCTCGCTCCGCGGCTCGTTCGGCGGCTCGTTCGGCGCCGGGTGCTGCGGCTGGTTCGGCGTCGCGTTCTGCGTCACTGGGCTTGCCCTTCCTCGCGTTCGGCCCGTCAGGCCGTCATGGGCATTGAACGCGCGGGCGCGGGCTGCGACCAGGCCCGGCCGGATGACGAAAGGCTTACGTCATCCGGCCGGGTGGGGCCGTGCCCGTCAAGTCGGGCCCGTCAGGTCGGGCCCGCGGGTCGGCCGGTCAGTCGGCTCAGGGGGTGCGCGGTTTCGTCGTGAAGACCTGGTTCGCGGTCTTGCCGCCCAGGGCCGGGCGGTCCGTGGCGTCCCACGGGCAGCGGACGCCGAGCCGGAGCGTGCTCCGGCGGGCGGCGCTGCGGAGGTCGGCACTGCGGAGGTCAGCACTGCGAGGGGTGCGGACGTTCTCGGACATGGCGCTCGGCTCCCTTCCATCACAGGCCTGTCGATCACCACGGGAGGTGGCGGCGTGATCATGGCCCGAGGCGGACCGGGACGCTTGTAGAAATCGGAACGCCCCCGCGGAATGGCCGGTCCCGCCCGGCCGGACGGCGCGAACCCGCCACCGGTCCTGCCCCCGCGCCCGGCCGCTGCCGACAGATCACGGATCGCCGGAACTCAGGGCCCCCGTCGGCCGACCAACTCCACGCGGAGACGGCGGAGACGGCGGAGACGGCGGAGACGGCGGAGACGGGCCGGTGACAGCGGAGGGGCGTGGAATGGGCGGGCTGGACGTGCGGATGGAGGGGGTGGGCTGCCGGCACGGGCGGGTCGAGGCCGTGACCGGCGTCGACCTGGAGATCGCCGCCGGCGAGCGCGTCGCGCTGACCGGCACCAACGGATCGGGCAAGACCACCCTGCTGCGCGCCGTACTCGGACTGCACCCGCAGGTGAGCGGGAAGATCCTGGTCGGCGGCCGGACGGGCGACCCGGCCTGGCGGCGGCGGGCGTGCGCGTGGATCCCGCAGAAGCCCGCCGCCGGACGCTTCCCGCTCCTGGGCGGCGAACTCCTCGCGAGCAGCGGGGACCACCGCGCGGCTGCCGAGGCCGCCGACCGGCTGGGGGTGGGGCCGCTGACCGGGCGGCCACTGCACACCTTGTCCGGCGGGCAGTTGCAGCGGATGTACCTGGCCCGGGCGATCGGCTGCGTGGCCGCGGGGGCCGGCGTCCTGCTCGCCGACGAGCCGACCGCCGCCCTGGACTTCGCGGGCCAGGACGAGGCCGCCGACGTCCTGGCCGCGCTGCCCGTGACGCTCGTCGTCGTCACGCACGACCGGGCGCTCGCGGAACGCTGCGACCGGGTCCTGGAAATGGCCGCCGGCCGGCTGCGGGAGGTCCGGTGAGCGCCACCCTCGCGGCCGCCGACCTCGGCACCCTGCTGCAACTGGCCCCCGTCCAGCGGGCGGGCTTCGCCCTGCTGCTGGCCGCCGTCGGGCTGCCCGTGATCGGTGTGGTCATCGTCGGGCTGGACATCATGCCGGTGCGCTTCGCGATGATGCACGTCGCGCTGCTGGGCATCGCCGTCGGGCTGCTCACCGGGCTGGACCCCATGCTGTGCGCGCTGGTGGCCTGCGCCCTGGCCGGAGCCGGGGTCGCACCGCTGGCCCGGACGCCGGACGGGCTCTCCGGGGCGATGGGGCTGCTGATGAGCCTGGCGATCGCCGCCGCGCTGCTGCTCCTCGCGGTCTCCGGGGTCAACGCCTCGGGCGCGTTCGCGCTGCTGTGGGGCTCGATCCTGTCCGTCGGCGGCGCCGATCTCGTGGTGCTCGGCGTGCTGGCCGTCCTCGTGCCCGGCCTGTTCTGGTGGCGGCGGCGCGAGGTGGCGCTGCTGCTGTACGACCGCGAGCTGGCGCAGTGTTCGGGCGTGCCGGTGCGGGCGCTGACCACCGTCCTGCTCGTGCTCGTCGCGGTCGCGGTCGCCGGGGCCATCAAACTCACCGGCGCCCTGCTGGTCGACGCACTGACCCTGCTGCCCGCACTGGCCGCGCGCCGGCTGGGCACCTCCCTGAAATCGATCACCGGGTGGGCGGTGGCCATCGGCGTCTTCGTGAACCTGACCGGCTTCCTCATCGCCCTCCGGCTGGACTGGCCCCCCGGGCCCGTCCTCGTCCTGACCGCGGGGGCGCTCGTCCTCGCGGTGCACCTCGTACCCGAACGGAGAATCCGCTCATGGCGCCGCGAACCCGCGTCCGCAGCACTTCCCTCCTCGCACTGAGTACGGCACTGGGCCTGGCACTGGCCCTGGTGACCGGCTGCGGCGACAGCGACACCGACACCGCCGCCAGTGGGCGTGGCGGTGACACCGCCACGGGCGGCAAGCCGGTCGTCGTCGTGACGACCACCTGGGAGGGCGCCTTCGCCAAGGCCGCGGGCGCTCAGGACGTCAAGGTGATCGTGCCGCAGTCCGTGCACCACGCGCCGGACTACGACCCCAAGCCCTCCGACCTCGCCGCCGTGGCCGGGGCCGACTTCGTGCTGTACGCGCCGTTCGAGCCGTACGCCGCGAAGATCAAGGAGGCCGCCGGATCGAAGGCGGAGCTGGTGGAGGTGAACCTCGACAACGACGCGGACAAGGTCAAGGCCGAAGTCACCCGGCTGGGCGTGCTGTTCGGCACGCAGGCTGCCGCCGCGAAGTGGACGGCGGACTTCGACGCCGAGTACGGGCGGGTCGCGAAGGACGTCCAGGCCGCCTGGCCCGGCGGGAAGAGCCCGTCGGTCGTGAGCCAGGTGTTCACCGCCTGGTCCGCGAAGCTGGCGGGCGCCACCACGGTGGGCACCTACGGTCCCGAGGCGGTGACCCCGGCGCAGCTGGCCGAGCTGTCGGCGAAGAAGCCGGCGCTGGTACTGGACAACGCGCACATGTCGACCGGTACCGTCCTGCCCGACTCCGGCGCGCGACAGGTGCAGATCGTCAACTACCCCGGCACCGACCTGGACTTGCTGCCGGTCTACCGCAACGCGGGGGCCGAGCTGAAGAAGGCGATGGCCAAAACGGCCTGAGGGCAGGGCAAAGCAGGGCGGTGCGCAGACGGGGGCGGGGCGGTCCACTCGGGGCCGCCCCGCCCCCGTCCGCGCGCGGGCCCTCGCCTACGCGCCCACCCCGGCGGGCGTCTCGACGGCGAGAGCGGCGGTCGCGGCGGCTGCGCGGGCCCGTGCGCGCAGCGCCGCCCGGTCGGGTTTGCCGGCCGGGGTGAGCGGGAGCTCCGCCAGCAGCAGCAGGTGTTCGGGGTGCTTGCGGCGCTCCAGGCCGCGGAGGGTGAGGTGTCCGGCCAGGGATTCGAGGGTGGGGAGGCGCGTGCCGCGGGGGACGACGCAGGCGGCGAGGCGCTCGCCCATCACCTCGTCGGGGATCCCGACACAGACGACGTCACGGACGAGGGGATCGCAGGAGAGCTCCCGTTCCACCTCGGCGGGGCTGATGTTGGCGCCGCCGCGGATGACGATGTCCTTGAGGCGGCCGACGACGTGCAGGACCCCGTCCTCGTCGATGAAGCCGAGGTCGCCGGTACGGACCCAGCCCTCGGGCGTGCGGTACCGGGCGTCCAGGTCGGGGGAGGCGACGTAGCACATGGGGGTCATGGGGCCGCACGCGATGATCTCCCCGATCGCACCGTCGGGGAGCCGCTCGTGCGTTTCGGTGTCGGTGATGCGGATCTCGGCGACGCGGGGGTCGGGACGGCCCGCGGCGATGCCCGTGCCCTCGGATTCCGGGACGGCCGCGCCCAGTCCGGTGTGGCAGTTGACCCCGTCGGCCGAGCCGTAGAGGTTGACGACCGGGCAGCCGAAGGCGCGGCTCGCGCTCTCGGCCGTGGTCTCGTCGAGCGGGGCGCCGCCGAGGATGAGGGCGGTGGGGGTGGGAAGCGGGACGGCGTCGCCCCCGGCCTCCTCCGCCTCCGTCTCCAGGCGGTCGAGCATCATGCGGATCATCGTGGGCACCCCGAGGACGTGGGTGGGCCGGTGCTCGCGCACCGCCGCGAGGGCCGCCTCGGGCGTGAAGTGGTCGAGGACGATCAGGGTTCCGCCGTGCCGGGCGAGGGTGACCGCGGTGCCGCTGGAACCGAAGGCGGACGCGAGCGGTACGAGGAACAGGCAGCGCGGCGGCGTCCCGTCGGGCATCAGCGACGCGAGGAAGTTGCCGCGGCCGCCGGCCAGGGCGTTGTGGGAGTACGCGATCATCTTCGGCTCCGCCTCCGAGCCCGAGGACACCAGGATGCGGGCGGCGCTGTCGGGGTGGGGCCGGGCGGGTACGAAGGCGGCCGGATCGGAGCGCAGCAGGTCCGCGAGCCGAATCGTTCCTTCGGGCTGTGCCGGGCCGGCGCCCGTGCCCGAGGGTCCTCCGACCGCGATGACGTGGCGCAGCGCGGGCAGTTCGGGGGCCAGGTCCCGCAGTTCGGCGGCGTGCCGCAGGCCCCGGTGCTCCACGGCGGCGATCACCGCCACGGCCTCGGCCCGGCGCAGCAGGCATCGGGCCTCCTGGCCGCCCCGGCCCACGGGGAAGGGCAGGGCCACCGCTCCGAGGGCGGCCAGGGCCAGGTCCGCGATGACCGCGTTGCGGCCGTTGGGGAGCTGGACGCCGACCACGTCGCCGGGCCGTACGCCGAGCTCCGCGAGGCCGGTTGCCAGACATCGGACCTTGCGGTCGAGCGCGGTGTAGCAGAGCTTGCCCTTGGCGTCGATGACCGCGGTGTGGTGCAGGTCGGCGATCTGGCGGGCCCGGAACAGGCTGTAGAGGTCGAGGTCGGGACAGGTTCCGTCGACCGCCCACGAGCGGCGCAGGCCCACGGGCAGCAGATCGTGCAGTGCGACGGTCATACGAAGCTCCAGGGGTCGGGAACGGCGGGGGCACCATGCGCGTCGCGGCTGATCGAGCCGGCGAAGCGCGGGTCGTGGTGCAGGTCGGCAAGGTCGGTGGTGACCGCGGTCGCGGCCAGGCCGCGGGCCCGCAGCGCCCGTAGGGCGTCCTCGGTGGACAGCTCCGCGAACCCCTGCGCACCGCCGACGACGGCCGCCACCGCGCGGGCATCCGCGTCGGCCGGGGCGATCCAGCCGTCCGCGGCGCGCAGGGGCGTACGGAACCCCGCGGGCCGGCGGCCGTGTTCCCCGCGCCGGAGGCGGCGCAGGGCCGGGGCGGTGAGCAGATCGGCGGCGCCGAGCAGCGAGGAGTCCACGCGGACCCCGCGTCCGGTGCGCTCGCGCAGCAGCAGCCCCGCGAGGACGGCCTCGGTGCCGAGCAGCCCGCCCAGCACGTCGAGCAGGGTCATCAGGGAGGGCGCGGGCACCTCGCCCTCGGGACGGGCGGCCTCGCCGACGCCGGTGCGGGCCTGGACCATGAAGTCCGTGCCCATCGGGGGATCGGCGATCCGGCCCGTGCCCCAGCCGCCGGTGTACGCGTAGACGAGCCCGGGGTTCGCCCGCGCGAGGTCGTCGGAGTCCAGGCCCAGCTCGGCGGCCTTCCCCGGGGCCCAGTTGTGGAGGAACACGTCGGCGCCGGCCGCCAGCCCGGCCAGCCGCAGCCGGTCGGCGGGCGACTTGATGTCGATCTCCACGGCACGCTTGCCCCGGTTCAGGGCCAGCCAGCGGGCCGAGATGCCCGCGCAGGCGGGCGGCATGCCGCGCAGCGGGTCACCGCCCGGCGGCTCGATCCGGATCACCTCGGCGCCGAGCAGCCCCAGCAGATGGGCGGCGAGCGGCGCCTGGACCCGGCGGCCCGCCTCCAGGACGGTCATGCCGGCGAGGGGGCCGGGGGCGGAGGGCGGCGCCTTCGGGCGGGCACGGCCGCCCGGGCCGTACGGGGCCAGGGTCCAGGGGGCGGCTCCGTCCTGTTCGGCGGCCCGCTCGGCCAGGCTCCGCAGTCGGCAGACCTCGGCCCCCGAGACGGCCGCGGCGTCGCGGATGCGCTGCCATCCGTGGGCCCGGGTGGTGGCGTGCAGTGCTTCGGGGAAGGGTGCGCACGCGGTGGCGTACCGGAACTGGAAGGGCCGCCAGCCGGCCCGTACCGCGTCGGAGGGGGCCTCCAGGGCCCGCCAGAACCCGGCCCAGGCACCCGGATCCAGGGTTTCCAGCTCGAAGAGCGTGCCGTCAGCCGCGGTGAAGGGCGGCCCGCCGGGAGCCAGTTCGGCGGCTTCGCCCTCGTCGGCGCCGCTCGCGGCGAGGTACTGGGACACGACCAGCAGCCCGGCCCGGTCCACGTACGTGTGCGGCTGCGCGGCGGCGCCCTCGCAGCCCCTGGCCCGGGCCAGCAGGGCGGCGAGCAGTCCCTGCGTGGTGAGGACGGCCGTCGCGGCGGTGGCGTAGTCGACGGCGAGCCCCCGCGGCAGGCCGTCGCGGCGGCCGTGGACCGCCATGATGCCGGTCGCGGCCTGGGCGGTGGCCTCGTCGGTGACGTCGGGGGTGGCCGACGCGGGAGGCAGGGGCGATTGCCAGGCGATGACAGCGGTCGCCCGGGCGGGCGGGCCGGTCCCGGAGGCCCGGCCCGCGGCGTCCCCGAAGGCGGCATCCGCCACGGTGACGCGGGCCGTACCGGTGTCGCCCCCCTGGGCCGGCCCGGGATCCGCGGGGACGGCTCCCAGCGCCCTCAGGTGCTCGGCGACCGGGCCGGTGAGCGCGGGCGGTCCCGAGGTGGTGAAGCGCAGCCCGTCGAGCGGCCGGGCGGTCTGGGTGACGGCGGGTGACGCCATGCCTCTCCTCTTCTCCGGGCCCGGCGATCGGCCGGCGCCGCAGGTGATCCCGTACGCGGGAACCAAGGGGCGGGCCCGCCCGACCAGTTCCACGGGAAGGCAGTCGGACTGGCGTTCCCACGGGTTCCCGGCGGGCTGGAGGAAAGTGGTGGAGAACCGAGTGACGGAAAGCGGAGGGAGCACGCCCGACGAACCGCGCGAACAAGCCGGTTACGACGCGGAGTTGCGGACACGGGTGGCGGAGTTCGTACGGGAGCGGGTGATGCCCCGCGAGCCCGTGCTGGACGCCGGCGGCCCCGCCGCGGCGGCGGCCCTGCGGGAGCTGCGGACCGGGGCGAAGGAGGCGGGCCTGTGGGCACTGCCGCTCCCCGCGGAACTGGGCGGCCAGGGCCTGGATCTGGCGCGCTACGCACGGCTCGCCGAGGCCGAGGGGGCGAGCGACCACGGACCGGCCGCGCTCGGGTCGGCGCCGCTGCTGGACGCGACGATGCTGTGGCGGCACGGCGGCGAACGGGTGCGCGCGCTGTACCCGGGCCGGCTGACGTCCGGCGAACTGCGCGCCTGTTACGCGATGACCGACCCGGACACCCCGGGCACCGACCCGTTCCTCACCTCCACGCGCGCGGTGGAACAGACGGACGGGAGCTGGACCGTGAGCGGCCGCAAGTGGTTCACCTCGCACGCCGCCGGGGCCGATCTGGTCACCGTCCTGGCCCGCACCGACGGGCAGCCGGGAGACCGAACGGGTCTGTCGCTGCTCGTCGTCCCCACCTCCGCGCCGGGCTTCCGGGTCGTACGGGAACTGCCGGTGCTGGGCGCGGCCGGCCAGTGGGAGATCGAGTTCGACCGGGTGCGCGTGGAGGCCGACCACCTCCTCGGCGAACGCGGCCGGGCCCTGGCCATCGCCGGGGAACGGCTCCAACTGGGCCGCACCCTGCGCTGCCTGCGCTGGCTCGGCCAGGCGCAGCGCGCGTTCGACCTCATGTGCGAGCGAGTGAACTCCCGTACCGGGTCGCGCGGTCCGCTCGGAAACCACCAGCTGGTGCAGAGCCACGTCTTCGAGTCGCTCCTGGCACTGCGCGGCACCCGGCCGCTCGTCCACGAAGCCGTGGCCCGGATCAGCGCCGGGCGGGACGCGCACGTGGAGGTGGGCCTGGCGAAGGTGGCCGCGGCCCGCATGCTCCAGCAGGTGACCGACGCGGCCATCCAGATCCACGGCGCGGCGGGCCTCGGCCCCGACACCCCCCTGCCCGCCCTCTACCGCTCGGGCCGCGCGGCGCGCATCCTGGACGGCCCGGACGAACTGCACATCACGGGGGTGGCCCGGAGGGTGCTCGGAGGGTACGGAGGCGTCCCCCCGGCAGGTGACGGGCATGTGCGGTCGTGATCCCGGGCCGGGCGCCGTCGGGTTCTCGTGGACGTCGGCCGTGGACGTCGGCACCGGAGGGTGGCCGGTCCTGCTTCGCGGGGCGGTCAGACGGTGCGGAGGTCTGCCAGCCCGGCGAGTCCGGCCAGTCCCAGCGCCAGGAAGAAGTCGCCCCACACCAGTTCGTGGCGGACGGCGAGCCCTTTGCCGGCGTCGTAGCAGCCGTTCAGCAGTCGGCCGCGGGAGAGGTGGTGGTCGACGAGGTGCTTCAGGATCTCCACCGCGCGGTGCGCGTACCGCGCGGACCGCGGTCCGGGAAGCAGGGACAGCTTCAGGAGCGCGACAGCCGTGACGGCCGCGGCGGAGGTGTCCGCCGGCCCGTCCGGGCGGGTCGCATCGGCGGGCGGTACGAGGGGTGTCCCCGGGCCCGTCCATGCGGCGGCAAGGCGTTCCGCCCGTGCCCGCGGGTGCCCCGGCAGCCACGCGGTGACGGCGGGCCGGTGCAGTACGTCGGCCAGCGCGAGCAGCAGCCAGGCCGGGCCCCGGCTCCAGCCCGGCGCCGGCTCCGCGCAGGCCAGCCAGCCCCGCTCCGCCTCGTAGGACCAGGCCGGTACGAGGTCGCGGGCGCGGCAGGCCTCCGTCCCGGAGCCGGGGAGGCACAGGGTCAGGTGGCGCTGGAGGTGCGAGGCCGCTGCCGCGGGGCTGACGGCGGCGAGCAGGGGAACTGTGCCCGCCAGGCCGTCCACCCGGGCCAGCAGCCGGGGGCCGCCGAACGCCGATCCCCAGGGCAGCAGCCCGAGTTCCTCGTCCATCGCGGCCAGACAGGCGGCGGCCGCCCGCGCCCGCAGCTGCTCGGCGCCGGTGTCACCGGCAGCCCCACCGGCCCCAGTGGGCCCGGTGTCCCCGGCGGCCAGGGCCGTCCCGTACCAGAGGATCAGCCCGCGCGTGGACGTGTCGGCGTCCACCCAGCCGGCCAGCCGTGCGGTGCAGGCGGAGGCGGCGGTCCGGTCTCCTTCGGATCCCGTGTGGCGGGCCCTCAGCCAGAGCAGCCCCGCCCAGAACCCCCCGGCCCAGGAACCCCGGCCGGTCGTCGTCCACCGCCCCGTGTCCGGTTCCGCGTACAGCGGGAACCGGCCCTCGGCGACATCGGCCGCCGTGACGGCCACCTGCTCGAGGACCTCCGCCAACGCCTGCGCCGCCCACCCGTCCACCACCCGCACACCCGTCAACGGGCTCTCGCTCCCCCACTCGCTCGCCTCCCCGTCATGGCCACTGCCCGCGGTCACCGTCCCCGCCCCCGCACCACCCAGGCCACCCCGACCGCGCACGCCACCGCGAACTCGGCCGCCACCAGCAGCCAGCCCGTCCCGTAGCGGCCGGCGTTCGCGAGGGGGCCGAAGAGGAGGGGGCCGACGGCGAAGCCGGTGAAGAAGCCGGCGGCCACCAGGGCGGAGTCCTGCCCGGCCCGGCCGGGGGCGGAGCGTTGCATCACCAAGACCATCGAGACGGCGTTGGCCGCCACCGCGAACACCCCCACGGCCACCGCGGCCACCCACACCAGCGGACCCGCGCCCGGCGCCGCGACCAGCAGGGCGGCCGCCCCCACCGCGCCGGCGGCGAGCCCTCCCGGCAGCCACTCGGCGCGCCCCGGCCGGGCGGCCTTCGACCAGCCGACCCGCCCGGCGATGCCCGCGACGCCGAGCACCGCGACCAGCGCGCCCGCCGCGGTGGGGCCCATGCCGAGCCGTTGCGCGCCGAAGAGGGCGACGTACGTGTTGACCGAGGCGATCCCGCAGCCCAGGAAAAGGGAGAACACCGCCAACCAGGCGATGGCACCCCGCGGGACGAGCGGGGCACGGGGCCCGGCCGGGGCCGCCCGCGGATCGGCGGGCAGGGCGCGCAGCGCCCACAGGGCCGTCAGCGCTGCGGTGGCGGCGGCCGTCCACACCGCCCCGCGCCAGCCGATCCCGCCGGCCAGTGCGGTGAGCGGCAGCCCGGCGGCGAAGGCGCCCAGCTGGACGCCCGACTGCTTCATGCCGGTCACCGGCCCCCGGCGGCCGGAGGGCACGGCGGCGAGGATCGCCTTGTTGGTCGCCGGATTGGCCAGGGCCTGGGGCAGTCCGCCCAGCGCGACGGCGGCGAGCAGGAAGCCGGGGCCGGGCGCGGCGCCGATCAGCGCGAGCGCCGCCGCGGACACCGACAGCAGCAGGACGAGGGAACGGCGCGGCCCGATCCGGTCCACCAGCCTGCCGCCGAGCGGAGACAGCACGGCCGCCGTACCGAACCCGACCGTGGTGGTCCAGCCGAGCACGGAGGGCGAGACCCCCAACTCCCCCACCAGACGCGGACCCAGTGCGCCGAGGAGGAAGAGCTGGAGCATCGAGAAGGCCATGGCCCCCGTGAGCAGAGCCGTGAGCCCGCCCGCCTCGTCGCCCACGCCCGCGCTCACGCCCGTTCCGGCGCCCGTTCCGGCGCCCGTTCCGCCACCGGTCAGGCCCTCGGCCGTCCCCGGCGTCCCCGGTGTCCCGGGCGTCTTCACCGGCCGGCTCCTGTCCGCCACCGCTCGCCCACCCCGTTCCCGCTGTTCGCCCTCGGTCTGCGGCCGTCACTTCCGGGACAGCAGTCGGATCAGTGAACGCCCGGGTTCCCAGCGCCTGTTGTGGCGTGCGCCACAGCGCAAACAGGACTCGAATTCCGGATGAGAAAACCTGATGCCCTCTGTCGCCCCCCGCCCGGCCGGTGCAACGATGACCCCGCCATGACACCGGGTCGATGTTGCCGAGCCGTACGGGCCGCGATGTTCGCGGCCACCTGCGTGCTGCTCTCGGCCCTCGGGCACATCCTCATGTCGGAAACCTCCGTCCCTTGGTGGGGGATGGCCGCGGCCTTCGCCGCGACCTCGGCGGCCGGCTGGGTCCTCGCCGGGCGGGAGCGCGGCCTCGCGGCCGTCGTCGCCGCGACCGTCGGCGTCCAGGCCGCCCTGCACGGCGGGTTCTCGCTCGCCCAGGCCGCGGCGGCGACGCGGCCGCGGGAACCGGGCACGTCCTTAGCCTCCCTGACCTCCCTGACCTCGCTTCCGTCCCTGGCTTCCCTGACCTCACTGGGCCGCCGCTGGATCCAGTACCTCCTCTGCGCCCCCTCCGTGCTCCGTCCGCAGGCAACCGGGCCGCCGGGCACCGGGAGCACCACCCGACAGGCCGTGCAGGACCTGCACGGCATGGCCGGGACGCACGGCATGCACGCGACGCACGCCCTGCACGCAATGGCCGACGACTCCGCCTCGACGGCGGCGGCCGCCCTGCCGATGCCGGCCGCGCACGCCATGGGTTCCGTGTCACCGGCGGGCATGCTCGCGGGCCACCTCCTGGCAGCCCTGGCCTGCGGACTCTGGCTCGCGTACGGGGAACGCGGGGCCTTCCGGGTCCTGCGCGCCGTCGCCGCCCGGTTCCTCGTACCACTGCAACTCCTCTTCCGGCTCCCCGAGCCCCCGCACCGGCCCCGCGTCCGCCTTCCCCGCGACCACCGGGTCCGGACGCCCCGCAGGCTGCTGCTCGCCGACGCCCTCACCTCACGGGGTCCACCTCACGGGATCGCTGTCGTCTGACAGCCGGCTCCCCGACGCGCCACGGGCACCCAGCACCCGTACCCGTACCCGTACCGCGCCTCGGGCATCGGTCTTGCCGTCCGGCAGGCCGTACACCCGTTCACCGGCCTCGCGATGCCCGCGCTCAGGGCTCTCGGCACGCCGGGCAGTGCGGTCCTCGCGGTCGCTCGGTCGCTTCGGCCACCCCTGCAACCGCGGGCACGGCACGGCGCTGCGCACGCGCCCGCGCCGTCCTCGCCCACACCGCCCACGCTGCCTTCGCCGCCCTCGCCGCCCTCGCCGCCCGCACCGCGGCATCGAATCCGGCCGGATTCCCAGAAGGACACCAGGCGATGACCACTGCACTGCTCACCCGCCCGACCACCACCGCCACCCCCACCGCCGCCATCCCCACGGCCACCGGCGCCCCCACCCGCCGCACCGCCGGTCCCGACGAGGCCGTCACCCTCCTCGCGCTGGCCGCCCGCGAAGGCGATCCCGTCGCGGTGGACCGGTTCGTGCGCGCCCTGCACCGCGACGTGCTCCGCTACGTCGCCTACCTCAGTGCCGACCCGCAGTCCGCCGAGGACCTGACCCAGGAGACCTTCCTGCGCGCCCTCGGCAGCCTGCACCGCTTCGAGGGCCGCTCCTCCGCGCGCACCTGGCTGCTCTCCATCGCGCGGCGCACCGTGGTGGACAGCCTGCGCCACAAGGCGGCCCGCCCCAAGATCGCCGACAGAGACGACTGGCAGACCGCGGCCGAGCAGAGCCAGCCCCGCGGCGTACCCGGCTTCGAGGACGGCGTCGCGCTCGCGGAGCTACTGGCGGCGATCCCGGCCGAACGCCGCGAGGTCTTCGTCCTCACCCAGCTCATGGGTCTCCCGTACGCGGAGGCGGCGCTCATGCTCGGCTGCCCGATAGGGACCGTACGATCCCGCGTGGCCCGGGCCCGCTCGTCCCTGATCGGCCTGCTGGAGGACGCGGACCCCACCGCGGCCTGACCCGGAACGGCCGAACGGCAGAACGGGGGCCCGACCGCGAGATCGCGGTCGGGCCCCCGTTCGGCGGGCAGGAAGGACGGCCCTCAGGCCAGGAGCTTCTCCTTGGCCTTGTCGAACTCCTCCTGGGTCAGGTGCCCCTTCTCCTTGAGGGAGGACAGCTTCGCGAGTTCCTCCGCCGGGCTGCTGCGGGGACCCGCGGCCTTCTGGACGTAGTCCTGGAAGGCCTTCTCGTTGTCCTGCGCCTGCTTCACGTCGCGCCGGCTCATGCTCTTGCCGCGGACGATCAGGTAGACGAGGACGCCGAGGTAGGGCAGCAGGAGCACCAGGATCAGCCAGCCGGCCTTGCCCCAGCCGTGCAGCTCGTGGTCCCTGAAGATGTCGGTGATCACCTTGAACAGCAGGAAAAACCACATGACCCACAGGAAGAGCCAGAGCATGGTCCAGAACAGGTTGAGCAGTGGATAGTCGTCCACGCGTCACTCCGATCACATAAGGGACAGATCAATTCATACCGCCCACCGATCCGATCCGCACGCGGAGTAGCCGGTCCGGTCCCACCGCGGGACCATGAGCCCATGGAGGAGCGCCCCCTCACCGGGATCAGCCCCCCTGGCCGGATCGCCGCCCCCGGGGAGGGCATCGGCCAGGACGAGCTGTCGCTCGCCGCGCGCAACCACGGGCTCCCGCTGGAGGCCCTGCGCTACGAGGTCACCCCGGCCGGGCTGCACTACGTACTCGTGCACTACGACATCCCCGACACGGGCACGGGCACCGGCTCGGACACCGACGCCGACACCTGGCGGCTCACCCTCCGCGGCCACGTCCGCACCCCCCTGGAGCTGGACCTGCGCGACCTCCGGTCCCTGCCCTCGGTGACCCGCCGGGTCACCATGGAGTGCGCCGGCAACGGGCGCGCCCGGCTCTCCCCGCGGCCGGTCAGCCAGCCCTGGCTGGTGGAAGCGGTGGGGACGGCCGACTGGACGGGGGTGCCGCTGCGCACGGTGCTCGCGGAGGCCGGGGCGGCTCCGGGCGCCGTGGAGGCCGTGTTCACGGGCGCCGACCACGGGGTGGAGCGGGGCGTCGAGCAGGACTACCGGCGCAGCCTGCCACTGCCCGTCGGCGAGGACGTGCTGCTCGCCCACACGATGAACGGCGGGCTCCTGCCGCCCCAGCACGGGCATCCGCTGCGGCTGATCGTCCCGGGCTGGTACGGGATGGCGCACGTGAAGTGGCTGCGCGACATCGAGCTCGTCGACACGCCGTTCGGCGGCTACCAGCAGGCCACGGCCTACCGGTACAAGCAGGCTGCCGAGGAAGCCGGAGAGCCCGTCACCCGGATCGCCCCGCGCGCCCTGCTGATCCCGCCCGGCTTCCCCGACTTCATGTCCCGCACCCGGGTCGTCCGCCCCGGTCCCGTGCGGCTCGCCGGGCGCGCCTGGTCGGGCTACGGGGCGGTCGTGCGCGTGGAGTTGAGCACCGGCGGGGATCCTGACGGGGGCCCCGACGGGGGCGGCGGCTGGGTCGACGCCGAGGTGCTGCCGCGAGGCGGGCACCCGTACGCATGGCAGGGCTGGCACGCCGACTGGACGGCGGTCCCGGGCACCCACACCCTCCTGGTCCGGGCCACCGACGCCTCGGGGCGCACGCAGCCGCTCCGGCAGCCGTGGAACCGCGGGGGCTTCGGCAACAACCAGGTCCAGGCGGTCTCCGTCGTCTGCCGCTGAACCCCGGCGGCCGCCCCCTTCTGTCGGCCAACCCCTTGCCACGCCCCTCCCCTTCCCCCGAAACTGACACATCGTCAGATCATTGCGAGAGAACGAGGGAAGGAACCGAGGATGCAGACCATCTGGCTCGGCGGGCCCGAATGGGTCGCCGTTCTGCGGATCGGGCTCGGGCTGTGGTGGCTGGAGAGCTGGCGGCACAAGGACAAGAAGGACTGGTTCGGCGGAGGCGGCATCCGCTGGGCGGCCGGCGTCGCCGAGAAGCACCGCTGGGGGTTCGTCACGCGCGGCTTCGACATCGTCGTGAAGCCCTACCCGCGTTTCATGGCCTACCTCGTCGCCTACGCCGAACTGGCCCTGGGCCTGGGCCTCATCGTCGGGTTCCTCACCCCGATAGCCCTGCTCGCCGGACTGCTGCTCAACTTGGTCTACCTGATCCTGATGATCCACGACTGGGGCGAGCAGGGGCAGAACCTGATGATGGCCCTGATCTCCGGGGTCGCCTTCTTCGCGATGGGCTGGCAGGTCTGGTCCCTGGACAACGCCCTGGGGATCTTCTAGCCCCGCCGGTCGAGCGGGTTCGCCGCGATGCGCTCCTTCGCGCCGCTCGCCACGTAGGCCGCCGCCGCGCACTGCGGCTTGCGCGCGGCCTGGTCGGCCACCAGGGCGAAGAAGGCGTCGCCGAAGCCGAGGCGCGGGTACTCCGCGAGCAGCGCGGCCGTGAAGACGGGGTCGGCGTCACCGACGCCGACCCCGGAGACGTCCGCGGTGGTACCGATCTGGAGCAGGTGGCTCTCCACGTCCTCGGCGGCCGTGACGTCATCGCGCATGTGCCGCACGATGATCTCCTCGGCGCGCGCCCGCCGCGCCGCCGGCCAGCCCAGCCCCGCCGTCAGCACGCGCGCGACGTGGCCGCCCGCCTCCTCGAAGGGCAGGGTGTGGCTGTCGAAGGGCACGGTCAGCCCGAGGTCGTGCACCAGCGCGCTGACGTAGAAGAGTTCGCGGTCGTACGAGAGCCCGTGCCGGTCCGCGTACTCGGCCCCGAAGGCGTACGACCGGACGGAGTGGTTCAGCAGCGCCGCGTCCGCGTACTCGGAGGCGATCTCCAGCGCGGCCCGGCCGGACGGAGTGTCAAGAGTCCATGTCACAAAGGTCATGGACGGTCAGCGTAGACGGGGACGGAAGTCCACCTCCGAGGGCCCCTCCTCCCCCGGCCAGGCCAGCAGACGGGGCGGAGCCACCGGGGTCTCCGCGAGGACCGTGCCGCGCGAGACCACGTAGCGGGGGCGGACCTGGCGGCGGACGGCCTCGGTGGGGGATTCGGCCGGCAGCAGCACGAAGGAGGCCGGGTTGCCCTGGCGGACCCCGTACTCCGAGGGCGACAGGCCCAGGACGCGCGCCGCGCGCTCGGTCACCATCTCGAAGGCCACCGGGATCTCGTCCGCTCCCGTGAGCTGGGCGGCGTAGATCCCGACGAGGGCGGTCTGCAGCGGGTTTCCGGTGCCGAGCGCGTTCCAGGGGTCCATCACGTCGTCGTGGCCGAAGGCCACGTTGACCCCCGCCGCCAGCATCTCCTTGACCTGCGTGAGGCCGCGCCGCTTGGGGTAGGCGTCGAAGCGGCCCTGGAGGTTGAGGTTGGCGAAGGGGTTCGAGACGAGGTTGATCCCGGACCGCGCCAGCAGGCGCTGGAGTTTGAAGCTGTACGCGCCGCCGTAGGAACCCATCGCCGTCGTGTGGGAGGCCGTCACGTGCCCGCGCAGCCCCGAGCGCAGGGCGTGCGCGGCCAGCACCTCCACGAACCGGGACTGTTCGTCGTCGATCTCGTCGCAGTGCGCGTCCACCCGCAGCCCCTGCTCCTCGGCGAGCCTGAAGGCCACGGCCAGCGAGGCCACCCCGTCCTCCCGGGTGTCCTCGAAGTGCGGGATCGCGCCGACCACGTCGGCCCCGCGCCGGACCGCCTCGCGCAGCAGCGCCTCGCCGCCGGGGAAGGAGACGATGCCCTCCTGCGGGAAGGCGACGATCTGCAGGGTGATCACGTCCCGGACCCGGTCGCGCACCTCCAGCAGCGCGTCGAGCGCGGTCAGCGCCGGGTCGGTGACGTCGCAGTGCGTGCGCACGTGCAGCACGCCCTGCGCCGCCTGCCAGCGCAGCACCTCGGTGGCCCGCGCGACGACGTCCTCACGGGTCAGGGTCTTCTTGCGCTCGCTCCAGCAGGCGATGCCCTCCCAGAGGGTCCCGGAGACGTTGGGGCGCGGATCTCCGGCCGTCAGGGCCGTGTCCAGGTGGATGTGCGGCTCGACGAAGGGCGCGCTGAGCAGGCCTCCGTGCGCCTCGATCAGCACCCCCGTCGCCGGGGGCTCCTTCTGGTCGTCGTACGGGAGCACGCGCGCGATCCGCCCGTCCTCCGCGACCTCGACGTCGTGCAGGCCTTCGCTGTGCAGCAGCCGGGCGCCCCGGACGATCATCCGCATCGCGTCAGCCTACGGCTCAACCCCGCTTGGCCTGGGCCTTCTGCTGCATGCCCCGGGTCTTCGCGGAGACCGACTGCACATCGCGGACGGCGGCTTTGGCACGCGCCTCGGCCGCCGTGTTCTTGGCCATCGCACGCTCCGAATCGTGGTGGGACGGCTTGCCCGTACGCGCCTTCTTCGCCATGACCGCCACTCCTCTGCCCGGCCTCGTACGCGGGACCGCGTACGCACACCACCCTGCGCCCGTTCGGCCCCGTCGGCATCTCGGGGGCCGGGCCGCGGCCGATCCGGTTACATGGGGTGCATGACTGACGCCACCGCCGACACGAACGCCGCCGTGCCCGACTGGGAGAAGCGCTTCCGGGCCCCGCGCGTGGGGCTGCCCGAATGGGCCGAGGACGCACCCGACCGCTCCCTCTTCGTCTCCAACGCCACCGGGACCTACGAGCTGTACGCCTGGGACCGCGCCACCGGCTCCCAGCGGCAGGCCACCGACCGGCCCAACGGGACCACCGACGGCACCCTCTCCCCCGACGGCGAGTGGGTCTGGTGGTTCTCCGACACCGACGGAGACGAGTTCGGCACCTGGGTCCGCCAGCCCTTCGCGGGTGGCCCCGACGAGCCGGCCACCCCCGGGCTGGAGGCCTCGTACCCCGCCGGGCTGGCCATCGGACGGGACGGGACGGCCGTCGTGGGGCGCTCCACCGACGAGGACGGGACCACGATCCACGTGGTCCGGCCCGACGGGTCGGAGCCGGCCGTCGTCTACCGGCACCGTGAGTCGGCCGGCGTCGGCGACCTGTCCCGGGACGGGACCCTGCTCGCCGTCGAGCACACCGAGCACGGCGACGCGATGCACTCAGCCCTGAGGGTGATCACCCTGGACGGCGCCACCGTCGCCGAGCTGGACGACTCCGAGGACGGCACCGAGGAGCTGGGCCTGATGGTGCTCGGCTTCGCGCCCGTCGCGGGAGACACCCGGCTCCTGGTCGGCCACCAGCGGCGCGGCCGGTGGGAGCCGATGGTGTGGGACGTGGCCGCGGGCACCGAGGAGGGCCTGGCCGTCGACCTTCCGGGCGACGTCGGCGCCGAGTGGTACCCCGACGGGTCCGCGCTGCTGATCGAGCACGGCTTCGAGGCGCGCAGCGAGCTCTTCCGCTACGACCTGGCCGCGCGGGAGCTCGTACGGCTGGACACCCCGCCGGGGACGGTGGCGGGTGCGACGGCGCGGCCCGACGGGTCGGTGGAGTACCAGTGGTCCTCCGCGGCCGAGCCCTCCGTCATCCGCTCGACCGCGGGCGGGGTCGTGCTCGACCCTCCCGGTTTCCGGCCGCCCGGCTCCGTACCGGTCGAGGACGTGTGGGTGGAAGGCCCCGGCGGGCGGATCCACGCCCTCGCCCAGCGGCCCGTCGGCCACGGCGACGGGCCCTTCCCCACCGTCTTCGAGATCCACGGCGGGCCCACCTGGCACGACAGCGACGCCTTCGCCGCGACCCCGGCGGCCTGGCTCGACCACGGGTTCGCGGTCGTCCGCGTCAACTACCGCGGTTCGACCGGCTACGGACGCGAGTGGACCGACGCCCTGAAGCACCGGGTCGGCCTGATCGAGCTGGAGGACGTCGAAGCGGTACGGGAATGGGCGGTGGACTCCGGGCTCGCGGACCCGGCGCGCCTCGTGCTGTCCGGCGGCTCCTGGGGCGGCTACCTGACCCTGCTGGGCCTCGGCAGGCACCCGGACGTCTGGGCGGTGGGGCTGGCGGCCGTACCGGTCGCCGACTACGTGACGGCGTACCACGACGAGATGGAGGCGCTGAAGTCCCTGGACCGCACCCTCTTCGGCGGCACCCCCGAGGAGGTCCCGGAGCGATTCGAGGCCTCTTCGCCGCTGACCTACGTGGACGCGGTGAAGGCGCCCGTGCACATCGCGGCGGGCCTCAACGACCCGCGCTGCCCCATCCGGCAGATCGAGAACTACGTGGACCGGCTGGCGGCGCGCGGGGCCGAGCACGAGGTGTACCGCTACGACGCCGGGCACGGCTCGCTCGTCGTGGAGGAGCGGATCAAGCAGGTCCGGATGGAGATCGACTTCGCGCTGAAGCACCTGCCGCGCCAGGTCGTCTCTTTCGGATCCGGGCAAGATCCGAAAGAGCCGGCCTAGCCCCGGCAACGGCGGACCGGTGCACCCCCCGTACGGTGGTGGGGTGCACCGGTTTCTCCTGACCCCGCGCTGGTGGGGGATCAACGTCTTCGTCGCGCTCGGCGTTCCCTTCTGCCTGTTCATGGGGACCTGGCAGCTCGGCCGGTTCGAGGACCGTGTCGACACCCACAAGGAGGCGACCAGCGCACGCCCCGCCGAACAGGCGGCCGCGCCGCTGGAGTCGCTGCTCCCGGTGGACAAGCGGACCTCCGGACGGCTCGCCACGGTCTCCGGGGAGTACGCCGACCAGCTGCTCGTCCCCGAGCGGCGGCTCGACGGGAAGTCCGGCTTCTACGTCCTGACCCTGCTCAAGACCGACACCGGCAAGGCCGTACCCGTGGTCCGCGGCTGGCTGCCCGGCACCGCCGACGCGGGCCGGGCCCCGGCCCCGCCGGCCGGACGGGTCGAGGTGACGGGCGCGCTCCAGGCCTCGGAGAACTCCACCAGCAAGGGCGTCTACTCCGCCGGCGGGCTGCCGGCCGGGCAACTCGGCGTGATCGGGGCCGCCTCGCTCGTCAACATCGTGCCCTACGGCCTGTACGACGCCTGGCTGACCGTGCAGACGCCCGCCGACGGGATGACCCCGGTACCGGCGCGGGCTCCGGTCAACACCGGGCTCGACCTGAAGGCCTTCCAGAACCTCGGCTACACCGGCGAGTGGTTCGTCTTCGCCGCGTTCGTGCTCTTCATGTGGTTCCGGCTGTACCGGCGCGAGGTGGAGACCCTGCGCGATGCGGAGGCGGGCCTCGTCGCCGAGACCCCGGCGGAGCCGGCCCCGGCCGGTGCGGGCTCCGATCGGCCGTAGCGTCCGGGGCGCGGTCCGGCGTCCGGGGCCCGGTCCGGGCCCGGTTGCGGGCCCGGTCCCGTCCCGGGCTCAGCCGAGCGGGATGACGCCGGTCCGGTATACCGTTCCGCCGCACGCCTCGGCGATGGTCGTCTGCGTCGTCGGACCGTCCGGACCCGACGTGTTGGGCGTGTGGGACACCACGGCACCGAGCGGCGGAGTCTCCGCCTGGACCTGGCCCGTGTCGGTGCCCGCTCCGGCATCCTGGGTGTCCCCGGAACCGCCCTCCGGCGTGCCGGACTCCCCGGTGCCGTCCGCACCGGGGCAGCCGCCCTCCGGCGGCACCCACGCGAAGCGGACCTCGTACGACGCGTTCGGCGAGAGCACCAGCTTCAGGGTCTCCACCGACGGGTCGGGGAGCAGCCCGGTCGCCGCATCGCCCGTGACGTGGTTGACGACCGCCACCCCGGCTCCGCCCTCGCTCGCCGGGCCGGCCGTCAGGCTCTCCGGACCGCGGACGGTGCACCCCTTCGAGGACACGTTGGTGACCTTGAAGCTGCCGTAGACCTTGCCGCCGGCGGACGGGGCCCGGGTACTGCCCGACACCCCGACCTGGCTCTGGGTGCAGTTGGGCACCTCCGAGGACGCGGGCGGGGGCAGCGCGCCACCCCCGACACTGCCGGTGGCGCCGCTTCCGGGGGTCGCGCGGGGCGGGGTGATGTCCGGCCCGCCGGTGCTCGGGAACCCGCCGGGCGGGGTCGGCGAGGCGCTGGCGCCGTTCTCCCCGTCCTTGTCCTTGTCCCTGTCCTTGTCCTTGTCCTTGTCGGAGGACCTCTTCGGCTTCGGACGGGCGGAGCCGTTCTGGTGCAGGCCTGACCCGTCCTTCGAGCTGTCGCCCGACTGGCCGTGCCCCGCCGTGAGGGAACGGCCGGAGTTTCCGCCCGCCCCGGAGGTCATGTAGAGGCCCACCGGCACCGAGCCGCCCAGCACCACCACGGCCGCCGCCGCGGCGACGAGGATCCTGTGGTTGCGGACCCGGCGGGCGGGGACGGCGTGCCGCAGCCGCTCCAGCGCGTCGCCGGAGGGCTCGAGCCCACCGACGACCCCGCGCAGCAGAACGCGCAGCTCGTCCTCCTCACCCACAGGTCCGGAGGCGGCGGGCTCGGCCGCGGCGGGCTTGACGACGGAGAGCTTGGGGGCTGCGGGCTTGGCGGCGGGCTCAATGGCGCCCCCCTCGGTGTCCGCCGGGGCCGCCGGGGCCGTCAGGTCCGGCTTCTTCGGCGTGTCCGGCTTCTTCGGCGTGCCGAACACGAGCTCCCGCAGGGCCTCCGGTCCCCCGGAGACGGATCCGCCGGCCGGGCCGGGCAGCTCCCGGTCTTCGCCTTCGTTCGTCTTGCGGTCCTCACTCATGACTGCGCAGCCTCCATCGCCACCCGCAGCGCGGCAATGCCCCGCGATCCGTACGCCTTGACCGAGCCGAGCGATATGCCGAGCGTCTCGGCGACCTGTACTTCCGTCATGTCCGAGAAGTAGCGCAGCGACAGCACCTCGCGCTGGCGTCGCTGGAGCCCGCGCATCGCCTTGATGAGATCGTCCCGTTCCAGCAGGTCGTACGCGCCTTCCTCGGCGCTCGCCATGTCCGGCATCGGCTTCGACAGAAGTTTCAGACCGAGGATGCGGCGGCGCAGGGCGGAGCGCGAAAGGTTGACGACGGTCTGGCGCAGGTAGGCCAGGGTCTTTTCCCGGTCCCGGACCTTCTTGCGGGCCGAGTGGACGCGGATGAAGGCCTCCTGGACGACGTCCTCGCAGGAGGCGGTGTCGTCGAGGAGCAGCGCGGCGAGGCCCAGGAGCGAGCGGTAGTGGGCCTGGTAGGTCTCCGTGAGGTGGTCGACGGTGGTCCCCTCGACCACCTCGGCCACCTCGGCCGCCTCTGCCACCGCAACCGGCTCGGCCACCGCAACCGGCTCGGCCGGCTTCGTGCTCCCGATGTCCTCCGCGCTGTCGCGGGGTCCGGGCACCCGGCCGTCCGCGGCCGGTCCGGACGTGCGGACGCCCGGCGCGGCGGGCACCCCGGGCAGCAGGGGAGCTCCGGGCGCCGTCGAGGCGGGCGGAACGGGAACGATCACCGGGAACCCACCGGGCGCGCGGGATCGCAGACGCGACGGGATCGGGGGCGTCCCGGTGCGCGCCGCAAGGACGGGGAGTTCGAGCAATGCTTCTGCCACGCCAGTTGGACTCGCGTCCCCCTGGCAGGGTTGTACGCGCACGGCAGATTCATCGGCGGGATTCTCATCGTCTTCTTGCGTAGCCGCACACCCGGGCGCGTCGTCGTACGACGACAGCCGTCGGGCCGTCACCTCGATCAAGGTCTTAACGATGATCCTACAAACTGAAGGAGCTAAAACCAGCCGCGATGAGCTCCGCAGTTTGTGTGGCATTCAACGCCGCACCCTGACGGAGGTTGTCCGCGCAGACGAAGAACTCCAGCGCACGCGGGTCGTCCAGCGAGCGCCGCACCCGTCCCACCCAGGCCGGATCCGTCCCCGCGGCATCCGAAGGGGTCGGGAACTCCCCCGCGGCGGGATCGTCCACCAGGACCACACCGGGAGCCGATTCCAGGATCTCCCGGGCGTGCACGGCCTCGACGGCGCCCTCGAAACGGGCCCGTACGGTCAGCGAGTGGCCGGTCAGTACCGGTACCTGTACGCAGGTCACGGACACCGGCAGCTCCGCCAGGTCCAGGATCCGGCGCACTTGCGCCCGTACGGCCAGCTCGTGCGAGGACCAGCCGTCCTCGCACAGTTCCCCGGACCACGGCACCACGTTGAGCACGAGCGGACCCGCGAAGGGCCCGGTGTCCTCACCCACGGCCCGGCGCACGTCCCCGGGGTGCTCCCCCAGGGTGCTGCCGGCGACGAGCGACAGCTGGCGGCGCAGCGCCTCCGAGCCGGCCCGGCCGGCCGCGCTCGCGGCCTGGTAGGAGGAGACGGCCAGCTCGGTCAGTGCGTACTCGGCGTGCAGCGCGCCCAGCGCCGCGATCATCGCGGCGGTCACGCAGTCGGGTCCGGCGACGATCCCGCGCGGCCGGATCCGGGCCGCGTGCCCGTTCACCTCGGGCATCACGAGCGGTACGTCGGGGTCCTCGCGGAAGGCCGCGGACTGGTCCACCACGACGGCCCCGCGCGCGGTGACGACGGGGGCCCACCGGGCCGAGACCTCGGCCGGAGTCAGGAAGAGCGCGATGTCGCCCGCCCCGAGGCCGTCGAAGGCGTCTTCGGTGAGGGCGAGCACCTCGGTCTCCGTACCGCGCACGGTCAGCCTGCGGCCGGCCGAGCGCGGGGAGGCGATCAGGCGTACGTCGCCCCAGACGTCGGCCCGCTGGGACAGCATCTGGAGCAGGACGGAGCCGACGGCTCCGGTCGCCCCGACCACGGCGAGTGCCGGGGCGGACCGGGCCGCGGGCGGGTTCAACGTCCCGTGCCGCCGTAGACGACGGCTTCGTCGCCGCTGTCGTTGTCGAGTCCGAAGGCCGTGTGCACGGCGCGGACGGCCTCGTTGACGTCGTCCTGGCGGGTCACGACCGAGATGCGGATCTCCGAGGTGGAGATGAGCTCGATGTTCACGCCCGCGTCGGACAGCGCCTGGAAGAACGAGGCGGTGACGCCCGGGTTGGTCTTCATGCCCGCGCCGACCAGGGAGATCTTGCCGATCTGGTCGTCGTAGCGCAGGGACTCGAAGCCGATGGTGCCCTTCGCCTTCTCAAGGGCGTCGATGGCCTTGTGGCCCTCGGCCTTGGGGAGGGTGAAGGAGATGTCCGTCAGCCCCGTGGAGGCGGCGGACACGTTCTGCACGATCATGTCGATGTTGATCTCGGCGTCCGCGATGGCGCGGAAGATGGCCGCGGCCTCACCCGGCTTGTCCGGGACGCCGACGACCGTGATCTTGGCTTCGGAGACGTCGTGAGCGACTCCGGAGATGATGGCGTGCTCCACCGGCTCGTCCCCTTGCGGATTCTCGTTGCTGACCCACGTGCCCGGCAGTCCCGAGAAGGACGAGCGGACGTGGATCGGGATGTTGTAGCGGCGCGCGTACTCGACGCAGCGGTGCAGCAGCACCTTGGAGCCGGAGGCCGCGAGCTCCAGCATGTCCTCGGAGTTGATCCAGTCGATCTTCTTGGCCTTCTTCACGACGCGGGGGTCCGCGGTGAAGACGCCGTCGACGTCGGTGTAGATCTCGCAGACCTCGGCGTCCAGCGCCGCGGCGAGCGCGACGGCGGTCGTGTCCGAGCCGCCCCGGCCGAGGGTGGTGATGTCCTTGCTGTCCGCCGACACACCCTGGAAGCCGGCGACGATGGCGATGTTGCCCTCGTCCAGCGCGGTGCGGATACGGCCCGGCGTGACATCGATGATGCGCGCTTTGTTGTGGACCGAGTCGGTGATGACGCCTGCCTGGCTACCGGTGAACGACTGGGCCTCGTGGCCCAGGTTTTTGATCGCCATGGCCAGCAGGGCCATGGAGATCCGCTCTCCGGCGGTCAGCAGCATGTCGAATTCGCGTCCGGCAGGCATCGGGGACACCTGCTCGGCGAGATCGATCAGCTCGTCCGTCGTGTCGCCCATCGCGGAAACCACGACGACCACTTGGTGGCCGTTCTTCTTGGCATCCACGATCCGCTTGGCAACACGCTTGATGCCTTCGGCATCGGCTACGGAGGAGCCTCCGTACTTCTGCACGACAAGGCCCACGTGCGCTCCTCGCTCAGTCCGTCTCATTGCTGGTGCAGTCTAACGAGCGGCCGCAATACGACCGCCTCGTACCACATCATGAGACGAAAAGATCACAGCAAACGTTCCCCCACCGGGGCGTTTACTTCCGGCCGAGCCCGCCGAGCTCCTCGGCCATGACCTGCCCGGCCTGCTCCGCGAGCTCGTCCTCCGCGAGGTCCTCGTCCGTGTCCAGGCCGTCCAGCGCGGCCAGCGGCTGGTCGAGGCGGACGTGTGCGATCAGTGACTGGAGGGCGCGCAGCGTGGCCGATGCCGTCGGTCCCCAGTTGGTGAAGTACGAGAACTGCCACCACCACAGCGCCTCGGTGATCCGGCCCGACTGGTGGTGGATGAGGCCGTGCCGCAGGTCGGCGACGACGTCCGCCAGGTCGTCGGAGATCCGGTGCGGGACCGGGGCCTTGCGCGGCTCGTAGGGGTCGAAGACCTCCGAGTAGACGTCGACCGGCTCCAGCATCACCGCGAACCGCTCGCGCAGGTCGTCCACGTCCGGCTCCGGGCCCAGGTCGGGCTCGTAGCGTTCGTCGGGCAGGACGTCCTGGTAGGCGCCGAGCCGGCCGCCCGCCAGCAGCAGCTGGGACACCTCCAGCAGGAGGAAGGGCACCGCGCTGTCCGGGTCCTCGCCCTTGGCCACCTCGGTGACCGCGACGATGAAGGACTCGATCTGATCCGCGATCGAAGCCGCGAAGTCGTCCGGATCCTGTCCCAGGGCGTGCAGTGTTGCGTCAGACATCGAGAAGTCGCCTTCCTTCAAAGGCCCGCCCGAGCGTGACCTCGTCCGCGTACTCCAGATCTCCCCCGACGGGGAGCCCGCTGGCCAGGCGGGTGACCTTCAGGCCCATGGGCTTCATCATGCGGGCGAGGTAGGTGGCGGTCGCCTCGCCCTCCAGGTTCGGGTCGGTCGCGATGATCAGCTCGGTGACCGAACCGTCCGCGAGCCGCGCCAGCAGCTCCCGGATGCGCAGATCGTCCGGGCCGACGCCCTCGATCGGGCTGATCGCGCCGCCGAGGACGTGGTACCGGCCCCGGAACTCGCGGGTCCGCTCGATCGCGACGACGTCCTTCGACTCCTCGACCACACAGATGACCGTCAGATCGCGGCGCGGATCGCGGCAGATGTTGCACCGCTCCTCCTGCGCCACGTTCCCGCACACCGCACAGAACCGGACCTTGTCCTTGACCTCCAGCAGCGCGTGCGCGAGGCGGCGGACATCGGTGGGCTCGGCCTGCAGGATGTGGAAGGCGATCCGCTGCGCGCTCTTGGGCCCGACGCCGGGCAGCCTGCCCAGTTCGTCGATCAGGTCCTGGACCACGCCTTCGTACAACGGAATGCCTTCTTTCGGTTCTGGACTGAAGTGGTCTGAAGAGTTCTGGCGGGACGGGCGGGGCGAGCCGGACGGACTTGGAGACGGGGCCTAGAAGGGCAGACCGGGGATACCGCTGCCGCCGCCCAGCCCCTGCGCCAGCGGGCCCAGCTTCTGCTGCTGGAGCGCCTGCGCATTCTCGTTGGCCGCCTGGACCGCCGCGACCACCAGGTCCGCGAGCGTCTCGGTGTCCTCGGGGTCCACGGCCTTCGGGTCGATCACCAGCGCGCGCAGTTCACCGGAACCGGTGACGGTCGCCTTCACCAGGCCGCCGCCGGCCTGGCCCTCCACCTCGGCCTGCGCCAGCTCCTCCTGCGCCACGGCAAGGTCCTGCTGCATCTTCTGGGCCTGCTGGAGCAGCTGCTGCATGTTGGGCTGACCACCACCGGGAATCACAGGTCACTCACTCCGTAGCGTCGGGCCAAGCGCCGGCGGCTTGGTCAATCCGAGCCTACGTGCTCCCCGGGCGCCGCGCCCTACGCCGTGAGGACCAACTCTTTCGAGTGAGAGACGGGGCGTGCGCGTACCTGATGGCACCCTCCTTGCGGGCGGAAATCCCGGGAATCGGCGCCCACCGCGTCTCATTCGAAGGTAGGAAGAGCATGCGCACCATTGCGCACACGCGCACCACCACACGTTCAGCGCAGGCAGAGGGAGTGCCCGGGTGAGTCAGCCGGAGATGCAGCCCGAGGGGCCACCCCGGGATCCCGCAGAGGACGGCGACCTTACCGGCCGGCCGTTCCCTCTCGGGGACTGGGGCGAGCCCGCCGAGCGGCTCGACGAGCTCTACCGACGGGTCGAGGCCGACGCGCTGCGCACCGCCGAGTGGTACCTGTCGGACCGGGCGTGGAAGCGCCGGGGTGCCCGGATCCTGCGGATCGGGGCCGCCGCCGGCGCGGTCACGGGCGCCGCGATGCCGCTGCTGGAGCTGACCGGCTCCGTGCCCGGGGCGGCCTCGTACGGCTATCTCGCACTGCTCCTGGGCGCGGCCTGCCTGGGCTGCGACCGGTTCTTCGGCCTGACCTCGGGCTGGATGCGGGACGTGGCGACGGCGCAGGCCGTGCAGCGACGACTGCAGACCCTGCAGTTCGACTGGGCCACGGAGAACGTGCGCGAGATCCTGGGCCCGACGGAGGGCACCGCCAGCGAGGCCGCGGAGCGATGTCTGACCGTGCTGCGCCGGTTCTCGGAGGACGTGACCGAGCTCGTGCGGTCGGAGACCGCGGAGTGGATGGTCGAGTTCAGTTCCGGCCCTGCCCCGCTGGTCATGCAGTCCCTGGGCGCGGGCGGATCGCGTTCGGACGCGTACGTCCCGCCGGCCCGCTTCCCGCTCCCCCCGGGCACCCGCCCGAACATGCCCCGCCAGAGACCGCCGGAGCAGCCGCGCTGAACGGGACGGGGCCGGCTCCACCGTGCGGAGCCGGCCCCGTCCCGTGCGTGGGGACCGCGTCAGCTGAAGATGATCATCGAGCCCTGGCCGAGGCTCCGGGTGGCCGCCGCGTGCAGGCCCAGCCATACGTGCCGCTCCCGCGCGAAGGGGCTGTCGTCGTACGGGATCGGCCCGGCGGGCTCCTCCAGCGACGTCGGCCGGCCCGGGGGCGCCGGAGCCAGCGGCGGATTCCGGGGGTCTATCCCGATCGCGGGAGCGACCAGCGCCAGCTCGCGCAGCAGCCCCTGCGCGGACCCCAGCGGCCCGCCCCCGGCCAGCAGCTCCTCGTTGGCCAGCGGGTACGCGAAGTCCACCGGGACATAGGCCCCCGCGTGGTCGTAGTGCCACACCAGGTGCGACTGCTGCGCCGTCGGTTCGAACATCTCCAGCAGTTGCTCGTAGTCGCCGCCCAGCTCGTCCACCGGGGTCACCGGCAGCCCGCAGATCTGGAGCAGGTACGCCCTCCGCAGGAAGTGCAGGGCGTCGTAGTCGAAACCGGCCACCGGGGCGACGTCCCCGGACAGCCCCGGCATGTACGCGAACACCGGCACGGACGGCAGTCCGGCCTCACCCAGCGCCTTGTCGTACGAGGCGATCTCTTCCGCGAAGGGGTTGTCGGGGCTGTGGCACAGCACGTCGACAAGGGGGACCAGCCACAGGTCACAGGCCACTCGGCCTCCGATCAGTCGTTGTCGCCGATCGGGCCAGCGTAGTGCGCCGGACACGCTCAGCGAAGGGGTGAGTAGAACCTTGGGAGGCGAACCGCCCCGGATCCGTGCCGGATCAGCGGCTACGGCTCGCCCGGGCCCACCCTCCAGACCCACACGTCGCGCACCTGCTCCGGCTCCCGGCCCAGCAGCCCTGTGATCAGTCCCCGCAGTTCCGTGTCCCGGTCCTGACGGGGCAGGACGACCGCGCCGGCCTTCCAGTACTCAAGGTCCTGGCGGGCCTGTCCCCGCCAGGAGGCGTCGACCTCGGGCGGCTGCGCGCCGTAGCGGACGTCGCGCAGGAGGTTCGAGAGGTGCCGCGGGGTGGCCCCGTAGATGCCGATCCGGTCGGGTCCCCACGGGCCGTTGAAGTAGCCGCCGGCCAGCCGGAAGCCGAAGTCCGCCTCCACTTGCCAGTGCAGCGCGTCCGCCTGTCCCGGGTCCGGCAGCGGTACCGGAACGAGTGCCTCCCCGTCTTTGACGTAGCGCTTCCAGTCCCCGGAGGTGATGAACGCGGGCACCGGCGCGCGGTCCCGCACGTTCAGCGGCAGCGGCAGGACCGGGATCAGCGCGGCCGCCGCGCCCAGCAGGCCCAGCGTGCGCAGCTCGCGCGCGGGCAGCCGGAGGATCCGGTCGAGCGCGAGGGCGAGCAGGATGGCCAGGATGGGGGCGCACACCATCGCCACGCGCCCCTCGATCACCGACTCGAAGAGCGGCAGCTTGATCATCAGGCGCCACGGGCCCGGCAGCACGATCTCCGTACGGGGTACGGGCACCCACGGACCGAGGGACAGCAGGAGCGCGACGAAGCCGGTGAGCGCGAGGGCCCGTACGGCCTTGCTCCGCCACAGCCACACGCACACGGCCACGCCGAAGGCGAGCAGGGGCCAGCCGTAGAAGGCGTTCTGCTCGGTGGTGTTCAGCGAGAGCTTGCCGGCCGTCTCGGGGTCGCCGAAGAGCGAGCGCGAGGCGAACTCGATCAGGGCGCGCGGGCTGTTCCCGGCATTGTCCCCGTGCAGGACCGAGTGGTAGCTCTGCGGGCCGAAGAACTGCCAGTACAGCGGGACGGCCACCAGCGGCAGGCACACGGCGAGCGCCACGACCAGACCGGAACCGAGCGGCCGCGCCGCCGCGAGGGCGCGGCGGGGGTCCACGAGGAGGTAGGCCAGGCAGAAGACCAGCATGCCGAGCGCGGCGATGAGCAGCGGTTCCTCGCCGATGAAGATCTGGTACGTCGCGAAGAGCCCGAGCAGTACCCCGTCACGCGTCACACCGCGACCTTCGCGGGGGCCCTCGCACAGGCGCAGGGCCCGGTCGATGATCAGCGGGATCATGAAGAGGACGACGAAGTTCGGGTGGCCGTTCGCGTGCGAGACCATCGGCGGCGCGAAGGCCGCGAGCGCCCCGCCCGCGGCGGCCGCCCAGCGGCTGCGCACGAACCGGCGGCGGATCAGCCAGTACCAGGTCCAGGCACTGGCGGCCATGCCGAGCGTGAGGACCAGCGCGAAGGTGACGGTCTCGCCGAAGAGCAGCGTGACCGGGATCATCGGCACGTTCAGGCCGAGCATCGTGGCGTTGGCCATCAGGTTCACGCCGTCGGGCATGCCCTGGGAGAGGGTGAAGAGCGGGTTGCGGAGGTGGGTGATGTTGTCGGTGGTGACGCCGACGAACCACTCCCACTGGTTCTGGTCCTGGAGCGCGTCCGCGAGGTAGGCGCCGTCGAGGTCCGCCCACAGGCCGTGGAAGACGTAGAGGGAGAGCGCGATGAAGGCGGCGGCCACGGCGAGGCCGCCGGCGTTGAGGCGGAACAGGTCGCCGAGGGCGCGGCGGCGGTCGGGGCGCGGGGCGCTCGCGACGGCCGTCCGGGTGTGGCCGCGGTGCACGGGGAGTTCGACCTCCGCCACGTGCCAGCCCTGGCGGCGGACCCAGCGCAGGACCTCGGCGTCGATGGCCGGTCCGTCGAGGGTGGAGGCGCCGAAGGCGGCGCGGGCGCGGTCGCCGTCGAAGAGGGCGAAGGCGCACGTGTCGGCGCGGAATCCCGGTATGCCGGGGATGCCGAGGGTACGGACCAGGCGGTTCCGGGAGCGGCCGAGGACCACGGCGGGGGGTGCGCCGTCCGTGCCGGGGTGGCCGTCCGTGCCGGGGTGGCGGTCCGTGCCCTGGTCGCCGCCCGTGCCCGGGTCCAGGACTTCCTCGAGGCGGGCCAGCTCGTCGAGCGGGGTGCTGAGCGCGGCATCGGTGAGCAGCACCCGGTCGCCCGTGGAGGCGAGCACTCCGGCGCGGAGGGCGGCGCCCTTGCCGCCGGCGGCCCGGCTGTCGCCGTCATGGCGGTCGCCGTCGCCGTCACCGACGCGGATCAGCCGGATCCGGGGTTCCGCGGCGGCGGCCGCGTCACCGGCGACCACGATGAGTTCCCAGGCGCCGGGTCCCGTGCCGCAGTGGGCGTCGAGGTGTGCGCGCAGGGTGGCGAGGGTCTGCTCCGGGACGGGAGCGGGGATGACGACGGACAGCCCGACGGTACCGAGCCAGCGCGTACCGGCGGGGGCCCGCTCGTCCTGGCCGGCGCTCACGTTCCCCCGGTCGGCACTCACGTTCTCCTGGCCGGCGCTCGCGGCGCTCTCGCCGCTCACGCGCCGGCCGCCTTCAGGCCCGCGGCCCAGTCGAGACCGTGCTGGTTGTACGCGTGCACGAGGCGTCGTACCTCCTCGGCGTCCGCGCGGGTCACCGCGTCCATCAGTTCGTTGTGGCCGGCCCACAAGCCGGAGCGCAGGTCCGGCTCCGCTTTCAGGTGGGGCACGGCGAAAACCCAGCACTGCACCCGGATCCGGTGCAGGAACTCGGAGATGTAGATGTTGCCGACCAGCCCGCTCAGCTCCCTCCAGAAGCGCAGGTCGTAGCCGATCAGCACGTCGAGCGAGCCGTTCAGCGCTGCCCGCTGCGCCTCCTCCGCCCGGCGGCGCACCGAGACCAGCCGTTCCCCGGAGCCGGGGGCGGTGCCGCGTTCCACGAGCCTGCGGAAGATGCCTTCCACGATCAACGTACGAGCCTCGATCATGCCCCGGAAATCATCCACGGAGAAGACTCGGACGCGGAAGCCGCGGTGCTGGACGGAGTCGAGCAGGCCTTGTGCGGAGAGATCGACGAGGGCCTCGCGGACGGGGGTCGCGGAGACTTCGTACTGCTCCGCGATCTGTTTGACGGTGAATTCGCTCCCTGCCGCCAGACGCCCCGCGAGCACCTCGTCACGCAGCGCGTCCGCGATCTGCTGGCGAAGTGTGTTGCGGGTGACAGCGCCGCTGCCTGGCATAGGGGTCCGTCTCCATCTGTGGGCTTCGGACACCTTAGGCCAGGCAGCACGGCCGAAACCGATCGGTTTGTGGCCGCTATGTGGATTTAGTGCCCGTTATCCGGACGGACGGCGCTTCTCCTCTTGATCATTCACCCCTGCGCGGGGCCCGCTCTGGGCACCCGCGCAGGGTCGTCGTCGCTGCTCCCAGCCTGTTCAGAGGCTGTGCGAGGCCCGTCCGGGCCCGCACCCCCGGCCTCGGTCCCGGGGGTGCGCGTCACGCCCGCTCGCGTCCCGGCAGGCGTCGGCGAGACCTCGGTCAGGCCGAAACGTGCCGGTCGGCGACGGTCAGCGCGTCGTCCAGCAGGGCCAGGCCTTCCTTCGCGTCCGCTTCCGTGATGTTGCACGGCGGGACGACGTGGGTGCGGTTCATGTTGACGAACGGCCACAGCCCGGACGCCTTGCAGGCCGCGGCGAACTCGGCCATCGGCGCGTTGTCGGCTCCCGCGGCGTTGTAGGGAACGAGCGGCTCGCGCGTCTCCTTGTTCCGTACGAGTTCCAGGGCCCAGAAGGTGCCCAGACCCCGTACCTCCCCGACCGAGGGGTGGCGCTCCGCGAGCTCGGCGAGGGCCGGGCCGATCACGTTCTCGCCGAGGTGGGCGGAGTGCTCGACGATGCCCTCCTCCTCCATGGCGTTCATCGTCGCGACGGCGGCGGCGCAGGCGAGGGGGTGACCGGAGTAGGTCAGCCCGCCCGGGTAGGGGCGCGTGGCGAAGGTCTCGGCGATCGCGCCGGAGATCGCGACGCCGCCGAGCGGGACGTAGCCGCTGTTGACGCCCTTGGCGAAGGTGATCAGGTCGGGGGTGACGTCGAAGTGCTCGGCGGCGAACCACTTGCCGGTCCGGCCGAATCCCGACATGACCTCGTCCAGGATGAAGACGATCCCGTAGCGGTCGCAGAGCTCGCGCACGCCGGCCAGGTAGCCGGGGGGCGGGGTCATGATCCCGGCCGTGCCGGGGACCGACTCCAGGATGATCGCGGCGATCGTCGCCGGGCCCTCGAAGGCGATGGTGTCGGCGAGGTGCGTGAGGGCGCGCGCGCACTCCTCGGCCTCGGTGGTCCCGTGGAAGGGCGAGCGATAGAGGAACGGTCCCCAGAAGTGCACGACGCCCGCGGCGGCCGTGTCCGAGGGCCAGCGGCGCGGGTCGCCGGTCAGGTTGATCGCGGCGGAGGTGGCGCCGTGGTACGAGCGGTAGGTGGACATCACCTTCTGCCGGCCGGTGTGCAGCCGGGCCATGCGGACGGCGTTCTCCACGGCCTCGGCGCCGCCGTTGGTGAAGAAGATCTTGTCGAGGTCGCCGGGGGTCCGCTGCGCGATGAGGCGTGCGGCCTCGGAGCGGACGTCGACGGCGAAGCCCGGGGCCAGGGTGCAGAGCCTGGCGGCCTGCTCCTGGATCGCGGCGACGACCTTGGGGTGCTGGTGGCCGATGTTGGTGTTGACCAGCTGGGAGGAGAAGTCGAGGTAGCGCTTGCCGTCGTAGTCCCAGAAGTGCGACCCCTCGGCTTTGGCCACGGCGAGCGGGTCGATCAGGGCCTGGGCGGACCAGGAGTGGAAGACGTGAGCGCGGTCGGCGGCCTTGACGGTGGCGCCCGGGGTGACGTGAGGGGTCATGGCCGCAACCGTAGAAGTGCGCAGGTGGGGAGGGATATCGGCGGTCTGTATGCGGGTGGGGGGCGGGTCTCGGCAGTCTGTCTGGGGAAGTATTGACAGCACGCTGTCATGATGGCAGCCTACTGTCATAGACGCACGGCGACGGCGACACCGGAGGGCGAGCACGATGAGCGAGACCCAGACGCAGACGACGCACGCGAAGACGCAGGCGGAGGACCGGGCGCAGGCGGAGCCCCGCCCCACGGTCCACGTGGCGGTGTACGACACCTACGCCGACTGGGAGACGGGCCACACCACCGCGCACCTGACCCAGCACGGCTACGAGGTCCGCACGGTCGGCGCCACCGCCGGACGGCCCGTCACCACGATGGGCGGCCTCCGCATCCAGCCCGACCTGGCCCTGGCGGACCTGCGCCCCGAGGAGTCCGCCCTCCTGATCCTGACCGGCGCCGCACTGTGGGACACGGGCGACCAGCTGGCTCCCTTCGCGGCGAAGGCCGAGGAGTTCCTGGCGGCGGGCGTCCCGGTCGCCGCGATCTGCGGAGCCACGGCAGGCCTGGCCCGCGCCGGAGTCCTGGACGGACGTACGCACACCAGCGCGGCCCCCTTCTACCTCGGCGGCCAGCCCGGCTACGGGGGCGCCGAGCGCTACGTCGAGGCCGACGCTGTCACCGACGGCGACCTGATCACGGCGGGCCCCACGGAACCGGTGGCGTTCGCCCGCGAGGTCTTCGCCCGTCTCGGGGTGTACGAGCCGCACGTGCTCGACGCCTGGTACCGCCTGTTCCACGACTCGGACGCGAGCGCGTACCCGGTCCTGATGGCGGCGGACCCGAGCAATGCCTGACCAGCCCCCGCCCCGCCCCCGGGGTACGGGGCCGTCGGGGCCGTCGGGGCCGTCGGGGCCGTCGGCCGGAGAACGTCCGCGGGCCGTCGGAGAACATCCGCAGGCGGTCGGCGCGGCTCCGGCGGCGCGCGGCAGAGGCCCGCGGGAGAACCCCCTCCGTACCCGGCAGGACCTCCTGAGCCGCACCGCCCTCGGGGTGTTCCGGCTCAACGGCCAGTTCCTCTCCGTATCGGAGGAGCTGGCCCGCCCGGCCGGACTGACCGCGGCCTCGTGGCAGGTGCTCGGGGCCGTGCTCCGCGAGCCGCTGCCCGTCGCCGGCATCGCCCGGGCCATGGGCATCACCCGGCAGAGCGTGCAGCGCATCGCCGATCTGCTGGCCGCCAAGGGCCTCGCCGAGTACGTCCCGAACCCGGCCCACCGCCGGGCGAAGCTGCTGCGCCCCACGGACACCGGCCGCGCCGCCGTCGCCAGGATCGGCCCGGGTCACGCATCCCTGGCCACCCGTCTCGCGGAGGCCCTCGGGGAAGACGGCTTCGCCGAAACGGTACGGGTCCTGGAACGCCTGACGGCCGCTCTGGACACCCTGCCACCCCCACCGGACACCCCGGCCTAGGCGGGCCCTGCCGGGGGTTGCCGTGCGGGGGCGGGCGGACGCAGTCCCGGCGGGGTGGCGCGCGGGTCGATGACCCAGTGGTTGGCCGACAGGACCCGGTCCGCGAACGTGACATCGCGTGCGGCGACGAAGCGGAAGCCGAGAGAGCGGCAGATGCCGTTCGAAGCGCCGTTGCCCGTCGCGGGAAATGCGTGCACGAGTCCCCAACGGTCCTCGTCCCGAGCCTGTTCCAGCAGGATGCGGACGGCCCGTTTGGCCAGTCCGCGCCCCTGGTGTTCGGGCAGGACCATCCAGCCGATCTCCGACACGGGCCCCCGGATCGTCCCGCCGCCCCGGCCGGCACCCCGCGGAGCGGTCCCGCTTCGATCCAGCGTGCCAACACGCGCTGCCCGTACGCCTGGTGCAATTCCTGTACCGGGTGTGTCCTGGATTCCGGCAGCCCCGCCTCCATGGCCGGCGCGCGGCAATCCCGCCCCCGCCCCCGCAACCGGCATCGCGCCCCGCCCCACTATTGTCGGGCTCCGGCGAGTCCCAGGGGGAGGACCACCTGTCATGGAACAACTGCACTCGCGCGATGCCGAACACATCGGTCCGTACCGCCTGCTCGCACGCCTCGGAACCGGCGGAATGGGCCAGGTCTACCTCGGCCGCGCCGAAGAGCACGACCCCGGCACGGTCACCGGCACCGGCACCTCCCCCGGCGCGGCCACCCGCACCGGCACCCGGACCCGCCCCCGCGCGGGCACCCGCACCGCCGCCGTGAAGCTGATCCACCCCCACCTGGCCGCCCACCCCGACTTCCGCACCCGCTTCCGCCGCGAGGCCGACGCCGTCCGCCTCGTCGGCGGGGACTGGACCGTCGCCGTCCTCGACGCCGACCCCGACGCGGAGATCCCCTGGCTGGCCACCGCCTACATCGCCGGGCCGAGCCTGCGCCAAGCCGTGGGCCGCGACTTCGGACCGTTGCCGGCCGGCTCCGTACGGGTTCTGGGCGAGGGGCTCTCGTACGCCCTCCAGGACATCCACCGGGCCGGACTCGTCCACCGGGACCTGAAGCCCGGCAACATCCTGCTCACCGCCGACGGCCCCCGCGTCATCGACTTCGGCATCGCCCGGGCCCTGGGTGCCACCGCCGACCCCGCCCTCACGCAGACCGGCGAACTCCTCGGCTCCCCCGGCTTCCTCGCCCCCGAACAGATCAAAGGCACCCCCGTGACCCCGGCCTGCGACGTGTTCGGCCTCGGCTCGGTCCTCGCCTACGCCGCCACCGGCCGGCTGCCCTTCGGGGACCCGGACCAGCCCGGAGGCATCGCCGCGCTCCTGCTGCGCGTCACCGAAGCGGAACCGGACTTGGCCGGCGTACCGGCCGACCTGCGTGACCTCGTACGCGACTGCCTGCACAAGGACCCGACCGCCCGGCCCGCCCCCGCCGAAATCCTCGACCGGCTCGCAGCGGGCCGGAAGGACACCCCGGGGTCCTGGCTGCCCGCACCCCTCGTCGTGCGGCTCGGGCAGCACGCCATAGCCCTGCTGGACCGCGTGGACGCCGGCCCGGACCGGCCCGAGCGCGCGGTCGTGCCCGCCCAGCGCACCACGGAGGAACCGGGCCGGTCCGCGCCGAGCCCCGCGCCCGCCCCGACGCTCACTCCGGTGCCCGGGACGGACCCGGACCCGGACCCGGACGCGGACCCGGTCCCGGGTACCAGCCCCTTCGCCGGCGCCCGCTCCCGGCCCGCAGCCTTCTCGACGGCCCTGCTCGTCGCCGTCGCCGCGGTCGTCGCCGTCGCGGCGGGCGGCACGGTGTACACCGTCATGAGCGGATCCGGCGACGGTTCGACCCGCTCCCGCCCCGGCGCCGCCCCGGCCGGCTCCTCCGGCCCGCGGAGCACCGGGGACGCGACCGGTGCCGGCACCACTCCCTCCCCCTCCGTCACGCCGGCCACGCTCCCCGAGGCCTACGCCGGCACCTGGCGGACCACCTACGGCGACCAAAGCTGGCAGCTCACCCTCGCCCCCGGAACGACCGGCTCCCCCGTGATGTCCCTGACCCTCCGGGCCCCCGGACTCAGCTGCGCCTGGACCGCGCCGCTGCGCTCCGCCACCACCGACAGCGTCGGGCTCGACCCGTCCACGGTGATCTCCGGCGCCCCGCCGTCCTGTTCGCCGGGCGGGCGGAGCACACTGCGGCTGCTTCCCAACGGGAACCTGGTGCGGGAGCTCGACGGCAGCACCGCCCTCCCGCTCACGTACCGGCGGCGCTGATTATGTCGATGTCAATAAGCCTGTAAGCAAAGCTTGTTGCATTCCGCGGCGCCCCCGCACACTGCGGCACATGGAGCCGTTGAGGGTAGTGGCACGACTGTGGGAGCGGATCGAGGCACGCGACTGGGACGGAGTGGCCCTGCTGATCGCCGAGGACGCGGTGATCGAATGGCCCGTGAGCAGCGAACGCATCGTCGGTCGCGCCAACTTCATCGCCGTCATCAGCGACGACGACTACGCGGACGAGAGATCCGTCGACGTGCTCCGGATCCTCGCGGACGGCGATCTCGTCGTGACCGAGGTGGAGATACCCCAGGACCACGTCGTCTACCGCGCCGTCTCCCTGTGGACCGTACGGAACGGGCAGGTGGCCGGTGCCCGGGAGTACTGGACCAGCCCCGGCCAGGACCCGGCACCGCGCTGGCGTGCCGGTTTCGTCGAACCGCTCGTGGATCCGCTCGTGGATCCGCTCGTGGATCCGCTCGTGGATCCGCTCGCCGAGTTCCTGGCGGTGGACTGAGCGAGCGAGCCGCACCCAACGGGCGGGGCCTGCCTGCCCCCTGAGTAAGCCCTGTCATACCTGAGAGCTACCTGGGAAGTGGGCTCCCCAGTGGGACGCCGACGAGGGCTCCCGATTCCTAACTTCGTGACCAGAGAACAACGCAACGCACCAACGCCCCCTCTGGCACGAGTGAAGGACCGGATCCATGAGCCGCCGACCCCGACCCACCGCACGCCCCGACGGCCGCAGCAGCGGCCGTCTGCGCCGCACGCTGCTGGCCGGACTCGTCGCCGCGGCCGTGGTGTTCCCCGTTTCCGCCGCCGCTTCCCCCGATGTCCCCGCGCCGGCCCCCTCGGTCCTCGGGGAGGGCGCCGCCCTCCCCGACCGGTACGCAGCCCATCTCGCCGACCTCGCCGAGGCGGCCCGTACCGCGGAGAACGCCGGGCGTGCCGGCCGTGCGGCGAAGCTCCGGGCGATGGAGGCGGGCGGCGACGCCCGGTTCCTCGTCTTCGACGGGCGCGGCAAGGGCCGGGCGATAGAGGTGTTCGGCGACCTGGAGACCGCCGACCGGGTGGCGGTCCTGGTCCCCGGGTCGGACACGACGCTGGACACCTACCAGAGGTTCCGCGCCGGGGCCGTCGCCCTTCAGCAGCGCCTACGCGCCGAGCACCCCCGCTCCGCCGTGGTCGCCTGGCTCGGGTACGACACCCCCGGCACGGTCAGCCCGGCCGTCCTGACCACCGGCCGCGCCGACGAGGCCGCCGCCGAACTGGGCTCCTTCCTCCCCCGGTTGGCCCGGCTGGCCGCCCCGGAGGCCCGCCTCTCGCTCCTGTGTCACTCCTACGGGTCCGTCGTCTGCGCCCGTACGGAGACGGGCCCCGAGGTCACCGACATCGCACTGTTCGGCAGTCCGGGCACGGGAGCCGAATCCGCCGCGGACCTGCCGACCCGGGCCCGGGTCTGGGCCGGCCGGGGCGGCGACGACTGGATCTCCGGTGTCCCGCACGTCCGCGTGGGCGGGATCGGGTTCGGCGCCGATCCCGTGGACCCGGCCTTCGGGGCCCTGCCCTTCGCGGCGGGCTCCGGCGGCCACAGCGACTACCTCAAGCCGGGCAGCGAGTCCCTGAACGGCCTGGCCGGGATCGTGCTCGGCTCCTCCCCGTCCGCCCCCGCTGCTCCGGAGGTCTCCCGTGCGCGTGCGTGAACCGCAGACCCGCTGGTCCGTTCTCGCGGACCGCATCGACGCAGGAACCCCGGCCCACCGGGACCGGGCCGTGGACGCGCTCCGGGCCTTCGCCATCCTCGGCGTGGTACTGGGCCACTGGCTGGTCACCGCGCTGACCAGCGCCGACGGCAGCCTCAGCACCACCAGCCCGCTGGCCCACATGAGCGGACTGGCCCCGGTCTCCTGGGTGTTCCAGACCCTGGCCGTCTTCTTCCTGGTCGGCGGCCATGTCGCGGCCCAGGGGTACGCGTCGGCGCGCGACCGCGGAGTCCCGTACGGGCCGTGGGTCCGCCAGCGTCTCGGCAGGCTGTTCCGGCCGGTCGCCGCCGTTCTGGTCCTCTGGAGCGTCGCCGCCGGTGGCATGCTGCTCGGCGGCGTCGGGACGGACACCGTCCGGACCCTGCTCAAGCTCGTCCTGTCGCCCCTGTGGTTCCTCCTCGTCTTCGCCGCACTCACCGCCGCGACCCCGCTCGTCGCCCGGCTGAGCCCGCTGTGGCCGCTGGCCGTGGTGGCCTCGGTCGATGTCTGGCGCTTCGGGTTCGGCGGGCCTGAATGGATCGGCTGGGTCAATGTGGCCGCCGGCTGGCTGGTGCCCTACACCCTGGGCGCGGCCTGGTCCCGGGGCGCCTTCGCCCGGCGCACTGGGGCCGCCCTCCTGCTGGGCGGCGGGATCGCCGCCACGGCCGCACTGATCCTCTGGGGCGGGTACCCGGCCTCGATGGTCGGTGTCCCCGGGGCCGCGATCTCGAATCTGAACCCGCCGACGCTGGCCGCCGTGGCGTTCGGCCTGGCCCAGTGCGGGCTGGCACTGCTGCTCCGGGGGCCGCTGACCCGGGTGATGAGCCGGCCGCGGGCCTGGGCGAAGGTGGCGCTGGTGAACCTGTCCGCCATGACGATCTTCCTGTGGCACCAGACCGCGATGATGGCCGTCACCGCGCTGGGGCTGCTGGTCTCCACCGATCTGCCCGGCCTGCACACCGTGCCCGCCTCCGCGCAGTGGATAGCCGTCCGGCTGCTGTGGCTCCCCGCGTTCGCTGCCGCGCTGGCGGTCTGCTGGGCCGCCTTCCACACCTACGAACAGGTCGGCAGCCGCCCCGGCGGCCGGACCCGGCGCGGATCCTCCGGGACTCCGGCCACCCCCTCCCGGATCGTCGCCTCGTCCACTGCCACTGCCACTGCCACTGCCACTGCCCCGGCCCCGGCCCCGGCCCCGGGGAACGCTTCCCCCAACGCCCTCACCGGTTCAACTCCGGCCGGTGAAAGCACAGTCACCGGCCCGCTGGCTCCCGCCAAGGAGACCCTCCATGCCTAGGCTGGACGATGTGAACGAGCAGAGCGAGCCCCCGACCCCGGCCCCGGGCCCGGCCCAGAACGCCGCCTCGGCCGTGGTGGCGGGCGTGGCCCGGGGGCTCCTGGACCTGAAGGCCGATCCCCTGCCGAGGATGTCGAAACCGCGCTGGCTGGCCTGGCTCCCGCACGTGGTGCTCCTCTATCTGGCGGCCGCCTTCTTCGCCGTCACCACGGAGCAGCTCAGCAATCACTACGAGGTCCACGGCTCCGTCCGGTCCCTGCTGGCGACCATGGTCGGCGGGTCCATCGTGATCGCGATGCGGTGGCCGATGGCCGGGTACTGGCTCGGCCTGACCGCGGCGGGCTTGGTCGCCGGGCAGATTCACGGCCACGTCGGGCAGGGCCAGAGCTGGCCGTGGATGCCGGCCGGGATGTTCGCCTTCGCCCCGGTGCTGCTACTGGTGTCCCTGCGGGTGCCGCCCCGGGTGACCGTCGGGGCGGTGACCGTCGTCGTCGGCGCCACCGGTCTGGCCGAGGCCTTCTTCAGGCCCGAGAACAGCGGCACCGGCACCCCCGGGGCCGTCCTCCTCTTCGCCTTCACCGGGCTCCTCGGCTACGCCCTGCGCGCGACCCGGCTGACCCGCACGCAGCTCGTCCGGCAGGAGACCCTCACCGAGGAGGAGCGCGCCCGGCGCACCCTGCTGGAGGAGCGCAGCCGGATCGCCCGCGAGCTGCACGACGTCGTCGCGCACCACATGTCGGTGATCTCCATCCAGGCACAGGTGGCCCCCTTCCTCGTGGAGAACCCGTCGGAGGAGCTCAAAGAGAACCTGGCCGGGATCCGTGCGAACGCCGTGGAAGCGCTGACGGAGTTGCGCCGCGTCCTGGGGGTGCTGCGTTCCGAGCAACCCGACGAGGACGGCGGTCCGCACCATCCACAGCCCACCCTGGCCGAACTGGACGGCCTCGTGGACAACGTGCGGGCCGCCGGGCTCGATGTCACCACCGAGATCGCGGGCATCCGCCGCCCGTTGTCCCCGGGGGTGGAGCTCACCGCCTACCGGATCGTTCAGGAGGCCCTGAGCAACTGCCTGCGCCACGCGCCCGGCTCCCGTGTGGAGGTCGGCATCGCCTACGGACCCCGCGATGTGCACCTGTGCGTCGCCAACAGCGCGCCCACCCGGCCGGCCCCGCCGACCATGGGAGCGGGGCACGGGCTGCTGGGGATGCGGGAGCGAGCGGGCATGCTGGGGGGCGAGCTGGCCGCCGGCCCCCGCCCCGACGGAGGGTACGAGGTGAGCGCCGTGCTGCCGATGGATCCCGTGTCCCCGGGCGGCGGTCCTTCCCCCGCTGCCGAGACGACGAAGAAGACGAAGAAGGAGTCATGACTGCTGCCCCGATCAAGGTGATGATCGCCGACGACCAGATGATGGTCCGCCAGGGCTTCACCGTGCTCCTCGACGCCCAGCCCGACATCGAGGTGGTCGGTCAGGCCGTAGACGGTGCCGAGGCCGTGGCCAAGGTCGCCGAGCTGGCCCCGGACGTGGTGCTGATGGACATCCGGATGCCCGGGATGGGCGGTATCGAGGCCACCTCCCTCATCACCGCCGCCCCGGGCTCCGCGGTGAAGGTGCTCGTGCTCACCACCTTCGACCTCGACGAGTACGTGTACGAGGCGCTGCGCGCCGGCGCCTCGGGGTTCCTCCTCAAGGACGCCTCCGCCGATCAGCTGGCGGAGGCGGTCCGCGTGATCGCGGCCGGGGAGGCCCTCCTCGCGCCGAACATCACGAAGCGGCTGATCACCGAGTTCTCCCGGCTGGGAGCTCCGAGGGCGCCCTCGAAGGCGCGGATCGACGAGCTGACGGAGCGGGAGACGGAGGTCCTGTCGCTGGTCGCCCAGGGCATGTCGAACGCGGAGATCGCCGATCACCTGATCCTGGCCGAGCAGACGGTGAAGACGCACGTGGGCCGGATCCTGGTGAAGCTGGGCCTGCGGGACCGCACACAGGCGGCGGTGTTCGCGTACGAGACGGGCCTGATCCGTCCGACGGGCTACTGAAGCGGCCCCGGTAGTACTTGAGGGGGACCCCGGGAAATCCCCTTCAGCGGCGACGCGGACCAGGCCAGGGCCCACCTACCGTGGGGAGCATGACCGAGACGACCCCCGGGGCGACCCCCCGGACACCAGAGATCCGGCTGGCTTCGGGCCTCATCCAGAGCCTTCGCCAGGCTCTGATCACCGACGCCTTCGCCTACCGCCCACTGCCCCCGATGCGCACGGACGGGCCGCTGATCCGGCGACTCCCGCAGCGGATACGGGTGGAGGCCGCACAGCTGCCGCACGCGGTCGTCTGCACGGTGGCCTTCTTCATCGTGGTCTTCGCCACCGTCACGAGCGGGCTGCCCCAGGCCGTCTCCCTGGTGATGGGGCTGCTGGCGGGTCTCCCGGTGGTGCTGACCCTGGTCCGGCCGGTCGCGGCGTTCTGGGCGGCCATGGCGGTCACCCTGATCTTCTCGCTCCCCAATCAATGGGATCCCAACTGGCCCTGGATTCCCGTCACGTTCGCCTCGTACCTGGCGACGGTGACCCTGGTGGCCATGCGGACCAGGCCTCGGACCGCGGGCTGGATGTGGCTACTGACCGTGCTGCTCGGCAGCGGGATATCCATCGTGCTCGGCCGGGGCCAGACCCTCAACATCGGGCCGATGGCCTTCGCCTCGGCGATCGCGCTGCTGGCCGTGAGCATCCGCACGATCCGCAAGCAGGCGGAGCAGGAGGTCACCGCGCAGCAGGAGGTCACCGCCGTGGAGCGGGACCGGCGGACCCTGCTGGAGGAGCGGACCACGATCGCACGGGAGCTCCACGACGTGGTGGCCCACCACATGTCGGTGGTGGCCATCCAGGCAGAGGCCGCGCCCTACCGGGTGAAGAATCCGCCGCCGGAGCTGGAGGCCGCGTTCGTCACCATCCGGGAGAACGCGGTGGCGGCCCTGACCGAGCTGCGCCGGGTGCTGGGCGTCGTCCGCTCCGCGGACTACGAGGCGCCGGACGCCCCGCAGCCGACGCTGGCCTCGCTGGACGGTCTGCTGGCCAATGTGCGGGAGGCCGGGCTGAGCGTGGACAAGACGGTGACGGGCGCGGTGCGCGAGCTGCCTCCGGGGGTGGAGCTTTCCGCCTACCGGATCATCCAGGAGGCCCTGAGCAACTCTCTGCGGCACGCGCCGGGCGCCTCCGCCGGGGTCGAGATCTCGTACGTGCTGGGCGGGCTGGGCCTGCGCATCGTCAACGAGGCCGGCACCGAAGATGTGCGGCCCTCGCCGGGGGCAGGGCAGGGGATCACCGGGATGCGCGAGCGGGTGGCCATGCTGGAAGGTGAGATGACCGCCGGGGAGCGGTCCTCCGGAGGGTTCGAGGTGGCGGTGTTCATACCCGTGGCCGGCAGCCGCCCGGAAACGGCGAAGGATCCGGCATGACGATCCGAGTGCTCATCGTCGACGATCAGATGATGGTCCGTGAGGGATTCTCCGTCCTGCTGAACGCGATGGACGGCATCGAAGTGGCCGGGGAGGCGGTGAACGGGCGGGAGGCCATCGCCCAAGTGGCGGCGCTGAAGCCGGATGTGGTGCTGATGGACATCCGGATGCCGGAGATGAACGGCCTGGAGGCGACCCGGGAGATCGTGGCCGCCGACACGGACGCGAAGGTGCTGGTCCTGACGACCTTCGACCTCGACGAGTACGTGTACCAGGCACTGCGGGCCGGCGCCTCCGGGTTCCTCCTCAAGGACGCCTCCGCCCGTCAACTGGCCGATGGGGTGAGGGTGGTGGCTGCCGGGGAAGCCCTGCTGGCCCCTTCCGTGACCAAGCGGCTGATCACGGAGTTCTCGAAGTTGTCGGACACCCGGCCGCAGGTGGGTTCCGCGGGGGTCACGGAACTGACGGAGCTGACGGAGCGGGAGACCGAGGTGCTGGTGCTGATCGCCCAGGGGCTGTCCAACGCGGAGATAGCCGATCGCCTGATCATCGCCGAGTCCACGATCAAGACGCACGTGAGCCGGATCCTGGTGAAGCTGGGACTGCGGGACCGCACACAGGCGGCGGTGTTCGCGTACGAGACGCGGCTGGTGACCCCCGCTTAGGCCGCTCCGAAAAGTTGTCCACAGCTGTGGACAACTTTTCGGAAGATAGTGGATCAAGGGACATCGGGGCTCAGGCCATCAGGTCCCGGCGGCGCAGGGCGGTCAGGGCAGCGGCCAGGAGAGCCGCCGCCAGCGCGGTCAGCATCAGAGGAGGGGCCCAGGTCAGGGCCTCGGAGCCGGGGATCCGGGGCAGGTGCGCGAAGGGGGACAGGTCGAGGACCGCCCGGGGGAGGTTCAGCGCGGGGCCGATCCAGCCGAGGGCCAGCACGGCCCCTGCCACCGCCCAGGCGGCCGACGCGCGGCCGGGGACCGCGCCGTACAGGAGGGCCGCGACGGCCCCGATCACCCACACCGCGGGGAGCTGCACGAGAGCGCCCCCGACGGTCTGCGCGAGGCCCGCGCCATGGCCGAGGCCCAGGCCGAGCCCGCCCAGCAGCAGGATCAGCGCCGAGCCGCCGAAGGCTACGGCCAGATGGCCGGCGGCCCAGCGCAGGCGGCCGACGGCGTTCGCGAGCACGGGTTCCGCGCGCTGCCCCGACTCCTCGGCGCCCAGGCGCAGTACCGACGACACGATGAAGAGGGCCGCCACCAGTCCGAGCATCCCGGCCATCGTCGCCAGGAAGGCGTCGGTGAGGCCGGCCCGGCCGCCCGCGCCGCCCATCCGTTCGACGATCTCCCGGGTCCTGGCGTTGTCGCCGACCAGCTCGGTGGCCCCGTCCGCCATTCCCCCGAAGACCGCTCCGGCCACCAGGAATCCGAGGCTCCAGCCGAGCAGCCCGCCCCGCTGCAGCCGCCACGCCAGCGCCCCCGCACCGGCAAGCCGTCCCTCGGCCGGGCCCGGGCGGACCGTCAGGAAGCTCATGCCGAGGTCGCGGCGGCCGGCGAGCGCGTAGGCCGCGGCCGTCTGGAGGGCGAAGGCCGCCGCGAACAGGACGAGCACCGGCCAGCGTTCGGCCGCGAAGGCCCGTAGGTGCTCCAGCCAGCCCAGCGGCGAGATCCAGGTCAGCGCCGAGGAACCGTCCGCCGAGCCCGCGTCGCCGGCGGCGCGCAGGAGGAAGGCCGCGCCGAGCAGCGCCCCTGCCAGGCCCTTGGCGAGCCGCGCGCCCTCGGTGAGCTGCGCCGTGACGGCGGCCGCGGACGCGAAGAGCATCCCGGTGGCGCCGATCCCGAGACCGAGGGCGAGCGCTCCGCCCGTGCCCCGTCCGGCGAGCCCGGCCGCGATGAGGAGGGCGACCAGCGCGTTGGCGGCGAGGGCCGCCAGCAGCGCCGCCGTCAGCGGGGCCCTGCGCCCCACCATCGCTGCCGACAACAGCTCCTGACGGCCTGTCTCTTCCTCCTCGCGGGTGTGCCGGATCACGATGGTCAGGCTCATGACCCCCGCGAGCAGTCCGGCGAAGACCCCGCCGCGCCAGGCGGTCAGCGCGCCGACCGAATCTCCGAAGGCGGGGCCGTAGAGGGCTCGGAGCGAGCCGTTCGCGCTCAGGGTGGAGAGCAGGCGGGCCCGTTCGGCCGGGGTCCCGTACACCGATTCGAGTGAGGCGGGCAGGCTGAGCACGAGGGCGGCCACGGCCAGGATCCAGACCGGCATCATGACGCGGTCGCGGCGCAGGGCGAGGCGCAGCAGGGTTCCGGTCCCGGCCAGTTGGCGGTGCTTCATCGCAGCTCTCCCGCCTCGTCGTCCCGGGCGTAGTGGCGCAGGAAGAGCTCTTCGAGGGTCGGCGGGGTCGCGGTCAGGGACCGCACCCCCGAGGCGGCCAGCGACCGCAGTACGGCGTCCAGCTTGTCCGTGTCGGCCTGGAGGCGGATCTTCCGGCCCCGTACTTCCACGTCGTGGACGCCCGGCAGGTGCGCGAGCCCGTTGGGCGGTCCGGCGAGCTCGGCGCTGATCGACGTACGGGTGAGGTGGCGCAGTTCGGCGAGGCTGCCGGTCTCGACCGTCCGGCCCTTGCGGATGATGCTGACCCGGTCGCAGAGGGTCTCGACCTCGCTGAGGATGTGCGAGCTGAGCAGGATGGTGCGGCCGGCGGCCCGGGCCTCGGAGACGCAGCTGCGGAAGACCTCCTCCATCAGCGGGTCGAGGCCGGAGGTGGGCTCGTCGAGGATGAGCAGTTCCACGTCGGCGGCGAAGGCGGCGACGAGGGCGACCTTCTGCCGGTTGCCCTTGGAGTACGTACGGCCCTTCTTGGCCGGGTCGAGTTCGAACCGCTCGATCAGCTCGGCTCGGCGCGCCCGGTCGAGGCCCGCGCGGCCGCCGCGCAGGCGTCCGTAGAGGTCGATGACCTCCCCGCCGGAGAGGTTGCGCCAGAGGGTGACGTCGCCGGGTACGTAGGCGATGCGGCGGTGCAGTTCGACGGCGTCGGCCCACGGATCGCCGCCGAGCAGCCGGGCGAGGCCGGAGTCGGCGCGCAGCAGGCCGAGCAGCACCCGGATCGCGGTGGATTTGCCGGCGCCGTTGGGGCCGAGGAATCCGTGCACCTCTCCGGTGGTGACCTCGAGATCGAGGCCGTCCAGTGCGTGGGTGCGGCCGAACGCTTTGTGGAGTCCGGCGACGCTGATTGCCTTCGTCATGATTCCGAACGTACGCTTCTTTCACAATTTTGTGAAGGTCGGGAATCGCGTAAAGTCGGGAGGGTGGCTGAAGACGTGAACGACTCCGGGAACGACGACGTGAAGAGCGATGCGGACACCCGGGACGAGGAAGCGGTCTCCCGCTTCGTCGAGCGGTTCGCCGCGCAGCTGACCGAGGCGGGGATGCAGCGGATGGCGGCGCGCGTCTTCGCCCGGCTGCTCGCGAGCGACGGCGGCGCGATGACCTCGGCGGAACTGGGCGAGGCCCTGCGGATCAGCCCCGCGGCGGTATCGGGAGCCGTCTCCTACCTGTCCCAGGTCAACATGGTCAGCCGGGAGCGCGAACCGGGATCGCGACGCGACCGCTACGTCCTGCACAACGAGCTCTGGTACGAGACCTTCACCCGCCGGGACCAGATCCTGACCCTCTGGGAGAAGACCCTCCGCGACGGCGCGGCCAGCCTCGGCCCCGACTCCCCCGCGGGCACCCGGATCGCCGAGACAGCGGCGTTCTTCGAGTTCATGCAGGCGGAACTCCTGGGCCTGATGGACCGCTGGCGCACGCACCGCGCGACCCTGAACCTGCCGTGACAGGGTCTGCCGGCCGCCCTGGTCAGGCGCGTGACCCAGAAGGCTCCGCTCGCCTCCGCCTTCGGCGACGCCATCACCGCGCCCGCCTGGCGCGCGAAGCCGTCCTGGTACCGGGTCTCCGCCGCGGACCGCATGATCCACCCGACAACGAGCGCCGCATGGCCGCCCGCATGAACCCCCGCAAGACCGTCGAGCTCGACGCGAGCCACGCCTGCCGCGCCTCCCTGCCCGGCCCGGTCTGCGACCTCATCGAGGCGGCCGCCTCCGCCTGAGCCCGCCCCGCCGCCGCAGCCTGCGCGCCCGGCCCAGCTCCCGGGCGCGCGGCGCCCACACCACGGCCCCGGGCCCCGGATCCCCGACCAGCCACACGAGCCGCTCCGTCGGCGGGCCGGAGGCGTCCGGCTCCGCGCCCGCGCCCGGGAGCGGGAGCGGGAGCGGGAGCGGGAGCGGGAGGGCGCCCGGTCCGCCGCGGCGCCGGTCCCGGGGCGTCCGGGGCCCCTGGGGCGCCAGCACCCGCCGCCCCAGGGGCCCCAGGGTCAGCACCCGGCCTGCGCCGTCGCCGCCCAGGGCGAGCAGCGGCGGCAGCCCGCGGCCGCGCAGCACCCGCACGTCGTACGGGGTCCAGCGCAGCCCCGGGGCGCGCAGGAGGCCCCGCACGCGCCGGACCACGTACAGCTCCCGGAGTCCGACGAGCAGCGGCAGGCCCAGCAGCCCGAACAACACCACCCGCAACGGTGCGGGCCTGGTGACGAGGGCTCCGATCAGCGCGGGCCAGCAGAGCACCGGCAGCAGACAGAGCAGCAAGGCATCCTGCCGCCAGTCACCGAGCGCGTCCCGGACGGCCGCCTCCCCGGGCGGCCCGGCACCGCCCGGATCATCCGCCGGACCCGGGACGGGCATGGCTACGGCTACGGCTACGGGCTCGGGTACGGGCCCGGGTGCCTCACCCACGTCCACGGTCTCCGCCACGGCCCCGCCCTCCCTCCCCCTCGTCAGCGCTGCAGCGGCAGTGTCAGCCCCCACGCCCCCGGGTGCAAGGTCCACGTACGGCGGCGGACCGGCCCGGTGATGCCGACGTCCGACCGGTAGCGGAAATCCTCCCCGGACACCGTCACGGCCGACGCCCGCACCCGCACCACCCGGCCGGAACCGGAACCGGACCCTGAACCAGGGCCGGCGTCGGAACCGGCACCGGAGTCCGAGCCGGCTCCGGGGCCGGCGCCGGACCCGGACCCGGAGCCGAGGCCCACCGCCGTGACCGCCCCCATCCGGACCAGTACGTCCGCCAGCCCGTCGCCCTCCCGGGCCGACACGGTGACGCCCTCCACCATCCGGTCCACATCCGCCAGGACCACCCCGTCGGCCTCCACCCGCAGCCGGTGGCCCCCGCCGGATCCGCCCGCGGAGGAAGCACCGGCGGGCGGGCGGGCGAACGTACGGACCAGCGAGCGGTACGCGTTCCACACCGACGGCCCGGCCGGCCGCGGCACGCCACCGGACCCCGGCCGGGACCCCGCCGCCGCCCCTGCGGGCGGCGGCGGGATGCCGATCCCGCCCAGCACCACCCCGTCGCTGTCGTCGACCAGCAGGTCCCGCATGCCGACGGCCCCGTCCAGGACCGCCCGCGCGGCCGACACGGCCGACAGCGGCACGCCGAGCTGCAGCGCCAGTACCAGCGACCCCGCGGGCCCCACCGGAATCAGCGAAACGGCCCCCTCGGACAGCGCCCGCTCCCGGTGCAGAAGCCCGACGGCCCGGACGAGCGCGCGGTCGTCGCCCACGATCACCGGCTGCCGATGACCCCGGCGGGCGAGGGCCCGCGCAAACTCCTCCTGCGAGTCCGGGAGACAAATTTTCGCTGCCGCTCCCGCTGACAGCACATCTTTCGCGATTCGCACGGACTCGCCGTCAAGACGGCGGGCGACCGGGTCGACGAGCACGAGCAGGCCGCCTACCGGCGCGCCCGCATGGCTCATGGTGGGCTCTGGAGCCGACACCTCGGTCCTTCCTCGGGTAGCATCTTTGTGCAAGAGGCCCTTGCGCTATTGCGCCAGGGCCTTCGTCTATTCCGGGGTACCGGTCCGACGGCTCAGCCTGCGGTGTACATCGTCGTACGCCCCCTGACCTTGGACATGCCCCATCCGGAAGAGGTGTACGCCTGTGCCCGCTCTTGTGCTGCTCGGAGCTCAGTGGGGTGACGAGGGCAAGGGAAAGGCCACCGACCTGCTCGGTGGATCCGTTGACTATGTAGTGCGTTACCAGGGCGGCAACAACGCCGGCCACACGGTCGTCGTAGGCGACCAGAAGTACGCACTGCACCTTCTCCCTTCCGGCATCCTCTCCCCCGGATGCACCCCGGTCATCGGCAACGGTGTCGTCGTCGACCCGGCCGTCCTGCTCTCCGAGCTGCGCGGCCTGAACGAGCGCGGCATCGACACCTCAAAGCTGCTGCTCAGCGGCAACGCGCACCTGATCACGCCGTACAACGTCACCCTCGACAAGGTCGGCGAGCGCTTCCTCGGCAAGCGCAAGATCGGTACGACCGGCCGCGGCATCGGTCCGACCTACGCGGACAAGATCAACCGCATCGGCATCCGCGTGCAGGACCTCTACGACGAGTCGATCCTCACCCAGAAGGTCGAAGCGGCGCTGGAGGGCAAGAACCAGCTCCTCGCGAAGCTGTACAACCGCCGCGCGATCGACCCGGCCCAGATCGTCGAAGAGATGCTCCAGTACGCGGAGCAGATCAAGCCGTACGTCGCCGACACCACCCTGATCATCAACAACGCGCTCGACGAGGACAAGGTCGTGCTCTTCGAGGGCGGCCAGGGCACGCTGCTCGACGTCGACCACGGCACGTACCCCTTCGTCACCTCCTCGAACCCGACCGCCGGTGGCGCCTGCACCGGTGCGGGCGTCGGCCCGACGAAGATCAGCCGCGTCATCGGCATCCTGAAGGCGTACACGACCCGCGTCGGCTCCGGCCCGTTCCCGACCGAGCTGTTCGACGCGGACGGCGAGGCCCTGCGCCGCATCGGCGGCGAGCGCGGCGTGACCACCGGCCGCGACCGCCGCTGCGGCTGGTTCGACGCCCCGATCGCCCGCTACGCGACCCGCGTCAACGGCCTGACGGACTTCTTCCTCACCAAGCTGGACGTGCTGACCGGCTGGGAAGAGATCCCGGTCTGCGTCGCGTACGAGATCGACGGCAAGCGCGTCGAGGAGCTCCCCTACTCGCAGTCGGACTTCCACCACGCGAAGCCGATCTACGAGAACCTCCCCGGCTGGTCCGAGGACATCACCAAGGCCAAGACCTTCGCGGACCTCCCGAAGAACGCCCAGGCGTACGTCAAGGCCCTCGAGGAGATGTCGGGCGCCCCGATCTCCGCGATCGGCGTCGGCCCCGGCCGCACCGAGACGATCGAGATCAACTCGTTCCTCTAGGCGGTACCCGCACCAAGCCCGAAGGGGCGGCCCGAACCGGCCGCCCCTTCGGCGTACCCGAGGTCCGCAAGGAGATGCCCGCCCGGGTGCAGGCGTGCTCACCGCAGACGGCCGACGGCCGCCTCGACGGCGGGAGTCGACATGGCCGCCGCCACCCTCCGCATCCAGGCCATCTCCGCGTCGATGTCCGGCCCCTCCCGCAGCAGCGGGTGTTCCGCGGCCGACGGCGCCGCCCCCGCTCGTTCACTCTCCACGGCGAACAGCACCAGGGCCGCTTCCGAGGCCGCGTCCAGCGCGCTTCCCGCCAGCCCCGTGCCGGTCAGCTCCTCCTGTACGCGTGCCTCCTGCTCCGGCCGCACGTGGCCCGACACCGCCAGCGCGGCGTCCCGGATCTCTATGACGTACCGGTACCGTACGAACTCGTGGTCCCGGCTGAGCACTTCGGGCAACGGCAGGACCACTTCGGGCGTCACGGCCGTGAGCAGTTCCCACAGGGGGCGCAGGACCCGGCGGTCCTTGCGCAACCGGTGGCGCTTTGCCGCTCCGGCCAGAGAGGGATAGGCCATGCTCGCGAGGAACAGCACGAGAGTGCAGGCCAGCAGTGTCTGCGAGGTGGCGAAGAATCCGGCCGTACTGGTCGCTCCGGCCACGGCCGCCACGAGGTACACCAGTCGGTGGACGACGTAGAGCAGACCGAAACAACTGGCCAGCCCCAGCAGGTTCATCGAGGTGCGCGACGGGCCGGGCGAGGCCTGGCGGCCGTAGCGCCAGCACAGGTGGATCTTCCTGACCACCCCGTGGCCGATGTAGGCGAGGAAGATCGCCCAGTACACCTGCATCTGGGGCAGATCCGTCCGAGTCACCAGGTCGGCATCACCCTCCGGGAGCGGCGACGCGAAGAACGCGGTGACCAGTCCGGCCTCCGCGAGCCCCAGCAGAACCCAGCGCAGCCACGCCTTCGAGTTCCGCCGGGCACCGGTCGCCTCCCGAATGAATTCGACGAACGCCGTCATCGCGCACAGGCCCAGCATGTGCACCGGCAGCTTGGCGAAGCCCTCCATGCCCACGGCCGCGTCGAGAACCGTTCGCACCGCCGGCACTCCGATGGTGAAGAGCACGGCCCACAGCATCCACATCGTCCACAGGACGCGGTCGCGCCTGGACGCCGACTTCAGATGCGGAAGCTTCCACAGGGCGAACAGCCACAGGGGCGGGACGACGACGATGTCGAACAGCCTCATGTGGACACCTGCCCGCTGCGTCCGGTGAACGCTCCGAGCACCCGGTTGAGGGTGTCCGCCGTGTCCGAAGTCGCCGTCGCAACGGCGACGGGGGTCGCGCTGAAGCGCTGCCACATGACGGAAGCAAGCAGCTCCGCCTCCTGCTCCTGGCGGGTGGTGGCCTTGGTACGGCCGCGGCCCAGGAGCCGGGTGACCATCTCGGGGTCCAGGTCGGGGAAGAGCTGCGCCAGCATCTCGGGGTGCGGAAGGCTCGGCTCCCGGTGATCCAGGAGGATGTGGGCCAGCTCGTGCAGGATGATGTGCGTTTGGTGGGGCCGACTCGCGACAGGGGTGTAGTAGACGAGGTCCGCGGCGCCCATGGACACCCACATCCCGCATATTCCGGAGCCGTCGGCCAAGCCGGCGGGCATCGGAAGCAGGGTCAGCGGGCGTCCTCGTTCAGCGGCCACGGCGGCGCAGAGGTCTTCGACCTCGAAGGGGTGCGGAAGGTCGTAGGGCTGCACCACCTGCTCGTATCGCGCCCGCAGTTGTCGCCATTCATCGCGTCGCATGTCCCCGCCCCGCCGTATCGGCCGAACACGCGGCCGCCCGGCGGCCCCGCGTGATCTCCCCGGGCCGACTGTACTGGGGTGGAGGCCCTCAGGCCTTGGGGATCGGGCTCCCCGCGCCCGCCGGGCCGTCGCCCATGACGCGTCCCTGCTCGACGAGGGAACGCACCGCCTCGATGCCTTGCGTGGACATCGTCGCGACGGCGGCCGCGCGCAGGGCCACCGAACGCACGTCGTTGGCGCGCATGGCCGCCACCAGAGCGAGCTGTGCCGATACCCGCGCAGCCACTTCGTCGTCGATGAAATAGGCGAGCGGCACGCCGAAGAACTCCCCGAGGACGCGGAGCGTGCCGATGGTGGGATTGGCCACCTTGCCCTTGGCCAGCGCCCACAGCCGGCCGACGGACAGCTTCGGGTCGTTCGTACCGGCGGCTTCCTTGATGCCGTCGACGACCTCCTGGAGCGTGTAGCGCCTGCCGAGCGGCTGCACGTACGTGAGGAGGTACTCGACGCGCTGACCGAGCAGTTCCGCCTCTCCGCCGGGTCCGTCCTGCGATGCCTGGACCTCGGGCGGTACTGCGTCCTCGTCGGTCATGACCTGCCTCCTCAAACCGGCTGGTGGGCACTCTAGCCGTCGGGAAAGGTATACCCGAAGCCTGCTACGAGGCCTTGGGCCCGGGAGCGCTGTACCTCCCGGGCCCTGCAGCAGTTCCGAGCCGGCCGCTCGAGAGCCGGACCGACAGGCCGCCCGCTACCGGGCCGCCTTCCTAGCTTCCGGCGTCCCAGTTGGCGGAGACGGGGAGGTCGCCCTGCGCGCCCCAGGCGACCTTGGTCAGGCTTCCGTTGTCCATCCGCAGGTGGAACTCACCGGTCGAGGGCCGGAAGATCCCGATGTTGTCGGGACCGGCACCGTCCCAGTTCGCGGTGACCGGCAGGTCACCGCTCTGACCCCAGGCGATCTTCGTCAGACTCCCGTTGTCCATCCGGAGATGGAACTCACCCGTCGACGGCCGGAAGATCCCGACGTTCGCCGCCGCACCGCCGTCCCAGTTCCCCGAGACGGGCTGATCGCCGCTCTGACCCCAGGCAATCTTCGTCAGACTCCCGTTGTCCATCCGGAGATGGAACTCACCCGTCGAGGGCCGGAAGACACCGACATTGTCCGGACCGGCACCGTCCCAGTTCGCCGAAACCGGCAGGTCACCACTCTGACCCCACGCCACCTTCGCCAACGAACCATTGTCATAACGCAGGTGGAACTCACCCGTCGACGGCCGGAAGACACCGACATTGTCCGGACCGGCACCGTCCCAGTTCGCCGAAACCGGCAGGTCACCACTCTGACCCCACGCCACCTTCGCCAACGAACCATTGTCATAACGGAGATGGAACTCACCCGTCGACGGCCGGAAGACACCGACATTGTCCGGACCGGCATGGGGCGTGCCGAACAGGGCATCGACGATGCGCTGGCCATCGGGGGCCTGCACCTGGTAGCGGTCGGGGAACGCGGACCTCTGGACCTCCTGGCAGACCTCGCCTATCGGCCTGGTCTGCCAGTTGCTCACCTTGAGCAACTGGTTGAGGAAGGCATTGGTCGCCCAGGTCGGATCCATGCGCTGCTCGAAGGAACCCCAGGAGTCCCGCTGCTGGAACAGACCGACGCTGTCGAGGTCCCCACTCGGATAGTTCACCAAAGTGGTCTCGACTATGGCGGTGGTCACGGCGAGCACGGCGGCCCGATGCGGAAGGCCGCGGGCCTCGACGGCCTTGACGATCGCGCGGGCGCACGAAACCCGGTAGGAGGTGAGGCTCCCGCGCAGGGTTCCGGTGAGCTGACCGTTGAGCTGACTGGCAACGGCCTGGTCGGAGGCGGTCTCCGTGCCACAGGAGTACTTCGCTGTGGAGAAGACGGTGGCCGGATCGGAGAGGTCGTCCCCCTCGACCGCCAGGGCGCTCGGAGCCGTGGCGAGGACGCCGGCGGCGAGGGCCACGGTGGCGGCGACGGCCGAGAAGTGGTGACGTACGGTGCGGTTCACGGTGAGATGTCCTGCTTCCGGTCGGGTGGCAATGAGGTGTCGTCACATGAGCTCCCCGGAGGGGCGCGGCCTGTCGCCGCGCCCCTCCGGGGATGAGGTCACCCGGCGTTGGCGTCCCAGTTGGCGGAGACGGGGAGGTCGCCCTGCGCGCCCCAGGCGACCTTGGTCAGGCTTCCGTTGTCCATCCGCAGGTGGAACTCACCGGTCGAGGGCCGGAAGATCCCGATGTTGTCGGGACCGGCACCGTCCCAGTTCGCGGTGACCGGCAGGTCACCGCTCTGACCCCAGGCGATCTTCGTCAGACTCCCGTTGTCCATCCGGAGATGGAACTCACCCGTCGACGGCCGGAAGACACCGACGTTCGCCGCCGCACCGCCGTCCCAGTTCCCCGAGACGGGCTGATCGCCGCTCTGACCCCAGGCGATCTTCGTCAGACTCCCGTTGTCCATCCGGAGATGGAACTCACCCGTCGACGGCCGGAAGACACCGACGTTGTCCGGACCGGCACCGTCCCAGTTCGCCGAAACCGGCAGGTCACCACTCTGACCCCACGCCACCTTCGCCAACGAACCATTGTCATAACGCAGGTGGAACTCACCCGTCGACGGCCGGAAGACACCGACATTGTCCGGACCGGCACCGTCCCAGTTCGCCGAAACCGGCAGGTCACCACTCTGACCCCACGCCACCTTCGCCAACGAACCATTGTCATAACGGAGATGGAACTCACCCGTCGACGGCCGGAAGACACCGACGTTGTCCGGACCGGAAGCGACCGCATCGTCGACGATGCTGTTGTTGCGGACCGGCCTGAAGGTGCCGTGACCCGAGAAGTACGGGTAGGGAATCGCCTTGTGCTGCACGCCCGACTTGGTGAACTCGTAGGCGTCGTACGAGGTCTTCGAGGAGTCGGTCCAGCCGGCGAAGATGGCGATGTGGCCCAGAGCCCCGGCCGCATCGTTGAGCAGGGCGTCACCGGGCTTGAGGTCGCTCTTGTCTATCCAGGAAGCGACGCCGCTGGGGACGTAACTGGTGGTGTCCAGGCCGGGCTTGCCGAGGCTCCAGGCCATCGAGGCATAGCCCGAGCAGTCCCTCCGGTACCCCTCGTAGGTGCCGCCCCCGTCGTAAACGAGCCCCCGCCCGACCCAGGACGCGGCCCGCCTGATCACCTCGCTGCGCTTGATCTGAGGTCCGGCGGCGAGCTGGTACGCCACCGACGGACCTTGGTCGCCGCCGTCCGCGACGGAGACGGCGGACAGGCCCTTCGAGGGCTCGCCCGCGTGGGCCGGTGCGGTGACCAGAAGGCCGACCGCCAGACCGGCGACGGCCGTGGCGGCCAGTGCGCGGGTCAGGGCATGCGTGTTCGACATGAAAGTCCCCCCATGAGACGGATGCATGACGTGCGTCACGTCCGGCCCGCCGGGCTCGTCCGCCTGGTAGGCATGACGGCGGGAGCGAGCCCGAGGTGCTGGAGTGACGCTGGTTCAGATGGGGGAAGCATCCCTACGAGGCCCAACGACTGTCAATCTTTATTGAAAATGCCCGCAGGCTTGAGTGGCGCGATCACGCCCCAACCTGGCGCCAACTCGCCCTGAAATAGCGGGATTCGCCGAGACGACTCCTGGCGATTCGCATGCCGTGGAACGCTCGAGTCTTTGGCTCGATCTTTCACTTTAAATTGAATCGATGGAGAGAGCGGAGGCTCCGACACCGGGTCGCCGGGCGCTACCAGGCCAGCTGCGAGATCTCCTCCGCCACCACCGCGCAGGCGTCCGCCGCCGGGTCGATGAGCGGGAAGTGGCCGACCGCGTCCAGCAGGGTCAGCCCCACCATCTCCCCCGCCAGCGCGGCCGCCGCCACGTAGGCCTCGGACACCGCCTCCGGGACCACGATGTCGCTCCGCCCCTGGACCACCGCCGTGGCGATGCCCGTCGGGAGCAGCGCCGCCGGGTCGGCGTACGGGCGGCGCGCGGCGAAGCCGGACGCCCCGCCCAGGAGTTGCGCCGAGGCGCCCCCGCACACCCCGAGCTCCTCCGCGACCGTGAAGTCCGCGATCGGGGCCAGCGCCACCACGCCGCGCAGCAGCGGCGGCGAGGGCAGCCTCCAGCCGGCCGGGGCGTCGTACGGGAGCACGTGGCGGGCCGCTGCCCACAGTGCGAGGTGGCCTCCGGCCGAGTGGCCGGTCAGGACCGTGCGGCGCGGGTCCGCCTCCGGCAGGCTGTCGGCGGCCAGGCCGGGCAGGGCGTCGAGGGCGGCGGCCACGTCGTCGAAGGTCTCGGGCCAGCGGCCCGCCACGGGGCCCTCGGCGTCCTGGTGGGGCAACGAACTCCCCCGTCGGTACTCGATGTTGGCGACGGCGAAACCCCGGCGGGCCAGGAAGTCCGCGAAAGGGGTGATGTGCTGCCGGTCGTACGGGCCGCGCCAGGCCCCGCCGTGCAGGACGACGACCAGCGGGGCGGAACGCGCGACGCCCGGCTGCGCCCGTTCCCCGCGCGGGGCGTAGAAGTCGACGATCTGGTCGGGGTGTTCACCGTAGGCGGCCGTCGAGTCGGGGACTACGGGCGGATGGGAGAAGGCCGAGGCGGCCTCGGCGGCGTCCCGTTCGACTGCGGGGTCCGTCATCGGCTCAACCTCCGGTAACGCATGGGACAAGGGGGACTGGTGTTCCGGTGTTCCGGCAGAGCGGGACCGTATCAGGCCGGAACGGTCCCCTCCGTGGCGGGCGGAGCGGATACCGGCGCGGGCGGGGCCGTAGCCCCGCCCGCGCGGTGATGTGACGTTTCGCTACCGGTTCACCCGAAAATGTGACCCAGTGCGCGTGCCGCACGTTCCGCGTCCGCGAAGCCGACGTACAGCGGAGTGAATCCGAAGCGCAGGACATCGGGGGCGCGGAAGTCCCCGATCACTCCCCGCGAGATCAGCTCGCGCATGACCGCGTCCGCGTTCTCGGTGCGCAGCGACACCTGGCTGGCGCGCTGTTCGTGCCCGGTGGGGGTGACCAGCTCGACCTTGCCCGCCGGGACGTACGCCGCCACGCAGTCGAGGAAGAAGTCGGTCAGCGCGAGGGACTTCGCACGGACGTCCTCGACCGCGACACCGTCCCAGGCGTCCAGGGCGGCCTCCAGCGCGAGCATGGACAGGATGTCCGGGGTGCCGACGCGGGCCCGCGCCACGCCCTGCGCGGCCTCGTAGGAGGAAATCATCGCGAACGGGTCCGCGTGACCGTTCCACCCCGGCAGCGGGGAGTCGAAGGCGGACTGGTGGCGGGCGGCGACGTACAGGTACGCGGGGGCGCCGGGGCCTCCGTTGAGGTACTTGTACGTACAGCCGACCGCGAGGTCCACCGCGTGCGCGTCGAGGCCCACGGGCAGCGCCCCGGCCGTGTGGCACAGGTCCCAGACGACGAGCGCCCCGGCGGCGTGCGCGGCCGCGGTGAGGGCGGGCAGGTCGTGCAGGCGGCCGGTGCGGTAGTCGGCGTGGTTGAGGAGGACCACGGCGGTGTCCGGGCCCATCGCCCCCGCAGCGGCGGCCGGGTCGACCGGGACGACGCGCAGGCCCGTCATCCGGGCCGCCGATTCGGCGATGTAGCCGTCGGTGGGGAAGGTGGCGGCGTCCACGAGCAGCTCGGTCCGGCCGGGCGCGGCCAGCCGGGCGGCGCCGACCAGGGCCTTGAAGAGGTTGACGCTGGTGGAGTCGCCGACGACCACCTGGCCGGCGGCGGCGCCGACCAGCGGGGCTATCCGGTCGCCGATGCGCTCGGGGGCATTCCACCAATTGGCTTCGCCCTCGGTCCAGGAGCGGATCAGGCGAGTGCCCCACTGCTCCGTGACGACCTCGGCGAGCCGGGCGGCCACCCCTGCGGGGAGCGCGCCGAGGCTGTTGCCGTCGAGGTAGACCACGCCCTCGGGAAGGGCGAAGCGGTCGCGGAGCTTGCCGAGGGGGTCGGCCGCGTCCAGGGCTTCGGCGCGGGCCGCCAGGTCGAGGTCCGGGCCCGGGCCGGCGGTCCGCTCAGACATGGCTGCGCGCCGTCCACAGCTCCGGGAAGACGTTCTTCTGGGCGCGCTTCTCCAGCCAGGTCACGCCGGCCGAGCCGCCCGTGCCCGTCTTCGCGCCCATCGCGCGGCGGGTGGCGACCAGGTGGTCGTTGCGCCAGCGCCAGACCAGCTCGGCGACGTCGGTGAGGACCTCGCCGAGGCGGTGCAGGTCCAGGTGGGCGTCCGGGGCCGCGTACAGGGCCGTCCAGACGGCCTCGACCTCGGGAGAGGGCTCGTAGCGCTGCGAGAGGTCGCGGTCGAGGACCGACTGCGGGACGGGGAGGCCGCGGCGGGCGAGGAGGCTCAGCACCTCGTCGTAGAGGCTGGGCTCCTGGAGGGCCTTCTCCAGCTCCGCGTGGACGCGCGGGGCGCCGCGGTGCGGGACCAGCATGGAGGCGGCCTTGTCGCCGAGCAGGAACTCCATCCGGCGGTACATCGCCGACTGGAAGCCCGAGCCCTCGCCGAGGGCGGCGCGGTACGCGTTGAACTGGCCCGGGGTCAGCTGGGCGAGGGGGCGCCAGGAGGCGTTGAGGGCCTCCAGCTCGCGGAGGGATCGTTTCAGCGCGTCCATCGCGACGGGGAGCTGGTCCTCGCGGAGCGCCTTCGAGGCGGTCTCCCACTCGTGGACGATGACCGTGAACCACAGCTCCATGACCTGGGTGGTGACCAGGAAGACCATCTCGCCCGGGTCGTCCGAGCGGAGGTGCTGGAGGTGGGTGAGGACGTCCGCCTGGACGTAGTCCTCGTAGGGGGTCGTGCCGGCGAAGTCGAGGTTCGGAGTGTCCGAACCGCCGTCTCCGGAGGCATCAAGGGCGTGCGACATCGCTGTCTCCTCGATACGTGCTTCCGGGTAGCGGTCCGCTCCTTCCGGTGAGGTGAGTGGAGCTCCGGTCCCCTGTCCGCATCATAAGACCGTCGTGCCGCAGGGCTTCAATAGTCAGTGGCGCACGTCACCTTCCGCGACCGGGCGGGCCCCATGCGGGAACCCGCCCGGGAACGGGCGCCGAAGGCGTCGGGCCTGGGCCTCAGAGCCCTTAGAGCCCTCAGACCTCAGACCGTGGGCCTCAGACCGCGAGGACGTCCGCGGCCGTCTCGGAGGAGTCGCGCAGGAAGGTCGAGCAGCGCTCGTACTCCTCCTTCTCGTCGATCGCACCGGCCGCGCGGGCCAGGGCGTTCAGGGCGCGCAGGAAGCCGCGGTTCGGCTCGTGCTCCCACGGCACCGGGCCGTGGCCCTTCCAGCCGGCACGGCGCAGCGCGTCCAGGCCGCGGTGGTAGCCCGTACGGGCGTACGCGTACGACTCGACCGTGCGGCCGGCCGCGAAGGCCTCGTCGGCGAGGAGGGCCCAGGCGAGGGAGGAGGTCGGGTGCGCGGCGGCCACCTCGACGGCGGGGGTGCCCGCGGCGATGGCCGCGATGCCCGGCTCGTCGGGGAGGTGGGTGGGGGCGGGGCCCCCGAGGAGGTTCTGGTGAAGAGACATGCCCACAGTCTGGGGGATGCGGGCCTACGGGAAGGGCCCGGCCCCGCCGTCCGTGGACGGTGGAGCCGGGCCCTCCCGGGAAAGCCGCTGCCGCGTGAGCCGCTGCTACTTGAGCTTGGTGCCCGTGGAGCGCAGGTTCGCGCAGGCCTCGGTGACGCGCGCGGCCATGCCGGCCTCGGCGGCCTTGCCCCACGTGCGGGGGTCGTACTTCGACTTGGTGCCGACCTCGCCGTCGACCTTCAGGACCGCGTCGTAGTTGCGGAACATGTGGTCCACGACCGGACGGGTGAAGGCGTACTGGGTGTCGGTGTCGAGGTTCATCTTCACGACGCCGTTCTCCAGCGCGGTGGCGATCTCCTCGGCCGTGGAGCCCGAGCCGCCGTGGAAGACGAAGTCGAACGGGGAGGACTTGCCGTACTTCTCACCGACGCCGGCCTGGAGGTCCTTGAGGAGCTCGGGGCGCAGGACGACGTTGCCCGGCTTGTAGACACCGTGCACGTTGCCGAAGGAGGCGGCCAGCAGGTAGCGGCCCTTCTCGCCCAGGCCCAGGGCCTCGGCGGTGCGCAGCGCGTCGTCGACGGTGGTGTAGAGCTCGTCGTTGATCTCGTGGCTGACGCCGTCTTCCTCACCACCGGTCGGGGTGATCTCGACCTCGAGGATGATCTTCGCGGCAGCGGCCTTGGCGAGCAGCTCCTGGCCGATGGCCAGGTTGTCGGCCAGGGTCTCGGCGGAACCGTCCCACATGTGCGACTGGAAGAGCGGGTTGAGGCCGCGGGCCACGCGCTCGGCCGAGATCTCGATCAGCGGGCGGACGTAGGTGTCCAGCTTGTCCTTGGGGCAGTGGTCCGTGTGCAGCGCGACGGTGATGTCGTACTTGGCGGCCACGATGTGCGCGAACTCGGCCAGGGCGGCGGCGCCGGTGACCATGTCCTTGTTGTACTGGCCACCCAGGAACTCCGCACCACCGGTGGAGATCTGGATGATGCCGTCGCTCTCGGCCTCCGCGAAGCCGCGCAGTGCAGCGTGCAGGGTCTGGGTCGAGGTCACGTTGATCGCCGGGTAGGCAAACTTGCCTGCCTTCGCCCGGTCGAGCATCTCGTTGTAGACCTCGGGGGTTGCGATGGGCATCTGTCCGCTCCTTGGATGTGCGGGGAGTGTGCTTATTGCGGGCCCTGACCTGGGGGCGACGTTGCCGTCGTCCCCATCTTTCCAGACTCGCGCCCCCACTCCACCTCCGTGGCGGTGCCGCGCGGGCCGATCCGGGGGGAGTGTTTCACGTGAAACACTCCCCCCGGCCGGAAAGCCGCAGGTCAGAGCCCACTTCCGGACTTCCGGGGACCTAAGTCACCAGTTGTGCGGAAGCACGACCCACTGTCCGAGGGTTAGGACAAACCGAGGTCATCGAGCTGGTAGCCCGTGAGGTAGGGCAGGCCGGCGGCCGCGATGGCGCCGGCCGCGCCGCGGTCGACGATCGTCGCGACGGCGACGACCTCGCCGCCGGCCTCGCGGACCGCCTCGACGGCGGTCAGCGGGGAACCGCCGGTGGTCGAGGTGTCCTCGACGACCAGGCAGCGCCTGCCCTTCACGTCGGTGCCCTCGATACGGCGCTGCATGCCGTGCGCCTTCTGCGCCTTGCGGACGACGAAGGCGTCCAGGCGCGCCCCGCGCGCGGCGGAGGCGTGCAGCATCGAGGTGGCCACCGGGTCGGCGCCCAGGGTCAGGCCGCCGACGCAGTCGAACTCCAGGTCGGCGGTGAGGTCCAGCATGACCTGGCCGACCAGCGGGGCGGCTTCGCCGTCCAGCGTGATCCGGCGGAGGTCGATGTAGTAGTCGGCCTCGCGGCCGGAGGAGAGGATCACCTTGCCGTGCACGACGGCCTTGTCCTTGATCTGCTGCAGAAGCGCATCGCGTACGTCACTCATGGCCCCGAGCTTAATTGGGCACTAACCGAGCCGCCGCCACGTCCACGTCGTGGAGATCTCCAGCGGGTCCACGGGGGTGACCAACTGCGGCAGGGTGTTCAGTCCGTTCGGCGGGCCCGACTGCGGTTCCACGCAGACGGCCTCGGGCTGCTCGTCGTAGACGACCACCCATTCGGAGCGGCTGGTGACCTTCAGCTCCAGGGCGTCGGGCCACGTGAGGGTGACGTCGACCCCGTACGGCATGCCGAAGCAGTCGTCCCAGGGGCCCGGCTTGGGGTCGATGCGGTTGCCGGTGGGGAGGTGGTCGGCTCCGCGCTCCTCCTGCCAGGCGGCCTCGAAGTCGATGCGTACGTCGGACCCGCCCCCGCCGAGGTTGCGCAGGAACCAGGGGTGCCAGCCGGCCTGCGCCGGGAAGGAGTCCTGGTAGGTCTCGATGCCCAGCGTCAGGGTCAGTGCGTTCTCGCCGAGCTCGAAGATCTGGGTGACCAGGCCCTCGTAGGGCCACGGGTCGGCGAGCGGGTACGTGAAGGCGGCCTCGGCGGCAGTGGCCCGGGCGCGGCGCCAGGCGGCGTCGCGGCCGAAGCCGTGGATGGCGTGCGGGGGATGGTTGAGCGGAAGCTGGTGCAGGGTCGCCCCGTCCTGGAACTGCCCGTCCCTGGTCCGGCCGCACCACGGGACCATGGGGAAGGACCCGTAGTGGTCCCCCTGCCGCAGCAGTTCCGTCCCGTCGATGCGCAGACTGCTGATCCGGCAGCCGTTCTCCTGGTCGATGGTCACCTCGGCGCCGCCGGCGCGCAGTTGCGTACTCATGCCATGACCTTAGTCAGCCCGACGGGGTGATCAGGTCCGCGCCGGGAAGCGGGCGAGTTCCCCGGGTCAGCGGCGGCGGCGCAGGGCGCGGCCCAGGAGGACCGCCGAGGCCACGGCCACGGCGGCGGCCGGGGCGATCCAGCGGAGGTTGGCGTTCGCGGAGGCGGAGGTGGGGGCCGGGACCGGGGCGTAGCGGCCGCGCGGGGGCGCGTGGTCGACCTCCTCCGCGCTGCGGCCGATCATCGTGCGGCGGGCGTGCGCGGCCTCGGCCGGCGGGCGCGGCGGTCCACCGAGGTCACCGAGGTCGGCCATGCCTTCGAAGGTGCCCTCCAGGAACGGGTCCAGGGACGGGGGCGGGACCTCGGTGTCGAACACGGACGCGGTGACCTCGGTGAACCCCGGGCCGGAGTCCGGGTCCGGGCCGATACCGACACCGGCGTCGGTATCGGCATCGGTGTCGAAGTGCTCCGGGTCCCCGCCGGCCGCCGCTGCCGCGTCGGCCGGCCCCGCGGCGTCGGGCCCGGTGGCGCCGTCGCCCGCGAGGGCCGCGAGGTGCCCGGCGGCGCGGTCCAGGAGCCGGTGTGCGGCCGTGGCGGCCGCGCCGGGGGCGAAGGCGGCGGCGCGGCCGTCGGCGGCGGACTCGGCGGTGAACTCCAGCCGGGTGCCCCCGTCCGCCCCGGTCAGGCGCAGTGCGAGGGAGAGCTTGACGGTCCCGCTCCCCCGCACTTCGGCGCCTTCTCCGGCGAGGGTGAAGCGGTCCGGGTCCTGCTCGGTGACGGAGAGGGTGCCGCGGTAGGTGACGGTGTGCCCACCGACCCGCACCTTCAGCCGGCCGGACAGCGGCCCGGCCTCGGTATCGGCGTCCTGCTGGAGCCCCGGCACGCATCGCGCCAGCCGGGCGGGGTCGCGCAGCACGGCGCGGACGTCGGCGGAGGGGACCGGTACGAACACCTGATGCTCCATGCGGACGAGCCTACCGACGCGACCGCCCGGCCACGAGTACCCCGGCCACGCGTACCCGGCACGCGTACCCCGGCACACCTGCCCCGGCTACGAGTACCTCGGGTGCGGCAGCGTCGACGGCGGGAGCCCCGCCACCCGGGTGCGCTCCGTGTCCCGGGCCGCGTCGGCCAGGGACCGCGTGGACAGGGAGCGCAGGGCGGGCGTCTCCCGGTCCACCCGCAGCCGGGGCACGTCCTCGCGGGCCGCCAGGACGAAGCCCCAGTCCTGCGGGAGCGCCGCGGCGGAGGCGGAGGCCGCGCCGAGCACCCGGTCGGGGCCGGCGGCGAAGCCCGAGAGGCGGCCGCCCGCGCTGTAGGGGGCGGTGCGCAGGCCGGCCGCGCGCAGGGTGGCCTCGACGGTCCAGTAGGTACGGGGCCTGGTGCCGGGCGGCCCCGCGTGGACGGCGAACCGCCCGCCGGGGCGCAGGGCCCGCGCGGCCAGCCCGTAGAACTCCTGCGAGTACAGCTTCGTGCTGGGGGTGATCCCGGGGTCCGGCAGGTCGGAGACGATGACGTCGAAGCGGTCCCGGGAGGCGGGTGCGCGCAGCCAGCGGAAGGCGTCCTCGGTGACGACGCCGAGGCGCGGATCCTCGTACGCCCGCCCGTTCAGCGCGGAGAGCATCGGGTCCGTCCGGGCGAGCCGTACGACTCCGGGGTCCAGCTCGACGACGGTGACGGAGGCGACGTCGCGGTAGCGCAGCACCTCGCGGGCGGCGAGGCCGTCTCCGCCGCCGAGGACCAGGACGCGGGTGTGCGGACCGGTCATCGCGGGGTGCACGAGGGCCTCGTGGTAGCGGTACTCGTCGTAGCCGCTGACCCGCAGGCGGCCGTCGAGGAAGAGCTCGAGGGAGCGCGGGGATCCGGTCGGAGGGCCGGTGAGGACGAGTTCCTGGACTCCGGTCTGGACGGCGACGCGGACCTCGCCGCCGTAGACGGCGCGGCGGGCGACGCGTTCGAAGTCGTCGGCGAGGACGGTGGCGCAGCCCAGGACGGTGAGGACGGTGACGTTGACGCCGATGAGCAGCCAGCGGGCACGGCGGCTCAGGTCCCGGCGGAACAGCCACAGGACGAGGCCGCCGCCGGCGATGACGTTGACGGTGCCGGTGAACATGGCCCCGGTGAGCTGGCCGAGGACGGGCAGCAGCAGGAAGGGGAAGGCGAGGCCGCCGACGAGGGCGCCGACGTAGTCGGCGGCGAACAGGTCGGCGACGGCGCCGCCCGCGTCCTGTCTGCGGATGCGCTGGATGAGGACCATCAGGAGCGGGATCTCGGCGCCGATGAGCACGCCGATGGCGAAGGAGAAGGCGACGAGCGCGGGCCGGGACTCCCCTAGCCAGGCGAAGCTGGCGTAGAGCGCTATGGCGGAGAGCCCGCCGAGCAGGGCGAGGCCCGCCTCCACGAGGGCGAAGCCGAAGGCGGGGCGGGCGCGCAGGGCCTTGGCGAGCAGGGATCCGACGCCCATGGCGAAGACCATGACGGACAGCACGACCGAGGCCTGGGTGACGGAGTCGCCGATGAGGTACGAGCCGAGGGCGAGCAGCTCGAGTTCGTATACGAGCCCGCAGGCGGCGCAGACGAACACGGTGGCCAGGACGAGGAGTCGGCCGGTCCTGGGCCGTACCGGCAGGACGGCCTGGACGCGGCCCACACCGCGCGGCTCCGGAGCCGGGGGGCGGCGCCACCGGGTGCGAAGCACCCCGCGCGGGGTGGAACGGTCGATCATGAAGCGAACCGTACGTCACCGCCTGCTCGCATCCGGTCACCCACATGGGTGTAAGTGGCGCACTGGTTCGGGCAGTTGGCGTAACCGTCCGGCAACTCCGCTACTCCGCACCCCCCGGGCACCCCGGGCACCCCGGGCACCCCGGGCACCCCGGATCGGCGCCGGCGGTCTAGATCAGCACCGGCGACTCCATGGTCGCCTCCGCGGCGGCGGCCACCGCGCCCGTACCCGCACCCGTCGGACCGGCCGCCCGTACGCCGACCCGGGTCCGGGTGGCCACCAACTGCCCTTCCTGCGGGTACGCGTGCCAGGTCCGCCAGCGCACCTGGCCCTCGTAGCGCTGCGCGAGCATGGCGGTGAAGGCGTGCGGGCTGCCGGGGAAGGTCCCGGCGAGCCCGTTCGGGTGGTCCGCGACCAGCGCGAGCAGCTCCTGCGCCCGCCCGGCGAAGGAGCCGCGCGAGAGGTTCTCGACCCGCGCGGCGAACTCGTACTCCCAGTCGCCGACGCGCTTGGCCACGCCGAGCGGAAGCGGGGTGCTGCTGCCGGGCATACAGGCGACGGTTTCGGAGCAGAGCACGTCGCCCTCCTCCAGGAGTACCTGATGGGAGGCCCCGAGCAGGCGCAACTCCACTTTCGCGCCACCCAGTTCGAGGTTCAGTACGGCCAGGGCGGGCAGCCGCTCCCGACCCAGGGCCCAGGCGAGATCGGCGGCACGCGTGTCGGTATAGGTGGTCTGGAGGGTCGTGAGCATGAGTCGGCTCCGCAAACGCGCGAGGGAGATGGGCCGGGGCCCGCCAGCGGTAGTCAACGGGTGGGGGGACACCGGCACGGGTCCACAGGAAGTCCAGGGAGGTCCGAGGACTGGTCTACTCAACCGAGGGAATCATGAAAGGCACGGCACTCACAGCGTTTTTACCCAAGTTGCAGGGGTTTACATCCCCTCGGGGGCTACACAGTTCACGTGTTCAACGACATGCCGCCCGTACGCCGTAATGCGCGGCCGTGACGTCCGAACAAGAAGACGCCCGACGGAAGTTGTGCCCGGCGGGCGCCTCACCTATGCGGGAAGCGGTACGAAGGCGGTCCGGAGGCGGAAGCCATCGTCCACGGATCCATGCTCCCCCGAGTCAGCTGGAACCGCATCCTCCGCCGCCGCAGGACGAGGAGGACGAACCACAGCTGGAGGAGGACGAACCACAGCTGGACGAGGAGGAGCCGCACGAGGAGGAGGAACCTGCTGAGCCGCTCCCGGCCCACCAGCCCGCGTCCCCGCTGCCGCCGCCCCGGCCCCCGCCGCCCCCACGTCCGGCCTTGACCGCCATCACGACGATCGCCACGACCACCACCACGAAGATCACGATTCCGAGGATCATCCCCCGACCCCTCTCAGCTCCCCCGGTTCCCCGGGGTGCGGGATCCCCTGTCGTCCCGCGTGCTGGGGGGATGCCCGCGGCCTACGCGGCCCAAAGCACACTTGAGCAAGTCCAGAGCTTCCCCGCAGGATTGCGCCCATGAGCGATCCCGAACGCAGCAACGGCCCCGCCCGCCCCTTCCTCAACCGCAAGCTGGCGGCCTTCGGCACGACGATCTTCGCGGAGATGTCCGCCCTGGCCACCGCCACCGGGGCGATCAACCTCGGCCAGGGTTTTCCCGACACCGACGGCCCCGCCGAGATCGCCGAGGCCGCGGCGCGCGCGATCCGGGACGGCCGGGGCAACCAGTACCCGCCGGGCCCCGGCGTCCCGGAGCTGCGTACGGCGATCGCCGCCCACCAGCAGCGCTTCTACGGCCTCGCTCACGACCCCGACACCGAGGTGCTCGTCACCGCCGGAGCCACCGAGGCCATCGCGGCCTCGCTCCTGGCCCTGCTGGAACCGGGTGACGAGGTCATCGCCCTGGAACCCTTCTACGACTCCTACGCCGCCTGCATCGCGATGGCCGGGGCCGTCCGGGTGCCGCTGACCCTGCGCGCCCCCGATTTCCGCCTCGACGTGGACGCGCTGAGGGCCGCGGTCACCCCCCGCACCCGCCTCCTGCTCCTGAACACACCGCACAATCCGACGGGCACCGTCCTGACCCCCGCCGAGCTGGCCGCGGTCGCGGAGCTGGCCGTCTCCCGCGACCTGCTGGTCATCACGGACGAGGTGTACGAGCACCTGGTCTTCGAGGGTGCCCACACGCCGCTGGCGAGCCTGCCGGGCATGCGCGAGCGCACGGTCACCATCTCCTCCGCCGGCAAGGCCTTCTCCTTCACGGGCTGGAAGGTCGGCTGGGTGACGGGGACGCCCGAGCTGGTCACGGCGGTCCGCTCGGCGAAGCAGTTCCTGACGTACGTGTCCTCGGGCCCGTTCCAGTACGCGATCGCCGAGGCCCTCGACCTCCCGGACGCGTACTACGACTCCTTCCGCGCGGACCTGGCCGCCAAGCGCGACCTCCTCTCCGACGGCCTCGCGGCGGCCGGCTTCGAGGTCTTCCGCCCGCAGGGCACCTACTTCGTCACCACCGACATCACCCCGCTCGGCGAGCGCGACGGCCTCGCCTTCTGCCGGGCCCTGCCGGAACGCTGCGGAGTGGTGGCCATCCCGAACCAGGTCTTCTACGACGACAAGGCCGCCGGGGCCAGCCACGTCCGCTGGGCCTTCTGCAAGCGCACCGACGTCCTGGAGGAGGCGGTGGAGCGGCTGCGGCGGCTCTGAGCCGGGCGCGGACGCGGGACGCGGACGTCGGACGCGACGGGCCGGGGTCGATCCCCGGAGGCCCGGCGGCCCTGGCGTCGTAGTGTTCCTCCATCGTGGCGACCCCGACCGGGAGCCCCAGAAGGACGGGACGCATGGCGACGGAAACGCTGTCGAACGGCGCACGGCCCGCGCGGCGCACCAGCCGGTCCGGCCGGATCCCGGGCTCCGTCCTTGCGCTCGGGGTGTACGCGGCCCTGCGCGGGGCCGGGGTGCTGGCGGTCGCCGTGGCGGCCTGGTGGACCGGGCGCAGCCCCGTACGGGTGCTCGGGGAGTCCTGGGACTCCGTCTGGTACCTGCGGATCGCCGAGTACGGGTACGGGCGGACCCAGATCTATCCCGGCATCGGGTCCGTACAGAGCGATTCCGCGTTCTTCCCGCTCTACCCCACCCTGATCCGCTGCGCCTCCGCCCTGCTGCCCGGCTCCCTCACCGTCGCCGCGCTGGCCGTGGCCTGGATCGCGGCGGGCGCGGCCGCCGTCGGGGTGTACCGGGTCGGGGAGCACCTGCTGGGGGCCCGCGCCGGGGTGCTGCTCGTCGCGCTGTGGGCCGTACTGCCGCACGCCCTGATGCTGACCCTGGCCTACACCGAGCCCCTGCTGGCGGCCTTCGCCGCCTGGGCCCTGTACGCCCTGCTGCGCGGCCGCTGGGGCTGGGCGGCGGGGCTCGCCGTCCTCGCGGGGCTGACCCGGCCCACCGGCATCGCGGTCGCCGCGGCCGTGACGGCGGCCGCCGCGTACGAGATCTGCCGGCGCCGGGGCCGCGCGCCCGCGGCGGTGTGGGCCGCGGGGCTGGCCGCTCCCGCGGGCTGGGCCTCGTACGTCCTGCTCGTCGGCGTGCGCCGGGGGGATCCGCTCGGAGGCTACTTCGCCGTCCAGAGCGGCTGGGGCTCGCGCTTCGACTTCGGCGCGGGGGCGCTGCGCTCCGCGCGGCACGCGCTGTCCGGCATCGGGCAGGTGGAGCTCGCCACGACCGTGACGGTGGTCCTGCTGACGTCCGCGCTGGTGCTCGCCGGACTACTGGCGGCCGATCGGAGGATCCCGCTGCCGCTGCTCGTGTACACGGGCGTGCTGCTGGTGATGACTTACGGCGGCGCGGGCTTCTTCGAATCGAAGCCGCGCTTCCTGCTGCCCGCGTTCCCGCTGCTGCTGCCGGCCGTGGCCCTCATGGCGAAAGCCCGGCCGCGCACCGCGGTCGTGGTGACCGTGGTGCTGGCCGGGCTCTCGTACGGATACGGGCCGTACCTGCTGCTCGTGTCCGGAGTGGCGCCGTGAGGGGTGGGACGCGGACCGCGAGGACCTAGTTGGTCTCGCTGTCGCCGTCTTCGCCTTCGCCGTCGGCCTTCTCGTCGGCGGAGTCGACTTCCTTCTCCAGGCCGAACTGCTCGACGAGCCACTTGTCGAACTCGATCGACGCGCGGACCCAGCTGACCGTGGAGGACACGAAGTGCTCCAGGTTCACGCCGGTGCCGATCAGCATCTGCGCCTCGCCGATCAGGCGGACGGAGCCGTCGTCGTGCGTGTGGCTGTAGACCTTGGGCCACAGCGTGCGGCGGTTCCAGTCGTCGATCGACTCGAGGAGCTGAGCCTTCTCTTCGATCTTGTGCGGGCGGTCGTAGAACGTCCGCACGGAGAAGACCTGCTGCTCGTCCTCACCGCGGAACATGAAGTACGTGCGGAAGTCCTCCCACGGCGCCGCGAGGTCGCCCTCGTCGTCGACGACGTACTTGAGCTCCATCTGCTCCAGGAGCTGCTTGACCAGATCCTGGTCGGGGACGACGGGGCCCGCCGGTCCTGTGGCCTGCGGATCGGGCTGCTGCCCTCCGAAGTTCGGAATCGAGGCCGGGTCGATGCTCACCGTGTGACTTCCCTTCGTGCGGATGCGGCCATCCTCCCCCATCGCGCCCACCCCGTGTCCACCCCGGAAGGGCCCGATCCGCGCAGGGCGGACAGGAGTATGGCCCGGGTAAGCCGGGCCCCGGGGATTCCGGGACCCGGCTGAGGCGGTATTGCGGCGGATTGCCGCGCCTTGTCACTCCGGGTGACGGGACCGGGTGGCCGGTGACGGGACCGGGTGGCTCGGGACCGGGTGGCTACAGCGCCTTGCCCACCAGCAGGCCGTCGCCCGCCACGGAGACGCGGACGGTGTCGCCGTCGCGGATCTCGCCCGAGAGGATCTCCTTGGCCAGGCGGTCGCCGATGGCCGTCTGGATCAGGCGGCGCAGGGGGCGGGCGCCGTACGCCGGGTCGTTGCCCTTGTCCGCCAGCCAGGCCAGGGCCTCGGGAGTGACGTCCAGGGCCAGGCGGCGTTCGGCGAGCCGCTTGGCGAGGCGGCCGATCTGGAGCTCGGCGATGTGGGCCAGCTCGGCCCCGCTCAGGGCGGAGAAGACCACCAGGTCGTCGAGGCGGTTGAGGAACTCCGGCTTGAAGGTGGCCCGCACCACGTCCAGGACCCGGGCCTTCTTCTCGTCCACAGCTGTGGACGGATCCATGAGGAACTGCGACCCCAGGTTCGAGGTCAGGATCAGGATGGTGTTGCGGAAGTCCACGGTGCGGCCCTGGCCGTCCGTGAGGCGGCCGTCGTCGAGGACCTGGAGCAGGACGTCGAAGACCTCGGGGTGGGCCTTCTCGACCTCGTCCAGGAGGACGACGGAGTACGGGCGCCTGCGGACGGCCTCCGTCAGCTGGCCGCCCTCCTCGTAGCCCACGTAGCCGGGCGGCGCGCCGACGAGGCGGGCCACGCTGTGCTTCTCGCCGTACTCCGACATGTCGATGCGGATCATGGCCCGCTCGTCGTCGAAGAGGAAGTCCGCGAGGGCCTTGGCCAGCTCCGTCTTGCCCACGCCGGTCGGCCCGAGGAAGAGGAACGAGCCGGTCGGCCGGTCCGGGTCCGCGATGCCCGCGCGGGTGCGGCGCACGGCGTCGGAGACGGCGCGCACGGCCTCGCCCTGGCCGATCAGGCGGCGGCCCAGCTCCTCCTCCATGCGCAGGAGCTTCTGGGTCTCGCCCTCCAGGAGGCGGCCGGCCGGAATGCCCGTCCAGGCGCCGACCACGTCCGCGATGTCGTCCGGGCCGACCTCGTCCTTGACCATGGTGTCCCTGGAGACCTCGGCCTCGGCCTCGGTGGCCTCCGCGAGCTCGTGCTCCAGGGCCGGAATCTCTCCGTAGAGGAGCTTGGAGGCGGTGTCGAAGTCCCCGTCGCGCTGGGCGCGCTCGGCCTGGCCGCGCAGGTCGTCCAGGCGCTCCTTGAGCTCGCCGACCCGGTTGAGGGACTGCTTCTCCTTCTCCCAGCGGGCGGTGAGGCCCCGCAGGTCCTCCTCCTTGTCCGCGAGGTCCTTGCGGATCTTGTCGAGGCGTTCGCGCGAGGCCGCGTCGGACTCGTTGTTCAGGGCCAGCTCCTCCATGCGCAGGCGGTCGACCGAGCGCTGGAGCTCGTCGATCTCCAGCGGGGAGGAGTCGATCTCCATGCGGAGCCGGGACATGGACTCGTCGACGAGGTCGATGGCCTTGTCGGGCAGGAACCGGGAGGTGATGTAGCGGTCGGAGAGGGTGGCCGCGGCGACGAGCGCGCTGTCGTTGATGACGACCTTGTGGTGGGCCTCGTAGCGGCCCTTGAGCCCGCGCAGGATCGCGATGGTGTCCTCGACGCTCGGCTCCGCCACCAGCACCTGCTGGAAGCGGCGCTCCAGCGCCGGGTCCTTCTCGATCCGCTCGCGGTACTCGTCGAGGGTGGTCGCGCCGACCATGCGCAGCTCGCCGCGGGCCAGCATGGGCTTGAGCATGTTGCCCGCGTCCATGGAGGAGTCCCCGCCGGCGCCCGCTCCGACGACCGTGTGCAGCTCGTCGATGAAGGTGATGATCTGGCCGTCGCTGGACTTGATCTCCGCGAGGACGGTCTTGAGCCGCTCCTCGAACTCGCCGCGGTACTTGGCACCGGCCACCATCGCGCCGAGGTCCAGGGAGACCAGCCGCTTGTTCTTCAGGGACTCGGGGACGTCACCCTTGACGATGCGCTGGGCCAGGCCCTCGACGACGGCGGTCTTGCCGACGCCGGGCTCGCCGATGAGCACCGGGTTGTTCTTCGTACGGCGCGAGAGCACCTGGACGACGCGGCGGATCTCGTGGTCACGGCCGATGACCGGGTCGAGCTTGCCCTCGCGGGCGGCCGCCGTGAAATCGGTGCCGAACTTCTCCAGGGCCTTGTACTGGCCCTCGGGGTCGGGGGTGGTCACCCGCCGCCCTCCTCTTGCGTTCTCGAAGGCCTCGCGCAGCTTCTTCGCGGTCGCGCCCTGTGCGGAAAGGAGCTCACCGGCCGCGCCGCCCTTGGCGGCGATGGCGATGAGTAGGTGTTCGGTGGAGAGGTACTCGTCGCCGAGCTTCCCGGCCTGCGCGTCGGCCTCCGCCAGTACGGCGAGCAGCTCGCGGGTGGGCTGCGGGGGCGCGACCGTGGAGCCCGTGACGCTGGGCAGCGCGGCCAGCAGACGGTCCGCCCCGGCGCGTACGGCGGCCTGGTCGGCGTCGGTCGCGGCGAGCAGATCGGTGATGTTCTCGTTGTCCTCGCCGGCGAGCAGCGCCAGCAGCAGGTGCGCGGGCGTCAGATCCGCGTGCCCGTCCTTGACGGCCCTGGTCGTGGCCGCGTTCAGCGCGTCCCGGCTCCTGTTGGTCAGCTCCGCATCCACGGGCGGCTTCTCCCTTCCTGCTTCGGTTCCCTACTGCGTGTGCTTTACATGAGCAACCTGCACAAAGTTGAGTCTATTCCACTCAAGGTGGCGCGACGTACCCTTCGCGCATGTCGACTCCCATCCCGGCCGGCACGGCCCGCCCGACCCAAGACGTACTCAACCCGACGCCGGAGTACCTCGCCTTCTGGCGGGAGCGGCACATCTGCACGCTGACCACGCACCGTCCCGACGGCAGCCCGCACGTGGTCCCGGTGGGCGTGACCTACGACCCGGAAGCCGGCCTGGCACGGGTGATCAGCAACAAGAACAGCAAGAAGGTCCGCAACGTGCTGGCGTCGCAGGGCGGCCCGCAGGGCGGGGCCCGGGTGGCGGTGTGCCAGCTGGAGGGGCGACGCTGGGCGACCCTGGAGGGCCGCGCGGTGGTCCGTACGGACGAGGCCGCGGTCGCGGAGGCGGTACGGCGCTACGCGGAGCGGTACGGGCGCACGCCCTCGCCGAACCCGGACCGGGTGGTCGTGGAGATCGCCCTGGACCGGGCCATGGGGCGCGCGTAGCCGGCGGCGCCCGGTCCGGCGATGTCCGGTCCGGCCGTGGCCCGTTCGATGATGTCCGGTTCAACCACTGGACACGGACATCACAGCGACGCCATCGTGGTCAGGTCCACGATGGCGTCGCTGTGTGGGGGTAGTGCCTGAGCGATCTGCGACGACAGGGGAATCGCTTCAGGCACTGCGGGGGGTGGCGGCGGAGTCGGGCTCGAAAAGTTGGTGATCACGCTGGTCCAGATTGACGAAGACCATGCCGTACCGGATCTCGCAGCGGACGGGCTGCGGCGCGCCCCGGGGACGACGCAGACAGCGGTAGGCGCGGACGTCCTCGTCCTCTTCCCGCACCACGATGATGGGCTGGCCGAAGAGGGTGACCTTCAGCGAGTCACCGGCGTAAGGAATGGCACTCGTGAGATCGATGAACTGCCAGCCGGAGCGGTAGGCCGATGCCATTTCACGGCGGAATCCGTGGTCGTCGGGGGTCATCAGGAAACCCGCGCAGGGATGGTTTCCCAGCCGAAGTCGTTCCCGACCTTCTTCTCGGCCGGTGCAATCGCACTGGTACCAGCGCTTCCCGTGTCCCCGTTGACGGCGGCGACTGCCCCAAAGATCGCGACGACGGAGAAAACAACGGCAAGCGCCGAGCGAAGCATTCTCTTATACATGGTCGGCTTCGTCCTCACTTGATGGAATCTTCTCCCCCGCACTGACAGACGATGGCTCATTCAGGCACGTCAGTGCCACAGGGACGATGCATCATGTTCTTACATGTTCAGGACCCTGGGGGGTGGAGATTTGCCGCAAAGCACAACAAACCCGACGCATCACCACCCCGTCACGGAGATGTGCGCCGAGGGAACCCGACTGTACGCAGCGGCCCTGAGCGCCGGCCGCGTCGCCCGCGGCGAAGTCAAGAACGCCCCCTGCCTGCTCGAATTCGCTCTGCTGCGCCCCGACCCGGACGACGCGAACCAGCTGCGCGCGGTTCCCCCGTCCGTCGCACTCGCCCAACGGCTCCACCCGATCGAGCGCGAGATCCAGGACCGCAGGCGAACCGCCGTGGATCTCACCGACGCTTTCGAGCCGTTCCTCGCCCTCAGCGCCCAGAGCCCCGCCAACACCCACGCCATCACGGTGCTGGAGGGACTCGACCAGATCAACGCCGCCATCGACCTGGCCACCGCCGAGTGTCACACCGAGGCCCTGACCGTCCAGCCGGGCGGCGCCCGGCCGACTTTCAGTCTCAGCCAGTCCCTGGAGCGGGCCTCGCCGATGATCGACCGCGGGGTGAAGATCCGCACGCTCTACCAGCACACCGTGCGGCACAGCCAGGGCACGCTCGCCTACGTGGACAGGATCTCCACGGGCAAGGTGGAGATCCGCACGCTGGAAGAGCTGATCGAGCGTCTCATGATCTTCGACCGGACGGTGGCCTTCATCCCCGCGAGTCACGACCGGCGGGTGGCCCTGGAACTGCGGCACCCCGGGCTGATCGAGTACCTCATCAAGGTCTTCGAGCAGCTGTGGCGCAGGGCCGTGCCGCTGAACGACAAGGTCACGTACACGCACAGCCCGGACGGGATCTCCGGAGTGCAGCGCACCATCGCCCACCTCCTCATCGAGGGGCACGTCGACGAGGCCATCGCCCGGCGGCTGGGCATGAACGTGCGGACCTGCCGCGCGCACATCGCCAAACTGGCCACCGCCCTGGGCAGCGGCAGCAGGGCCCAACTGGGCTACCTCATCGCCGAATCCGGCATCCTGCACGACTCGGGCCCCGGAGACGCCGAGGGGCCGCTGGAGCCGCGCTGACGGACGCTCGGTGACGCTGAGGGGCGCGGACGGGTGGTGGGAGCGGGTGGGGACGGATACGGCCGGCGGACACGCGCAAAGGCCCCGCCCAGGCCCTTCGGGAAGGGTCCGGGCGGGGCCCGCGCACAAGGGGGCGTCCCGCCGGCGTACCGGCGTACGGGTCCTGCCGGGGCCCGCTCAGTCCAGCGGGCGCTTCGGCGCCGGCCGCCAGACGACCAGGGCACTGCCCGGCTGCGGAGCCTGGTACGGGACCAGGTCGCGCCGGTACGAGGCGTGCACCTGGGCCTCGCGCTGCCGGAGGACGGCCGCGGCTCCGTCGACGGCCGTCGAGAGCTCGGCCACGCGCTGCTGGAGCGCGGCGACCTGGTTCTCCAGCTCGATGATCCGCTTGATGCCGGCCAGGTTGATGCCCTCTTCCTGGGACAGCGCCTGCACCGTGCGGAGCAGTTCGATGTCACGGGCCGAGTAGCGCCGGCCGCGCCCGGCCGTACGGCCCGGGGAGACCAGGCCGAGGCGGTCGTACTGGCGCAGGGTCTGCGGATGCAGGCCCGAGAGCTGGGCGGCCACCGAGATCACGTAGACCGGGGTCTCATCGGTGAGCTGGTAGTGGCTCCTGCGGCGGCCGTCCATGTCATGCTCCCTTCGCGGACTCGAACAACGCGGAACGCGGGTCCTCGGACTCCGTCGCCTCGCGGTACAGCTCCATGGCCTCGCGGGCCTTGTCGTTCAGCTCGGTCGGGACCGCCACCTCCACCGTCACCAGCAGGTCGCCGCGGGTGCCGTCCTTGCGGACCGCTCCCTTGCCGCGGGCCCGCATCGTGCGGCCGGCCGGGGTGCCCGGGGGCAGCTTCAGCGTCACCGAGGGGCCGTTCAAGGTCGGGACCTTGATGTCGGCTCCCAGCGCCGCCTCCGCGAAGGTCACCGGAACGGTCACCGTGAGGTTGTCGTCCTTGCGGCCGAAGACCGGGTGCGCGTCCACGTGCACGACCACGTACAGGTCACCGGCCGGGCCGCCGCGCTCGCCCGGAGCTCCCTTGCCGCGCAGCCGGATCCGCTGGGAGTCGGAGACCCCCGCCGGGATCCGGACCTGCATGGTCCGGGAACTGCGGGCCCGCCCGCTGCCCTTGCAGATGTCGCACGGGGTCTCGGCGATGAGGCCGCGGCCCTTGCAGTCCGCGCAGGGGTCGGTCAGCGAGAAGCCGCCGCCGCTGCCGCGCGAGACCTGACCGGTGCCGACGCAGGTCGGGCACACGCGGGGCGTGCCGTTCTTGTCGCCGGTGCCCGAACAGGCCTTGCAGGGAGCCTGCGAGGACATCCGGAGCGGGACCGTGGCCCCGTCCACCGCCTCCGTGAAGGAGAGGGTGACCTCCGATTCGATGTCCTGCCCGCGGCGCGGCTGGGTACGGGTGCCCGCACCCGCACCGGCGCCGCCGCGGTTGAACAGGCCGCCGAAGACGTCGCCCAGGCCGCCGCCGCCGAAGCCGCCGCCCGCCCCGCCCTGCGGCTGGCCTCCGAAGAGGTCGCCGAGGTCGAAGTTGAACGAGCCGCCGCCCCCGCCGGGACCGGGGCGGAAGCCGCCGTTCCCGAACAGGGCGCGGGCCTCGTCGTATTCCTTGCGCTTCTTCGGGTCGCCGAGGATGTCGTTCGCCTCGGAGATCTCCTTGAAGCGCTCCTCGGCCGAGGAGTCGCCCTTGTTGGCGTCCGGGTGGAACTCGCGGGCGAGCTTCCGGTACGCCTTCTTGATCTCGGCCTCGGTGGCGTCCTTCGGGACACCGAGGACCTTGTAGTAGTCCTTCTCGACGAAGTCCTTCGTGCTCATCCCCGGTGTCCCTCCTCTCGCGCTACTTCTTGTCCTGCATGTCGTGCAAAGGGCGGCTCAGCGTCAGCCCTTGTCGGGGGCATCCGCGTCCTCGTCCGACGAGTCGGCCGCGGACGCGCCCTCCGCCGCCTCGGACTTCGGCGCCGTGCCCGGCTGGGGCTCGGCCACCGCGACCCGCGCGGGACGGATCGTACGCTCGCCGATGCGGTACCCCGGCTGCAGGATCGCCACGCAGGTGTCCTCGGTGACGTCCGGCGCGTACGAGTGCATCAGTGCCTCGTGGATCGTCGGGTCGAAGGGCTCGCCCTCCTTGCCGAACTGCTGCAGGCCCATCTTGGCCGCGGCGGTCTCCAGCGATTCGGCCACCGACTTGAAGCCGCCGACCAGTTCGCCATGTTCCCGCGCCCGGCCGATGTCGTCCAGGGTCGGGAGGAGCTCCGTCAGGAGGGACGCGACCGCGATCTCCTTGACGGCGATCCGGTCCCGCTCCACCCGGCGGCGGTAGTTCTGGTACTCCGCCTGGAGCCGCTGGAGGTCCGCGGTGCGCTCGCCGAGCGCGGTACGGGCCTGGTCCAGCTGGGCCAGGAGAGCGACATCCTGTGCTGCTCCGGAGTCCCCGGCCGGGGCCGCGGCCTCCTCCTTGGAGGAAGCTGCGGCCTTCGGCTCGGCGGCGTCGTCAGGCGCGGCGTCGGCGGGGACTTCGGGCTTCTCGTCGAAGCCCGGGGTCTCCTCCGACATCAGGCAGCGCCACCCTTCGGCTTCTCGTCGTCGACGATCTCGGCGTCGACGACGTCGTCGTTGGCGTCGGCCTGGCCGGCGTCACCGGTCGGCGCGCCACCGGCGGCCTGGGCGGCCTGGGCGTCGGCGTAGATCGCCTGGCCGAGCTTCTGGCTGACGGCACCGAGCTTCTCGGTCGCGGTGCGGATCTCGGCGGCGTCCTCGCCCTTGAGCTTTTCCTTCAGCTCGGCGATGGAGGCCTCGACCTCTTCCTTGACGTCGGCCGGGACCTTGTCCTCGTTGTCCTTGACGAACTTCTCCGTCTGGTAGACGAGCTGCTCGCCCTGGTTGCGGGACTCGGCCGCCTCCTTGCGGCGGGAGTCCTCGTCCGCGTACTGCTCCGCCTCCTGGCGCATGCGGTCGACCTCGTCCTTGGCGAGGGAAGAGCCGCCGGTGACGGTCATCTTCTGCTCCTTGCCAGTGCCCAGGTCCTTGGCAGTGACGTGCATGATGCCGTTCGCGTCGATGTCGAAGGAGACCTCGATCTGCGGGACGCCACGCGGGGCCGGCGGCAGGCCGGTCAGCTCGAACATGCCGAGCTTCTTGTTGTACGCCGCGATCTCGCGCTCGCCCTGGTAGACCTGGATCTGCACGGACGGCTGGTTGTCCTCGGCCGTCGTGAAGATCTCGGACCGCTTGGTCGGGATCGTGGTGTTGCGCTCGATGAGCTTGGTCATGATGCCGCCCTTGGTTTCGATACCCAGGGACAGCGGGGTCACGTCGAGGAGCAGGACGTCCTTGACCTCACCCTTGAGAACGCCCGCCTGGAGGGTCGCGCCGAGGGCGACGACCTCGTCCGGGTTGACGCCCTTGTTGGCGTCCTGACCGCCGGTGAGCTCCTTGACGAGCTCGGCGACGGCCGGCATGCGGGTGGAGCCGCCGACCAGGACCACGTGGTCGATCTCGGACAGGTTGATGCCCGCGTCCTTGATGACGTTGTGGAACGGGGCCTTGCAGCGGTCGAGCAGGTCCGCGGTGAGCTGCTGGAACTGCGAGCGCGTGAGCTTCTCGTCCAGGTGCAGCGGGCCCTCGGCGGAAGCCGTGATGTAGGGCAGGTTGATCGAGGTCTCCGTGGAGGAGGACAGCTCGATCTTCGCCTTCTCGGCGGCCTCGCGCAGACGCTGGAGCGCCATCTTGTCCTTGGACAGGTCGACGCCGTGGCCGTTCTGGAACTGCTTCACCAGGTAGTCGACGACGCGCTGGTCCCAGTCGTCGCCACCGAGGTGGTTGTCACCGTTGGTGGCCTTCACCTCGACGACGCCGTCGCCGATCTCCAGGAGGGACACGTCGAAGGTGCCGCCACCGAGGTCGAAGACGAGAATGGTCTGGTCGTCCTTGTCGAGGCCGTAGGCCAGGGCGGCGGCCGTCGGCTCGTTGACAATACGCAGGACGTTCAGGCCCGCGATCTCGCCGGCCTCCTTCGTCGCCTGACGCTCGGAGTCGTTGAAGTAGGCCGGGACGGTGATGACCGCGTCCGTGACCTTCTCGCCCAGGTACGCCTCGGCGTCGCGCTTCAGCTTCTGCAGGATGAAGGCGCTCATCTGCTGCGGGTTGAAGTCCTTGCCATCCAGGTTGATCTTCCAGTCAGTGCCCATGTGGCGCTTGACGGAGCGGATGGTCCGGTCCACGTTCGTGACCGCCTGGCGCTTGGCCACCTCGCCGACGAGGACCTCGCCGTTCTTGGCGAAGGCGACGACGGACGGCGTGGTCCTGGCGCCTTCGGCGTTGGTGATGACGGTGGGCTCTCCGCCTTCCAGAACGCTGACGACGGAGTTAGTGGTGCCCAGGTCGATGCCGACCGCACGTGCCATTTTGATTCCTCCAGCTGACTTGAGTGGAACAGACTCAAGAGTGCCGCACCGCTCGGCGGGTGTCAACAGAGGTGAGTCGAGGGGGCTCAACCTTTAGGCTGCGCTTACGCGCAACCGCCGCGCCGCCCGGGCGACCGGGCGCCCACGGGCAAGATCCGGCGGGGCCGCACCCGAACGGGGCACCACGGCCGCGCGGCACCGCCCCGCCGCCGGAGCCGTACGGCACGGTGCAGGCATGCCTCTGCTGCTACGCCTCCCCGCCCGGCCAGGGCCATGGCCATGGCCGGCCAGGCCTTCGGCCAAGCGGGTGCTCGACCTCGCCGGAGCGGCGTTCCTGATCGGGGTGCTGCTCGTACCGCTGCTGCTGACCGCCGCCCTGCTGTACGCGACCCAGGGCGCGGGCGTCCTCGTAAGCGAACCGGCGGCGGGCCTGGCCGGGCGGCCTTACCGGGCCTGGCGGCTGCGCGCGGGGAAGGGCCGGGTCGGGGCGGCGCTGGAGCGGTGCTCGCTGGACCGGCTGCCGCAACTGCTCAACGTCGTGCGGGGCGAGATGTCGCTGGTCGGGCCGCGACCCGGAAACAGCGCGTCGGACCGGCCCGAGCGGCTCCTCGTACGGCCCGGGATGACCGGACTGTGGCAGGTGAGCGCACGTTCGGACCTGCCGTGGGAGGAGATGGACCTGCTGGACCGGCACTATGTGGAGAACCACTGGCTCGGGATGGACCTGGCGATCCTCGCGCAGACCCCGCGGGCGGCCTGGCGGCACGGGCGGCTCTGAGGCGGGAACCGGGCGGGGACTCGGCGGGACGCGGCGCGGACTCGGCGAGGACCCGGCGGGGACTCGGGCGAGGACCCGGCGGGGACTCGGGCGAGGACCCGGCGGGGACGCGGGCGAGGACCCGGCGGGGACTCGGGCGAGGACCCGGCGGGGACGCGGCCCGTCGCGGCGGGGGCGAGCGACGCAGATCACCGCGCGCTCGGCTACATTGCGGCGTCGGGACTGGGTAACCTCAAGCCTTGACTGGATAAGTTACCGCTTAGTAAGTGCCGCCCGAGGAGCCTTCCCATGCAACTCGCCGCGATCATCGTGTCGCTGGTCCTGACCGTGGTCGGCGTCGCGCTGCTCGCCCGAGCCGTGGCGCAGATCTACCGCTTCGTGAAGCTCGGACAGCCCGTACCGGCCGGCAGCCGTACGGACGACCCGAAATCCCGAACGATCACCCTGGCCCGGGAGTTCCTCGGCCACAGCCGGATGAACCGCTGGGGCCTCGTCGGCTTCGCGCACTGGTTCGTCGCGATCGGCTTCCTGACCCTGCCGCCGACGCTGCTGCAGGCGTACGGCCAGCTCTTCCAGGCCGACTGGGTGCTGCCGATCGTCGGCGGCTTCCTGCCCTTCGAGCTCTACATCGAGTTCATCGGCCTGATGACCGTGCTCGGCATCCTCGTCCTGATGGGGATCCGTCTCGCCTCGCTGCCCTCGCGGGCCGGCCGCAAGTCGCGCTTCGCGGGCTCGAAGGCCTGGCAGGCGTACTTCGTCGAGTACATCATCCTGACCATCGGCCTCGCGATCCTGTGCCTGCGCGGCCTCGAGGGCGCGATCCACCACGTGGACTCGTACGAGCCGGCGTACTTCGTCTCGTACCCGCTGGTGCTGGCCTTCAAGGGCATGTCGCTCGGCGCGCTGCAGAACGCCATCTACCTCACCGCGATGATCAAGATCGGCACCTCGCTGATCTGGATGATCGTCGTTTCGCTGAACACCAACATGGGTGTGGCCTGGCACCGCTTCCTCGGCTTCCCGAACATCTGGTTCAAGCGCAACGCCGACGGCGCGGTCGCGCTGGGCGCGCTCCAGCCCATGACCAGCGGCGGCAAGGTCATCGACTTCGAAGACCCGGGCGAGGACGACGTCTTCGGCGTCTCGCAGGTCGAGCAGTTCTCGTGGAAGGGCATCCTCGACTTCTCCACGTGCACCGAGTGCGGCCGCTGCCAGTCGCAGTGCCCCGCCTGGAACACGGGCAAGCCCCTCTCCCCCAAGCTCCTGATCATGTCGCTGCGCGACCACGCGCACGCCAAGGCCCCGTACCTGCTGGCCGGCGGCGGCAAGGACATGGAGGGCAACGAGAAGGCCACGCCGGAGCAGCTGGCCAACGTCCCGGCCGCGGCCCTCGCCGAGGCCGAGCGCCCGCTGATCGGCACGGCCGAGGAGAACGGGGTCATCGACCCCGACGTCCTGTGGTCCTGCACGAGCTGCGGCGCGTGCGTCGAGCAGTGCCCGGTGGACATCGAGCACATCGACCACATCGTCGACATGCGGCGCTACCAGGTGATGATCGAGAGCGCCTTCCCGAGCGAAGCCGGGACGATGCTCAAGAACCTGGAGAAGAAGGGCAACCCCTGGGGTCTGGCCAAGAAGCAGCGCGTCGAGTGGACCAAGGAGGTGGACTTCGAGGTCCCGATCATCGGCAAGGACGCGGAGGACCTCTCCGAGTTCGACTACCTCTACTGGGTCGGCTGCGCCGGTGCCCTCGAGGACCGGGCGAAGAAGACCACGAAGGCCTTCGCCGAGCTGCTGAACATCGCGGGCGTCAAGTTCGCGATCATGGGCGGCGACGAGAAGTGCACGGGTGACTCCCCGCGCCGCCTGGGCAACGAGCCGCTGTTCCAGCAGCTGGCCCAGGAGAACGTCGCGATGCTGAACATGGCGTTCGGCGAGGATGACGAGGACCCGGAGACCAAGAAGCCGAAGTCGGCGAAGCGGATCGTCTCCACCTGCCCGCACTGCTTCAACACCATCGCGAACGAGTACCCGCAGCTGGGCGGTGAGTACGAGGTCATCCACCACACGCAGCTGCTCCAGCACCTGATCGACGAGGGCCGGCTCACGCCGGTCACCCCGGTCGACGGGCTGATCACGTACCACGACCCGTGCTACCTGGGCCGGCACAACAAGGTCTACACGCCGCCGCGCGAGATCATGTCGGCCGTGCCGGGCCTGCGCCAGCAGGAGATGCACCGCCACAAGGAGCGGGGCTTCTGCTGTGGCGCGGGTGGCGCGCGGATGTGGATGGAGGAGCGGATCGGCAAGCGCATCAACAACGAGCGCGTCGAGGAAGCCCTGTCCCTGAACCCGGACATCGTCTCCACCGCCTGCCCCTTCTGCCTCGTCATGCTCACCGACTCGGTGAACGGCAAGAAGAACGACGGCCAGGCGAAGGAACACGTCACGGTGGTGGACGTGGCGCAGCTGCTGCTGGACTCGGTGAAGACGCCGGAGCCCGTCGCCGAGCCCGAGGTCGAGGCGGAGCCGGAGCCGGTGGTTGAGGCGGAGCCGGCCAAGGAGCCGGTGAAGGAGCCGGAGCCGGCCAAGGAGCCGGTGAAGGAGCCGGAGCCGGCGGCTGAGGTGGAGGCGTCCGAGCCGAAGGCCGACACCCCGGCGGAGCCGGCGGCGGAGCCCGCGGCCGAGGCCGAGGCGCCCGAGCCGAAGGCGAAGACCCCGGCGGAGCCGGAGAGCGACGCCGAGGCGAAGTAGGCCGCGCAGCACCGAACGCTGAACGCCGGAACGGCCCGTCCCCCGTGGGGGCGGGCCGTTCCGGCGTACGGGGTCGGGGTCCGGGGCGGAGCGCGGTCAGGACCGCTCGCTCCGGCTGCGGCGCAGCATCGCGAAGCCCAGCCCGGCCGCACCCACCGCGGCCATGCCCCCGCCGGCGGCCAGCAGCAGCGGGGTCTGCGTGTCGGTCTCCGCCGCCACCGGGACCATGCCTTCGGCGCCCGCCTTCACTCCACCCTTGGGCACGACCCGCTCCACGGCCTTCTTCTCGACCTTCTCGACCTTCTCGACCGGCTTGACGGGCTTGACGGGCTTGGTGCCGCTCTTGGCGACCTTGTACGTCTCGATCAGCTTGCCGCTGGTGAAGTCGTAGACCCAGCTGTTGCCACCGCTCTTGCCGTCGATGACGACGAACTTCACGCGCTTCCCGTCCCGGACGAGCTTGTACGTCCAGCCGTCGTTCGTCGCGCTCGGGTGCTTCAGGTCGATCGTCCCGAAGACGTTCCCGTTCGGCATCGACAGCTCGACGCGCTTGCCGTTCGGGCCGTCGATCAGCCGCGCGTTGCGCCCGTCGGGCATGGCGACCTGAACGGAGTTCTCCTGCTTCTCGACCGGCTTCGGGGTCGGCTTCGGTTTCTCGACCGGCTTCTCGACCGGCTTGGTCGCGCCCTCGACCCACGAGGTGACGGTGCCGTTCGGCTGGAGGACCACGTGCAGCCCGTTGTTCTGGCCGTAGGCCGGCCGGCCGCCCTTGCTGACCAGAGTGTCCAGCTTGGTGCCACCCGCGAAGATGTCGGCCTCGAAATGGCCGTCGCCGAACTTGTAGATCTTCGCGACCGAACCGTCGGCCAGCTTCACGGTCGTGACGTAGTCCCGGACCGAAGGATTCACGGGCGGCGTGGTCGGCGGGACGGTCGGCGGCGTGGTGGGCTGGACGCTCGGGTCCACCTGCGGCTGCTGCGGATCCACCTGCGGCTGCTGCGGGTCCACGGACGGCTGCTCGACGCCGGGCAGGTCCTGCGGGTCCGGTACTGCCGGGGAATCCGCGAATGCGGACCCCACCGGAAGGGCGAGGACGGCGGCCGCACCGGCCACGACTGCGGCGGTACGGAGGGTGGTACGACGGTGCGGACTACGCATGACGGGGCTCTTCTCGTGCTCGTTCGTGCTTCGTGGCGGTGGCTACGTCTACGAAGCTACGGAGCCGGTATGTCCGTATTCCGTCGGAGATGTAACAGGAATCAGCAGACTGCCGCGCAGCCACGTAACCCACCCGGAAACCACCCCGAGAAGCCCCTCCAGGTACCCCCTAGGGGATGTCACAGCTCAGCCGCAAAGGGGGCTTCTTCCCCCGGCCCGGCCACCCGGTCGCCCGGGAGCGGGTACTTTCGATCACGTGGCTGGATTCAGGATCGGACGCGGCCGGGACAACAACCGCACCCCGCAACAACCCCCGCGGCAGCAGCCGTACGGTCAGCAGCAGGCGCCCCAGGCGCCGCCGCCGTACGGCCAGCAGCCCTACGCCCCCCAGCAGTGGCCGCAGCAGGCCGCTCCCGGGGGCCACGGCGAGCCCGAATACTTCGACCCGCACGGCGGCAACGCCGGCCAGGGCCAGGGATACGGCTACGGCCATCCCCCCGGCCCGGGTCCGGGCCAGGGAGCCGGCGGCCCGGGCGACTCCCCGGGCTACACCCAGGCCTTCTCCATCGGCGAGGACCCGTACCCGTACACCCAGGGCGGGACCTACCAGGCGGGCGGGGCCCAGGCCGCCGCCCCCACCGGTCCGCGGCTGCCGTGGAAGGAACTGCTCCGCGGCATCGTGACGCGCCCGGGCCAGACCTTCCTGCAGATGCGCGACTACGCCGTCTGGGGGCCGGCGCTGATCGTGACCTTCCTCTACGGCCTCCTCGCCGTCTTCGGCCTCGACGACACCCGCAACGACGTCATCAACGCCACCCTCCCCAACGCCTTCCCCATCGTGCTCTCTGCGGGCGTGGCCTTCGTGATCTGCGGCCTGGTCCTCGGCGCCGTCACCCACACGCTGGCCCGCCAGCTGGGCGGCGACGGATCCTGGCAGCCCACGGTGGGCCTGTCGATGCTGGTCATGAGCCTGACGGACGTACCGCGCCTGCTGTTCGCCATGTTCCTGGGCGGCGACAACATGCTCGTCCAGATCCTGGGCTGGGCCACTTGGGTGGCGGCCGGCGCGCTGTTCACCGCCCTGATCAGCAAGTCGCACGACCTGCCGTGGCCGAAGGCCCTGGGCGCGTCGGCGATCCAGCTGATCGCACTGCTGTCGATCATCAAGCTGGGCACGATCTAGCGGACGCGCACAGGCGCACACGCGCACGCAAGGAGGGGCCCGTCGCACGAGAACCGTGCGGCGGGCCCCTCCTCACACAACGGGACGACTGAACGACGGGCCGACAGGGCCTCAGGCGTCGAGAACCTGTCCCTCACGCCTCACGACGGGCGGTTCGACCGACCAGGGGAAGTTGACCCACTCGTCGGTCTTCTTCCACACGTACTCGCACTTCACGAGCGAGTGGGACTTCTCGTAGATCACGGCGGACCGGACCTCGGCGACGTGCCCGAGACAGAAGTCGTGGACGAGCTTGAGCGTCTTGCCCGTATCGGCGACGTCGTCGGCGATCAGCACCTTCTTGGCGGTGAAGTCGATCGCCTCGGGCACGGGCGCCAGCATGACCGGCATCTCCAAGGTGGTCCCCACCCCGGTGTAGAACTCCACGTTCACCAGATGGATGTTCTTGCAGTCGAGGGCGTACGCCAGCCCCCCGGCGACGAAGACGCCGCCCCGGGCGATGCTCAGGATGATGTCGGGCTCGTAGCCGTCGTCGGCGATGGTCTGCGCCAGCTCGCGCACGGCCCGGCCGAATCCCTCGTAGTCGAGGTTCTCGCGCACTCCGTCACTCACTCCGTCACTCATGCCTCGTGCCTCACCTGGGTCCGGTGGAAGTTCTGGAAGGACCGCGAAGCCGTCGGGCCGCGCTGGCCCTGGTACCGCGATCCGTACCGCTCGCTCCCGTACGGGAACTCCGCGGGCGAGCTGAGCCGGAACAGGCACAGCTGCCCGATCTTCATACCCGGCCAGAGCTTGATCGGCAGCGTGGCGAGGTTCGACAGCTCCAGCGTCACGTGCCCGGAGAACCCCGGGTCGATGAACCCGGCGGTCGAATGGGTCACCAGCCCCAGCCGGCCGAGACTGGACTTCCCCTCCAGTCTGGAGGCGATGTCGTCGGGCAGCGAGATGACCTCGTAGGTCGAGGCGAGCACGAACTCGCCCGGGTGAAGGATGAACGCCTCGTCACCGTCCGGCTCGACCATCCGGGTCAGATCGCTCTGCTCGGTGGCGGGGTCGATGTGGGCGTAGCGGTGATTCTCGAAGACCCGGAAGAACCGGTCGAGACGTACATCGATGCTGGAGGGCTGCACCATCGACTCGTCGAAGGGGTCGATGCGAACCCGTCCGCTGTCGATCTCGGCCCGGATGTCTTTATCAGAGAGAAGCACGTCCCGAGGATACGCAGAGCGCGCGGGCCGCCCCAATCGAGGCGGAACCCGCGCGCCGGTGTCTACCGCTTCGGCGCCGCTCCCACGGGCACGGCATGCCGCAGCCGCGCACAGCGCGGACACCGCAGCAGCCGTCCCGGCCCGATCCGGCCGGCACCGAGGTGCTGCAGCGGGAACGAAGCGGTGCTGAATACGTGCCCTTCGGCACAACGGACGACGGTGTGCTCCATCGAGTCCCTTTCCCCAACCAGCCGTACTGCGATGAATCGCCACATTAGGGGATGAACAAGACCCACTCCAGCCGCCGCTCCGCACGCACAAGGTACGCCCCAACTCCCGCCCCCACGACCCTCCGTGCACCCCGCACGCGACACCACCCCCAGGGCGAATTCACCAGGGGTCGATCATGGGGTAGGGTGAGAAACGATAGCGCTCCAGGCAACTGGATCACTGCGCGGATGTAGTTTAATGGTAGAACATGAGCTTCCCAAGCTTATAGCGCGGGTTCGATTCCCGTCATCCGCTCTTCTGCGAAGCCCCAGGTCAGCGACCTGGGGCTTCGTCGTTGTCTAGACCTATTCAGGAGTCGTGCACCACTAGCGCACCAGTGTCCCGCCCGGTGTCGGACCGTGGTCTGACACCGGGGCTGGGGAGAAGGGCATCGTCGGACCTGGGGCCGATGCCGGGAAGCGGACCGTGCTCCGACGCGGCGGGTCCCTTGCGGGCGGGATCGTTCACGGCATGACGACCATACGGAGCACACCCCTCGTAGACGACACCGCCGTCCCGGCGAAGGCCCGGCTGCTGCCGATGGAGTGGTCGGGCTTTCCCGGGCGTTGGGCGGGCGGGGTCTCGCTGGTCGCCGGGCCGCTACTCCTGGGCACCGGAGTCCTGTTGAGACTTCCGTTCCACTTCTTCTACCCCGAGCAGCTCGCCGCCCGCGTCGAGCACCCCGGCCTGATCGCGGCCTCCTACGGCGCCTTCGCCGCCGGAACCGTCCTGCTCTGGCCCGCCCTGGCCGCACTCGCCTCCCGCATCGGCCACCGCAGCCCCGGACTGGCCCTGTGGGGCGGGATCTTCGGCGTCCTCGGGCTCTTCGCCCGGACCTTCCACGTCGGCGTGGACCACCTCGCCTTCCAGCTCGCCGACCGACAAGGCGCCGAGGCCGCAACCCGGTTCGTAGGCGAGACGTACGGCGCCTTCCACATCTTCAGCGCCCTCAACCTTGCGATCATGGGCGGCTGGCTGCTCCTCGCCATCGGCGCCTGGCGGGCCCGGATACTCGGCCGGGTACGCGCCCTCGCCCTCGCGGCGGCCGCCGCGCTGCCGCTCGGCGTGCTCAAGGGCACCACTCCGCTGTCGGTCGTGGCTGTCGCCGGACTCTGCGTCGCCCTCGTCCCGCTGGGTGTCACCGTCCTTCGCGACGGCCCGGCACCGCGCCGGGCCGCCGTACTGTGCTGGACCGCCGCGGTGATCACGGCCCTCGCGGTCATGACCGTTGCCGGTCGGGTTGGTTGACGATGTACGGTCGGGCCATGCGTCTCCTCCGGCGACCGCACGACAGCCGTCTCCTCGCACTCGACGCGACAGCCGCGATCCTGATCGCTGCCACGTACGCCGGCTTCGCCCGGATGTCCGGCAGCGTCACCCAGCCCGCCTACACCGGACCGGTGTGGGCGGGCCTGCTCGTGGCCGCAGCGGTCGGCCTCCCGGTCGCGGGCCGCCGGCGGTGGCCCGTGCCGGCCGCGCTGACGGCCGTTGCCGGAGCCGTCGCCGCCACCCTCCTGGACATCACGCGCGAGCCGTACCTCGCGGTCGGCCTCACCCTCTACGCGGTCGCCCTCACCCGGGCCCCGCGCCACTCCGTACCGGTGCTGGCCGCCACACTCGCCGCTTCGGCGGCTGCCGTGCTCACCGGGGAGGCCGTGGTCACCCCGGCCGAGAGCTGGAGCGGGGCGGCCGGTGTCGCCGCCATCGTCTGGCTGGTCCTGGGCGGCGGCTGGGCGGCGGGCTTCGCGGTGCGCGCCCGCAGGGCCCGGGAAGCGGACCACGCCGCCCGCCACACCGAACGTGCCATCGTCGAGGAGCGTCTGAGGATCGCACGCGAGTTGCATGACATCGTGTCGCACAGCCTCAGCCTGATCGCCGTGAAAGCGGGCGTCGCCGGTCACGTCGCCCAGCACCGCCCGGAGGAGGCTGTGGACGCCCTGCGTGTCATCGAGCAGACCAGCCGCGCCGCCATGACCGACATGCGACGCGCCCTTGGCGTGCTGCGCGCCGACGCCGGCGCCGTCGACGTACCGCTGGGCCCGACGCCCGGCATCGACGCCCTCCCCCTACTGGCCGATCAGGCCCGACGGGCCGGCGTGGCGGTGGAGCTCGCGGTCCGGGTCCCGGACGAAGGTCTGCCCGCCGGAATCTCGTTGGCCGTTCACCGGATCGTCCAGGAGTCCCTCACCAACGCGGTGAAGCACGCGGCTCCCGCACGCTGCCGGGTGACGGTCGAGGCGGACCCCCGCGAGGTGCGCATCGATGTCACGGACGACGGCGTCCGCGGCCCCGACCGCGCGCCGCCGGGCGGGCACGGCCTGGTGGGCATGCGGGAGCGAGCGATGACGTACGGCGGGACATTCAGCGCGGGCCCTCGTACCGAGGGTGGCTTCATGGTCTCCGCCCGCCTGCCCCGGGACGGCGCGAGGAGGACCGAATGACCGACGCGACCCGGGTACTCGTCGTCGACGACCAGGTGTTGCTGCGGGGCTCCTTCCGGATCCTCGTCGACAACGAGCCCGGTCTCACCGCCGTCGGAGAGGCGGGTGACGGGACCGAAGCCATCGAACTGGCCCGCCTGCACCGACCGGACGTGGTCCTGATGGACGTTCGGATGCCCGTCATGGACGGCATCGAGGCAACCCGGCAGATCTGCGGCTCCCCGGAGACCGCCGGGGTACGGGTGCTGATCCTGACCACGTTCGACCTCGACGAGTACGTCTACGCGGCCCTACGGGCCGGTGCCTCCGGCTTCCTCCTCAAGGACGCCCCTCCGGCAGAGGTTCTGGCCGCCATCCGGGTCGTCGCCGCCGGTGACTCCCTGCTGGCTCCGTCCGTCACGCGCCGCTTGATCGAGGACTTCACCAGCAGGCGTGACCCGGCCCCGAGCCGGGGTCCCGCCCCGCTGACGGGAGTGACGGAGCGGGAGCGCGAGGTCCTCGAGCTGATCGCGCGGGGCCTGTCGAATGACGAGATCGCGGCGCGTCTGCACCTGAGCATGGGCACGGTGAAGACCCACATCGGCCGCCTCCTGGCCAAGCTGGGCGCCCGCGACCGCGCCCAGCTGGTGATAGCGGCGTACGAGTCCGGAGTCGTGTCGGCCTCCGACGGTGGCCTGGGAGCGCGCTGAGAGACGGCCCTGACCCACGCAGGTACCAGAACGCTGCCGCCTGAACATCCACTCGGCGAGCAGGACCAGAACACTGCGGCTCTCCGTGCGGCCGGCCCGTGCCCTATCCGTGCCCTTCCGAGCGGTGAACAGCGGTCGATACGGGTACGGGCAGCCCCTCGCGAAAGGGTGTTCGGCGGGCTATCTGCGCAGGTCAGACGTCATACGAATGTCTTGCGCGGCATAGATTCCCAAGCTTATAGCGCGGGTTCGATTCCCGTCATCCGCTCTTCTACGAAGCCCCAGGTCAGCGACCTGGGGCCTTCGTATTGTCTAGACCTTTCCAATAGTCCCGCGCCAGGCCCGTGCCAGATGCCTTGGCTCTCATTGGCGCAGGGCCATGGCTCTCGCCTCAGTCCGGTATGAGCTCACCTCCGTCGCACAGCCGACCACGGCCGAGTTCGCCGGACGGCCCTTCATGACCGAGGCCCTGCAGAGCGAGCTCGCCGCGCTCGAGGCACAGGAGTTCGCGAAGGACACCTCACGGCCGACGATGCGCTCCGGCGCGCGCACGAGGCCCGGGACGCTCGATACGAGGAACCGAACGATGCCCAGGAGGACGGCGCGGTGTTCCTCAGCGAGCAGGGCTGCGGCTATGCGTCACTGATCGTGATGACAGGCCCGCCCCGAGGCTCCATCGGGGAAGACCTGAGACCGATGGATGGCGGGATCGTGTCCACCGGGCATGACTTCGCGCGCTGGTAAGGGACTTGGCTCGAGCACGCCGAGCAACAACTCGAATCCACACCCGGGTCACGCCGATGGGTCCATCAGGTGTGCAGACGGCTGTTGGGGCCGTCCTGGTCGCCGGCGCTCTCGTCGTTGGACCAGTAGTCACCGGCGGCCAGGTACCGGAAGGAATGCGTGCCCTTGCTCGGCAGCTGGACCGTGACGGCCCGTTTTCCGTCTTTGCGCGGCCGCAGGGTGTGGGCAGCGGGCTGCCAGTCGTTGAAGTCGCCCACCACGCTCACCGGGCCGGGTGGGGTGTCGACGGGCACAGAGGACAAAGGTGATCTCCGTGCGGTCCTTGCGCAGCGTGCGCTCCAGCATGAGACGGGCTCCTGACAGCAGGGGCCGGGGGATCGCGCCCATCTTCGGCACTGAAGGGGTGCCCCGCCTCCCGGCGCCGCCACATCGGGGACCGGCGTCACCCGTGTGCCTCGCTTCGCAGTCGACGTGATGCAGACCGTCACGCTGCGTGTCAGCGTGATCCGAGAGGAATTCTTACCCCACACGCCAAGAGGAGTCGACGTCATGGACGGTAAGCAGGACAAGCGCCAGGAGCCGGGCAAAGGCCGCGAGGCGCAGGAGCACCATCGCCCCGGAGACCCCGCGCACGCCCAGCCGGGCAAGCCGTCCCGCGACCAGGGCCAGAAGCAGGGGCAGAACCAGAAGCAGGGCCAGAAGGAGACCTCGCGCCGCCGCGAGGACGACCTGCTGCGCGAAGAGGACCTGCACGACGAGAACCTCTGAGCAAAGCAACGCTCCCCCACACACGCAGGGCCCGGCCGGTCCGCAGTCACCCCGGCCGGGCTCTGTCGCGTCCCGCCCCACGTCGGCCTTGAGGCTCGCAGCCGCACGCGCTGACATCACGGCTCATCGGTGTTGATCACCGCACCCGGAGACGTCTCAGCAGCCGGGGCGTTCGCAGGCCCGGTCGACCGGATCCCAGATCTTCTCGTAGTCGCCCTGTATCACTGCCCCGAACGGCCTGGGGCGGCAACGCCCGCCTTGCCGTGCTCGCCGTAGACCGCGGCCGGCCACAAGATGCCCATCGGTTCAGCGATGCGGCGGTAGGGGACGCCGGCAGGTTCTCCATTTTGACGACCCACCGGATTCGCGCGGGCGTGCGGCGCGCGGTCCGCCTCTCTGACGTCGAGTCACCCATGCAGACCCTTTTTCCGATTTGCGGTCTATTGCGGTGCAATATGCGTGAATACTCCCGCATGACGGTGCATCACATCTCCGGCAGGGAGTCGTTCTGCGGCCCCCGCTCAGGGTGAGCCCGCGCGGAGGGCCGGTCCGGGGTTGCAGCCCTGCAGGCATCGTCGCGGGCGCTCGGAATCCTCCTGCGGGAGGCCGGAGAACCGAATCAACAAGAAAGGTCCTGCCATGGCATTGGACGCGATGCGGTCAGCTCCACCCAACAGACGGCCCCGGCACAGCCTGCTCAAACGGGGAGGCGGCTTCCTGCTCCCCGCCGCGGTCTTCGCAGCGGCCAGCCTGGTACCGAGCTTCGCCCACGCCGCGGAAGCCCCCGTGGGACTGGGGACCGCCACCAATTACGCGGTTCTGGCCGGTTCGACGGTCACCAACACGAACACCCCCACCATCATCAACGGCGACCTGGGGCTCCATCCGGGCACATCGGTGACCGGCTTTCCGCCCGGCATCGTCAACGGAGTGCAGCGCATTGCCCCCAATGCCGCCGCCCTTCAGGCGAAGACCGACCTCGTCACCGCCTACAACGACGCGGCAGGCCGGGGCCCCGGAACGGTGCTCGCTTCCGCCGAAGTCGGCGGACTCACGCTGGCTCCCGGCGTCTACTCGTCCCCGACCGTGGGAATCACCGGGACCGTCACTCTCGACGGCCAGAACGACCCCGCCTCCGTCTTCATCTTCCGCATCGCATCGACCCTGATCACGGCTCCGGCGAGTGTCGTGTCCTTCATCAACGGAGCAAATGCCTGCAACGTGTTCTGGCAGGTGGGCAGCTCCGCCACCATCGACACGACCTCCCAGTTCAAGGGCAACATCCTGGCCCTGGAATCCATCTCGGTGAACACCGGCGCCGTGATCGAAGGCCGCGCCCTGGCGCGCAATGGCGCGGTCACGCTGGACAACAACACCATTACGAGGGCGGCTTGCGCCGTTGGCCCACCTGGGCCTCCCGGCCCGACGGGTTCGCCCGGCCCGACGGGTTCGCCCGGCCCGACGGGTTCGCCCGGCCCGACCGGCGCTCCTGGCCCCACTGGCAGCCCCGGACCGATCGGCAGTCCCGGTCCGACGGGCGCCCCCGGCCCCAACGGCTCACCCGGTACCCCCGGCAGCCCCGGCGCTCCCGGCCCCACAGGCAGCCCCGGACCGATCGGCAGTCCCGGTCCGACGGGCGCCCCCGGCCCCAACGGCTCACCCGGTACCCCCGGCAGCCCCGGACCCGTCGGCGCATCCGGACCCGCAGGGCCTGCCGGGCCCGCAGGACCCGCAGGACCCGCCGGGCCTGCCGGGCCTGCCGGACCCGCAGGACCCAAGGGGCCTCGCGGCGACAAGGGCGGGAAGGGTGACCACGGCGAGCACGGCCACGGGCACCACGACCACGACGAGGGCGGGCCCGGCCACGGTCACGACGACGAGGACGAGGACGAGGACGGCCACGACCACGGCGGCCCCGGTCATGGTGACGGCGACCACGGCAATGGCAACGGCAAGCCCCCATGGACCAGCTCCCTGCCGGGCAACCTCCACGATGTTCTGGGCCCCTTGGCTCCCGGCCACACGGCCAAGAGCGTCAACTTCACCCCCGTGAGCGCCGCCACCCGCCAGCGGCCTGAGGGAGCGTCGCCGGTACTCGCCGCGAACCACGCAAGCAACGGGCCCGGCATCATGACTGCCTCCGCGGCCGCGCTCGCATTCATCGGAGGCTCGGTCCTCTTCACCATGAAGAGAGTCCGGCGTACGGCGACTCGACAGGACTAGCCCATCGCGTACGTGACCGCCTCACGCACCTGAGTCATCGGTCTCGAGCGCTCGGCATGACCACCGAGCCCAAGGGCGGGGCTGAAGCTCGATCAAGCCCATAGGACGTCCTGTCAGCCGTTCCGCCACTGAGCCCCTGGACTCGTCGTCCAGGGGCTCAGTGGCGCTCGGATACCGCGGCGTCCGGAACGCCGTAACCCCTACCGCCCCGGGGGACCAAGATCCGGCTGCTCGGAACAGCCGCACAGGGAAGGGAGTTGGCGGTGAGGAGTCAGCCGGCGGCGGGGTTTACGGACGGGCCGGCTGTCAGGACGTCGAGGGACAGGGTGCCTGCAGGTGCTGCACTCCCTGCCTTGGCCGGCGGTCACGGTTCGACAGGGGCAAAGGGCAGGCGTCGGCCAAGAACTCCCTGCGACCGTACGTCTTGACGACTTCGTCGATGAAACGCCGGGTACTGACCGGGCTCAGCGCCTGGGCCTGCAGGTGCGCATACATATCGCTGTAGAGAAGAACGTCGGATCGTTTCTCCAGATAGAGGTCGCTGGTGAACCTTTCCAGATACACCACGCTCACATCGGTGGCCTCGGAAAATTCGAGCAGCGAGAACTGTCCCGAGACACCCGGGTGCGCACCCACGTCGTGAGGGAGCACCTGCAGGGTGATGTGTGGCTGGGCGCTGAGGTGGATCAGATGGTCCAGCTGTTCGCGCATGACCTCGCGGCTGCCCACGACGCGCCGCAGTGCCGATTCGTCCAGTACGGCCCATAAGCGCAGCGGGTTGCGCGCGACGCCCAGCCGGCTCTGGCGCCGCAGCCGCACCTGGAGACGCGTGGCGGCCTGTTCCGCATTGGCGAGAGGGATCGTTCCTGCGATGACCGCCTCGGCGTAGGCAGGAGTCTGCAGCAGGCCGGGGATCACCATCGGCTCGTAGAAACGGATGGTGGCCGCCGCGGCCTCCAGGCCGATGTAGGCGCCGTACGAGATGTCGCCGTAGGAGTTCCACCAGCCCTGCTGACCCGATTCCGTGGCCAGCTGCATCAAGTAGTCAACGCGCTGCTGGTCCTGGACTCCGTACAGCCCGCAGAGATCGCGCACGTCGCGCGGCTTGATGAGGCGGTGACCGTTCTCCAGCAGGCTGATCTTGGGCTGGGAGATCAGCAGGCGTTCCGCCACCTGCTGCGTCGTCATTCCGCTGATCTCCCGAAGCCTGCGCAGCTCCGACCCCAGCCGGCGCCTGCTCACGGTGGGATTCACAGTGACGCCCACAAGACACTTACCTCCGCTCCAAATAGGCCTTGCACTAGCGAACAGACTGCCATGGTCGGGGCTGCCGGATCCGCCTTGACCCCGTGTCGCGCACGGTGATTGCGCCGGGCGGAGATCGAACTGAACTCGCATTCAACCTCAGCCGGTTGCCCATATTTTCCGGTTCAAAATAAGAGGAATCGGAACACCGTCTCGCAGTGACTTGAAGAATCGGAATCACCCCGAAGGGGCCGCCATCAGATGCAGGTTTCTGCGTAATATGCCAGCGCTGCGACTGCTCCGACCTGACGCTCTCCGCCTTCCGGGAGACCGGCAAACGGCTGCCTCGGCGAATCGATCTTCACGCAGCGCCGGAAGGGCCGCGCCCCGCGCATGCCCTTCGGGGCGGTGCGCAGCGGTCAATACGGGTACGGGCGGACCCTCGCGACAGCGCATTCGGCAGGCTGTTCTAGCAGGTCAGGAGCCATATGGATCGCTCGGGCGCCATAGATTCCCAAGCTTGTAGCGCGGGTTCGATTCCCGTCATCCGCTCTTCTGCGAAGCCCCAGGTCAGCGACCTGGGGCTTCGTCGTTGTCTAGACCTATTCCGGCCCGCGCGCCATTTGCTTGCCATAACTGCCCTGGTGGCGCTCCGGATTGCTCGCCGAGTCGCCGCCGGCTTCGCGGGGGGGGGCTCCTGGGCTTCCCGGTGGGCCGGAGGCCGGCTCAGGGAGCGGCCGGTGCACGACCTAGCTCGCGAGCGCCTTGAACAGGCCGCGGATCTCGTCCTCGTCCGCGATCACCGGCAGGGTGTCGAAGTAGAGCTCCCACTCGCCCTTCGGGCCAATGCGCTCGACGATCCCGAAGGGGATGTCGGTGCCCTTGGCGTCGGTGCCGCTGGGGTCGGTCATCGTGCCGTGCCACTCGATGTAGGTGGTGGTGCGGCCGAAGGCGACCTGGCCCGCCCTGAACTCGACGTCGGCGTTCTCGAACAGCCGCCGCAGGTAGGCGGTCTTGCCGTCCTGGGTGGTCAGCGCCCGGTCCAGGCCGGGCCCGGCCAGCCCGGCGTTGCCGGTACGGGCTGCCAGCGCGGCAGCGTCCCCGCTGTTCCAGGCGGCGAGGCGGGCCGGGATCTCCTGGGTGTGGAACCGGTCGGGGGCCGCTCCGCGCGGGCCGGGGCGGAGCGGGTCGGCGATGCCGGCGAAGAGGGGGCGGGGCCGCTGAGACTCGGGCAAGACCTGGACCAGCTCGTAGCGGTCGTAGTAGCGGCGGGCCTGGATGGTCTTGCCGTCATCGCCGAGGACGTTGCGGGCGATCTGCGGGTAGCTGACCTTGTGGCCCTTGAGGGTGACCGTGTTCTGCTGGCCGAACATCATCACGGCGCCGTCGGCGACCACGTTCGTGCCGCGGTAGCGGAGGTCCGGCACAAGGCGGAGTGAGGTCCTGATCGAGGCGCCGATCACTTCGTGGCCGCGCTGGGGCTTGCCGCCGGCCTCCCAGAGGCTGGCCTCCTCGTCGAAGATGTCCAGGTAGGTCTGGAGACTGGGGGCCTCGCCGAAGACGATCTGCCGCTTCATGAAGGCGCAGGCGTTCGGGGTGATCCGCCCTTCGAGCCGGTCCACCTTCTCGCGGACCGCGGCGCACTCGCCGCCCTCCGCGGTGGCGGTGGCCGGCCCGGCACCGATGGTGAGGCCTGCGAGGAGAGTGGCCGCCGCGAACGCTCCGGTGCGCGTGTACCGCCGCATGTTCATGTCGTTCCCCGTTCGTGAGCGCTTGATCGTTTGATCGTTTGATCGCTTCGATGGATCAAGCTTCTTCGAGGGCGCCGGCGAAGACGATTACCTCAGGGGTAACGACAGGCAGTCGGCAGTGCGGATGACGACCGACCACGGATGACAGGCACTGGCACGCTCTTGCAAGCAGGCCCAGGTCAGCGACCTGGGCCTGCTTCGTTTACAACCGGGTGCCGGTGCGCTCCGGCAGGCGGGTGGACAGAACCCGGCCCAGCGCCAACACGCTCAGGCCGAACATCAGGATGCCCAGGGGGACATGGAGCGACGGCATGTGCGCGATGCCGAGCACCACCTGCGCCGAAGCGAGTACGAGGAAGCCGGACGCGTACAGGATGGGGCGGGGTGACCCGCCGCCCGGCCGCCACGCCAGGATCGCGGCGAGCACGTACAGCATCGACGCGCCGTACATCACCTTCGATCCGGCGTCGTGCAGTGCATGGCCGAGGGACGAGGACAGCAACATGCCGGCGGTGACCGCCTGGAAGAAGAGGGCCAACGTCTGCAGGGCTATCGCGACCTGCGGGAAAGTGACCCTGCCCCGTACTGCCGTCGTCTGTGTGGCCATGACGCGGTCCCCTCTTCTGCCTCGCGGCGGTGGATCGGTGGTGTCTCGTCGGTCCGACGACGCAGCTCCTCGAAATGTGAGGCCAAGCGCCGGCCTCACACTCCGGTGCGGTGTTTCGTCGAAGTGTCGAGAGCGGAATCGGACGAGAAGAACCAGGGAGCGGTCGTGACCATGAGCACCCCATCCGAGCCAGGGCACGAACGGTCCGAACCGGGTCTGAGAGCTGTCGTCGACGAGCGGCGACAGCTGATCAATCTCGCCTACCGGCTGCTCGGTTCGCTGGCCGAGGCCGAGGACGCCGTGCAGGAGACCTACACCCGCTGGTACGCGATGTCGCGCCAACGGCAGGAGGCCATCGAGTCTCCCGGTGCCTGGCTGACGACGGTGGCCAGCCGCATCTGCCTGGACATGCTCGGATCGGCCCGGGCCCGTCGCGAGCGTTACGTCGGCGCATGGATACCCGAGCCGCTGCCCGACCGTACGGAGTGGTTCAGCGGCCCGGCGAGCGGCGGCGGGACCGATCCGGCCGACCCCGCCGACCGGGTCACCCTGGACGAGTCGGTGAGCATGGCCTTCCTCGTCGTGCTGGAGTCGATGACGCCGGCCGAACGCGTGGCGTTCATCCTGCACGACGTCTTCCGGTACCCCTTCGCCGAGGTCGCCGAGATCGTCGGCCGGACGCCCGCGGCCTGCCGGCAGCTGGCGTCCTCGGCCCGTCGGCGTATTGGCGCCGGGCAGGCTCCGGCGGCCGCGACGAGCGGACAGGCCGGTCTGGTGCGGGGTTTCAAGGAGGCGTGGGAGGCCAAGGACATCAAGGCCCTCGTCGACCTTCTCGACCCCGACGCCACGATGACCGCCGACGGCGGCGGCCTGGTCGGCACCGTCCTGCGCCCGGTCGAGGGCAGTGAGCGCATCGCCCAGTACCTGATCCACATCGCCGACAAGGCCCCTGGGCTGACGCTCCTGGAGCGGACGGTCAACGGCCGGCCCGGCCTGGTCGCCCAACAGGCCGGCGTCACCGTCACCGTTGCGGCGTTCAGCCTCACCGGCGGCCGCATCACTCGCATCTGGGCGGTCCGCAACCCGGAGAAGCTCCGTCCGTGGACCGAGAACGGACACAGCCACCCGGCGCAGTGAACTCCGTTCAGAAGGCGCTCAGCGCGTCGCGGGTGTTGGTGCGGTACAGGCCGACCTTCGGGTTGGCGACGGTGCCCGGCTTGGCCAGCTTGAGGCTGACGCCGTCCGCGTTCGGCATGTGCTCCTTGTCGGCCAGGACGTTGACCTCGTCGGCCACGGGGCCGTTGCCACCCGACGGGTTGAGGTTCACGGCCGCGTACGCGGTGGCGCCGGGGCGCACCGGGTACGCCGGGGCGCCGCCCAGACCACCGGGGGCAGTGGCCTGGATACCGAGCGCGCTGCCCTTGGCGCTGAAGCCGACGGTGGGGAAGTAGTCCAGCCCGCAGGAGGTGGAACCGTTGTTGGTCACGGTGATGATGCGGACGGTGGCCGGAGCGCCCGCCGGAGACGTGACCTTGACGGTCAGGTTCCGCGCCGAGCAGGGGTGGGTGTAGGCGTAGGAGTCGCCGGTGGTGTCCCCCTTGTTCTTGCCGCTCGAACCGGCCTTCGCCGGGGTGGCGGTGGCCGTGCCGGTTCCCGTGACCTTGCCGGCGGACGGGGCGGCGGAGGCGCCCTCCCCGGACGGCGTCACCGTCCCGGTCGAGACCTGCTTGTCCGCGCTCTTGGCCGCGGCGGAGTTCGCGGTCGGGCCGCCGGCGCTGTCCGAGCCGCCGCAGGCGGTCAGGGCCAGAGCGAGGCCGGCGGTGACGGTGGCCAGGGCGGTGGTGCGGAGTCGGTAGGTGCGCATGGGGAACTCTCCGTGTCGGTGCGGTCGTCAGACGGAGGCTTCCGCTTCCCGTCTGACGAGACGTTGGGTGGGGCTGCTGTTCCGGTCGGCTGCTGCTGCAGGCGGCCGAGGGCGGTCGGTGGGGCGGGCGGGGCCCTCCCGTTGCGACCGTCGCATCCGACCGCCGATCCGATCTGCGGACCGGCGGGCTGATGACGCAACTGTGGGGCCGGTTTCGTTCCAATGGCGTCCGGAGCGGGATAGTAGGAACCCTGGAACGCTCCCGACCCCTCTCACCTGGGCGATCGGGCGAGCCTGGAACGTGTTCCGGGATGAGGGGGAGGGTGGAATGGCCACGGAGACGGAGCGGTTCGCGGAGCTGATGCGCGGGTTCAAAGAGCGCTCGGGGCGCAGCTACGGAACGCTCGCGAAGCGTCTGCACTCCAGCAACTCGACGCTGCACCGCTATTGCAGCGGCGCGGCGGTGCCCACGGAATACGCCCCAGTGGAGCGGTTCGCCCGAGTCTGCGGTGCCTCGGCCGACGAACTGCTCGCGCTGCACCGGCAGTGGCTGCTGGCGCTGCTGGAGCGGCGGCAGGGGGTGACGGAGGGGCAGGCCTCGGCGTCGGGGGCGGCGATCTCCGCGGCGCCGCAGGGCGATGACGTCGCGCCGGAGGTGCCGCCCGCATCGGTGGTGCCGCCCGCATCGGTGGTGGTGGCCGGGGAGGCTGAGGCGGGCCGGCCGCGGGCGGAGACCGACCCCGCGGACGCCCCGGCGTCCGCAGACACCCCGGCGTCCGCAGACACCCCGGCGCCGGCAGCCGGGTCCACCCCGGCGCCCACCCCCGACCGGGCTTCCGTGCCGCGGGCCCGGCGTCCTCGGCTGCTGCTCGCCGTTGCGGCCGCCGTGGCCACCGCCGCGGTGGCGGGGACGGCCGCCGCCGTCTCCGCCATGGGAGACACGGGTCACGGGGACACGCGCCGCGGCGCCGCCCAGCAGTCCTCGCGCGAGCGGGCGGCGGGCCCGGCCCTGCCGTCCGGCGGGTCGTCGTCACCCACGCCCACAGCCGGTTCCGCGGTCCCGTCCAGCCCCGGACCGTCGTCCCCCTCGGCACCGTCCGGTTCCACCTCGGCACCGTCCGCGTCCACCTCGCGGTCCACCGCGGAGGAGGGGGGCTCGCCCACCGCCCCGTTCACGGTCAACGTCCTGCCCGACAACTGGGACAGCCCCTGCGACCAGTGGTTCGCCCTGGACAAGGCACCCGACACGGTCCCCCCGCCCCCCGCCGGGCAGGCGACCGAAGGGTGGGCCCGGGCCCTGCACGCCGTCCCGGCGGGGCACCTGCGCATGCAGCTGACCGTCCAGGGCACCGAGGGCAAGGCCGCGGTCCTGCACGCGCTGTACGTGCATGTCGTGAGCGGCCGCAAGGCTCCCGGCTTGAACGCGTACACGATGGGCTCCGGTTGCGGCGGCGCGCTGGTGCCGGCGTCCTTCGCCGTGGACCTGGACGACGCCTCCCCAAGGGCCAGGCCCGTACCCGGCAAGGAGGGCGAGCGGCCGACGGCCTCGACCGACTTCCCGTACAAGGTCTCCGCCACCGACCCCCAGGTGCTGAACATCGACGCCGCCACGCTCGGTCAGGACGTCAGCTGGTACCTGGAGCTGGCCTGGAGCAGCGGCGACCGCCAGGGCACCACCCGCATCGACGACCACGGCCGGCCGTTCCGCACGGTCGCCCTGAACGCCGGCCACAGCTACTGGTACAACGAGAACAAGAACGCCTGGCTGCCGTACACGGAATGAAAGACCCACAACACTGCACTCGGGGTGAATCAATATCTGTCCCGGCGGTCTGAGGATTTGACCGGCATCGCGAGGAGGTTTCTTACCGCGGCACAGGGGCTAAATATATTCGGCCCATACAATCCACTGCGGCGTGCTACTGTCGATCTCAGTTGCAGTTTTGGTACCCAAAAACTTAAGGCGTCTCCAGTCGACCTCCGCGTCGCATGGTGGTGCTTCATATTTCCGGTCAGTTTCCGGGCGGGGCATCATCGCGGCGACACGGTCTCCGCACAGTGCGGGCGCCGGTGTACTGCCCCTAAGGAGATATGACATGGCTGCTGGCACCGTGAAGTGGTTCAACGCGGCAAAGGGTTTCGGCTTCATCGAGCAGGACGGTGGCGGCGACGACGTCTTTGCCCACTTCTCGAACATCGCCGCCCAGGGCTTCCGCGAGCTGACCGAAGGCCAGAAGGTCACCTTCGACATCGCGCAGGGCCAGAAGGGCCCGACGGCAGAGAACATCGTTCTCGCCTGACGCGGACTCGCGTTCGGCAGCTGGGGCCCGCATCCCTCGGGGTGCGGGCCCCAGCTGCACACATCTCCCGCGGTGCGTCCACCCGCGGGACCCGGCACGGAATGCTCCCCCATCGGAGCCACACCCGAGCTCATTTCTCCGGTTTCGCGTCCGTCCGACGCCACCCTCATTTCAGCGCCCGTATCCGCGCATTTTTCTCGCGGGCCGGATCCGCCTCCGCATTCCATTCGGTCCGTTCTCGCAATTCCCCGCGCTGCTCTTCTGCTGCGGGAATTCCTTGATACGTGCCGTATCAAGGAAGGTCACGCATGAACCCCACACGCAAGAACGAGCGCTCGTCCCGTACCCGGAGCCGCACCGGCGGCCCCGCTTTCGGCAACGGCAACGGCGCCGGTTCGGAGCGGGGCAACCGATTCGGCTCCCCGGCTCGAAGCCGTTCCGCAGGTCCGAGCCGCTCAGGCGGCTCGGGCCGCCGGCCCGCCGCGGTGCAGGGCGAGTTCGCGCCGCCGAAGACGATCACTCCCGCGCTGCCCGCCGTCGAAGCCTTCGCCGACCTCGACATGCCCGCCGAACTGCTCGCCGCCCTCGGAGCGCAGGGCGTGAGCGTGCCCTTCCCGATCCAGGGCGCCACCCTGCCCAACACCCTCGCGGGCCGGGACGTCCTCGGCCGTGGCCGGACCGGCTCCGGAAAGACCCTGGCCTTCGGCCTCGCCCTGCTGGCCCGCACCGCCGGGCAGCGCGCCGAGCCCCACCAGCCGCTCGCACTGATCCTCGTACCCACGCGCGAACTGGCCCAGCAGGTGACCGACGCCCTCACCCCGTACGCCCGTGCGGTCAGGCTCCGCCTCGCCACCGTCGTCGGCGGCATGCCCATCGGCCGCCAGGCCCACGCCCTGCGCGGCGGCGCCGACGTCGTGGTGGCCACCCCCGGACGCCTGAAGGACCTCATCGACCGCGGCGACTGCCGGCTGAACCAGGTCGCGATCACCGTCCTCGACGAGGCCGACCAGATGGCGGACATGGGCTTCATGCCGCAGGTCACGGCGCTCCTCGACCAGGTGCGTCCCGAGGGCCAGCGGATGCTGTTCTCCGCCACCCTCGACCGCAACGTCGACCTGCTGGTCCGCCGCTACCTGACCGACCCCGTCGTGCACTCCGTCGACCCCTCGCAGGGCGCGGTGACCACGATGGAGCACCACGTCCTTTACGTCCACGGCGCCGACAAGCAGCGGACGACGACGGAGATCGCCGCCCGCGACGGCCGCGTGATCATGTTCCTGGACACCAAGCACGCCGTGGACCGCCTCACCCAGGACCTCCTCGACAGCGGGGTCCGCGCCTCGGCCCTGCACGGCGGGAAGTCCCAGCCGCAGCGGACCCGGACCCTGGCCCAGTTCAAGACCGGGCACGTCACCGTCCTGGTCGCCACGAACGTGGCCGCCCGCGGAATCCACGTCGACAACCTCGACCTCGTCGTGAACGTGGACCCGCCGACCGACCCCAAGGACTACCTCCACCGCGGCGGCCGCACCGCCCGCGCAGGCGAGTCCGGCAGCGTCGTCACCCTGGTCACACCCAACCAGCGCCGTGAGATGACCCGTCTCATGCAAGCCGCCGGGATCAGCCCGCAGACCACCCAGGTCCGCTCTGGTGACGAGGCCCTCAACCGGATCACCGGCGCCCAGGCCCCCTCCGGGATCCCCGTCACCATCACCGCGCCGGTCTCCGAGCGGCCCAAGCGCAGCGGCGGCTCCTCCCGCGGGCGGCGCGGGCCCATGTCGGCCGCCCGGCGCGCGAGCGCGCGGCAGTCCGCCTTCGACGCGGCGGCCTGACCACCACGTGATCAGAAGACTGACCCATCTCTGCAGGAGGCGCGTGGTGACGCTGGTCCGGATGCAGCCCCGCTCCGCCCGAGCCAACCCGACGGTCGAGGTGGCCTTGGCCGTCATGGCCGAGGCGGAACGCACGATGAGCCACCGCCGGCACGACCCCCCGCCCGTGGTCGACGAACAGGGCAGCGCTCCGGGCGTCCTCGCCCTCGCGCACTGACCCGCCTCACCACGACAGAACCGCCCACCTCTCCTTCTTCCTGTGAGGCACCATGCGCTGTGTCATCGCCCGCTTCCCGTTCGAGCTGACCAAGAGCGGCGTCCTGGATTCGATGAAGGGCATCAAGCCCGAGGAGGTCGTCGGCGACTCCGTGATCATCGGCCGCCGCGTCTACCCCGTGAAGCAGGTCGGCCAGGTCATCACCCGCCAGGACAGGCGTGACTTCAGCGTCGGTGAAGTCCTGCGGGCCATGACGCAACTCGGCTTCACCTGCCGCGGATTCCCCCGGGCCGCCGCGCCCGCGCGCGCCCTCAGTCCGCTCCAGCACGCGTCCGCGATGCTCGGCGCCCCCGTGGCGGTCTGACCGATTCGACCGGCGCGAGCCGGCACCCGAACGGCGAGGGAGGGCCCGACCGGCACACACCGGTCGGGCCCTCCCTCGTACGGGGCTTCGTACGTGGCACCCGGCCAGTGGCACCCGGCCAGTGGCGCCGATTACCTCATCCTCGACCACATAAAAACCTGTCGTGGTCGGAGTAGACATTGGGCGGTGGCACGGCCATGGCTTCCCTCGTGGCCAGGCTGCCGACGAGATCCCCCTTGCACTCCGGCGTGTGCTAGACAGGTAGTAATCAAAGGGGCATTTTGCAGCAGCTCAAGCTCGGAATCCTGTCGCAGACCCGTAAAGAGAACGAACACCGTCTGCCGATCCACCCGGCGCACTTCGAACGCATCGACGCCGACCTTCAGCCCAGCATCTACCTGCAGACCGGTTACGGCGATCACTTCGGCGTTTCGGACGGTCAGCTCGCTCCGTGGGTAGCCGGTTTCCGCTCACGCGAGGAACTGATCACGGAGTGCGACGTCATCCTGCTGGCCAAACCGCTGCACGAAGACCTGGAGGACCTGCGGGAGGGGCAGGTGCTGTGGGGGTGGCCGCACTGCGTGCAGGACGAGAAGGTCACGCAGGCCGCCATCGACCGCAGGCTCACGGTGATCGCCTTCGAGGCGATGAACCACTGGACCCGGGACGGCGGGTTCAGCCTGCACGTCTTCCACAAGAACAACGAGTTGGCCGGCTACTCGTCGGTGCTGCACGCCATGCAGCTGACCGGGGCGACCGGTGACTACGGGCGCCGGCGGCGTGCGGTGGTGATCGGCTTCGGTGCCACCGCACGCGGAGCGGTAACCGCCCTCAGCGCGCTGGGCGTTCACGACGTGGATGTCCTGACCGCCCGCGGCACCACCGCCGTCAGCTCACCGATCCACTCGGCACGGATCGTGCACTTCGACCACGACGCGGCCGACGACACCCTCGACCCGCGGCGCAGCATCGTGCTCACCGAAGACGGCCCGGAGCCACTGGCCGACTTCCTCGCCGGGCACGACATCATCGTCAACTGCGTGCTCCAGGACACCGCGGCTCCGTTGATGTTCCTGATACAGGAGGACCTGCCGAAGCTCGCGCCCGGCACCCTCGTCATCGACGTCTCCTGCGACGAGGGCATGGGTTTCGCCTGGGCCCGGGCCACCACCTTCGACGCGCCGATGTTCACCGTCGGCGACCAGGTCCACTACTACGCGGTGGATCACAGCCCCTCCTACCTGTGGGACGCCGCCACCTGGGAGAACAGCGAGGCGCTGATCCCGTTCCTGCGGTCGGTCCTCGAAGGGCCGGCCGGCTGGGACGGCGACCCCACCATTCGCCGGGCGATCGAAATCCGCGGCGGCACCGTCCAGAATCCGGCAGTCCTGGCCTTCCAGCAGCGCGCCGCCCAGTACCCGCACGCCCTGCTCTGAACCGGTGCCACCCTGGTCGGCGGCGCACCCACGCCGGGTCACCGCCGACCAGGGGCGACGGCATGGCGGCGGCCTGTCACCGCCTCCGGGGCCTCACGTCCGGGAGCGGACGATACCGATTACCTCTTCGCCGGCCGAACGAAAATCTATCGCGGCTGCGGTAGACATTGGGCCGCGGCGTGGTTATGGTTTCTCTCGTAACCCAGAGAGACAGCAGGGCCTGGCAGAGACGAACTGCCGGGCAGCGGTACCCGCAGTACGAGCTATCGCAGTTCAGCAGTGCGGTGCGGTCGTGGAGTGTCGAAGCCAGAGCGTTTGCGGTACGGCGACGGGACTGACGACCGGACCGGGTGGCCCGCGGTGATCAGGGGCCGCCGAGAGCAGGACAGCAGTCAACGCAGTGGCAGTACCCGTGAATGCAGTACGCAGTACCCAGCAGTGAAGTCGCAGTACCCAGCAGTGAAGTCATTGAGAGCAGCACCTCGGTGAAGGCGTCGGCTGCGGACGCGCGCACCGGGAAGTTCGGCAGTGGGGTTCCAAGCCAGAGCAGACGCACGACGGGCAACGGGGCTGGCTGCCGAAGAACAGCAGTGAGCAAGCAATTGATCACCGAGGGAAGAACGGAGGAGCCGAGCACCATCAGGATCGCCCGGGTGGAAGTCTGAGCCCGGGTACCGCAGGACATCGATAGCGAGGTGGTCTCCGGTCAAGCAACCGCGATCCCCGCACCCCCGGCAGCATCTCGGCCGGGTCGGCGGAATCACAGGGTCGGCGCAGTATCAGGGCCGACAGATGGTGTAGTAGTTCCTTCGGGGCCCTGGTGCCATAGGCGCCAGGGCCCCTCCACGCGTTCCACGAGAGAGGTTCAATGACAGCAGACGACTCGTTCGGCCGTCTCGACGACGACGACTACCCCGCCTACACCATGGGCCGGGCCGCGGACATGCTCGGCACCACGCAGGGATTCCTCCGGGCACTCGGCGAAGCCCGTCTCATCACCCCGCTGCGCTCCGCCGGCGGACACCGCCGCTACTCCCGCTACCAGCTGCGCATCGCTGCCCGAGCCCGCGAACTCGTCGACCAGGGCACACCCATCGAGTCGGCCTGCCGCATCGTCATCCTCGAAGACCAGCTCGAGGAAGCCCAGCGCATCAACGCCGAATATCGCCGCGCCGCAGAAGCGTCCACCCCGTCGGATTCGGCCTGACCTGAGGCGAAGGTGTCCGTCCGGGACGCTACATCCCGCGACCGGAACCACCCCGAGCAGAAACTCCACAAAGCCCCAGGTCAGAGACCTGGGGCTTGTTTGTTGTCCAGATCGCCAAGCCCTAGGGCTTGATGTTCTGGTTCAGGTGGAAGAGGTTTCCTGCGTCGTACTTCCGCTTGACCTCGACGAGGCGGTCGTAGTTGGTCTTGTAGTTGGCCCTGATCCGGCTCTGGTCGTCGTCGGCCATGAAGTTGATGTATCCGCCCGCCTCCGAGTGCGGGGCGGTCGCTTCGTAGTAGTCGCGCACCCATGCGGTGTTGGCCTCGTTCGCGGATGCGTCGGGCCACATGCCGGCGATGACGGTGGCGAACGAGGCGTCGCGGTAGGCGAAGGCCGTCGCCTCCGGTGCGACCCGGTGGCAGGCACCGTCGATGGGGTAGATGTGGACCGTCGAGTTCAGGGCCGGCAACCGTGGCCCGTGCTGCACGTGCGCCGCGATCGCGGCGTCGCTGAGCTCGGTCACGAAGTTGGCCTTCCAGTAGTGCTGGAGGCCGGGCGGCACCAGCGCGTCGAAGGCGCTGTTGAGCGCGGGATACGGCATGGGCCCGACGTGCTCGGCGACCACCGGGGCGAAGTCGTGGAAGGCCTGGAGGGCGCGCGGGCCCTCGTCCAGCGGCCCAGCCCAGCACGAGACGATCAGGACGAAGGGCTCGCCGTGCCGGTTCTCCGGGATGAACGGGAGGGGCGGGGCCAGCTGGAAGGCCGGGAACGCGCCGAGTTCCTCCGGCGCACCGGCGATGTATTCGCTGAAGGAGCGCAGCACGGTGGCGGCGTCCTGCGCTTCGAAGAGGATCGGCCCGCCGTAGATCTGGTCGACGGGGCTGAGCCGGAACTCGAAGGAGGTCACCGCGCCGAAGTTGCCGCCGCCGCCCCTGAGGGCCCAGAAGAGGTCGTCGTTCTCCTCCTCGCTCGCGACGAGCAACCGGCCGTCCGCGGTCACCACATCGGCGGAGACCAGGTTGTCGCAGCTCAGCCCGAGTCCGCGGGAGAGATAGCCGATGCCGCCACCGAGCGTGAGTCCGCCGACCCCCGTCGTCGAGATGATTCCCCCGGTCGTCGCCAGACCGAAGGCGTGCGTCGCGGCGTTGAAGTCACCCCAGGTCGCGCCGCCTTCGGCACGTGCCGTCCGTCGTACGGGGTCGACGCGCACACCGCGCATCCCGGAAAGGTCGGCCACGACTCCGCCGTCGCAGGTGCCGAAGCCGGGCACACTGTGCCCGCCGCCGCGCACGGCGAGATCGAGCCCGTTCTCCCGTGCGAAGTCGACCGCGGCCATGACGTCGCCCGCGTTGACGCAGCGCACTACGGCAGCCGGACGCCTGTCGATCATGGCGTTGTAGACCTTGCGCGCCTCGTCGTAGGCATCGTCGTCAGGGGTGGTGACCGCCCCTCGGACACGTTCGCGCAACTGCTCGATCGAGAGCTTGCCCATCGCGTTCGCTCCTCTCGGCCCTCTTTCACGCTACGCCGATGGCGCGAGGCCTCAACTCGAGATCCGTGGTGCCCCCGGCGCTCCGCGTGCTGGGGGTAGCCCCCTTACGCGGCCGGGGGGCGACCGGCCTGTGTGCCACAGCCCGGATTTATACGCTCGTATACACATTGAAGCGAACCCCTGGACCGTAGGACCCCGTGAGCTTCAGGCTCCATCCATGACGCCACCAGCCGCGCTAGTGGCGTCACTAAAACCATCGCAGTGGCGCCACAGATGTGCCATCATGGCACCACGCCGGCGCACCTCGCCGTCGGCGCCCGGAGCCCGCACGTTCACGGAGTCACCATCGGAGGGGTTGGATCATGGAGACAGTGCAGAGCCGGAAGCAGCCGGCATCCGGCGCCTTCACCGCCTTCTCCCGTTTCGTGCTCTGCGGCGGAGGGGTGGGGGTCGCCTCCAGCTTCGCCGTCGCGGGCCTCTCCACCTGGATCCCCTGGATCCTGGCCAACGCCCTGATCACCGTGGTCTCCACGCTCTTCGCCACCGAGCTGCACGCCCGCTTCACCTTCGGCGCGGGCGGGCGGGCGACCTGGCGCCAGCACGCGCAGTCGGCGGGATCCGCTGCGGCCGCGTACGCGGTGACCTGCGCGGCGATGCTCGTCCTGCGGCAGATCGAGGCGTCGCCCAGTGCCGTGCGCGAACAGGTCGTCTACCTGTCCGCCTCCGCGCTCGCCGGTGCCGCGCGGTTCGCGGTGCTGCGCCTCGTCGTCTTCGCGCAGCACCGCTCGCAGAGCGCGTCCGCCGTCCGTACCGTCCGCACCGCCCGCCCCGTACCCGCGGCCGTGGCCGTGGCCGTGGCCCGCGCCTCGGCCACGGCCGCCCCCGGGAACCTCTGCCGCGCGGCCTGACCCCGTCCCGTCACGGCGTCACGGCGTGACGATCGGGAAGGCGGTGTCGGGCTTCGTCACGTAGGAGAACAGGCGGGCGAGCAGCTCCGGGGATCCCTTCGTGGAAATGCCGTCCGGGGTCCGGCCCGCGAGGACGGCCAGGAGTTGGGGCTTGGTGAGCGTGAGGGTCAGGCCCGCCGGGGTGCGGGGATCGGTGACCGTGCGGTGGGTGAGGGCGCCGTGGTGGAGGGTGAGGCGGTGGTGGCCGCCCTCGTCGGTGAGGACGAGGTCGATGGTGAGGTCCTCGTCCCAGGCCCGGGGGCCGTCGATCCGGACGGCGACCGAGTCGATGAGCATGTCGGTGGTCAGGGCCACCGCCATCTCGGGGTTGGCCATGTCGAGCAGGGCGGCGTTCTCGCCCTGGCGCAGCTCCATGGCGGAGGTGAGGTAGAAGTTCCGCCAGGGGCCGTTCTCCGCGCCGTGGCCGAGCTTGTCGTAGACGCCGGCGAGGGTCTCCTTGGCGTCCGTACGGCCGGGCTCGGCGAAGATCAGGTGGTTCAGGAGGGTGGCCGCGAAGCGGAGGTCGCCGGAGTCGGCGTAGGCGCGGGCCTTGGCCAGGGTCTCCCCGGGGCCGCCCAGGGAGTCGACGTACCGCTTGGCGAGTTCGACGGGAGGGTGCTCCCACAGGGTCGCGGCGTTGCCGTTGAACCAGCCGAGGTAACGCTGGTAGATCGCCTTGACGTTGTGGGAGAGCGAGCCGTAGTAGCCGCGCGCGTGCCAGGAGTTCTCCAGGGCGGGCGGCAGTCGCAGCTCCTCGGCGATCTCGGGTCCCGTGAGGCCGTCGTTGAGCAGGCGCAGGGTCTGGTCGTGCATGTACGCGTACAGGTCGCGCTGGGCGGAGAGGAACGCGACGACGTTCTCCCGGCCCCAGGTGGGCCAGTGGTGGGAGGCGAAGGCCACGTCGTAGTCGTCGCCGAAGTACTCGATCGCCTCGTCGAGGTAGCGCGACCAGATCCGGGAGTCGCGGACGACGGCGCCCCGCAGGGTCAGGATGTTGTGCATGTTGTGCGTGGCGTTCTCCGCCAGGCACAGCGCCCGCTTGTCCGGGAAGAGGAAGTTCATCTCGGCCGGCGCCTCGGTGCCGGGGGTGAGCTGGAAGACGATCCGCACGCCGTCGACCGTCTCCTCCTGTCCCGTCGAGGTGATGTCCACAGTGGGCGGGATGAGGGTGACGGTGCCGGTGGAGGTGGTCATGCCCAGGCCGGCGCCGATCTGGCCGTCGGGGGCCTTGGGCAGCCGGTCCCCGTACATGAAGACGGCGCGGCGGGTCATGGCGTTTCCGGCGTAGACGTTCTCGCTGACCGCGTGCTCCAGGAATCCCTCGGGGGCGAGGATCGGCACGCCCTCCTCGGTGCCGCGCGGGAGCACGCCGCGGGCGCCGCCGAAGTGGTCGCCGTGCGAGTGCGTGTAGATCATTCCGGTGACCGGGCGGTCCCCCCGGTGCTCCCGGTACAGCCCGAGCGCGGCGGCCGCCGTCTCGGCGGATATGAGCGGGTCGATGACGATGACCCCGCGGTCCCCCTCGACGAGGGTCATGTTCGAGAGGTCGAGGCCCCGTACCTGGTAGACGCCGTCGGCGACCTCGTAGAGGCCCTGTTTGGAGCTGAGCTGCGCCTGCCGCCACAGGCTGGGGTTCGCGGTGTCGGGGCAGTCGGCCTTCAGGAAGGAGTACGCGTCGTTGTCCCACACGGTGCGGCCCTCGGCGCCCTTGACCACGGCGGGCACGAGTGCGCCGATGAATCCGCGGTCGGCGTTCTCGAAGTCGGTCACGTCATCAAAGGGGAGGGTCTCAACGGGGAGGCTGGCCATCTCTCGCTCCATTCCGCGGGGGTCGACGCCGGGCATCGCCCCATCTCAACATCAGACCCGGTTGGGTGCACTTTGAGATCTTTTGGGGGATTGGCCCGAAGGAGCGTCCCTCACCGCAGGTCGAGCCGCATCAGGACCCGGGGATGACCGGCCAGCACCGAGGTGGTGTCGGCGGCGTGGGTGAACCCGGCACGTTCGAAGTTCTTCCGGATCCCGGCGTAGGCCATCGTCAGGTCGACCCTGGCACCACCACTGTCGAGCGGGTACGCCTCGATCGCCGGCGCGCCGTGGGACCGGGCGAACTCGACCGCCCCGGCGATGAGGGCGTGCGAGATCCCCTTCTTCCGGTGACCGGGGCGTACGCGGACGCACCACAGCGACCAGACCGGCAGGTCGTCGACGTACGGGATCTTCCGGCTGCGCGCGAAGGAGGTGTCCGAGCGGGGTGCGACGGCGGCCCAGCCGACCGGCTCGTCACCGTCGTAGGCGAGCACTCCCGGAGGGGTCCCGGCCCGGCACAGTCGGGCGACGTACTCGCCGCGGGCCGGTCCGCGGAGCTCGTTGTTGAGCTTGGACGGGATCCGATAGCTCAGGCACCAGCAGACGTTGGCCTCGGGCGACTTCGGGCCGACCAGCGTACGGACGTCCCCGAAGACCGAAGCCGGGCGGATTTCGATGGCCATGGGGCCACGATGTCACGGCGGGGTCGCTCCGGTGAGGGTGTCGACCAGAGCCTGGGCGAGGACGGTCGCGGCGCCGATCCTCGTATCCTCCCGCTCGTCGCCGGTGACCTTGCCGATCACCGCGTCCCGTACCGACCGGGAGACGTCCAGGCCCCCGTACAGCCCGGGGAAGGACAGCGCCATCAGGCACACGCCCACGTTCGCGGAGAGGATCGACTGGCCGGCCAGCGCCGGGGTCGTCCGCAGCCGGCCGGCGTCGCGGCACCGCTCGACGGCCGTCAGGAGCAGGGCCTGCGCTTCCCCGATCGCCTGCGGTCTGGCCTCTCCCGCCGGGGTGAACATCAGCCGGTAGAGGTGCGGGTTGCCGAGCGCGAACGCCACGTGACTGTCCCAGGCCGCGCGCAGGTCCGCCACCGGGTCGTCGGTCCGCGGATTGCGGCGCTTGTTGGCGAGGAAGCGCTCGAAGCCGAGGTCGGCCACCGCGGTGAGCAGCCCCTCTTTGTCACCGAACTGGCGGTAGATCTCGGGCATGCCGACCTTGGCCCGGTCGCAGATGGCCCGGGTGGAGATCGCCGGTGCCTCCTTGGTGGCGAGGAGCTCAGCGGTGGCTTCCAGAATGCGCTCTCGGGCCGTTGACATGGCGTCGATGGTAGCAGCGCTAACAGTTCCGACCTGGTGGGTGGCGTTGCAGGACCAGGCAACTACGAGGCATCGTAATCAACGCTTACTGATTATGTTAGCGTTGCGCACATCTGCTTGTGAGCGCCACCGAGAAGGACCCGGAAACCCCACGGAGACGCGTCATGGAGACCACGAAGACCACGAAGACCACGAAAACAACGGAGACGGCGGAGCGCCATGGACACCGGCTGGACCTCGATTCCGCGCCCCGGGGGCCCGTCACACGGCTGATCGTGATCGTCCTCTTCGAGGGCGTCGACCTGCTGGACGTCACCGGGCCGCCGGAGGTGTTCTCCCTAGTCCCCCGGGAGACGGACGACGCGGCCGGCTACCGGGTCGTCCTGGCCGCCCGGACGCCCGACCCCGTCACCACCTCGGCCGGGGTGCGCATCCTGCCGGACCTGACCTTCTCCGAGGCCGCCACGCGGAGCATCGACACGCTGCTGGTGCCCGGCGCGGTCGAGCTGGACGCCGAGCGCCGCGTCCGCGCCCTCACCGACCCGGAGGTCGTCGACTGGGTGCGGACGCTCGCCGGGCGCACGCGCCGGGTCGCGTCCGTCTGCGTGGGGGCGCACCTGCTGGCCGCGGCCGGGCTGCTCGACGGCAAGCGGGCCACCACGCACTGGTCCACCGCGGAGCAGCTCGCAGCCGACCATCCGGCGGTCGAGGTGGACGCCGACCCGATCTTCATCCGGGAGGGCGAGGTGTGGACCGGCGCCGGGATCAGCGCTTGCCTGGACCTCTCGCTCGCCCTGGTGGCCGAGGACTTCGGCGAGGGGGTCGCCCTGCGCGTGGCCCGGCAGCTGGTGATGTACCTGAAGCGGCCGAGCGGGCAGAGCCAGTTCAGCGTCCCGCTGGAGCCCGTCTCCGCGACGCGGCGCGGCGAGGACCTGCGGCACTTCATCCGGCGCCGCCTCGGCGGCCGGCTCAGCCTGGCCGACATCGCCGCGTACGCGCACGTCAGCGAGCGGCAGTTGGCCCGGATCTTCAAGTCCGAGCTGGGCACGACCCCGGCCGCCTACATCGAGTCGGCCCGTGTGGAGCTGGCGCGGAGCCGGCTCGAGACCACCGATGCCACGCTCGAACGGATCGCCTCCGCCTGCGGGTTCGGCAGTGCCGACACCCTGGTACGGGCGTTCCGCCGCACGCTCGGCACCACGCCGACGGAGTACCGGCTCCGCTTCCGGACGGGCTGAGCGGCGCCACGCCCGCGCTACGCGGCCGCCCCGCGGGCGGCCGGGTCGAGGGAGTCGACGTCCTCGAAGAAGCTGAGCATCCGGGCGTTGACCAGCTCGGGGTGGTCGATCTGGGGGCCGTGCCCGGTCGCGGAGACGATCTCGGCACGGGCGCCGGGGATCAGCCGCGGCACCCGCTCCAGCTGGCGCTTCGGGTGCACCAGCAGGCTCCGCTTGCCCATGATCAGGTAGAACGGCGTGCGGATCGAGCCCAGTTCCGCGTCCGACAGCGGCAGCGGGGCCGGGCGGCGGATCCGGAAGGCGCGGACGCCCGCCTGGATCCAGGCCCGCAGTTCGGGGACGACCAGGACCGGCTGCTCCAGCCACTTGGCCAGGGTCGGGCGCAGCGCCTTGGGGGCGAAGGTCGCGAAGAGGCTGGCGAAGATCCACACGAAGAAGCGCAGCCCCACCTTCTCCAGGCCGCCCGGGTCCAGGGCGGTGACCGAGGCGAGCCGGCCGGGGCGCAGGTGCACCTGGTTGATGACGAGCCAGCCGCCGTAGGAGGAGCCGACCAGGTGGACGTGGTCCAGGCCCAGCGCGTCGAGGGCCTCGTCCATCCACTGGGCCGCGCGCTCGGGCTGCCACATCACCTCGCGCTGCACGCTGCGGCCCGGGTCGCCGGGGGTGTCCAGCGCGTAGACGGGCCGGTCGGCGCTGAGGGCGACGGTGTTGGGGTACCACTGGGCCGAGCAGCCGCCCGAACCGTGGATCAGGACGATCGGCGTACGGGATTCCGCCGCCGGATTCGCGGGGCCGTACCGGTAGACGTGCGTGGTCCCGAAGCTCGTCTCCACGTCCGTCTCGGAGCGGGCGGGCGCTCCCTTCGCGTAGAGGGCGTCGCAGGCGGCGAAGTAGCGGTCGCGCAGCTCGTCGCTCACGTAGTGGCCGATGTCGCGGCGTACACGGGGCTTGTTGTCGGGCACGGGGGCACCTCCTGGAGGACCGGGGATCCGTTCTTCGTGATACGACCGTACCATGATGTTGATACGGCGGTACCATGAAAACGAGCCGCGGGCTCATCACCCACCGGCACCGACGGGCGGAGACACCAGCACATGCCGAAACGCGTGGACCACGAGGAACGGCGCACCCAGATCGCCGAAGCACTCATCCGCGTCGCCGGACGGCGCGGGCTGCACGCGGTCGGCATGCGCGACGTGGCAGCCGAGGCCGGGGTCTCCCTGCGCCTGGTCCAGTACTACTTCCAGACCAAGGAGAAGCTGCTCTTCTACGGGCTCCAGCACCTGACCGACCGCTTCACCGCACGGGTGGGCGCCCGTCTCGCCGCCGCCGGCCCCGCCCCCGGCCCGCGCGCGACGATCGAGGCGCTGCTGCTGGCCTCCCTGCCGACCGACGAGGAGAGCCGCACCTTCCACCTGCTCTACAGCTCCTACTCGGTCCTGTCCGTGACCGACGAGGCGCTCGCCGCCCAGCCCTTCATCGACAACCCCGATGCCGCCGAGAACGCGGTGGCCGGGCTGATCGGCCAGGCCCAGGAATCCGGCCTGGCCGACCCGGAGGTCGACGCGCGCATCGAGGCGATCAGCCTGCTCGCCATGGCGGCGACCATGGGCACCAGCATCCTGGTGGGCCAGCGGGGCCCCGAGTCGGCCGTCGCGGTGCTGCGCCACCACCTGGACCGGATCTTCAGGACGGGCACGAGGAGTCCCGGGCCGGACGCTCCCCCGTCGTGAGGTACCCGGTGACCGTGCGGTCGGAGCAGGCGTTGCCGTTGCCCAGGTAGACGCCGTGACCGCCGTGGTCGACGGTCAGCAGCCGGGCGCGCGAACCGAGGGCTTCGCGCATCTTCAGGGAGGCGGCGTACGGGGTCGCCGGGTCGCGGAGGTTCTGCACCATCAGGATGTTCGAGGGGCCCCGGCCGGTGATGCGGGTGGGGCGTTCGGCGGGGGCGTCCTTCCAGAAGGCGCACGGGGTGATGTTCGCCGGCATCCCGGCCGTCAAGGGGTGCGCGGCCCGGTCCGCGGCCACCGCCCGCTCGTACCCGGAGACGTCCTTCGGCCAGGCCACGTCGTTGCAGATGACCCCCACCATCAGCGCCGCGTCCGAGTCCGGCAGCACCGCGGCGAGCTCCTGGGGCAGTTGCGGGACCGCCTTGGGGTCCTGGGCCTCGCGGACGAGGCGGGCGAAGGCGGGGAACTGGGCGTCGCCGTACAGGGCGAGCTGCATGGCCTGGCGCAGCATCGTGCCGGTCAGCGGCAGGCCGGGCACGCTCGAGGGCTTCGGGGCACGGTCCAGTTCCGCGGCCAGCGCCAGGAACAACGGGCGTACGTCCTGCGGGTGCTCGGCGAGCCGAAGCCCCTCCCCCGCCCGCGCCGGGTCCGCCGCCCAGGACGCGAAGTCGGGGAAGCGGTCCTCGGCGCCCTGCGCCATGTTCGCGAGCCAGCCCCGCTCGACCCGCGTCGGATCGGGGTCACCGCTGCTGTCCAGCACCAGGCGGTCGGTGCGCTGCGGGAACTTCTGCGCGTACACCGCCGTCACGTAGGTCCCGTAGGAGACGGCCCAGACCGACAGCTTCCGCTCGCCGAGGGCCTCCCGGAAGCGGTCCATGTCGCGGGCCTGGTTGGCGGTGGTGAAACTGCGCAGCTCGGCGCCGCCGTTCGCGGCGCAGGCCTCGGCCACCCGGCGGGAGCGGTCGGCGTTCTCCGCGATCCCCCCGTCGGCGCCGGGCCAGGAACGCAGGGTCGTCAGGCGCCGGTCGGCCGCGTCCAGGCCGCACGCGGCGGTGACGCTGCCGCCCACTCCGCGCGGGTCGAGCGCGACGATGTCGTACGCGCCGGCCAACTGCCCGGCCAGCGCCGCCCCCTTCTGCGAGAGCCGCTGCACACCCGAGCTGCCGGGCCCGCCGGGGACCACGGCCAGCGTCCCGCGCCGGGCTGCGGGGCGGGTGCTGGGCAGCCGGGAGACGGCGAGCTCGACCTGCGGGCCGGCCGGGGCGGCGTAGTCCAGGGGGACGGACAGCTTCGCGCACTGCTGCCCGTCGAGGTGGCCCGTGTGGGTGCACGCCGTCCAGGCCAGGGCGGGCGGGGCGGGCGTCACGGCGCCGCGGGAGGCAGCCGTGGCCGAGGCCCCGGTGGTGGCGGTCAGCGTGGCCGCCACGGCCGTGACGCAGAGGGCGACGAGTCCGGTCTTGCTGCGGTAAGTGGTCATGCAACGAGGATGGTTGAGCATCCTCCGGCGCTACATCCGGTAGCCGGGAAGGCCGTTCGGGGGGCTAGCCCCCGCCCGACCCTCCGCCCGGCTCTCCGTCCGCCCCCCGGTCAGACCACCACGACCGCCACCGCCGCCGCACCCATGAGTACGGCGGCGGAGTGGATGGCCGCATGGCCGTAGTCACCCGACCAGAGGTGGCGGGCCAGGCCGCCGATGGCGGTGAGGCCCGCGATGATGCCGACCTGCGCGAGCAGGGTGACGGTGGTGAACGGGGTCAGCAGCAGGAGCACCGCGTTGAGCCAGAACGGGGCGGCGCCCGTCCAGCCCCGCCACTCCCGCATCTCCCGCCACTGCTGCCGGTTCGGCAGGCCCGGCAGGTGGGGGCGGCGCGGGAGGCGCGATCCCTCCCGGCGGCCTTTGGGTCTTCGGTGGTCCCCGAGCTCTCGGGTCGCCGTCGTCACCGCGCCGTCACCAGCCTTTCAGTCACCTGCACGCAAGACGTCAACTCGCAGGCTGTACAGCCTCCTTGGGAGCGAGGGCGGGGACAAGGGCCCGTTCGGCAAGAAATCCGAAAGCCAGGCCGAAAGTGCTCCACATCGCGGCCTGGATGGCGAGCGAGGCGAGCCGGAACTGCCAGACGAGCGCCGCCGGGAAGCCTTCCGGCACCTCGTTGATGCCCGGCAGCAGCGCGTAGGCGATGCCGACGGCCACCACGAAGGCGAGCGAGGCGACGATCGAGGCGTTCCAGTTGCCCAGGCCCGGCGCGAGACGCCGGCCCAGGATCAGCGCGGCCGCCGCGAGCAGCAGGCCGAGCGCGAGCATCAGGACGTAGAGGGTGGTCCGCTGGACCGTGGTCTCGGGGTCTCCGACGGCCGGCGGATTGGCGGGGTACTTGAAGAACGGCACCAGGGAGACGGTGACGAACAGACCACCGGACACCAGCAGCGCCGTGGCCCGGGGGCCGAAGCGGCCGATCCGGCCCAGGGCATAGCAGTAGACGAGCGCGGCGATGCCGCCGAGCGCGATGCCGTAGAGCAGGGTTCCGGTGCCCAGGCCGGCCGTGGCCTGGAGCGCCCGGCTGACCGGGGCCGCCTCGGCGTCACCGTGGTCGTGGGCTCCGGCTTCCTCGATGGCGATCGCCGCGTCGACCTGGGACTCGCCCAGGAGGTACGCGACGAGGAACGCGGCGATGCCCGCCAGCAGGCCGGCGAGCATGCCCCGGACGAGGAGCACGCGGGGGGAAATGGTGTTCATGGAGTTTTCGGTCCCTTGCGGATCGGTGGATCAGTGGCAGGGGAAGCCGAGGAGGTGGCGACCGTCGTGCATCCACTCGTGGATGGTGTCGCCTTCGAAGATCGCGGTGGCGCCCTGCTCGGCGCCGACGAGGTAGAGCAGGACCAGCATCAGGACACCGGCGAACAGCGCCCAGGGGGCCAGAGCGGTGAGGGAGATGGGTGCGACGGCCAGGGGGGTGGCAGTCGTGGGCACGGCGGAGTTGGCCATGGCAGGAGCCTCCAGAGGGAACACGCGTCCCGGTCAGTGGTGCTTTCGACGACGGTGGCGGGTCTGACTTACCTCCCCCTCCGGGAGGCTTCACAGTGGCGCGACCGTGCCGGATTCTCAACCGGACTTCCGTCATACCGTCGTCTTGTCGTCCGCCACCGTACCGCTCTTTATGGCGGCCTTACAGCGTCCCTGCAGGAGGGCTCCGTCCCATCTCACCGGTCTTCCCATCAGTCGATGGCGTCGACCACCTGTCCCAGGTCGACGAACTTGAAGCCGGTCGCCTCGCGGTCGCCGTCTCCGGGGGTCTCCTGGCCGTCCTGGACGACGAGCAGGCCGCGGGGGTAGCGCGTACCGAGGGGGGCGTTGAGGGCGGCGGCGCCGTCGCAGACCTCGGAGCCGTCGAGGGTGGCGGAGGCCGCGGTGACGCGGAAGGCGCCCTCGAACTCGTTGTGGTCCTCGCGCTCGCGGTCGTAGGCGACGAAGGTGTCGTCGCCCTGGCTGGAGGCGAGCAGGTAGCCGTCCCCGTCAGCTTCGGTGACCAGGGTCAGGCCCTCGACGTCGGCCTTCAGGCGCTTGCCGCCGTAGCCGGGATCGGCGCCGGGCGTGCACTCCTCGGTCTCCTCGTCGTAGGTGCCGGGCACGCCGTACTCGCGCACCTTGTCGATCAGCTTCGGCGTGCCGGTGAGGCCCGCGTCGATGCGCCAGATGCCCACGTCCTCCTGCCCCGCGTACAGGGTGCCGTCCGCGGGATCGACGACCATGCCCTCGACCTGCGGCAGCTCGCCCGGCTCGAGACAGGGCGTCCAGGCGGCGCCGTTCGGCAGGCGGAAGGAGGACGGCAGGTCGAGCGTGCGCACCTCGCGGTAGTCGACCGTGCCGGCGGGGGTGGCGACCAGCTCCAGCAAGGCGATCCGGGTCCGGTTGCGCTGGCTGACCACCGCGTAGGACCGGCCGGTCTTGCGGTCCGTCCAGGTGGCCAGGCCGTACGCGGTCTTCTGCTCGTTGATCTCGGTCTGGCCGGCGGAGAAGACCGGGCGCGCCGCCGGGTCGGTGACGTCGGTGAGCGGGCCGCCGGGCCGGTTCCGGTCGATGCGGTAGATCCGCAGCCGGTCGTTGCCCCGGTCGCTGACCACCGCGACATCGGCGCGCCCGCCGCCCAGACGCAGGCCGTTGACCAGGTCGACGTTGTTGAAGCGGCCGGGTGCGTCGTCGGCGCCGGGTCCGGCCGGGGCGGGCAGCGACTGCACCTGCCGGGCCTCCAGGTCGTAGACCCGCAGGCCGCCCTGCTTGGCGGTCGCGATCACCAGGCTGCGGCCCGGGTCGGCGGCGTTGCGCCAGATCGCCGGGTCGTCGGCGTTGGCGTCGCCGCCGGCCTCGTCGTCGTACAGCGGCGCGGTCTCGGCCTTGGGCCGGACGGTGCTGATCGAGGAGGCTTGTGCCGGGAGCGCGACGGACGCGGCGAGTGCTGTGCACAGCACGAGTACGGAGGCGCGGGCGGCCGAACGTATGGTCAATGTTCTTCCTTTACAAGGGTTTTGCCCTGAGGGGAAGACGCTCGCCGGGTTGATTGTCATGTCCGCGCTCATTGGATGTCCGATGGTTGAACGCGATGCGAAACCCCGGGACACTCAAGCGGTGCACCCCACCATCGTACGAGTCCGGCTCGTGACACCCCCACTCGACGAAGCGGCGCGCCTGCACCGCTTCCCCTACGGGGATCCGCGCCCGGGGCACGAGGGGCTGCGCGGACAGGATCACGGCGCCTGGGCCGGGCGGAGCATGGACGAAGTCGCCGGGCAGGACCCCGAGGGGCTGCGGCGGTGGATGACCGACACCTCGTACGCGCCCCCGGGCGGCGGGGAGTCGGTGGAGGCGCTGATCGCGCGGGTCGGCGTACACCTGGGCGCGCTGGCGCCGGGGACGCACCGGGCGGTGGCCGGGCAGGGAGTCGTACGGGCGGCCGTGGTGTGGGCCCTGGAGCTGCCAGCGGCGGCCTTCTGGCGGCTCGACGTGCGGCCGGGGTCGGTGACGGCGCTGACGGGGCGCTCCGGGCGCTGGAACCTGCTCGTGGGGCAGCCGGAGGAGTCCCCGGACCCGGACGCGGGGTGAACGCGGAACGGCCCGGACCCCGCGACGCGGTCCGGGCCGAACACCGAAGGTGCGGAGCGGGCGTTACGCCACGATCCAGTCGCTCGTCGCGATCACCGGCTGCACGCCGTCGCGGTGCACGGTGCCCTCGATGAGGCCGTACATGCGGTCGGCCGCGAAGTAGACCTCGTTGTCGTTCTTGAGGCCGAAGGGCTCCAGGTCGACGAGGAAGTGGTGCTTGTTGGGGAGGTTGAGGCGCACCTCGTTGACCTTGGGGCAGTTGTCGAGCACGCGCTCGGCCATCTGGTTCAGGGTCTGCTGCAGGGAGTACGAGTAGGTCTCCGCGAAGGCTTCCAGCATGTTCTTGCGGACCTTCTTGTACGACTGGTCCCAGTCGTACTCGGCGTCGTCGGCGGCGAGCGCCGAGTGCGCCCAGCGCGCGGTGACCTTGGTCGCCAGGATGCGGTCGTACGCCTCCTGCAGCGTCGTGTACTTGTCCTTGATGAAGCCGTGGAACTCGGAGTTGGTCGAGTTCATCACGGTCAGGTCCTTCAGACCCGAGATCACCTGGAGACCGGTGGTCTCGCTGTACGTGATCTGCGCGGTGCGCACCTCGGTGCCCTTGAGGGCGAACGAGTGCTGCTCCTTGCGCGTCGGGACCGGGATCCGCTCCCAGGCGTACTCCTCGACGCGGATCTGTGCCTCGCGGATCGGGGCCTGGGAGGAGACGAAGTGCTTGGCGAGCAGGATGCCGAAGGCCTCGGGGGAGGCGACGCCGTGCTCCTTGGAGAAGGCGTACACCGTGTTCTTGGTGGTGTCGGTCGGCAGGCAGTTGGCGTTGTCACCGGTGAGGTGGACGTCGCGGAACTCGCCGCGCAGCGCGACGGAGACGTTGAGGTCGCGGATCTCGTGCCAGGAACCGTCGCTGCCCTTGCGGGTGACCTTGACGATGCGGTTCTCGGCCTTGCCGTACTGGTTCTGGGCGAGGATGTGCTTGCTCATGCGCTGTCTTCCTTCGGGTACTCGGGAACACGGAGTCCGGTGGTCTGGATCCCGTACGCCCGGCGTCCGGCGGACGCGCAGCCCGCCCCCCGCCGTTCGGTCACGCCGATTCCTCGCGTGGACCGCCCCGGGACTGACGTGCATCCCGGTCCGTAGGTGCCTGTTGATTCCAGCACGTCCGCATGCCGTTCGTAAGAGAGCGGATCCTCCGAGAACAGGCACCCACGGCTTGGGCAACCGTACGATCTGCGCAGGTCAGATGGTGTGCGCGTCGGCCACCGTCAGAGCCTCGTCGATGATCCGCAGCCCCTTCTCCACGTCCTCGGCCGACACGTTGCAGGGCGGCGCGACGTGGATGCGGTTTCCGGCGAGCAGCGGCCACAGCCCGGCCTTCTTCAGGGCCGCCCCGAACTCGGCCATCGGCGCGTTGTCGGCGCCGGCGGCGTTGTACGGGACCAGCGGCTCGCGCGTCTCCTTGTTCCGTACGAGCTCCAGGGCCCAGAACGTGCCGAGCCCGCGGACCTCCCCGACGGACGGGTGGCGTTCGGCGATGGCGGCGAGGCCCGGCCCGAGCAGCTCCGCGCCGGTACGGGCGGACTGCTCGACGGTGCCCTCCTCCTCCATGACGTTGATCGTCGCGACGGCGGCGGCGCATGCCAGCACGTGCCCGGAGTACGTCAGGCCGCCCGGGTAGGGCCGGCGGGCGAAGGTCTCCGCGATGGCGGCCGAGATGGCGACCCCGCCGAGGGGGACGTATCCGCTGGTCACGCCCTTGGCGAAGCAGATGAGGTCGGGGGTGACGTCCCAGTGCTCGGAGGCGAACCACTTACCGGTGCGGCCGAAGCCGACCATGATCTCGTCGAGGATGAAGACGATGCCGAAGCGGTCGCAGAGCGCGCGGACCCCGGCCAGGTAGCCGTCGGGGTGCACGAGTACGCCGGGGGCGCCGCCGACGGTCTCCAGGATGATCGCGGCGATGGACTGCGGGCCCTCGAAGACGATGGTGTCTTCCAGGTGGCGCAGCGCGCGCTCGCACTCCTCGGCGGGGGTGGCCGCGTAGAAGGGCGAGCGGTAGGCGAAGGGGCCCCAGAAGTGCACGACGCCGGCGGTGGCGGTGTCGTTGCCGAAGCGGCGCGCGTCCCCGGTGAGGTTGATCGCGGTGGAGGTGGCGCCGTGGTACGAGCGGTAGGCGGAGAGCACCTTGGCGCGGCCGGTGTGCACCCGGGCCATGCGGACGGCGTTCTCCACGGCCTCGGCGCCCGCGTTGGTGAAGAAGATCTTGTCGAGGTCGCCCGGGGTGCGCTCGGCGATCAGCCGGGCGGCCTCGGAGCGCACGTCGACGGCGAAGCCGGGCGCGACGGTGCAGAGCTTGCCGGCCTGCTCGGCGATGGCCGCGGCCACCTTCGGGTGCTGGTAGCCGATGTTCGTGTAGACGAGGGCGCTGGAGAAGTCGAGGAAGCGGTTGCCGTCGTGGTCCCAGAAGTAGGAGCCTTCGGCGCCCGCGACGGCGAGCGGGTCGATGAGCTCCTGGGCCGACCAGGAGTGGAAGACGTGCTTGCGGTCGTTGTCCTTCACCGTGGCCTTTGCGGAGGTGGCCAGTGCGGCGGCGTCGCGTGCGTCGGCTTCTGCGTTCATATTCCGAGGGTAGTTGTCCACGATGTGGAATCCGGTGGGGATGGCCCGGAAGAGAGCGGGGCGCCTCAGACCACGTGCCGGCCGCCGTCGACGGTGAGCACGTCGCCGGTCGTGTAAGCGGCGTCGACCAGGTAGAGCACGGCCTCGGCCACGTCCTCGGGGGTGCCCACGCGGCGCAGCGGGGTGTTCTCCGTGATCCACTCCCGCGAGCTCTCCCAGACCTGGTCCTCGCCCTCGTACCAGGGGGTGTCGATCAGGCCGGGCGCGATCGCGTTCACCCGGACGGCGGGTCCGAGCTGGGAGGCCAGCAGCCGGGTCATGTGGTTGACCGCGGCCTTGCTGACGGCGTACGGGACGGAGCTTCCCAGTGCCCGGGTCGCGGACACCGAGGAGATGTTGACGATCGAGCCCGCGCCGGAGCCCCTCGCCCCGGACGCCCGCAGGTGGGGGGTGGCGGCGGTGATCATCTGCCAGGTCCCGACGACATTGACCTCGAAGATCTCCCGCCAGGCGTCGGCGTCGGCGGCGTCCAGGTCGCCCAGGGGGATGAAGCGGGTGACGCCCGCGTTGTTGACCAGGATGTCGAGCCGTCCGTACGCGTCGATCGCCGTCCGGACGATCCGCCGCGCGTCGTCGGCGTCCGCGACGTCGCCCCGTACGTAGACCGCCTCGGGCAGTTCCGCGGCGAGCGCCTTGCCCGCGTCCTCGCTGCGCGCCGAGTTCAGGACCACGCGGATGCTGGCCGCGGCCAGCCTGCGGGCGATGCCGGCGCCGATTCCGGAAGAGGAGCCGGTGATCAGGGCGACACGGCTTTCGGCGCGGTCCTCGGACATGGCGTTCCTCCTGGCAGGGGTTGCGGTTTCGGCGTGCGGACGGCCGGAGCATAACGCAGATACCGCATGGCGGAACTATATTTCCAGGATACGGAATTCGATCTTCCGCCCATGGTGCACCAATAGCCACATAGCGGGCATATCGGTGTACACGCGCTTAGCCTGAGCCCACGCCACACCCCTCCGCGTTAGGGACCCGTCAAGGCCGCACCCACGGGCGTATGGGCCCCGTCAAGGAAGCCTGTGAGGGGCCGAAAAGGCGTTCCACTCAGAGGTGTCCGAAGAGATGTCCTGAAAACGCCCGCCCACGAACCCTCCAGGAGCTCACGATGGCCGATCTGGCCTTCGTCGTCACCACGATCGCGGTCTTCGCGCTGGTGGTACTCGTCGCCAAGGGGGTGGCCAAGCTGTGAACGCCGAAAACGTCGTCGGCCTGCTGGTCGCCGTCTCCCTGTTGGGTTACCTCGTCGTCGCCCTCGTCTTCCCGGAGAGGTTCTAGCGTCGATGAGTCCCGTCCTCGCCGGGGTGCTCCAGCTGCTCGCGCTCGTGCTGGCCCTCGCCCTCGCCTATCGCCCCCTGGGCGACCACATGGCCCGCGTCTACTCCTCGAAGAAGCACTACGCCCCCGAGAAGTGGATCTACAAGGCGGTCGGAGCCAACCCGAACGCCGAGATGCGCTGGCCGGCGTACCTGCGCTCGGTCCTCGCCTTCTCGGCGGTGAGCGTCCTCTTCCTCTACCTGCTCCAGCGCCTGCAGGGCCACCTGCCCGGCTCCCTCGGCTTCGTCTCCATCAAGCCGGACCAGGCCTTCAATACGGCCGCCTCCTTCGTGTCGAACACGAACTGGCAGTCGTACGCCGGTGAGCAGGCCATGGGTCCGCTCGTGCAGACCGGCGGCCTCGCGGTACAGAACTTCCTCTCCGCCGCCGTCGGCATGGCCGTGGCGGTGGCCCTGGTACGGGGCTTCGCACGCTCCCGCACCGGCGAACTCGGCAACTTCTGGTCCGACCTGGTGCGCGGCACCGTCCGCATCCTGCTCCCGCTCGCGGTGATCGCCGCCGTCGTGCTGGTGGCCTGCGGAGTCATCCAGAACTTCTCCGGCATCCACGAGGTCGGGCAGTTCGTCAACGGGCACGGCTTGGGAGCCGGGCAGCAGTGGAACGGCGGGGCGGTCGCCTCTCAGGAGGCCATCAAGGAACTGGGCACCAACGGCGGCGGCTATTTCAACGCCAACTCCGCCCACCCCTTCGAGAACCCGACCCCCTTCTCGAACCTCTTCGAGATCTTCCTGATCCTCCTCGTCCCCTTCGCACTGACCCGCACCTTCGGCCGGATGATCGGCTCGGTCCGCCAGGGCTACGCGATCCTCGCCACGATGGTCACCATCTGGCTCGGCTTCACCGCCCTGATGATGTGGACGGAATTCGGCCACCACGGCCCGGCCCTCCAGGCCGCGGGCGGTGCGATGGAGGGCAAGGAGGCCCGCTTCGGGATCGGCGCGTCCGCGATCTTCTCGGTCGCCACGACGCTGACCTCGACCGGCGCGGTCAACTCCTTCCACTCCTCTTACACCGGCCTCGGCGGCGGGATCCAGCTGCTGGGCATGCAGCTCGGCGAGATCGCGCCCGGCGGCGTCGGCTCCGGCCTCTACGGCATGCTGATCATGGCGATCATCGCGGTGTTCATCGCCGGCCTGATGGTCGGCCGCACCCCCGAGTACCTGGGCAAGAAGATCGGCACCCGCCAGATCAAGTTCGCGGCCTGCTACATCCTCATCACCCCGGCCGTGGTGCTCGGCTTCACGGCCCTGGCGATGGCCCTGCCCACCCCCGGGCACTCCATGTCCAACGGCGGCGCGCACGGCTTCTCCGAAGTCCTCTACGCCTACACCTCGGCCGGCAACAACAACGGCTCGGCCTTCGCGGGCCTGAACGCCAACACCCAGTGGTTCAACACCACCACCGGACTGGCGATGCTCCTCGGCCGCTTCCTGCCGATGGTGTTCGTCCTGGCCCTGGCCGGCTCGCTCGCCGAACAGCAGCCGGTCCCGGCGACGGCGGGCACCCTGCGCACCGAGAAGCCGCTGTTCACCTTCCTGCTCGTCGGCACGATCATCATCGTCACGGGCCTCACCTACTTCCCGGCCCTGGCGCTGGGCCCGCTCGCCGAAGGGCTCGCCTCATGAGCACCGCCACCCCCACCCGAGCCCCGCACGGGGACCTGCCCAGCGGTCACAAGCCCGAAAAGGCCAAGATCGGCGGCGGCATCTTCGACCCGAAGCAGCTGCTGAAGTCCTTCCCGGACGCGGTGCGCAAGCTCGACCCCCGGGTGATGGTCAAGTCCCCGGTCATGTTCGTGGTGCTGATCGGTTCCGTACTGACCACCGCGCTGGCGATCTCCGACCCGGGCAACCTCTTCGGCTGGGCGATCACCGTCTGGCTGTGGCTGACCACCATCTTCGCCAACCTCGCCGAAGCGGTGGCGGAGGGCCGCGGGAAGGCCCAGGCCGACACCCTGCGCAAGGCCAAGACCGACACCGTGGCCCGCCGCCTGAACGGCGCCGTCGAGGAACAGGTCCCGGGCACGGACCTGCGGATCGGCGACCTCGTGGTCTGCGAGGCCGGAGACGTCATCCCCGGCGACGGTGACGTGGTCGAAGGCGTGGCCTCGGTCGACGAGTCCGCCATCACCGGCGAATCGGCCCCGGTCATCCGCGAGTCGGGCGGCGACCGCAGCGCGGTCACCGGTGGCACGAAGGTGCTGTCGGACCGGATCGTCATCAAGATCACGACGAAGCCGGGCGAGACCTTCATCGACCGCATGATCAACCTGGTCGAGGGCGCCTCCCGGCAGAAGACGCCCAACGAGATCGCGCTCAACATCCTGCTCGCCTCGCTCACCATCGTCTTCCTGCTCGCCGTCGTCACCCTCCAGCCGTTCGCGATGTACGCGCACGCCAAGCAGTCGATGATCGTGCTGACCGCGCTGCTGGTCTGCCTCATCCCGACCACCATCGGCGCCCTGCTCTCCGCCATCGGCATCGCGGGCATGGACCGCCTGGTCCAGCGCAACGTCCTGGCCATGTCGGGGCGTGCGGTGGAAGCGGCCGGCGACGTCTCGACCCTGCTCCTCGACAAGACCGGCACCATCACCCTCGGCAACCGACAGGCCTCCGAGTTCGTCCCCGTCACCGGCGCCGTCGCCGCCGAGCTGGCCGATGCCGCCCAGCTGTCGTCGCTCGCGGACGAGACCCCCGAGGGCCGTTCCATCGTGGTCCTCGCGAAGGAGAAGTACGGCCTGCGCGAACGCCACCAGGGCGAACTGGTCGGCGCCGAATGGATCCCCTTCACCGCGCAGACCCGCATGTCGGGCGTGGACGTGGACGGCCGCAAGGTCCGGAAGGGGGCGGCCGGTTCGATCATCGCCTGGGTCGGCGAACAGGGCGGTACGGTCGCCCCTGACGCGCGGGCCAAGGTCGACGAGATCTCCGGCGCCGGCGGCACCCCGCTGCTCGTCGCGCTGGAGGACGAGAAGGGCGCCCGGGTCCTCGGCGTCATCCACCTCAAGGACGTGGTCAAGGAAGGCATGCGCGAACGCTTCGACGAGCTGCGGCGCATGGGCATCAAGACCATCATGATCACCGGCGACAACCCGCTGACCGCCAAGGCCATCGCCGAGGAGGCGGGTGTCGACGACTTCCTCGCCGAGGCCACCCCCGAGGACAAGATGGCCCTCATCAAGCGCGAGCAGGCAGGCGGAAAGCTCGTCGCCATGACGGGCGACGGTACGAACGACGCCCCGGCTCTGGCTCAGGCGGACGTCGGCGTCGCGATGAACACGGGCACTTCGGCCGCCAAGGAGGCCGGGAACATGGTGGACCTGGACTCCAACCCCACCAAGCTCATCGAGATCGTGGAGATCGGCAAGCAGCTGCTGATCACCCGCGGCGCGCTGACCACCTTCTCCATCGCCAACGACGTCGCGAAGTACTTCGCGATCATCCCGGCCATGTTCGCCGCGGTCTACCCGGGGCTGGACAAGCTCAACATCATGGGCCTGCACTCCCCCGACTCCGCGATCCTCTCCGCCGTCATCTTCAACGCGCTGGTGATCATCGCCCTGGTCCCGCTCGCCCTGAAGGGCGTCCAGTACCGGCCCACCAGCGCCGACAAGATGCTCCGCCGAAACCTCACGCTCTACGGACTCGGCGGCCTGGTCGCCCCGTTCATCGGCATCAAGCTCATCGACATGGTCGTCTCCCTCATCCCCGGCCTGCGCTGAACCAGCCGCGCTGAATTCGGGCCGCGTCACATTAGGAACCTGCTGATCCCCATGAACAACTCCGTAGGCAACACCGCCCGCCTCCTCGGCGCCGGGCTGCGCGCCCTCCTCGTCCTCACCGTGCTGTGCGGCGTCCTCTACCCGCTCGCCGTCACCGGCATCGCCCAGGCCGCCTTCGGCCACAAGGCCAACGGCTCCGAGGTCCAGGACGCGAGCGGCAAGGTCGTCGGCTCCTCCCTGATCGGCCAGTCGTACGGGGACGACCTGCGCTGGTTCCAGGGCCGTCCGGCGGCGGGACTCGGCAAGAACACCGTCAACACCCAGTACGAACTGCTGGTCTCCGGCGCCACCAACAAGGCGGCGGACAGCCCTGACCTGCTGAAGTCGGTGCAGGAGGCCAAGGCCAAGGTGCTGCTCGACAACACCGTCCCGGGCTACGCCCCGCGGCCCGCCCAGATCCCCGCGGACGCCGTGACCTCCTCGGGCTCCGGCCTGGACCCGGACATCTCCCCGGCCTACGCGGAACTCCAGACGGCCCGCGTCGCACAGCGCAACGGGCTCCCGGTGGCGGAGGTCGCGAAGCTGGTGAAGGCCCACACCGAGGGCCGCACCCTCGGCTTCATGGGCGAACCGCGCGTCAACGTCCTGGAACTGAACACGGCCCTGCGTGACCTGAAGCGGTGAGGGCGGGAACGTACCGTGCCTGACCCGGCCGGTTCAGGCACGGGTCAGGCCGGGTCAGGTACGGGTCAGGTCGGGTCAGGCCGGGTCAGGCGGTGAGGGTGACCGGCTGGCTGTAGGAGTCGAGCGCGCCCGCGGCGGACGTGACCAGGACGAGGTAGCGGCCCGGGGCCAGGGCGGGGACCGTGACCGTGACGCCGGTGCGGTGGGTCGCGATGCCGGTCGCGAGGACGGCCTTCGTCCGGGACTGCGTGCCGTCCATCGTGACGAGCTCGATGTCCACCACGTCGCCCGCGGGGCCCACCAGGTACCAGGCCACGGCCTGCCTGCTGCCGCGGGGCCAGACCGCGTCCGGCCCGGGGGTGTGCACCAGGAGGTTCTCCGACGCCGAGAGGACCGCGACCTCGGGGCGGTTCAGGCCCTGCCAGACCCGCCGGGCGAGGGACTTCAGGGAGGGGGCGGCGATCGACATGGGGGCTCCTTCGCTGGGTGCGTGGCCGGCTGCGCGGCGGTCTCCGTGGTGGGTCCGTGGTGGGTCCGGTCCGGGGGGGTCGGTCCGGGGATCCGGTCCGGGGTTCGGTCCTCTTTCAAGGGTCGCTGCCGGGCAGCTCGTCCCGCCTCGTCCTTTTGGCCGGTCCCACCTCGACCCGACGGGGCTGCGGCCACTGTGATCCACGCCTCTCTCTTCGGAATGATCTTGTGTTGGCCATACTAGATCTTGCAGTGTTGCTTTTGGGCCGAACGAGATTCGGAACGTTCGGGATGAGGGGGAATCTCATGTACGAAAATTTCGACGACCGGTTCAGGACCGGACGGTGCATGAACGGGGACGACGCGCTGGAAGTCCTCCACACCGGCTGCCGCTGGGCCGAGGGGCCCGTCTACGTCCCCGCGTGGCGGCAGGTGGTCTGGAGCGACATCCCCAACGACCGGATGCTGCGGTGGGACGAGGAGACCGGGGCCGTCGCCGTCTTCCGGCGGAGCGCCGGGCACACCAACGGCAACACCCTCGACCGGCAGGGCCGGCTGATCACCTGCGAGCAGGGCAACCGCCGGGTGACGCGGACCGAGCACGACGGCACGATCACGGTGCTGGCCGACCGCTGGCAGGGCAAGCGCCTGAACAGCCCGAACGACGCCGCGGTCCGGTCCGACGGCTCGATCTGGTTCTCCGACCCCGACTTCGGCATCACCAGCGACTACGAGGGCTACGTCGCCGAGAGCGAGATCGGCTCCAACAACGTCTACCGCATCGATCCCGGCACCGGTGAAGTCCGCCTGGTCGCCGACTGTTTCGAGGCCCCGAACGGTCTCGTCTTCTCCCCCGACGAGCGGCAGCTCCTCGTCTCCGACACCCGTGGCGGCCTCATCCGGGTCTTCGACGTGCGCGAGGACGGCACCCTCGGCGACGGCAAGGTGTTCGCCGATGCGGCGGCCCGACCGGGGGCCCGCTTCGACAACCTCCGCTTCGACGACGGCGGCCGGCTCTGGGCGGCCGCCATGAGCGACGGCGTGCACTGCTACGACCCCGACGGCACACTGATCGGGCGGCTCCGCGTCCCCGAGACGGTGTCCAACATCGCCTGGGGCGGGGCCAAGCGCAACCGGCTCTTCATCACCGCCGAGACCAGCCTCTACTCGGCGGTCATGGGCGTCACCGGCACCCACCCGACCGGGCCGGGGCGCAGGCCGTGGCTGGACGGCCCCGGCCGGCCCTGAAATCCCGGTGCCGGGCTCGTGACCGCGCTGGCACACTCCCGGCATGGACGACACAGCCGCGGGTGAGCCCCGCCTTCGCATACGCGAGATGACCGAGCCCGACATAGACGCCGTAGCCGCCGTGCGCACCAGCGCATGGCGCTACGCCTACGTCGGGCTGATGCCGCAGTCCTACCTGGACGGGATGAGCGTCGCCGCGCAGGCCGAGCAGCGGCGCGCGGCCTTCGCCGATCCGGCCAGCGCCGTGACCAACCTCGTGGCCGAGGGCCCCGACGGGGCAGTCGTCGGATGGGCCGCCTTCGGACCCGCCACGAGCACGGATCCCGAGGGAACGGCCCCGGACGAGGGCGAGCTGTACGCCCTGTACGCGCGGCCCGACGTCATCGGCACCGGCGTCGGCCGCGCCCTGCTGACCGAGGTGCTGCGCCGGGCGCCCTACCCCGCGCTACGGCTCTGGGTGGTCGAAGGCAACGCCCGGGCGCGCCGGTTCTACGAGGTCGCCGGCTTCCACCCCGACGGCGGTGAACTCGTCGAGTACGCGGACGGCTCCCCGGTTCCCGAACTCCGCTACCGCCGGGCGGCCGTTGCCACGCACTGAGCGGGCAGCCGCCGGCACGCACCGAGCGGGCTGCTGCCGCCGACCATCCCGGCGCGTTCACGGCAGCCGTTCCGCCAGCGCCCGGGCCATCGCCACGGTCGGGACCGCCTCCCGCGCCCGCCGGTACGGGGTCAAATCGCGCAGCAGCCGGGCGAGTGCCTCGCGTACGGCACGCGACTGCACCGCCGGGGCCGCCGTGAGGAACGCCCGCCAGTGCTCGCAGGCCCGGGTGAGGTATCCGAGGCGCAGCAGGGTTTCGGCGAGCGCGGCGTGCGTGAGCGCGGTGGCCCGGTGCTGGTCGGCCGCGCGGCCGCGCAGGGACCGCTCCAGGGCGTCGGCCGCGGCCGGGAACTCGCCGAGCGCGAGGTGGGTCCGGGCCCGCGCGAAGTCGAGATCGGCCCGGGCGTACGAGTCGAAGGGCCCGTCGGGCGGCTTCGCCGCGTGCCTCACGTGCAAGCGGTCGGCCGCGGCCAGATCCGCGGCGGCGGCGGCCCGTTGACCGGCATGGGCGTGCGCGGCCGCGCGCTGGACCAGGAGGAACGCCAGCGTGCCGGGCTCCCCGTCGGCGGGCGCGGTCTCCACCGCCGTCCGGGCCAGCCGTACCGCGTGCGCGGGCTGCCCGAGCCGGCCGGCGTGCGCGCTCATCGCGCGCAGGGTGATCGCGTACATCCGCCGGTCGCCGGCCTGCCGGGCCAGTCCGAGGGCGATGCCGTGGTACTCCTGCGCGAGCCCGTGGTACCCGGAGTCGGCCGTCATCTCCGCGAGTAGGTGCGCGAGTTGGGCGTACCCCCGCCACACGCCAGGCGCCCCGCGGCCGCGGCCCGGTGCTCCCCGTCCGCGTACGGCGGGGCCCGGACCGTCCGTGTGGCGGGCCGCGAAGGCTCCTGCGTCCTGGGCCAGCCAGGCGGCCAGGGCAGCACGGGTGTGGACGCCGCCATGGGCGAGGTAGAGACCCGAGAAGCTCCCCGCGAGGGCCCTCAACTGCTCGGCGTGGGCCGCTAGATGCCGCCGCGCGGCGAGCTCCGCGATGCCCGTGCGGGTGTCGGTGCCCGCGGCGGTGTCCGCGACCGTGCGGGTGTCCGCGCCCGTGTGCGTACGCAGGGGCGTTCGCGTGCGCGGAGGCGTGCCCGCGGCGGCCTCGCCGCCGCCCTGCGCCGGCTCCCGGTCCCACACCGGGGTCGGTACCGGCACCGGCTGGTACGGGCTGCGCAGCAGTGGCGGCCTGCCGTGCGGGTCCACGTCCGCCCTGGCCTGCAGCGCGAGCCGGAGCAGCCCCCCACCCCCGTCTTCGGCCGCCGCCCCCGCCCCCGGGCCCGGCCGTACGCCGGGTCCCGCCGAGCCCGTGCCGAGGCCGGCCTCGGTCACCGTGACCAGCCGCCCGCACCGCTCCGTCAGCGCCGCCGCTATCAGCTCGGGCACGAGCCGGCGCGGCCGGGTGCCCGACAGCCAGTGCGCGACGGCCGTCCGGTCGTAGCGCAGGGCCAGCCCGTGCAGGGTCCCGAGCGCGTTGACGGCCCGCGCCAGCTCCGCCCCGCTCCACCCGGCCTCCGCCAGCAGGTCCCCCAGCCGGGCATTGGCCACCCGCGGCCCGTTCACGAGGACCACCCCCGACGAAAATCCGTATTCAACGCTTTCACCCCTGCACCCCCCGCATTCCCTTCTCCCCGTCCGCTCCCTGGTGTTGGCTGGAGCCGTTCCCATCGGATTCCACGGACCGGAGAAGCATGTCTGCCTCGGAAACGGCCAATCCCCCCGCACCCGCCGCGTACGCGTACCCGTTCCCCTATCGGATTTCCGGTGCCGGCGCCCAGATCGGCGAGGTCATCTCCGTCGAGGAATGGGCCCGGCTCGCGCACATCCCGCACCGGAAGCGGGCCGGGAAGGAAATCAGCGGCGCGGACATCGAGCGCATACTCGGGGTCACCTCCAAGAGCTGGGACCGTGAGCGTTTCGCCTCGCTGGACACCGTCGTCGACGTCGCGCGCGCTGCCCTGCGCTCCGCCCTCGCCGAGCCGGCGGACATCGACGCCGTCTTCGTCGCCACGTGCACCCCGTACGAGATCATGCTCGACCAGGACGCCTTCAACCTGCTGCGCCGCCTGCGCATCCCGGACAGCGTGCCCCCCTTCCAGCTCGGCGCCGGCTGCGGCGGGCTCTCCCGCGTCGCCGCGCACCTGGCCCGGTCGGGGGCCCGCCGCGCGCTGGTGATCTCGTACAACGCCGCGAGTCCCATCGGAATCGACGAGAACGGCATCATTTCCCAGTACAGCGGGGCGGACGGAGAGCATCCCTTCGCGCACACCCTGTGGTGTTCCGGCGCGCTGTTCTCCGATGCCGCGACCGCGCTCGTATTCGAGCGGGACGAAAGCTTCGAGGGCGGGCTCGGTTTCTATTCGCGCGATTCCCTCGATTTCGGGGGCGAGCCCGGATTCAGCGATCCGCTCATCCACTACCCCGGCGGCGGGGCCGCCCACCCGCCGGGCTTTCCCGGATCCGTCGAGCTCTCCGCATTCGGACTCAACGGACCGGAACTGGCCCGCTATTATTCGCGCGGCATGATGCTGAACCAGGAGACCATGGACGCCCACCGTCCCGGCTTCGTGGACGAGGTCCGGCGGATCTACACGCACCAGGCCGGCCCGGCCCTGGTCGAGGACTACCACCGGCTCGCCGGCCTGGACACCCGCAAGGCCCCCGCGCACGCCCGCGAACTCGGCAACCTCGTCACCTCCGCCACACCGGTGCTCTTCTACACCGATGTGATCAACGGCCTGGTCGGCGCGGGCGACACCGTCTGCTTCTCCGTCATCGGCGCCGGTCCCGAGCGCGGCGCCTTCCTCGCACGGGTCGCGATCCCGGGCGAGGTCACCGTCACCGCACCGCTGCCGCCCGTCCCGGCCGCCGCCGAGACCGCCGGGGCCACCGAGACCGCCCGGGCCGTCCAGGCCGTCGGGCCCGGAGCCCCCGGAAGCACCGCCACCACGTAGACGCACGCGCCCACCTCCTTCGAAACGAGTCCGCCGTGCACATCGCCCTCGCCGGGGCCGCCAGCCCCACCGGCATCCGGCTCGCCGCCGAACTCCTCGGCCGCGGCCACCACCTGACCCTGCTCACCGCCACCGACGTACGGCAGAGCAGGCTCCTGCTGGCCCGTCAGCTCGCGCTGATCGGGCTGTATCCCGAGTACGTGGACCTCCTCGCGGCCCGGCTCGACGCACGCCGGGGCGCCGACGTCCTGGCCGGCTCCACACCCGCGTCTCCGGTGCCCTCCGCCCCGACGGAACCCTTCGACGCCGTCTGGTGCGTGGAGCAGCCCGCCGCCACCGCGGCCGCGCTGCTGCCCCTCGCCTCCGGAGGGGGGAGGCGTACGGCATTCCATCTGGTCACCGTCGGAGACGCCGGTCCGGCCGGGCGTACGGTCTCCGCCGCGGCCGTACGGGACGGGTTCCCCGCCGGGGTGCACTGCCTGGCCCCGACCGTCAGCGACCTCGCCGACCACGGGGAGCTGCCCCGGCCCGCCTTCACCCGGCTCGCGGTCGCCGAGTCCGTCCGGCCGGATCCGGCGGGGGCTCCGGAGCCGGCTGCTCCGGCCACGGTCAGCCTGCTGCCGCTGGCCCCCGCCGCCCGCGCCCTGGCGGAGGCCGCCGAGGAACCGGGCTGGTCGGGGCTGCGCCACATCGGCTGGGTGCACGCACACCCCACCGAAGCCTCGGCGCTGAGCCGGGCGGTCGGCCCCGAACTGGCCCCGGGCCTGCTGCGGCGCCTGTCGGGGCTCCAGCCCGCGGCCGCCACGACCGAACTGGACGGCCCGCCGCTCGGCACCGGGTACCTCACCCGGGCTGCGGCGCCCGTCCTGTCTCCCGCCCGGCAGCCCGCCCGGCAGCCCGTCCGGCAGCCCGTCCGGACAGCGGAGCGGGTGTGAGCGCGGTGGAGCGCCCCTGGCGGGAGCGGCGCGTGGTGGACGGCCTGGCGGACGCCCTGCGGGAGGCCGCCTCGGAACGCTTCCCGGGCACCGGCCCGACACCTCCGAAGGGGGCAGGAGACGACGCAGGGACCGCGGTAGGGGCAGTGGCAGCGGCCGGGGCTTCGGCGGGGCAGTCCGAAGCGGACCGGGTGGGAAAGTCCGGAAGGTGAGGGGAACCCATGGCCAGGGCATATGCGTATGGATCATTCATGATCCAAGGACAAGCGGCCCGTGCCGCCCTCGCAACTCAGGCCGACGGCCCGGCACATCGGTCCGCTTGACAGGTTTTCGCATGTGGCAGAACGTGCCGCCGATCCGACACGCCCAAGGTCCGCCCTTGACGTTCTCACCCGTTCGGGCGCACACCCCCCACACCCGGTCCGGCCCCGGCCCACCGCCCGCCATCTGCGAAGACGTGCCCGAGGGAGGTCCGTACGGCGATGACTTGCCGTCAGTTGTCCGTGTTACGCGCCCCGCCGGGGGGTGGGGAGGGGTCCACTGCTCTCGGGACCGGCCGCCCGAGCCGGACCAGGAGGGATTCCCATGCCCCGCGCCAAGTGGGTGGTCGGCGTACTGACGGTGACTCTGCTGTGCACCGGACTCGGGGTGTTGCGCACCACCGAAGGCGGCCGGCCTACCGCCCCGACCGCGGGCGACGCCCTGCCCTCACGGGTCCTGGGGCTGTCCGGCCCGCGCCGGCTGGCCCGGCAGCTGGAGCATTCGGGCGGACACACCACCGGCAAGGGCTCCCGGCGGCCCGGACGGTCGGGGGTCACGGCCCTTCCGGCCTCGCCGCCGCTGCGGCTGCTCATCCCGGCCCTCGGAACGGACGTACCGCTGACGGACGTACCGCTGACGGGCGGTACCCCGCCGGGCGCGAGGGACGCCGGGCCCGGCGGGCCGTACGCGGCGGACCTCGAACCCGGGGCCGCCGACGCCAAGCCCCCCGCCCCGGACGACGCCGTGTGGGACTCCGCGGGCCCGGCCCCGGGCGCGGCCGGCACCGCCGTGGTCTCCGGAGACCTCCCCCGGCTCGGCGAACTCCGGCGCGGGCAGACGATCGAGGTCACGCGCGCCGACCGGCGTACGGCCGTGTTCACCGTGACCAGGGTCTCTCCCGGGATCTCCGGGCGGGGCGGACCGTCCGGCCGGGCCCAACTCCGGCTGGTCAGCGGTGAAACAGCCGTCTTGGCCCGCCTCACCGGCCACCGCCGCACCCCGCGCTGACCGGCGGCGGCCCCTGAAGGCGGACACCCCCTGCGGCCACCTGACGGTCCGTGGGGGGTGTCTTCGTCCCCCGGTCGAGGGACGCTGCGGTCCCGGCGGAGAGTCCGCCCGCGTGTCGGGGCACACCCTCCGCATGAGCGGGACGCGACGTGCGCCGACGGCACCGGACAGGGCCCTGATGACGGCCCTGACGGTGCTCTGCGTCGTGCTGCTGTGCCTGTTCGGCATCGGCGGCGCCGGTCCGTCCACCGCGACGGCCGAAGGCCCCCGGCCCGCGCCCACCGCCCCCTCCGAACCCACCGAGGCACCGGCCGATCCGGCCGGCGATCCCGAAGTACGTGTGGCGGTACGGGTGCCCGCGCGCGGCGTCCCCGGCGTACGGGGACTACAGCGGCCGGTGTTTCACGTGAAACCTGCCCGGTCCGGCCCCAAGGAGCCGGTCCCGGACCCGACGGGGGCGATCGCATCCGCGGCATCCCTGCGGGCGGTACGGAGTGTGGTCCTGCGCTGCTGACGGGGCCGAGAGGCCGAGCAGCAGCACCGCGCGCCCGGCACGGCCTACAAGGCCGGCCCACCGGGCACACCGGGCACACCGGGCACACCGGGCACCCGAGCACCCCTGGCGCGCGTCCCCCCACACCCCCGAACACCGTGAGGTTCCGCCATGCCCTTCGACCCGTACCTCGCCCTGAACGCCATGCTCCGCGCCGAGGCCGCCCGCTTCTCCCCGCCGGCCCCGCCCGCACGCCAGCAGGAACCCGAGTCCGCCAAGACCGCCCAGACCGCCGCCGAGGCCCCGGCCGGAGACGACACGGCCGCGTAGGGCGTCGCGCAGGGGCGTCCCGACATGAGGAGGCACCGGTTCCCGCGCCCTCGGCAACGGAGAGTGGTCACGTGAGGTTCGACCACGGGGCACGGGAACCGGCGCCTCATTCAGTCTCGGCCACCACCCGCCCACCCACCTCGGTCTTTTGTCCGTATTTGCACCGCCGAAAGTACCGGTCCAGCCGAGTTGTCCCCCATGACGTACGCCGGAGCCCCGACCCCCCGCGCACGGCGGGTGGCCGGGGCTCCGTCGGGCTCGGACGGCTCCTACTCCTACGAGGCGTTGCGCGTGTGGTAGCGGTAGAAGGCGGCCACGCCGACCCCCGCACCGACGAGCAGACCCAGGCCCGAGCTCTTCAGGATGGACTCGCCGGCCAGGCTGTACAGGTAGCCGAAGGAGATGCCCGCGAAGATCCCGTACGCCGCGGCGTGCGGCTCCTGCGCCAGCCGCGGGCCGATCCGGGCCAGCGCCACCAGGCAGGCGGCGAAGATCGCGCCGCACAGGATCCCGTAGAAGACGTTTCCCGCGTCGACGGGCCCCATCTGACGCTTCATGAAGGCGGCGTAGACGCCGTAGACCAGTCCCATGAGCAACGGTCGTACGAGGGCCGACCTGCTCGTGTGGGCCGCCGTACCGGACGCCGGCTGCCGGTGCCCCCGGGGGGCGGTGGGTGCCGCATGTGCCATGACGGGCTCCTCTCTCCCATCCTCCAGGGCACACCCGCAACCCGGGACCGGCAACCGGAGCAGTCCGGCCCTAGGCCGCCGAAGGCGCCCGGACCGCCACCGCGTCGATCTCGAAGAGCATGTCCGGCAGGGCGAGCGCGGCCACCCCGATCAGCGTCTGCGCGGGCAGTTCGGTGCCCCAGGCGGCGTGCAGGTGCTCCAGCAGCACCTCCAGCTTCTCCTGGTCGTGCCCGACGACGTACGTCCCGATGCGGACGACGTCGCCCAGGCCCAGGCCCACGGCCTCCAGGGCGGTGCGGAGGTTGGCGAAGGCCTGCCCGACCTGGGCGTCGAACGCGTCGGAGACGACGTGGCCGGTCGGGTCGGAGCCGTACTGGCCCGCTATGAAGACCTGCTCTCCGGGCGCGGAGACGACGTGGCTGTAGCCGTAGCCGGTGGGGTCGTGGAGTTCTGCCGGGTTGGTGATGCTGCGCGTCATTCCGAGCTCCTGGGGCTTTGTCCGAAGGGTGGGTCAGCGGGCGGCGGCGAGCCAGGCGCGGAGCTGCTCGGGGGACCCTGGGGCCTGCCGTTCGGCCTCCTGCCGGATCTCGTCGAGGGTCTGGGCGGCCAGCGCGCGGCGCCAGGCCAGTTCGGCCCGGCCCATCGCGTGCGCGATGGCGCAGTCGGCCGCGGGCGGCTCCTCGCCGGCGCCGGGGCCCTGCCGGCGGATCTCCGCGCACCGGAAGGCCTCGTCCGGCCCTTCGACGGCGGCGACCACGTCCATGAGCGAGACGGAGTCGAGCGGGCGCGCGAGGCGGAAGCCGCCCCGCGGGCCGGGCGTGGAGGTGACGATGCCCGCCCGGGCCAGGGCCTGCAGCTGCTTGTTGAGGTACGCGGCGGGCAGTTCGTGCCAGGCCGCCAGCCGCGCCGCCGAGACCGCCCGGCCGTCACCGCTCCAGGCCAGGTTGATGCAGCTGTGCAGGGCCCATTCGACGCCCTCGCTCATTTTCATAATCTGGATATTAGATGTCCAGATTAAGGTGGGCAAGGGAGACCCTCCCCTCTCCCACCACCCGGCCGCAGCAACCCGGCTCGCGCCGCACGCCCGGCCCCCTTTCCCTGGTGACGTGCGGACCTTCCTCTCGGCGGTACTCATCGCGCTCGTGGCCCTGCTGGTGCCCGCGAGCGCCGTCGCGTACTGGGCCGATCACGAACTGGGCAGCGCCGACCGCTACACCGCGGCCATGTCCCCGCTCGCCTCGGATCCCGCCGTGCAGAACCTCGTCGTCACCCAGGCCGGCCGGGCCCTCTCCGGGCAGCTCGACGCCGGCCCCTTCCAGGGCGGGGTCGACGCCCTGCTCGGCGAGGCCCTGCGCTCCTTCGTCTCCACCCCGGCCTACCGAACCGCCTGGGACGCCGCGAACCGCGCCGCCCACGGCGCCTTCTTCCAGGCACTGACCACCGGTGACGGCAACGCCGTGACCATCGACCTCGCGCCCGTGATCGCCCGGGTCAAGGACGACCTCGTCGAGAACGGGGTGCCGTTCGCCGACCGCATCCCCGTGACCCACCTCTCGGTGAAGGTCATGGAGTACGACAACCTCGGCGCGCTCCGGAAGGGCTTCCGCATGCTGCAGATCGCCGGGGTCTGGCTCCCCGTGCTCACCGTGCTGCTGGCCGCGACGGCCATCGCCGTCGCCGTCCGGCGCCGCCGGGCCGTCCTGGCCACCGGGCTGGGGCTGGCCGTCGGAGCCGTCCTGCTGTGGGCGGCCGTGGTCCTGTGCCGCCGCCTCACCCTGGACGACCTGCCGGCCGACATCGACCGGGCCGCCGCCGAAGCCGTGTACGACGCCCTCACCGCGTTCCTTCGGACCACCGTCTGGGTGGTGCTGGCCGTCGGGCTGGCCGCCGCGCTGGCCGCCTGGCTGACGGGCCGACTGCGCCGCACCCCATAAGCTCGGAACGGGCGGATTGACGCGCAAATCCGTAGAACAATCCGTAGAACAGCGCAGAAGAACCGATTCACGAGCGGCGGCACGGAAGCGGGAATGAGCACCGAACGCACCGAAGACATACCGTCCGGGCGGGCCGGGCGGACGGACCGGGCCGGGCCGGCAGCCGGACGGTTCGGTCCGCTGGCGCCGCCCGCCTGGCTGCTGAAGGGTCTCCGGCCGAGTTCCGCACCGGTCCCCTGGGCCGCCGCGCTGCGCGCTGCCGTGGCCCTGGCCCTGCCGCTGGCGGTCGGTTTCGCCGTCGACGAGCCCGAGTACGGCGCTCTCGTCTCGATGGGCGCCCTGTCCGGGGTCATCGGCGACACCGCGGACGCCTACCGGATGCGGATCCTGAACATCGCCGTGCCCCAGTTCTTCGGGGCCGTGGGCGTGGCGCTGGGCACCCTGGTCTTCGGGCACGGCTGGGTCGCGGTCGGCGTCCTCACCCTGATCGCCCTGGTCTCCGGGATGATCTCCTCCATCGGCACGGTGGCCTCCGTCTCCGGGCTGCTGCTCCTGCTGAACGCCGTCGTCGGCGCCGGCCTGCCCATGCCCAGTCCCTGGTGGACGGCTCCGCTGCTGCTGAGCGCCGGCGGGCTGTTCGTCCTCCTGCTGACCCTGCTGGGCTGGCCGCTGCGCGGCCGGCAACCGGAGCGAGCAGCCGTCGCCGCCGCCTACCGGGCCCTGGCCGACTCCCTGGAAGCCGCGGGCGGCCCCGGACCCGCGTACGAGGCGCGCCGCCAGCAGGTCACCCAGGCCCTGAACCACGCCTACGACCTGGTACTGGGCCGCCGGGCCCGGGTGCACGGCCACAGCCCCTCGCTGGTGCGGATGCTGGCCCAGCTGAACGTACTGATCCCGCTCGTCGAGGCCGCGCCCGCCGCGCACCTGCGCCGCAGACCGCTGTCCCCCGCGATCCCGGAGGCCGTACGGAAACTGGCGACGGCGGTCGAGGAGGGCCGCACGGACACCCCCGTACTCGACCTGCCCGCGCCGGACGGCCAGTCCGAGCGGGCCATCGACGCGGCCCTGAGGCACGCCGCGACCATCGTTCCGCTGGCCGAGCCTGACATGCACAACGTGGACGACCGCCTCGGCCGGCCCGCCGCACTGCGGGTCCGGGCCCGCAGGGTGGTCCGCGACATGATGTTCTCCGAGGCCTCCTGGCGGTACGGGCTGCGGCTCGCGCTGTGCATCGGGCTGGCGCAGTCCCTCGTATCGGTGGTGGAGATCGAGCGCTCCTACTGGGTCGCGCTGACCGTCACCTTCGTCCTCAAGCCCGACTTCGGTTCGGTGTTCTCCCGGGCCGTGCTGCGCGCGCTGGGCACCGCCGGCGGGCTCGTCGTCGCGGCCGCCGTGCTTTCGGAGGTGCCCCGGGGGTGGTGGGACGTGCCCGTCATGGTGGTCCTGGCGGCCCTCATCCCCGTCTTCTCGGTCAAGGGCTACGCCTTCCAGACCGCGGCGATCACCCCGGTCATCCTGCTCCTCTCCGACCTGCTCAACCACCAGGGCTTCGACCTGGTCCGGCCGCGGCTGCTCGACAGCCTGATCGGCTGCGCCATCACCCTGGTCGCCGGGTACATGCTCTGGCCGGAGAGCTGGCACACCCGGATCGGCGACCGGCTCGCCGACGCGGTGGACGACGCCGCCCGGTACGTGGAGCGCGCCTTCGGCGGCGACCCCGACACCGAAGCCGGACTCCGGGCGGCCCGCACCGCCCGGCTCCAGGCCCGCCGCCGCATCTACCGGGAGCTGTCCGGCGTGCGCAGCGAGTTCCAGCGGGCGCTGACCGAGCCGCCGCCGACCGGGGAACGGGCCGCCGCGTGGTGGCCGCTGGTGGTCGCCGTGGAGCGGATCGTCGACGCGACGACGGCCGCCCGGGTCCGGGTCAACCACGGTGCGCAGCCCCCGGGCCCCCACGAGGTCGAGGGGATCGCGGCAGACCTCCGGGCCCTGGCCCACGGCGTCCGCCGGGTCGACTCCCCCACCCTGCTCCGCCCCACCCCGCCCCCCGAGGTGGACGAAACCTCCGTCCTCTCCCCGGTCCGCCAGGAACTCGCGGCGGCCAGAGCCCTCGCCCACCCCACCCACGACTAGGCCGTCTCTTTCGGATCTTGCCTGGCCCACGCCGCCCGCCGGGCTCGCCCGAATCCAGCCCCGCCGGCGCTCGAGGCGCAGGAGTCCGGGGGCGGAGCCCCTCGGCGGCGTCGCGCCGTCCCTCCAATGGCTCTGCCCCCGGGCCCGCCCCGGTCCCACGGGGGAGCATCGGGGCATGAGCCTCCGCCGGCGCAGCCGGGCGATCCTCTTCACGGCCGCCACGGCCACCCTGGCGGCCACGACGGGCTGCGCCGACGTCGAGGGCCTCCAGAGCGACGGCGACCTGGGCACGGCCCGCGCCCCCCGCACCCTGTGGAAGGACATCCGCCCCGACCCGCCGGCCCCCGGCCAGCAGCCCGGCACGGCCACCGTCGTCCCCGGTCTCGCCAAGGTCCCCGGGCTGTCCATGCGGGGCGTGAACGCCGTGGACGTCGTACGGGCCGACATCACCGCCGCCAACACCGCCGACGCCGGCACCGGCCGGCTCGTCGACCCCCGGGCGATCCAGCGCATCGCGCTCTGTACACAGGCTGTGGACGGCGGACCCGACTGCCCCGTCCGGCCCGCGGTACTGGCCGATGTGACGGGCAACGGCACGGAAGAGCTGATCACCGCCCTGGACATCGACGGCCGGGTCAGCGAACTGCGCGTCTACACCGTCCAGGACGACGGAACCATCGCCCGCATCCTGTCCCGGCGCGGGGTGCTGGAAGGCGTGGAAGTGGCCGCCGAGCACTTGGCAGTGCGCGAGCCGACTTCGAACCCGAAGAAGGTCTCCATCTCCGACTACGTATGGGACCCGGAGGCCGGGATCATGAACCTCTCCCAGCTCACCCTGGACGAGTGCCCGAACCAGGGCGACACCTCCCCCTGCCCTCTCCCGGGCACCGGCACCGGCACCGGCACCGGCTGAGGAGGCCGGGATCCCGATGCGTCGCACGAGCAGCCTGCGGTGGAAGATCGCCATGACCACCACGGCGGTGTGCTGCGCCGTCGCGGCCGTGCTCGGCATCCTCGTGCACAACGTGGTCGCCCGCCAGCTCGTCGGCGAGGTCCGCAAGGACGTGGACCGGGAGCTGGACTACGCCCTGAGCCAGTACGAGTACGGCACCGCGCACGGCGACGGGAACAGCGCCCTCGACCCGCCCGGCCTCCCGGCCCCGCTGCGCGAGCTCGTCGCCCGCGGACTGACGGGCAGCATGACCGGCACCCAGGACGGCAAACCCGTCATGTGGGCGGCCGGACCCGCCGACGGCAAGCCCCTCGCCGTCTGGGTCCCCTACGAGAGCACCCGCACCCGGCTCCGGGAGACCGACGCCGCCATCCTGGTCTCCGCCGTCCTCGCCGCCGGGGTGGTGGCCCTCGCCGGCCTCTTCCTCGCCAACCGCATCAGCCGGCGGCTCGCCACCACGGCCGCCGTGGCCCGCCGGATCAGCGCCGGGGACCTCGACGCACGCGTCGGCTTCCCGGCCGGAGGGGAAGGGTCGCGCCCCCGCTCCCGGGACGAGGTGCGGGACGTGGCACAGGCCCTCGACTCCATGGCGGCCTCGCTCCAGGCCCGGCTGGAGGCGGAGAAGCGGTTCACGGCGGACGTCGCGCACGAGCTGCGCACCCCGCTCACGGGCTCCCTGGCCGCGGCCGCGCTGCTGCCCGAGGGGCGGCCCAAGGAGATGATCAACGACCGGCTGAGGGCCCTGCACCTGCTCACCGAGGACCTGCTGGAGATCTCCCGGCTGGACTCGGGCGTCGAACGGGCCGACCTGGCCAGGGTGGAACTCGGCCGCGCGGTGGAGCGGGCTGCGGCGAGCACCCGGCTGCCGGTCACGGTACGGGTCGAGCGGGACGCGGTGGTGCTCACCGACCGGCGCCGGCTGGACCGGATCCTGGCCAACCTGCTGGTCAACGCCCACAAACACGGGCTGCCGCCGGTCGAAGTGACCGTCACCGGCCCGCTGGTGACCGTACGCGACCACGGGCCCGGCTATCCCGCCGAGCTGATCGAACAGGGCCCGAGGCGCTTCCGCACCGGGGATCCGGGGCGCGGACGGGGCCACGGGCTCGGCCTGACCATCGCCGCCGGGCAGGCGGAGGTACTGGAGATCGAACTCCGCTTCTCCAACGCCCCCGACGGGGGCGCCGTGACCACGCTCCTACTGCCGGTCGGGCGCCTGCCGGACGGAAGTTGAGCGGGGGCGGGGGGGGGGGGTGTGGGGGGGAAAACCCCCCCCCCCCCCCCCGGGCCACCCCCCCCCCCCCCCGGCGCCGGGCCGCCCGCACACCCCCCCGAGGTGGGGTGAGTGGCGGGCGGCCGCCCCGCCCGCCCCGCCGC